>CAZENR010000001.1:0-148820 GCA_964513925.1 uncultured Candidatus Peribacteria bacterium
GTTAGGCGCGCCGCCAGCGTTCACTCTGAGCTAGGATCAAACTCTTCGTAAAAACTTGACGCGATGTTCAATCGGCCACCAGGGCCAACGAAGGATCGCTACGCTTCAAGTAATGAGCGGGATCGTTATTTAGAACGAGGCGATGCCAACCTCGTTAGTTTCCAAAGGAATTACTAGGACTCTCACTCTTCTCTGTTACACGATGCTGTGAAGGAGCCAATTGCGCGGTGAGCACTGACTCCTCCTGTGACAGAGGAAACCATCCAGCCGTTACGAACGGGCTGATGTACTCACAGCCGGGCCATTCTAGGAAGGTCACTTACCCGCGTCAAGTACTTTTTTCAGGATTTTTTTTGATCAGTCATACTCGATGTTCTACCGAGTCTACGAGGCTTAGTTGTGGGCTTGGATAGTCCTCCGGATACGCTTGTGGGAAAAAGCTTATGAGCGTGCCCAGCGCGAGTAGCGCACAAAGAAAGATGACAAGAAGCAGAAGGACGATTTTCATCGAATGCTATTCTACATAATCACTGCGTTGCTACGACATGCGACGTCATCACCCGCTGCGACGCACGCGTCGTACGCACTCTATCTTCACAAAGAAGTCGGCAACGCTGCCATCTGCGGTGCGGTAACCGCCACCAGCCAGCGGCGTAAGCGCGTAAGGACTGGGGCGCGTTTCCACTTCGCCTGTCTTCTGCGCCGAACATGCTTCCTCGGCACAGGCAGCTTGGTATTGTGCCGCAATTGCGTTCGCCTCGGCGCGAAGCTGAGCATCGATACTGTCGCGTGCCTGCGTCTCGGACACCTGAGAGCCGGGAGCGGCAAACGTAATAGCACTCCCTTCGCGCGCAAGCTGGCGCTGAACATCTGGCTGTCGGCACGAGAGCGTCACCTGAGGTTGTGGCGGAACCGGAATGCGATGCCAGTGGGCCATGGCAAACATTCCACTAACCACTACTGCCAACACGAGAGCAAAAACAGTATGACGATGATGCATGCAGGTAGCAGAATACCGCTGCGCACGTTCTCTGTCAGTGTTCTATACTTGGCGCATGTGCCAACCGCACAGACACGCTCGCATACTCCTCGTAGGCAAGGGTCTGCTGATTATGTTTTGCTTGTGGCACATGTTCGCCGTGGCCGTGGCTGCAGTGCCGTTTAGCGATCGCTCTCCTGTGGCGTTGTGGATGCGCTCGACCCTGAAACCGCTCGTAGATCCTTATATATATGTGACGAATCAGTGGCAGCGGTGGCACATGTTTGTGCCCGAGAACCCGGTGTATGACCAGCGTTTTGCGGTGGAGGTGGTGCGTCCTGGCATTCATCACTACGCGCGGCTGGTGTCGAACGAAGAAGCAACAACGCTCTTGGCAAATGACGCCGGCGCCAGGAAGTCGGTCTTGTCGGTCGCGTGCAGGCGCATGGAACTTGCCGCAGGCACGCCGCTATGGCTTGCGGAACGCGACTACGTTGCCCCCGATCCGGCGCTGTTGACCCAACCTGAAGACGCCATGAACACGCAACTGGAGTGGTACCAGTACTACCGCCGTCTCTTCACATGTCCGTAGCTTTTCGCAAATGCATATCGGCAATCGATGGCTTTTTCTTCGCGTCCATGGACGCCCGCGGCTTGCGGCTGATGCGTGTGGCATGGGCTGCCACAGTGCTGCTTGTCATGCTGAAATTCGGTTGGCGTGTACCTTTTCTCTTCGCTGAGCCGAAGACCACCGGGCAAACCATCCTTCAGTACCCCGGTGCTTGGTCGTTGTTGTTTTGGTTTACATCGCCTGCTGCGGTAACGGCGCTATACATCGTGTTGCTCATTGCTTGCGTGTACATGATGCTCGGATGCTGGATTCGTCCTGCAACCGTGGTTGCCACCGTACTGTTTGCGTCTTTCGCCGAACGCAATATCGAAGTGTTTCACAGCGAGGCGATTTTGCTGCGTGTGTTTGGCTTCGTCTTGTTGCTTGCATGCTTTACCCCCGGGTATGCCGCAAGCGCCGCATGGATGCGCCCCGGCACGCAGCGGAAACTCTTTGTGCCGGCGTGGTTGTACCGCTTGCTGCTGTGGCAGGTGATCGTGGTGTACATCGCTGCGGGATGGCATAAGGTCATTTCCCCTCTCTGGACAAGCGGCGAAGCAGTACAGGGGATTTTGCACTGGGAATACTCCCGTCTCAGTGCTAAGCAGGCCGACCTCTTTACACCTCTGTCGTTTTTCCTGAGTTACGCGACCATTGCTTGGGAATTTGCATGGGCGGCACTCCTCGTGCCGTACAGGTGTTGGCCATGGGGACGCATGACTGCTTTGCGTGGATGGGGCAAGCGCACCCTGATTCTTGTCGGCATTCTTATGCATGGAGCGTGGGCCATATTGCTGAATAATGATATTTATCCATTGTCGTTAGCCATGTGCGCCGCGTACTGCGGACTCCTTACATCAAATGACTGGATCCTCTTAGGTGATGTCTGTAGACGGTGTCGCTTTGTAAAATCTCGTTGACGAGCGGCGGGTACGTCGATTACAGTCGCGCTCTACTTGTTCCCCCTCCCGGATTTGCCGGGACGGGTTTACCCAAGAACCTCTATGGTTACCCTGATTCCCTCTTCGGAGGACGTCCGCGTATACGAATTCGCGGTGATGTACCAGCCCGATCTTGATCAGAAGGGCGAGCAGTCGCTCCTCAAGGAGATTGACGGCATTTTCGCTGAGGCAAGCGCAAAATTGCTGTTCAAAGATCCGTGGAGCCGCCGCGGTCTTGCTTACAAGATCGCCGGATACAGCGAGGCGAAGTTCGTCATTTACTACTTCGAGGTCGCCCCGGCAGCAATCCGCGAAATCGACAATGCTCTGCGCCTGTGCAAGGGCGTGTTGCGCCATCTCATTGTCATCCCGCCCAAGGGGTACGAGGCAGTGAGCTACGAGGAGAAGTACCAGAGCTGGCTGAAGACCCGCGAGACCGTTGCCGAGGTTCGCGCCCGCGAACGTGAAGAGAAGGCCGCCCAAAAGGTTGCCGACAAAGCCAAGCGCGAGAGCAAGCGCCTCCAGTCGAAGCCAAAGTCCGCTGCCGCTCCGATGGAGAAGAAGAAGCTGGATGCCAGCATCGATAAGCTGATTTCCGACAGCGATCTTAAGCTCTAATTTGCACTTCATTTCCCAACTCTGATCATGGCTCTCCCCACCAAGTCCTCCAAGCAACCTGCCAAGCAGGTTACGAAGAAGCAGTGCCCGTTCACTGCCGCCGATACCAAGTACATCGACTACAAGGATTACCCCACCATGAAGCCGTACATCGATTACTTCGGAAACATTCGCAAGCGTTACTACACGGGCGTATCGCTGAAGTACCAGAAGATGCTAAAGACGGCAGTCGAGCGCGCACGGTTCCTTGGCTTCCTGGCCTACCGCAAATAGTGCACATTTCTCATTGAATCAAAGCCCCGTACCCCGGGGCTTTTTCATATCTTCCGTTGCTGCAAGCGCTTTCCTCGCTCCCGCCCTCGCTTTTTGCGCGAATAAGTAAACCACCCCGCGTCTTCAATAATGTTTATGGCTTTCCATAGCCATGTTCTCTTTAAAAAACATGCAAATTGTGCTACACTAAAAAGATTTATGTCGGCTCAAAAACTCACACTCAAACATCGCATTGAACATTGCAGACTGTTACGAGTCGACCAGCGCACGGCGCTCCTCGCCGCGTTGCCGTCTTTGAATTCGCAGCAGGCTGGCCGCCTTTCGTTGATTTTGGACCAGGAACAGCCAATCTTGGAGCAAGCCATGCGGACAACCCTGGCTGCGGCATCCGAGCGTAATGATACCGCGTTTTTTGCATCGCTCGATAGATTGCTTTCAGACGCCGCAACGGTGCTGCGCAAGGCGGAAGAGCCGTTTGATCGTTCGGATGAAGAGCAATCGCTGGAGCACTTCTTCGATGACGCCGCATGAGTCCCGCAGGGCCAGAATCGGCATCGAACGAATCGAAAATCCAGCAGGAACAACTGCGGCTGGATACGCTGGATGGACGTGCGGCAGACCAGCGGGTAGAGGGTACGGATGCGCCAACAGATGAGAAAATCGTCGAGCGTACGCAAACGTATTTCGGCCGGGTGAATTTGGTACAAGCTCGCATTCGCACATCGCGGGAGCGCATTGAGCGAGCCAAAGACATGCGCAATCCCAACTGGCCGGCGCTGGAGAAGGTATGTAACGAGGTAGAGGCAAATCTGGTGAACCGTTTGGTTGCCGTGAATGCAGGAAATTTGGAATCCGGAATCCCGGCATTCCGTACGGCGATCGACAGCTTCTTGCAGTCGTTACAGCCAGAGAATATTCGCAACCCGGTTGCATTTGCCGCGGGGAATAACGATCCGCAGCGCCTTCGTAAGCGATCGGACGAAGCGTATAACGTCGGACTGGTGGATGCCCGCAAGGTAGGAGGCATTCGCCTTGTCAGCGCATGCGGCGATGTCATCCGCGCCAACGAGGCCGAATTGGCGGTGCTTCGCAGCATGCTGCAAGGCGACGACAGAAACACGCTCGATCCGTTCGCTAGGTACGGTGAGCGCATTGCAGCACTGACAGCCGCCCTTCCCGGGTATCGCAAAGAGCGCGAGGACACCCTTGCCACATTGGCGACGGATCAGACCACACTGCAATTGCTGTGCGACCGTTCTGATGAAGCCTGGAAGGTGTACGCCGCGTCTCGCGCAGGTACAGACAGGCAGCAGCAGGTGAGCGCCATGGAAACACTGCTCGATGTCAACGATGAAGAGCTGCGTCATCTGGCGCGCTACTCCAATCCGGGAGCCATCAACGATAAGACAGGTGAAACCGTCACCGCCCGCATGGAGCGCATCCGACAGGCCATGCCGCGCTACAGGAGCGAATACGAGCAGCTTCGCGGCCGCACTCCGGAATCCGGGGCGGATACCCCCGGGACACCGGTTCGCCAACTGCTGGAACAGTTGTCGGCGGGGAGCGGCATCGAGCCGAAACTTCTGGAGGACTATGCCAAAACCGCCATCGAAGTGTACGGCGAGTCTGCACTTCGCAAGGTGGTGGCACGCGTCGCTTTAGTAAACAAGATGAGTCCCGCGGTTTGCGAGGCGGCAGCCCTGCCCTTCAGGCCGCCGGTGGACGTACGCCAGCTTGTCACGCAGCTGGGGAGCGGCGTACTGCCTGCGCGTCCGTCTCCGGAGCAGGCGGCAACCGTAACGAATGCGTACTTACTTACGGCACCAGAAGACAGTGTGCGTCTCCGTTACGAATCCGTACTGGATCGCATCAGCGCCCCTCAAAAACAAATCGCGGAATATCAACGCTTTATCGAAAATGAACCGAAGGGTTTGGCGAACGAAACAAGAAACGATGCGGATGAAGAGATCGTGAATCGTCTTACCCAGAACATCAAAAAGACCCGCGAGAACATTGCCATGGAGCAACAGAAAATCACTGCGATGCAGCAAGTGCTGTTCCACTTTGAAGCCGCGCTCGCGGTGTTCGAGGCGACGTCGCTGAAATTCGAGGGCAAGCAGCAGGAGAGCGACCGCGTGTATTTGAAGTTGCGCGAGAAGTACGGGCCGGACTTGGCGCGCATGGATGCAGACCTGGAGAAGCGCGTTGTGGAAGCCATCGATGGCTTGCGAAAGCGGGATCAACTCACGTCGTATGAACTGGCCGTTGTGGAAGGCCGCCAACAAGACGCGGTGCGGCTGGCTGTGGATCGCCAGCAAAATCAAACGCCGGATTCCGATCTTCTCGCACAGGCACGGGGTCCGCGGCGCCAGGTGAACATGGATACTTTGCGCAATCCGAGACGTATTCTCCCTGCAGACGAGCCGCCGATCACTGAGTTTGGCGGCAAGCGCATTGCAGGTCTGCGCAGAGAGCGTGGTGGCAAAATACTCATTGACGACGAGGCAATAAACGGCGGCAATAAATACCGTAAGCAGTGCACCGAATTCCTTCACTCACAGAATGGGGTGAATGGCTGCACAATCAGAGAGCCGAACAATAACGATTTTTTTACCACGTTTACGGTAAGCACTGCGACCATTGAAGGCACATTTTCTACGATGCTCGATGGGGAATGGGTGTTTTCGCAAACCAAGCCCGCTCCGGAGCGCCGAGGCCCGGTGAATGCCAATTGGTTTACGAATGAGGCGAATACGACACCCCAAGACAGGGCTGCAATCAATGCGTTGCACAAGGGCCTCCTCGACCGTAGCGACCCCGAAGTCCTTCGTCGCGTGCAAGCCCGTGCCAACAGTCCCGAACTTGGATTCCCGACATTCGGACGCCTCCCATCGCGCTTTGAAGCGTTTGAGCGCCGTACGTCGATAGATGCGTCGTTCACCGTCGAGCCGTACGAATCCTACTTGGGACGCTACGAAGGAAACTCGGTGGAAGTGCAGCTGAACACAGGTGGCGTGGCCGGCATGCGCGGCCAACCGCTGTTCCGTGTCAGCGTGGAAAACAAGCAACATCTTGTGGGTGTGAGCGAGCAGTTCATTGCAAAGCTGCAAGGCACGCCGCGCGATATGACAGCTGTGTTGCGCCGCGAACCGCGCCGACCGGAATTTGGCCAGGTATACCCGTTGCCACGTACGGATTTCCGCCAGCCGCAGCGGTACGAACAGCAGGTGCGCAACGTGGATATATTGCAGCCGGCAGATCTTGTATTCGTGCGAATCGACCGCAGCGTCGAAGAGATGCGAGAAACTGAACGCCGCGGACTAGAAGTGCTCGCGCGTCATAATCCGGAAAGAATATCCCAGCGCCGTTGGGATGCCGGTGCCGATAACTTGTTGGACATGGATACCACTGTGCAGGTGCGCAAAGGTTCCATTGTACTGGAGTATTTGTTCTCTTCGACGGAAGGCAAATGGCTCTGCCGCGAGATCGAACGTGAGGGAAAGAAATTTGATGCGATGCAGGGGCGGGATTTTCTCAATACGGAAAACAGGGGCTTCCATCCGGTATCGGTTCGCTACAGCGAATCTTCCGACGACCGCCGTCAGTTCAACGCAATAAACGGAGAGCTGACTTCGGTGGAAGGCGGCATGGCGGGACGCTCTGCGCTGTTGGTATTTGGCGAAGAGAATCCGCAAAACCCCGATCGCGCCGTTGTCGGCGTCGGCTTCAGAAGCATGCGTAGCACTCGCTATGCGCAAGTTGACGACATTGAAAAGCGAAACGTCGAGGAGTCGCGCGATGTGGTGCGCGCAATCGATAGTGATCCTGCCTTACGCAGCGTTGTGGGAGAGGCGGGGAAGGTGCAGTCATCCATGGCGATGATGCAACGCTTGTTCGATGCAGGCAAAGACGGCACGCGCCGGCAGTCGCTGGTGGACCTGATGCGCAACGAGGCGCAGTCGGTACTTGGCATTCTCAACAGCCAGGAGATGCAGACGAACATCAATAGATCCAAGGCCCGCCTGCAAGAGCTGCGTCGCGTGACCACTGGCGTCAACAAGGCGGCTATCGACAAAGAAATCGACGACCGCATCAAGGCGCTCACCGATCTGGAAGCGACACTGACAGATCCGCGCTTGCGCCAGTTCTGTGAGCATATCGTCGATAAGTCCGAATACGACGTCAGCACCTTCTGGACGTGGCTGGAACGCAATATTGCCACCATCGTTGCCATTGTCGTGGCAACGCTTGCAGTCGTACTCGCGGTGTTCACCTTTGGTGTCACGTCGCCCCTTGCCGTCGCCGCCATTTCCGCGGCAGCGGGCGTTGTTGCATCGGAAGTCACCAGCGAAGTGCGCTTCCAACTGCACCATGCGTACGATGAAGAAGTCACCAGCGGCCGGGCCACGTTCCGCAACCGTTCGACCATCGGCGCGTTTACACGTGCCGTGGTGAAAGACGAAAAGGTCTACAACCCCGAAACCGGCAAAATGGAACACGCCGATGTGCTTACGCATTTGATAGATCCGCTCGGGAAGCAGTTTGTGGAAGGGTTTGTCACCACACTCGCACTCATGGGAGCAGGTGCGGTTATCGGCAAAGGCCTTACGGCGCTTGCCAACACGAATTGCATGCAGGCGCTCATTAAAAATTCGCCGCGCCTGACTAAAATCGTCACCTACCTCGCAAAAACAGAGCAAGCCGCAGCGCAAACACAGAAGAACATGAAGGGATTCATGTCCACTTGGGGGCGTGAGACTGCCGAGGAATTCCGCGACGAATTTGCCGAGCGCATTGCCGGAGACTGGGCTTCTGCGGCGTTCATAGCACGCCGGAATTTCCGCCCCAAGAATTTTACCAACCCCAGAACACTGGCGACATCGGATGCATCGCCACGGTTCATGGGTGAATTCGAGTACGAGACCAACGGCAACCCCAAGGCCGCCATCGACCAAATAGTCCAGTGGGCAACCATGGAAGGCGCGCAGGTAAGCGTTGCCGCCGATGGGAAAATTGCAATTGCCTTAGACGGCAGAACGTTCTTGCTCAGTCCCGATGCAGCGGTTACAGACATTGCGCCATCCGGGGAACCAACGTTGTTCTCCCAAGCCGCCGAAACCACTCCGGCGCTGCGCGACCAGGGGGTGAAGCTCGCGGCGGCTGCGAAGGCGGATCCTGCCAAACTCGGTGAACTGAAGGAGTTCTTGATTCAACACGACGTCAACGATGCCACTCGCGTACAAATTGCCGAAGCCTTGATTGGCCGCACGCTTAACGACGTAGAGCGCAAGGCATTGATCGACGCCCACAACTCGCCAGGCACCATCGACAACCTTACCGGAGCCCAGGTATTCGCCAAGGCGCGCATTTTGCTTTCTGCATTCGGCAGGACAAACGCACAAGTACTCTTGGATGCAGGTGTATGCGGTAGGGGCGATGCGTTCGATGCGCGCAGAATAGTGCCGGGCCAGGAATACACCATCCGCACTCCGTCGGGAAAACTGAAAGTTGCCACGTTCGTTCGGGTGCAAGGCGGCAAGTACGTGTTCTTGCTGAACGAGAATGGCGTTCGCGCCGAGGCATCGTTGTCGCTGCATGAAATCGTAGGCAATAAGGATTACGCGGCAGCGCAGGACGAAGGGAACAAATTCGTGAACGAGTATCTCGAAAAAGGCGGCAGCGTGACATTGGCCCTCCCCAATGCAAGAGGCAGATATGTCTTTGTGCGCGAGAGCGGCAGCAGACCGGATTCATTCGTCATGCGCAATGTGGCTACCGGCGTGGAAACGTACGTGTCCAAATCCAGCGTCTACGATGCGGTGCATGCCGAAGTGGGATACGACGAGGTCAGGCCTCCTGCTCCGGGCAATGCTATTCCCGAATTGACGGTGCTCACGGAGCTTGAGCAGGGACTGAAGGTGAAGATAGACGGACGAGAGTACGTGTTTGTTGGCGAGCCAACCAAAGGCAGGTTTGCAATGGAGGACACGAAGTCGAGATTGGTAAAAACGTTCACACAGGCCGAGGTCGTGGCCGCGGCGCGCGTGGCGCTAGCCGCCAGAAACAACCCAAGTCCTTCCCCGGATGCCATTACCGACGATGCAGCCGCAAAGCGCATCATTGCGGGGCTTCCAGTACAGATTCGAGGTGAAACATACGTGTATGTCCGTCCCAGCAAGAATGAGCCCACGACGTACGTCATGAAGCGCAAGAGCGACGGCGAACAGTGCCGCGTACCCATCGACGAGGCTATTGCCGCAGCAAAAGTGGCAATGCAGGCCGATGCAAACCCCGCAATCGAGCCCAAGCCGGATGCCGCACCCAAGAAACTCTCGAAGCAAGAGCGTCGTGCGGAGCAGGACGTTGTCATGGGCCGAGAGGTACGCATTGGCGATGCTGTCTACACCTTCGACGGCGACATAGATGCAAATGGCGACCTGCTCATGAAGAACGTTCGTACAGGCGAGAGAGCGAGGTTCACGCGCGAACAGGTCATTGCCGGCCGCCTGCTGTTTAAAGAGCAGCCAACTACGCCGGAAAAACCGCTCACGGAAGCAGATTTGCGAGTAGGAACCATCTACCTTGTTTCACGCAGCAGCGGCAAAGTGGAGCGCTGGAAGTACGTAGGCGGCCAGATAGGGGGTGAGCCAAAATTCACCAGCGTGGATACCAACGAAGATCCGTGCGGATTCCCGCTGCAAAAAGTACGGCGTATACCGGTGGAGGATGTGCTGCCTCTCGCGGAAGCACTGCCGGAGCACTCGGATTTTGCGGCGGACAAGACGTATCGCATGCGTCGCAGCGGCGGCGCGGTAGAAGAGTGGACGTATGTTTGCCCTGCCGAAGACGGCAAGGGCGGCAGGCCCAGAGCCAGGTTTAAGCGCACCGTTGACGGCAGCGTGGAATACAGGAATTTCCACCTCGATGTTGCAGAGCTGGACGCCAACGGTCGCGTGAAGCCTGTGGAAGTCTCGTTAGGTGCAGTGGACATTAACGGCATAGAGGTGAAGGTAGGAGAAACGCTCATTGTCCGGCCGCACATCGATGGCACGCACCAAGAACTCACATTAGTCGCCCTGAACCCAACTCAACCTAACATTGCCGTAGTGCAAGACGCTGCAGGCGAGTCATACCGCATCGATTTGCAGCTTGTGCGCGAATGGCAGCGCAATACCGGACTAAAGCCAGGACAACGTCTCGATGTTCCGCCTGCTGGAACCATGGCCCAGGATGCGACTGGCAAGACGGTCATGGTTATGACCATGGGGCCGGATGGCATGGTAACGGTGCAGTATGATCCCGATAGTCCACGACTCAAATCGGGAAGGGTGCCATACAAGGATCTGAAAAATATTCTTTGGCCTTTGGATGAGCAGAATGCATACATCGATAGGGGATATATCGGCCCCGTGCTGCGCCGCGTTCCGCAGAACGGCGATCCCATACTTCTGCTCACCGACAAAACGCCAACGTCCCCGGCGCGCCTGGAACAAGGCTGGGTGGTGCGGCGCACTCCTTCCGGAAGACTGGAGGCATACAACTCCACCACCAGGCGCGTGTTGCCCTACGATGCGGAGCACATGTTCCATCCGCTGGACTTACGAGAGCGCATCCCAGCGATTAGCGAAGCCCCCGAGGCCAGATTCTTCCGCAAAAAACTGGAATTACTCGAAGGCGGCAAGTTGCCGCTTAGCAAAGGAACATTCCAGCATTTGTTCCCTCCAGACAGCGACTTCTCCCAGCAGAATGTCGGCAACTGCTACCTGATTGCTTCCCTGCACTCCCTGCGCCAGTCGCCGCACTTCGAAATTCTGGTGCGTTCTGCGGTGAAACCGATTATCGAAGAGCTGGATGTGCCGGACCCCAACAACAGAGGTCGCACCATCCGCCAGAAATTTACCGTAGCATACGATGTGCGCATACCACTTGGCGGCGGGCCAAATTCGAAGGTTATTCGAGTGGAAGATCGCGATATCGGGTATGCCCAACATACCGTAGCCCATGCGTACTTTGGCCTGGATGGACCGATCGGTTTTCAGGTGCTGGAAGCCGCGTACACGTTATCGGTGCACGGTCGTGACGGGAGCGGGCAAATCAACCGCAAGGCATCTAGTGGCGGACTTGGTCACCTGGCCATACAGCAATTACTCGGATCTGAAAGCGGCGAGGCAGGACACATTGTCTCTGATCCCAGCTGTTCACACTCCATTAGCCGGGGTGAGGTGCGGACAAAGCAAGCGGCGCTGAACTTCCTGAACTCCTTCTCGGTGGAAAAGCAATTTGCCACGGCAAATACGCCGCGACGCGGCAGCGATCAAATTGTGTTTTTTGTGAAAGACATACACGGGCAGGATGTCGGCATTCATTGCACGCACGCGTACTCCATAGAATCGGTAGATACCGCCGCCAAGACCGTTACCGTCGTCAACCCGCACGATACATCCAAGCCTATTACGCTGCAGTACAATGTTTTCCTGGAAACGTTCTCGGATATCTCGTATGTCACCGTCGACATGCGCAATCTTCTCCAGTAACTCTGTCTTATGAATCCATCACTTCCGCCATCGGCCAAGGACATGTTGGCGCTCCATGGGGATGCCATTACCAAGGCAGGGACCGCCTTCTGTCGTGAGGCGTTTCAGGCGCCGGAGGCCACAGCCGCAGTCCAACCGGAAACGGCTTCGCTCGATGCAGTAGAGGGCGCAGTTGGCACGTATCGCATGCTGCTGTTGCATAATTTTGGGTTTGTCGGGGCCACGGTCACCGCCGATGCCAGTGGCAAAGTGGTGAGCATGCAATTCCAGAAAGCGTAAGCCGTATACTCGCGCATCCGGACTCACATTGTTTGTGTCTTTGCGCTACACTCGGCGCATGTCCGGACATTCCAAATGGGCAAACATTCGGGTGCGCAAGGGCGCACAAGACGCCAAGCGCGGCAAGGTGTACACCAAGTTCGCGCGCCTCATTGAAATCGCCGCGCGCGAAGGCGGCGGCGATCCTTCGACCAACGTGCGTCTGCGCACGCTCATCGACTCGGCTAAGTCCGAAAGCGTGCCGAATGCCAACATCGATCGCGCCATTCAAAAAGGCACCGGAGCGCTGAAGGGCGAAGCCATGCAGGAGGTGGTGTACGAAGCCTACGGGCCCGGAGGCGCGGCATTTATCATCGAAGGTCTTACCGACAACAAGAACCGCACGCTGACCAACGTGAAGACTATTTTGGATAAAAACGGCGGTCGTTTTGCAGGCAGTGGATCGGTGATGTGGATGTTCGAGCGTAAGGGCGTCGTTGTTGCCGGTGCGGCGGAAGGCGGGGCATTTCCAGATGCAGCGGCGCTGGAAAGCTTAGAGCTGGAACTCATTGACCAAGGCGCCGAGGATTTCTCGGCCAGTGGTGAGCATTTGCAAGTGATTACAGATGTGTCTGGATGGTCCAAAGTCCGTGATTTTCTCAAAGGGAAAGGCATGGCGATTGAGTCCGCCGGATTGCAGTTTGTACCCAAGCAGCATGCCGATATCGATGCGGCAGGCGCACAAAAAGTAGATGCGCTGCGCGAGAAGCTGGAAGAAGATGACGATGTGTCCGAGGTGCATACGAATGCACGAGTACAGGAGTAGCGACCATTGATGGCCGTTTCAGATTGCGACACTCTCCTGGTGCTTCGTCTTCTGTCACTGTCTCCATCCTAGAAAGACGTCGAAGTATTTGAAGTGGCCATGCTCCAGGGCTAGCATTTGACGCTCCCACACTTTATACTTTAGATCTAAAATAATTTGCATGCGCGCATTTGCAGCACTCTTCTCCGGCATGTGGAAGTACTCGGCAGGCCGCAGGCATGTGGTGGCGCTGTACGTGTGCATGTTCTTGGGGGCGAACATGGTGTATCTGCTGGAGCCGTATTTCGTCGGCAGATTACTCAACGTGGTGCAGCAGGCCGCACAGCACCCGAATCCGCTGGGCGCGATTGTGTGGTACTTAGGTCTTATCGTATCGGTCACGTTTGTATTCTGGGCGCTGCATGGCCCCGCGCGCGTACTGGAGCAATCGAACGCGTTCCATACCGCAGTCGCCTTTCGCGATCACCTGTTCCGCATCGTCGTCAGTTTGCCGGTGCAGTGGCACAAGAATAACCACTCGGGGCGCACCATCAACCGCATGGGCAAGGCCAGTCGTGCGCTGTACGACTTTTCGGAGAATACGTTCCAGCTCATAGAAATGGCAGTACGGTTGGTGGGCTCCATTATCGCGCTCACCCTGCTGCTGCCTATGGCCGCCGTGTTGGCTGTCGCAGTGACACTGTTGGCGCTTGCGATTGTCTTTGCCTTCGACAAGTTGCTTATGCCGCGGTACGAAGCCATTAACGACAAAGAGCACTTCAGCGCAATGGCGCTGCACGATTACGTGACCAACATCATTACCGTCATCACGCTGCGATTGGAGAAGCTCGCGCAATCCGAACTATGGAAGCGCATGACGCACTACTTCTCGTTCTTCCGCCGTACCAGTGTCATCAATGAATCCAAGTGGTTTGCCGTCAGCGTGGTCATTGCCAGCATGACGGCAGTGGTGTTGGGCTGGCATTCGTACATCACTATCACATCCGGCCTGCCGTTGCTCGCAGGCACGTTCTACATGCTGTACGACTACCTGCAAAAAATCGGCGGTGCGTTCTACACGTTTGCCTGGAAGTATTCGCAAACCGTGCACCAGCACGCCGACTTGCGCTCAGTGCAGCCTATTCTGCAGGCAGAACGCGCCGAGTACCATGCCGACTGCCGCTTGCCGACAGACTGGCAGCGCATCGACATCCGACATTTGGACTTCGTGTACAAAGATGAAGAAAAGCGCGAGCACCACCTCCGCGATGTGTCGCTGTCGCTGGGGCGTCGCGCGAAAATTGCCTTCGTCGGAGAAAGTGGCAGCGGCAAATCCACGCTCATGTCGCTCATTCGCGGTTTGCATGCGCCGGATCGTGCAGAAGTGCTGGCAGACGGCGTTGCACTGCCGCATGGCCTGCGCGATGTTGGTTCCGCAGTAACGCTCATTCCCCAAGAGCCTGAAATTTTCGAGAATACCATCGAATACAACATCACACTGGATACTGAACAAACAAATGCGGAAGTCATGGACGATGTGCGTCTGGCTTGCTTTGAATCCACGCTGGAAAAGCTGCCGAAGGGATTGCAGACGAATACCGCGGAGAAGGGGGTAAACCTTTCCGGAGGCGAAAAGCAGCGTTTGGCGCTTGCACGCGGTTTTTTTGCCGCCAAGCAGAGCGACATCATCCTGTTAGACGAGCCGACCAGCTCGGTGGACTCCACCAACGAACTGAAAATTTACCGCAACTTGCTCGAGCGCTTTGCCGATAAGTGCATCGTATCTTCCATCCATAAGCTGCATTTGCTGGAACTATTTGAAGAGGTCTACGTCTTTGACGAAGGCAAGCTGGTGCAACATGGGAAGTTCCGCGATCTCATCGCCACAGAGGGCCGACTGAAGACCTTGTGGGATGCATACAACCGACGGACAACAGCTGCTGCCTAGAACTCGATCGTCAGTTCCACCTCTGCAGCACCTTCGTTTCCGGCACTATCCCGCGCAACCGCGCGCAGCACATGGACGCCGGGGGCTTCTTTCAGCGTGTATTCCAGGCGGTACGGTGCCGATCGCTTTACAGTCAGTAGCGCTCCATCGAGATAGAACTCCACGCGCTCCACGCCGCCATCGTCCTCGGCGTCTGCCACCAGCGACAACTCGGCACCGGCGGGCATGCGGAGGGTTTCGACATCGGGGATAAACCGCACCTGAGGCTTACTCGCATCATTTTCGAAGGTGAAGCTGGATGTGTCCTCGGCGGTATTGAAGTACTCGTCGGTCGCCACGACTTTCAGCACGTGGGAGCCAGCCTTATCTATGGAACGCGGCACTCGGATGATGCCGCGGAAGGGGGCTTCGGTGAATACGCCAACCTGCTTGTCGTCCACGAAGTACTTTAGCTCCGTGATAGTACTGCGTGACGCGATGCTTGTTTTTGGCTGGAAGGCGGGATACGGCACCGATGATCCGGCGACGGGGGAGAGCAGCTGCACACTCGGCTTTTCCAGGCGGCCAGGAGTCAGTGCAGGGTCGCATTCCGCAGTGGGCGGCAACGGCAGCGGCAAGCGCGCACCGGTGCCAGATTGCAATGCACCCGTGCCGGTGAGCGTTGGGTCAACGGGCTTCCAGGTTTCCATTTGTTTCTTGGCCCACTCTTGAACGGCTTGTTCCCAAAGCGGCCAGCGGGTTGGCGCCTCGCTCTCGGGGACAAAGAACGGACGCTCTTCCACCGCATCGGCGGGACATGCCGGCGATGCCAGCAATCCGGTAACCTTGTCTACCTTCAGCATGACGCATGCGGGGTCTTCCTGTGTCGGGGTGCGCTCTTCCAGGGATAAATCCGCTTTGCGCAATTCTACGGGTGTACAGGCGCTTGCCAGCTTGCCCGAGAGCTTGGATAAGAGCGGCTGGCTCATATTGGGCGGCAGCGAGAATGCAGAGGATGTCGCCGGCATCTTCTTATGGGCGCCCACCATGAAGTCATGCCAAATCGGTGCCGCAGTCGTCAGGCCATCCGCTTTTTCGTACAGCGATTGACTGGTGGCGTTCCCCACCCACACGCCCGCAATGATGTTTGGAGTGAAACCAAGAGTCCATACGCTTTCGGGTCGGCGCAATGTGCAGTTCCCCTTGGTGTCGCGCTCCAAGCACTTGTTACTGGTTCCCGTTTTTGCGGCTGCGTCCATCCCCGGAACCGAAAGAATGCTTTGCCAGTACTCATTGGGTCTCGCCGATACATCGCTGAGCACGGATGTCACCATGGCCGCCACGCGCGGGTCTACAACGTCTTTGGGCTGCTCGGGCTTGTGTGCGTAACGAATGTTTCCTGCATTGTCAGTGATTTTGAGAATGCTGGTAACCGGCATGTACTTACCTCCATCCGCGATGGTGGCGTATCCCTGCACCATTTCGTAGAGCGGCACTTCTGCGGCGCCGATCGACAGCGGCCAGCCGTAGTCGTAGTCGGGGTTATCTTTGCGGAACTCCACCTTGCGTTCAGCGGGAGACACGACGCCTATGCGAGTAGCCAACTCCAACAGCGGCTCTTCGCCGCCACCCAAGAAGAATGCTTTGATAGCCGGAATGTTACGCGAGCCTCCCAATGCGGCACGCATCGTGGTTAATCCCCAGAACGTGCCGTCGAAGTTTTGCGGCTGGTCTTCGCCGAACTTCGTCGGCAAGTCGAAGACGATGCTTCCGGGGCCGTAGCCTTGTTCGAATGCCGAGAGATACGTGAAAGCCTTGAAACTGGAGCCCGGTTGGCGCGGAGAGAGCACCATGTCGATTTTCCCTTCGTGCGCTTCGTCGTGGAAATCCGCGTTGCCGACGTAAGCCAGAATTTCGCGTGTTTTCGGGGCGAGCGCCAGCAATGCCGCGTTCTTGGCGCCGAATCGTTTCGCAATATCCTCGTTGTGCTCCGCCACAGTCTTCTCGGCAATCTGCTGCACGTTCCAATCCAACGTCGTAGTAATGCGGAAGCCACCCTGCTGCAACATGGTGTCGTCTATACCGAACAGCTCCTCAACTTGTTTTTGCACCGAAAGCACGAAGTGGGGCGCGCGAATGTTTTCGCGTTCGCGGCGGAACGTAAGCGTCTTCAGTTCTACGAGGGCTTTCTCGTACTCCTCGGCGCTGACCATGTTTTGATCCAGCATGTTCTTGAGTACCTGGTCTACGCGTCCACCGACGTATACTTTTGTAGTGCCGGAGCCAGCATCCTGACCCAGCAAGCCGATGCGTACGCCGTTATCCGGGATTTGTGCGGCGCTGGCGATGCTTCCGTTGAGGATGCTTTGCAAGACCTGGTCGTTCACTTGCGTGCGCACGTTTTTTCCGTACGGACTAAAGTACGACGGTCGTTGAGGCAATGCCGCTAATGTTGCTGCCTGCGCAAGGGAAATGCTAGCCGCTCCGGTACCGAAGTACGTGCGTGCCGCCTGCTCCACGCCGTATGCATTGTTGCCATACGGGATCCAGTTCAAATACAGCTCCAGCAGCTGATCTTTGTCGTATTTTTGTTCCAATTTGCATGCCAGCATAAGTTCGCGGATCTTGCGGACCAGCGATCGCTCGCGTCCCACCAGTGCGTTGCCAGCAAACTGCTGCGTGAGCGTAGATCCTCCGGAACGGACGAAGGCACCCGGTGCCACTTGGCTGACCAAAGCGCGCGTGAAGCCGATGAAATCGAAGCAGCTGCCACGACTGAAGAAACGCTCGTCTTCTATGGCGATAGTCGCCTGTTTCACATAATTGCTGATTTTGTTTCCGGGTACGTACGTGCGGTCTTGTTCAGAGTACAGGCGATACAACTCCACGCCGTTCCTATCCAAAATCACCGTGCTTTGGGAGGCAAACAGGGTTGCAGGGTCATCGATATTCGGCAGCGTGAACCACAATAGCGTCAATCCGACGACGATGAATGCGGCGCCACCTCCTGCAATGCGCAAGATCAGCGACTTCCATTCGGCTCGTGTACGGCGTGCGAACACCCTGCGTAGCAGCGTACGGAGCATGGTTTCGCCCTTTCCGGCAGCGGCGGCTGCCACGTGAGCTCGCGGAGCTTTTTTTCTGCGATACGGAGGCCGCAGCGCGCCACCCGCCGGAGAGGCGGAAGCATCGTCCGTGCCTGGTAAATCGGACGATTCTTCACCGTACAATGGTCGGCTGGAGAAGCCGCTATTCATCATAGGTGCCAAGTCTAAACACCTCGAACGACCCGCGCAACCCGTGCCCCGCTTGCCCTGGTCTTCAGTTTTCCGCAGAAATCTGCTATAATAGCCCGATGGCACTCCGTCGATTCATCTCCATTGTCGTAGCGGCAGCATTTGCGCTTCCGCAGGGCGTATTGGCCTACAACCTTGGCGACAAGGTCGTGGTATCAACGGGCGTGGTAACCAATTTGGACCGCATTATCACCGGCATTGTGAACGTGCTGCTATTTTGGGGTGGCGGCGTGACGACGACGATTTTCCTCATCGGTGCATTTATGATGGTCGGATCCGGCGGCGGGCAGTTTTTGGATCGCGGCAAGAAACTCATGTTTGCCGCACTCATCGGTTACGCCATCATCCTGAGTGCCTGGCTCATTATGAGCACGGTGGTGTTCTTCATCGCTGGCTAAGGGGTTTCGCACGGTAATTCGTGCTACACTTCCGGCATGGCTACGCCATTAAACGACGGCTCGCTCGACATTCTCCGGCAGGCGGAAGATTTGAAGATGGAAGGCAAGTATGCCGAGTCCATCTCGCTCCTGGAAAAGCTGCTCATTACCGACCCCGACAACGTGGAGGCGCTGGAGGAAATTGCCGATAATGAACTGAGCCTGGAGCATTTCGATCGTGCTGCGAACGCTGCGCGCAGCGCCATCGCGTTGGATGCCAAGAGTTTTACGGGATACTACATTCTTGGCTTCGTTGCATCGCACTTTGAGCGCTGGAGCGAGTCCGTAGAACTGCTGCGCACCGCGAACACGCTCAAGCACAACAATCCTGAAATTCTTCGCTGCCTGGGCTGGGCACTATTTAATTCCGGCGACAGTGTCGACGGCGTGGTGACGCTGGAGCGCGCATTGAATCTGGATCCTGCAAATCCGCTGACGCTTTGCGATCTTGGCGTCATTTACTTGCGCATGAATAATTTCTCCAAAGCAAAAGCGCTGTTCCAGCGCGCACTGGATGTAGACCCCGGTAACGCTCGGGCCTTGGAGTGCCTGCAGATGGCCGCCCGTATCGAGCAGCATGCCGAGTCCGCTCCCGCCAAAGGGGAACAGGCGTAGTGCCGACAGGGGGTATCCGCTAGGCTGCGGAGTATGTCACTTTCCGAATACCTGCAAGGGGGCCTGGTGCCCCGCAGCGATGTGCACATGCACCAGGCGTCATTTCTTGCGTCGCTAGCTGCCGCAGTGGCGATTTACTCCATGATCGTTCCATTCGTGTTCATCGACGCATCGGTCGCGCTGTACCACGCCGTCTATTTCCGCGCATTCGGATTGCCATTCGTACGCCGAAAAGATCACGTGATATTGGACCGAGGAAGACTTGCCGGACTCAATTTCGGCCAGCGTCTGAATTGCTTGTACTGCGACTACGCCAACGGCGTGCTGTCATGGGTGTGCGCGGTCACTACCGTCACCGAGGCGTACAGCTGCGCGATCAGGCACCCATCCGGCGTCCGCCCCCATGATGCGATTGGCTACTACGAAGCCGCAGATTTCGCCATCGCCAAGCCGGTCCGCAAGTGATTGCAAGGCACTGCAGCGCTATGATGTACGCATGTTTGCACGCATGCCCGCCATGCCCCTTCTCCTGAAGCGCGGCTGCATCCGCGGCCTGAAGAACGTTGTCCGCGAGGACGGCTGGGCAGGTTCGGTAGGGTCGTTGTTCGGCGTGTTGCTGCTCGGCCAGGTGCTGCTACTACTGGTGTTCTCGGCACACGTGGGCGTCCAATTTCTGCGCGAGCAAACCGATTTGCGCCTGGAAATAATGGATTCCGCTTCCGACGACCACATTCAAGATCTGGTCCAAAATGTCCGCTCCCTCCCATATGTCGAGGAAGTACTCTACGTCACGCGCGAACAGGCGTTCGAGCGCCAGCGCGAAAAAGACCCCCAGCTCATTGCATTCCTGGAGAAGTTCGGCATTGCCAATCCGTTCCCCGAAACGCTTGGCGTACGCCTAAAGAGCATTGCCGATTATCCGAGATTTTTGCAGTTTTTGCAGCAGCCCGTCTTCGCCCAGACCATCGACCCGCAATTCCTCTCTCAAACCACCGACCAAGAGCGGCAGCTGTACCAGTTGGTGGGCATTGTTTCCTCGGCGCGCACGTTTTTGATCGCGGTGGTGATCCTGTTCGTGCTGGTGTTGCTCTTCGTCATCGCAGAGCTGATACGGCGGCGCGCCATGCTGCGTCGAGACGAGGTGTTTGTTGAGCAGCTCGTGGGAGCGCCTGCCATCTTCACCGCTCTGCCGTTTGCGGTGGAAATTGCCCTGCTGCTACTGGTGTCATTGGTGCTATCCTTGCTGTTTGCCGCAGCGGCGATTGCCGTCGCGCCTGCCATATTGCCTTCCTTGGCAGCCGGAGGAGCGTTTGCAGTTTGGGGACAGGCGATTGTTACCACGTTGTTGCAGTGGCTTCCGCTCACGCTCTTATTGCAATTCCTGCTCATTCCCGCGCTGGCAGTTGTCGCTACGGCTTTCGTGCTGTGGTCCCGCCTGCAGGGATCGACACTTTCCATGGCGTAACGACTGGTATACTCACCGTCCGTGAGCCGCACTGTTGCCGACGAAGCCATCGTGCTGAAGACGTACAATATCGGTGAAGCCGATCGTTTTTGCGTACTGCTCACCAAACGTTCCGGGCGGATTGCGGCCAGGGCCGCCGGCGTTCGTCGCACCACCAGCAAGAGGGGAGCCGCGCTGTTGCCACTGCGCCGCGTCACCATGGAATACGCCGCCGGACGTACCGGAACATATAGCATCACTCAGGCGTCCTGCCTCGATGCCTACTCCCACTGCGCCACATCGTTGCGTGCGTTTTCCTGCGCCGAACAAGGCGTGGAAATTTTGCTCAACCTTATCCACGACGGAGAACCGGTGGAGCATGTGTACATGCTGGCGCAGGAGTTCCTGTCGCTGTGCCGAGAGGACCATCCATCCGCACTACTGCCTTGTTTTACACTAAAGCTACTTTCCTTGCTCGGCTCGCTTCCGGGCGGCGAAGACATTGCAGCATTGCCGCGCGATACGTCGGCCACCCGCCGCCTTTCTCCGGCATTGCGCGCTCTGCTAACCGGCATTGCCGAACTCCCATTGGTCGAAGCCGCGCAGTATCCAGCATCACTTGTCTCCGAACTCGAAGGGTTTAGTCGTTATTTGCTTGGCAGCCAACTTGGTTCATCGCTTAAATCTCCTCCGGTCGTCAGTCGGTTGTCGCCGGACTCCACACCGATCAGGTAGTACAGCTGACGGGTTTCGTAGAGCGAGAAGAAGCTTTCCAGCGTGGCCCCGGTAGCCTGCTCTGGTTGTAGCGATCGATACCACATCACCCTCATGCCGTCGTGGCGATCGCCAACTTTCTTTTTTTCGCCCACCTGCACCTTGCTGCGGTCTGTGCTGTATTCGACACGTTCGTCTTTGGGTGCGGATACGCGATCGCTGACAAACGGGCCGAACACCTCGCTCTTCCTGTCGTCTTTGGTGCCGTAGTAAATAAAGAATGCACGGTCTTCATCATCGGTAAACGACTGCATGAGCAGCGCACCCGGGGTGTCGTTGAGGAATTTCATGTCCACGCTTGGAGGATAGATGGTGGCATCGGTTCCTTGGGGGCTGTAGTACGTCACTGCATAGCTGTGATTCTTGCGCTGCACAATCGGCATGCCGTACTCCCACGGGCCGCGGTATGCGGTTGAGCTGACTTGGCACAGCCCTCCTCCGTAATCCGGAAGGGTTTGGGCGCCTTGAATCACCAATTCTTTCACATATCCGGTCACCGCATTTACGGGCCCCAGCGTCTCCACAAACGAGAAGATCGATCCTTGTGGGATAAGGTGTCCGTTGAATTTGGCAACGCCTACGGCAATGTTGTGGCGGCGGTTCTTGGGAGAGCCGGCAAAGACCGATTCCCCGACAGTGACCACTTCACGAATGCCCTGCTGCCGCAGTTCCTCGTCTTCAACCCGAACCCCTGCCGGCGTTTCAATAACCGGCAGCACCACCGTGGAAATATTCTGTTCCATAGCCGCATGCACCAGCGCCGCGCCGCGCACCACATCTACCTTGCGGCCAGGCAGTCCCTTTCCCTCAAAGACTACGCTGCCGGATGCGCTCTTGGTGATGACGACCGAGCCGGGATCGCGGTTGAACTTCGAGCCGATTTCGCGCTCCAACGTGCGTTGTATGGCATCGGTATTCCAGTCCACCACCACGTCGTTCGTCCAGCCGGGTGCGTCGATAGGTTCGGTGCCACAGGTCAGCAATCGTGCTGGAGGAACAGCGGGCATTCCTTGGTAAAACCATTGCTTGCGCGGCTGCTTCCATTCCGGATGCTTGGCAGGGTTTACCGTGAAAATATGATGCTTGTACGTGAATGTCAGCATAGTCGGCGCGGCAATGGCGGCGTCCGCGCCTATGCCAAAGGCCATCGCTGCGACAATAGCAGGGCAGAGTGCCGCGCCGCGGAGAGTAGCGATGAGTGTGCGCAGCGCGTGCATGAATTAGAGGAGTCGGGCCGGTGATGGTGCTCCCGGCACGGGGTGTAAGTCCAGCGCTTTGTTCACCAGGGCGTCGGCGCGCATGTTCTGCCGGCGCGGGATATACGTGAATGTGACCTGTGCGAATTCCGACTTCAGCTCCATGATTTCATCAATAAGTGGCTGGAATGTCGCCATTTTTACCCGGTATTCGCCCGACAGTTGCTTTACCACCAGTTCGGAATCCAGGTGGCACACCAAATGATTCGGGCGGAATTCCGCGGCCATGTGCAGGCCTGCGATCAACGCGCGGTATTCGGCGATGTTATTGGTTTGAATGCCGATGCACTCGCTGTGTTCCTTCAGCACCGCGCCCGTTGCCGGGTCCATGAGCACGCAGCCGATCGCCGCCTGCCCAGGGTTGCCCCGAGAACCACCATCCGAGAATAAGTGCAGCGTTCCACCGATCGCCAAAGGTTGCTGGATTTCGGGTGCGATGGCTGTGTCTATCGCCTTGCTCACCAGGTCCGCGACGAACTTCTCGCGTTCGCGCACCTTTGGGAACAACACGGCCAGCTTCTTTTCCAATGCGGCGGGCAACTTGATCATGTGCCGCATTGTACCGCACGCGGGGCGGGGGATCACTTGGTTTACGATTGCTTGCCGCACGCGCACGAGTCCTTGCCGCCGCAACAGGTTTTTGCCAGATCCAGCTTAAACCTCCCATCGCGGTAGTCGATGTGCGATCCGCCTATGCGCCATAAGGTTTCGGGCGCCGCGAAGAAGGGCAATTCAGGAACTTCGCGCTGCACAAACACCAAGTCATCCGGCTGGGAAGATTGCTCAAACTCCATACAGAACGCTCCCTGCTCGTCCGTGCCTACGCGCAGTCCGTACCCCTTCTTTCCGTCGGCTTCGGCAATCTTGAGCAGTGCCCGCGCCGCCTCAGGAGACATGGTCAGTGTTGCGGGTTTCGATGGGGCGGCAGCCAGCAGGCGTTGCAAGTCTGCCACTATCAATTCGATGTCATGCTCGCTTAATCCATGATTCAAAGCACCTTCCTCCAGCGATTCCAAGGTATTGAATGCGCAGCCGACGCAGTGCAGTCCGTATTCGCCCAACACGCTTGCGGCCTGCGGGTGCAGCGCAACGATGTCCATGACATTCATGCCAGCATGCACGCGCGGCGCCGCTACGGTCTTTGCCCTTGGTTTGGCCGGAGCTTTTGGCCGTTTTGCAACGCGTTTTGCTGGCATGCAACCAGTATACGCGAGTATGCTTCGCTTCACGATCGGCATGCACGTTGTGCCTCGCTTCCTCGCCGATTACCGCCGTATGTCACGCGCCATTCGTCTCTTTTCGACTGTTGCATTGCCGCTGATCATGCTCGTGCTGGGCTGGCAGCTGGGAACTTCGTTTGAACACCGAGAACTCATGGCGGAGCGCGCCAAGTTGGATCAGCTGTTTTCCGGTGCCTCCGGAAGCGGGAAAGTGGTGACCGGTGACCCGGAAAAAGAAGTAGATATGACTTTGCTCTGGAGCGTGTGGCGCCTGCTGAACAAGAACTACATCGATCCGGATCAATTGCAGGTGAACACCATGACATTCGGTGCTGTGTCAGGATTGGTTTCCGCGGTAGGTGACCCCTACACGCTGTTCATGACTCCGACCGACAGTAAGCAGTTTCAGGATGCGCTCAATGGAACTCTTGAAGGAATCGGCGCCCAGCTGGAAATGCAAAATGGCCAGGTTGTTGTAGTGGCGCCACTTAAGGGTTCTCCTGCCGAGCGCGCTGGCATTTTGCCGCGTGACATCATTTTGCAGGTCGATGGCAAAGATATCGCCACGTTGAAGCTAGATGAAGTAGTTTCTATGATCCGCGGCAAAAAGGGAACGACAGTCTCGTTGACACTGTTGCACGACAAGGCGCGCCAGGCGACCACTGTGCAGGTAACACGAGACGCGATCCATGTTCCGAGTGTGGAATCCAAAATGATCGATACCGCCTCGGGTGCAATCGCCTACATTTCCTTAAACCAATTCGGTAACGACTCCATTGCGGAATTCCGTCGCGCTTTGAATGAGTTGCCGCTTGCCAAGGCAAAGGGCTTGGTGTTGGATCTGCGTTTCAACGGCGGCGGGTACCTGGAGGGCGCAGTGGACTTGGTGTCGCTGTTCGTCGACGAAGGCAAAGTTGTATCCGTGGAGCGCAGAGGAGGCTTTACCGACGAGCACTTTGTGAAAGGAGGGGTCATAGTTCCTGCCACATTGCCTGTTGCCGTCGTCATTAATGCGGGCACCGCCAGCGCCTCCGAAATTACCGCCGGCGCACTGCAAGACCACAAGCGTGCCACTATCGTTGGCACCCAGAGCTTCGGCAAAGGAACCGTGCAGGAAATCATCGACTTGCCAGGAGGCTCCAGCTTGCGCGTTACCACTGCACGCTGGCTTACCCCAAGCGGTACGGACCTTGGCAAGAAGGGTGTCACGCCGAATCTGCATGTAGATCGCACGGTTGAGCAATTTCAGGCAGGCAAAGACCCGCAGCTGGATACCGCCATCGAGTGGCTGACCGACAAGCAGGATATTTCCAGCATCTTCGGCACGGGTGCCACCAAACCTGCGCGGTAAGTCAGGCTGTACACGGTGTGCCACCACCACTAGACTGCGCGTCCTTATGGCAAACAGACGATTGCATCATCTCGATTGCGCCGGTTCCGGCATGGCACCCGAAGCAACGCCACTCTCGACTGTGCATACAATCAACTTTTCCACTGCTACGGTGGATGAGCTGAGACGTTTTCTACCTGTAGACGCGGCTATCCCTGCAATCATGCGACACGAAACCGCAGAAGATATGCGGACGCTGATCCGATTTCTGTGGGACTTAGACGGTGCGTACTAGTACGCAAACAGCTCCTCGGGCTTGAAGAAGCGCTTTACTTCAACCTCGGCGGTTTTTGCGCTGTCGCTGGCGTGAGCAACGTTGATCATCACGTCCTTGCCAAGTTCTGCTCGAATGGTGCCAGGTGCTGCCTTGCGACTATCGGTAACGCCGAGCATGTCACGCATTTTGTCGATGATGCCAGTTCCTTCCAGCACCAGACCGATGACTGGCACGGACTTCATAAATTCCTCGATTTCGGGGTAGAACGGCTTATCTGCAACGTGCGCGTAGTGTTCGCGCAACATGGCGGGAGTTAGCTGAATCATCTTGCAGCCGACAATCTTCCAGCCGGCATCTTCGAAGCGGGTAATCACCTTGCCGCAAAATTTGCCTTGAACTGCGTCCGGCTTTAGGAGGATGAGCGTGCGTTCCATGGGTGAATGAAGGAGGGAAAGTACGTGCTATCTACCTGACAATCGGCAATTTGACAATGCTGATGTCAGCCAGACTTGTCAGGGGCGGCGGCAGGATCGGCCTACGAAACGAGCTTTGTAAGCGCGTCAGCGTCGTTTTCCTTGCCAATCACGACAAGACGCATGTTTTCCGGTGCAAGCAAGCGCTTTGCCAGCGCGTTGATCTGCTTTTGACTGACGCCCTCGACTTTTTTGAAGTACTCGTTGATATCTCGCACCTCCGGATACAGCAACTGCTGCTTTCCAAAAAAGTGCGCGCGCTCCTCGCTGTCTTCCAGCGACAAGGTCACCTTACCCTTCAGGAAATCTTTTGCGCGACGCAGTTCGTCGGCGGCGATTCCCTTCTCTGCGGCTACCTCGTACTCGTGACGGATTGCGGTAATGGCTTCGTGCAGACGGCTTTGGTCTACGCCGGCGCGAGTAGACAAAATTCCGGTATCCAGATAGTTATCGGTGCTGGTAGAAATGTAGTAGCACAGCCCGCGTGCCTCGCGAATGTTTAAGAACATGCGCGAGCTCATGGAGCCGCCAAGTACGATGCTCAACAACTTCTGCGCAAAGTGGTCTTCGTGCAGCGCGCCGACACCCTCCATACCCAGCACCAAGTGCGCCTGCTCCGTTTGCTTTGTGGTCAGCGCGACTTTTTTCCCGGCAAACTTCTGCACACCGTCGAACGATTTTGCTTTCTTGCCGCCAATGCCGCCGAAGAATTTCTCGCCTAACTTCATGGCGGTTGCCTCGTCGATTTTTCCTGCGAACGTCAGTACCAAGTTGTCGGGCGTGTACAGCTCATCTTTGTGCTTTAAGAAGTCTTTCTGATTCACGGAGCGAATAACCTGCTCGGTGCCGATGGTGTCCCAGCCCAGCGGCTGGTCGCCGTACAAGAGCGTCTCGAAATCCCAGCCGGCCTGATACATGGGAGTATCTTGGTACATGCGGTACTCCTCCATGATCACGCCGCGCTCCTTCTCAATTTCCTCCTGGGGAAACGTGGCATTCTTCAACATGTCCGAGAGTACGTCACACGCAAGTTCCACGTGTTCCGCGGCCACTTTCACGTAGTAGCCGGCATACTCTTTGCCCGTGAATGCATTGAAATCTCCGCCAACGGAATCGATGGCGATACTGACCTCTGCCGCGCTCTTGTACTTCTTTCCCCCTTTGAAGAACATGTGCTCCAAAAAATGGCTGATGCCGCGGTCACCCTGCACTTCGTAGCGCGAACCGGCGCCTGCAAAAACCAAAACAGTGACCGCAGATGTGCCGTCGACCGGAGCGGTGAGTACCGGCAACGTAGATTTGAGGCGGGAGACGGAGTACATGGACGAAAGGAAAGGGGAAATGTGTGATCGGAGTGTAGGCGATTGCGCACCAAGGCGCCATTGCGTTCATTTTCCTTGCTTTCGATTGCTTCGCGAGTACCATTTCGCTCCCATTCTTTCCCTGTATCCATGGATCAGAGTTACGAAGACGATGCATCCGAAATGGATTGGTTGCGGGCAGAAGTGAGAGGTGTTCTGCAGGATTTGGAACAGCTGGAGCAGGAAGGGGTCGAATCGGATGATGCCGAGTCACGCATCATGGAGATTATCGAGGTGCTCCGAGAGTGGCTCGGGTTTGCCCGTCGCGGCGAGTACCGTCATCCGGAAGACGTGCTGCAAGCTGCAGACGCCCTTTCTGCCGCAGCACGCTCCAGCCTAGCTCTGCTGCCGAGGAGGCGGGGCGTCTTGCAGGTGCCACTCGTGCTGGCACTCAGTCATCTGCAGGATTTCCGCGAGCGGATTATTTCCTGCATTCACCTGCCGGAGCACGACGTGAATACCTAGATACCGTCTTTGCCTTTCCAAGTCGTGAAGGCAATGGCCTCGCGGGCATTGCGTTGCCGGGGGCTGGTTTCGCGTTGCTTGGCTGCATCGTTCAGTAGCGAGCTTTCACCCTGATGCCCGATTGCAATCATGGCGCCGGGCGCGTACGTGTCCGGTACGCCGAGAGCGGCATTGGCTTTGTCCATGGCGTACCCCGCCATTTGGTGCGACGCCAAACCCATGGCCGTTGCCTGCAGCACCAAGAATCCTGTCGCACATCCAAGATCGTAGAAGTGGAACGCATTCGGCTTTTCGTTGCGCGTCAGGTTCTTGCGCGCAAATCCAATAACCAGTAATCCGGCTTGCTTTGCCCAGGCATTACCTTCCATAAGGAGCGACTCCAATGCCGCACGGTTGACGTCGCCTTTTTCGGCATAGACGAAACGCCAGGGTTGGTCGTTGTAGCAGCTAGGCGCCCAGCGTGCCGCCTCGAACAGCGTGTCGATCGTTTGTTGATCCAGCGTCGCGTCGCTCAATGCTACCGAACTCCAGCGACGTCTGATGACATCAGCAAGAGGCAGGGTGGTAACGGCAGGCTTTTCCGTGTGGTGCATGGGGTGCATGGGGGAGAGGACGTAATTATTTTAGTTCTAAAATACTCTTGTTGTCGATCTGTTTTTTTGAAGGTTTTCTTGCGCCACGACCAGCTTCGGCTCAGCATGGTGCGCTATGCGGCATGCCCAGCAGCCATCACTTTCCCAGGCAGATCGAGATGCCATTGATGCCATCGACACGTTTCTGCGTACCGGCGGTTCGGTATGCGTGCCGGCCATGCGTGCCGCGCTTGCCGGGAAAATACGCTACCAAGTCCTTCCAGCTGCCGGAGATCTGCAGGGTCCCGTGCATACCGCGTTACGCACGTTCATTCGCGAGAACTGCCTGGATGCAAGTTCTCCCGATCATCGCCTGGCGTGCGTGCTTATCGACGGTACGCCGGATATGACAAAAGATGTCCAATACGAGCGTGCCATGGCTATTCAGGAAGAAGTGCAGGTCGCCATCGCGCGCTTGAACGCATATATTTTTACGGGTGAGCGCTGGTATCGCCGCAGCGTCCAGGCCGCCCTTGCGGCACATGAGCATGCCGGAGTGCATGGAGGGGAGTGTCGGGGCGTAGACGTGATCCGCTTTGCCATGGGTCCGCATTACCCGGCAAATCACAGGCGCTACGCACCGGCACGCCTTGTGGTTCCCATTACTAACGGCCGGGACGTTGGCTGGGTGCGAGACCATGCCATGGAAGACATTGCGCAGACGTATCGCAACATTACGGAACGCAGTGGGGAAATGCTCAATGCCATGACGTTTTACGAGGATGTTGATCGGACTTGACCGACCCCTCCATGTTCTGTAGGCTAGCCCAGCTTTATGCTCAGCAAACGTCGCTGGCGCCGGCGCCTCCGCCGGCACGGGTTCCTCAAGCGCATGGCCACTAAGAATGGCCGTGCAGTCCTGAAGCGTCGCCGCACGCAGGGACGCAAGCGCCTGACGGTTGGCAAGAAGGTGAAGTAACCATCTTGATGGTGTACCATGGCGCTCATGGTTAGCGCTCTTCGCCGTGCGGCTGCGTTCTGGTTCTTCTCTTTAGGCTTCGCCATCATTATTGGCGTAGTGCTGCTCTCCAGGGGCTGGTTGCCCTCCGTTTTGGTAGGTGTATTGCATTCGCTCGATGTGCCGCTGCTTCTGGCAGGGATTGTGTTCGGGGGTACGAGTTTGTATCGCAGCATGGTTCCCGAAGGAAAATCCTCCCCGGTCTTGGCGGTGTGCATCGCTATCCCCCTAGCTGCGCTGTTCTGCCTGGCGGCGTACGTCAATTTTGCCCTGCCCTTCTCGCCGTTTTAGCGCTCTTCGCGCCGAATGATGACCGTACGCTCGGGCATGCGCCTGCTCTTGTTTAAGAAACGAGCGGCTACAAACAGGTAGTCGCTGAGACGATTTACGTAACACAGCACACCTTCGCCGATGGGTTCTTGTTCATGCAGCTCGACGATGAATCGTTCCGCTCGTCGACAGACAGTGCGTGCGCGGTGCAATTCCGACCCCTGCAGCGACCCACTGGGGAAAATGAACTGCGTGAGCGGCTCGAGGCCTTCCTCCATTTGGTCGATCCACGTTTCCAGCGCTTTGGCCTTTGCAGGGTGCGTGCGCAGAATCTTGGCGTTGCTACGAAGCGGTGTTGCCAAGTCGGCGCCAATCGCAAAGAGCTCGGATTGTATTTCCTCCAGCTGTCCCTTGAGCGGCTCAGGAATGTCCTCAGGCATGCTAAGCACTACGCCAAGGCATGCATTCAGCTCATCGATGGTGCCGTAGGCATGCATGCGCAGATGCCCCTTGGAAACGCGGTCGCCTCCGAAGAGTCCGGTTGTACCGCCGTCGCCGGTGCGCGTGTAAATGTTCATACGCGGGTGGGAGACGTATCTTACACCAGGTGCTGCTTGAGCTGTGCCACGACTTTGGCATGAAGCTTATCGGTGTCGGCCTGCTGCAGCGTGCGCTCTGGCGAGCGGTAGACGAAGCGCAGCGTAATGCGCTTATCGTCGGCTTTCTCGGGGTGTTGGTACAGGTTCACGATGCTTACGGATTCCAGCAGCGGGTCAATTGATTTCAGATGTCCCACGGCAGCGGCGTAATCACCTTTGGTTCCAAGCGGCAAGGTTTCGTCGTAGCTGATTGCCGGGAACAGCGGCAGCGGGGCGACGACAGGAACGCCGGCAGGCAATGCCAAGAGCGCATCCCAATCGATCACCGCGGCGGCGGCACGTGCCGGCAGGTCGCATGCGGCGCACAAGTTTGGGTGTAGCTCGGCGACAACGCCGATCGTTTTTCCTTTGCAGGACAGCTCGGCGCAGCGACCGGGGTGCATCCAGGGCAGTATGTCGTGCTTGCGGCGGGTTTCCACGCTGTATCCCATAACTCGACATGCGTACTGCACGTCGGCTTTTACCGTGAGCAGCGGATCGTCTTCCAGTGCAGTCGCGCGCTTGTCGGCAACCACAATGCAGCATTCGGACCATTCTCTTCCTTTGGCGTATACATGTCCGTACTCGTACACCTTTACACTTGCGTCGGTCGAGCGCAGTTGGCGTGCGGCCGTGTCGACAACGTTCGGCAGCAGGCTCATGCGCATGAGCGACACCTCCTCTCCGATAGGGTTTTCCAGGCCCACTGCCTGAGAGGCATCCAACGAGAATTTCGTCAGTTGCTGAGGGCTAGAAAATGCAAGATGCAGCAATTCCCAGTAGCGCAGTTCTTTCAATGCATCGCGCAGCGAATGTAATCGCGTGTCTCGAAGCGGCGGAGTAATATTGGCCGCCGGAACAATGGAGGCAATCTTGTTGTAGCCGTATACGCGCGCAACCTCCTCGACAATATCTGCCTGCAATTTGATATCCGGGCGCCAGGCGGGCGGCGTAAGAGACAGGGTTTTCCCCGAGGCTTTTACCGTAAAGCCCAGATCGCCAAGAATCTCGCGAATGCGCTTAGGCTTCACGTCTTCGCCGATCAGCCGGATAATGCGTTCCTCGGGAATCTTCACAGGCTTTTTTGCCTGGTCCTTACCCCAACGAACGTTGGAAGACGCTATGCGCCCTCCCGGGCAAAGCTCGCAAAACAACTGTGCAGCGCGCGCTAATCCGGCGACCGACGTGCAAATCTGTACGCCTTTTTCGTAGACCGTTGCGGCGTCGGTTCGGTGTCCGAGTGCAATGGCGGCACGGCGTACCGTCACCGGATCTGGAATGGCGGCCTGCAGGAAAATACGGCGCGTCTTTTCGGTGGTCGATGTGCGCAGGCCTCCCATGATGCCGAAGAGGTCGAAGATGCCTTCATCGTCGCTGATGATAATGGCTCCATCCGGCAGCGTGCGCGTTGCGCCGTCGAGCGTGGTGAGCTGCTCCCCCTTCTTGGAAAGCCGGACATGGATATCTCCGCGGAAGTCGTCGGCATCGAAGGCGTGCATCGGCATGCCCTGTTCCAACATGACGAAGTTCGTAATGTCGATAGGCAGGCTGATGGAACGAATTCCTCCCGATTCCAGGCGTGTCTTCATCCAATCTGGCGTCGTGCCTGGCGCATCGATTTCAATAACGCAGGCGTTGTAGAAGGGGATAAGCCCGTGCGTCTCGTCCAGCACGCCGAAGGCAGGTTTCGCTTTCAGAAACTTGGGAGTGGGAGTCTCTTTGCGCTTCTTCCATTTCGCCAGTCCGTGAGCCACTAACTCTCGTGCGACGCCCACATGTGAAAACAAGTCCGGTCGGTTAGTGATGGCGTGGTTATCGACATGGAAGATGACATCGGTCATACCCAACGCTTCGCGCATCGGCGTACCCACGGCGGCGCCAAGCGAGCCTATGTCCATGACTGGGCGCGCACCATCCTCGGGCTTGGGAGGGAAGCGATGAGTGAGTTCGAGTTCTTCTGCGGCACAAATCATGCCCTCGCTTCTTTCGCCGCGGATTTTTGCTGCCTGCAGCGTGACCAACTCGGTTCCGTGTCGCACCTGCGCACCGGTGTGAGCCAGTGCTACCAGCATGCCCTCGCGCAGGTTGGTGCCACCGCACACAATTGGCTTCTTTCCCTGCTCCGTCTCCACGTCGCAGAGCGACAACTTGTCCGCGCCAGGGTGCTTGCGCAGGTTAGTCACCTTGCCGACGACGCAGTGGCGCAGTAGCGCGCCCTGAATTTCTACATCATCTATTTCGCCCATGCCGGCCGTAAGCCGGTCGGCAATGGTTTGTGGATCGGTTTCGATCCACTCAACGAAATCCGAAAGCCAGTTCATCGAAATACGCATGCTTTGACAGCCTACGCAAGAATGGGCGCCTGTGCCAGCCGAATGACGGTCGTTGCCATTGGCCGAATCTATTGTCTGCCCTCATGCCTTTAGGCAGGCAAATGGTATACTCCCTGTACTCTTCCCCGTTTTGCATGAGCATCCTTTCCAAAAAGTCCAAGTCTTGCTGCTCCGTTCCTTGCACCGTGGTCAAGTGGGCAGTTGCCTTGCTACTCCTCATCGTCACCATCGCGTCGCTGGTCGGCATTTACCAGACCCACGTTGTTGCCGGCGGTGCGCAGTTCGGCTCTACATCCGGCTCGCTTGCCATTTTGGCTTTTGTAGCTTCCGTAGTGTCTTGGACTCGTCAAATGTGCAAGTGCATGGCGAAGGATTGCGAGGTTTGCGCCAAGTAACCGGGTTGTTTCCGGTTCCAAAAATGCGTATCCTGGCGTCCCACGGTGTCCTCACCGTGCATATCTTTTCACTTTAAGGAGAGGTCGCATAGTGGCCTAGTGCGCTCGCTTGGAAAGCGAGTAGACCTGAAAGGGTCTCGGGAGTTCGAATCTCCCCCTCTCCGCCATGTCGTCTAAGGCCGGACGACATATATAACGATTTGCGGCATTCCACTTCCCCTGACAAGCGCCAATGGCGTGCAGTCGGTAGTTCGGCGCTATACTGGTGCGCACGAAGTTTCCTACATGCACACTCGCAAAGCCGCTACCGGGAGAGAGCGTCGCAACGTATCTCTGCGTTCTGGAAGCAGTGCGGCATGGGTGGATTTCGGTTTGTTTACATTGGGGACGTTGCTTGTGGTGCTGTTTTTGCATTTCACCGCGCCGCGCATAGGACTGGTTTCCTATCATTTTGCTGATTTGCCAACCAAGCATGCGCAACTTCCATTGTTAGTGGAAACGGTGGCACCCAAGCTCTACGTGCGAGTTCCTATCGCCCTTACGCATTTTTCTCCACGCAGCTTCCTCATTAAGCCGGACGATTGCATTGAAACTTTCAAGATCAATGCGGTCATATTGCCTCCAAAGCTTGCAAATTTCTGCGACTACGACGAAGGAAAGATCGTGCATCTGGGCGGTTTTCTGCAAACAGGAGAAAACGTGCTCGAATTTCAGATCCGTGACGATGGTGGCAAAGGCGGTCTGAACATTACGGTCGCCGCCAATGATCCGCTCAGAATCGGGGCGCTGACGATCTTTGCCATTCTTTTTCTCTGGTATGCCGGCACACTCATTGGCCACCTTCGCATTCCGCGGCAGCACTACGCACTTGCCTGGGTGTTCATAGGGGGGGCGCTACTGAGAGTGTTATACGTGTTATCCACTCCGTACAGGACGCGCAGTTACGATGTCGATGGCCACCTAGACTACATTCGATTCGTTCACGATCACTGGCGTATTCCGCTCGCAAGCAACGGCTGGGAATTCCATCAGCCTCCATTGTATTACTGGCTCTGTGCTCTGTGGGTACGTGTACAGGAAATCTTCGGGCGCACGTTGCTACGCATCTACATTGATTTGCAGGCACAGGCCTTGCTGTACTCCATCCTCACATTGCTCGTATGCATCTGGATGGCCATTTTGCTCTTTCCTAAGGCCAAATCGCGTAAATGGTCCGATGTGCTTTTTGCGTCCATAACCTGCTGCCTGCCGGCATTCGTCATGTTCGCTTCGCGCATTACCAATGAGTCGTTGTATCAACTCTTTGTGTTCCTCGGCTTCGCATGCCTGCTAGCGTGGTGGAACAACGGTACTGGGCGCATGTGGGGCTTGGCGCTCACGAGCATCATTCTCGCTGCGCTATGCAAAATAAGCGCAGTGGCGCTGCTGCCAGTAGCGGGCTTGTGTTTACTGTGTCATCCAGCACTTTCATGGCGCCGGAAGTTCCGCCAGGCAGCCGCAGCCGCCCTGCTGCTTTGCACGCTCTTTGCGTGGTATCCCGCCTATCGTTTTACCGAGAGCAACCTGTCCAAGACCATGACGCTTGGCAACAAGGATATGAATCCGGATTTGCTGGTGCCACGCACACCGTCGGCATACCTGATATTCAACCCTGTCGAGATTGCCAAATTACCCTTCAACGATACGTGGAGCGAGCACTATCGCCGTCGCTATTTCTTGGAGTTCTTCTTCAAGTCATCGCATTTTGGAGAGTTTCGATTTGAAAAAATCTACCCGCTGGGCTCTGCTCTTGTTGTCTTTGCCATGCTTCTACTGCCTGCATTGCTGTGGGGCCTCTTGTCCGATATGCGTCGGCGCTTCCTTGCAAGCATGCCGATTTGGTCAACGTCTGTCGTGCTGCTCGCGGCTGCCATCGCCTATCCAACACTATTTCCTTATGCGCCAAATCAGGACTTTAGGTTTTCAATACTGCTAGTAGTTCCGTTAGCGTATTACGTCATCCGCGGTTGGCAGGAGTTCCCCACGGTGCTGCGCCGCGCCACTATGGGAGCGCTGCTGTGCTGGATGATCAGCGTGGTGGCATTCTTTGTGGCGCTGTACATGCGTTTGAATATCTAAAAAGCCGGTCGTACGACCGGCTTTTGTAGTCGCATGATTGCGTACACTTACTTTTTGCTGCCAAAACCGACTGCAAGACACACAACTGCAATTGCGACGTGGAGGTAGTTGTCCTCGGCGTTCACATGCATCAGGCCGAATACATCGCCACCCATGGCAAAGCCGATAATTGCTACCAGGCCGTAGACCAAACCGAACAAAATTAAGTACATGCGGGCATAGGCATGGCCACTGCTTGCCGACCACAGCGCAATGACGCCGCTGAGGATGTGAATGACGTTGTGCAGAGCGTTCACTTCGAACAAGCCCAGCAGGAGGCCGTTTTGAGCCATGAAGAATCCGGCGATACCGACGACAGTCAGTACGGCACCGAGAACGTACGTAAGGGGTTTGACCAGCATGGTCATAGGAAGGGTGGGGAAAGGGAGAAATTTCGACAATGGTACCACTTTCAAAAAATCCAGGTCTACGTGAAAAGACCATATTTCTTACGGGAGGCGAATTAACGTCCAGCCTGCAAACGCTTTGCGAGCGTGCGCAGGTAGCTGGTCGACACCTTCATCGTGCGGTACGTACCCGTCTTGGGGTCGTAGACGCGCTTCTTCTGAATATTTGCCTTGAAGGAGCGCTTGGTAGCGCGCATCGAGTGGCTTCGGCGGTTACCCACCGATCGCTTCTTGCCGGTCATGGCGCACATGCGTGGCATGAGTGGCGGCCACTGTAGCGGTGCCGGAGCCCGTGGTCAACACTCTTTCTCGGGCTGCTGCCTCCAACAACCCGGCAAATTCCGAAAGTGACATGCCTGGGATGTATTCAAGACCGAGTTCCAGCCCCAGCTGCTGCGCTATAATTTGCGGAGAAAGGCGTGCGGCCAAATGACCGTACTTCTGGGGCGGAAGGGTGATGGGGTCGTCTACGACATGCTGTGATGAACCTGGTATGACATATTCCGCGTACTGCAGCGCCCAGCGCCGTACGTCGGTAGCCGTTTCCAGTTTTCCTGCACGCAAATCCGTGTACATATCGCGCCAATGGAAGCAGTCGTTTGGCTCGCGCGAACGTACAAGGTATTCGCGAATCCAGCACAAAGCTTTGGACTGAAGTTGGTGCACCGAACGAATCGGGAAGTGTGCAAGCGTGAGAGATCCTGCCGTCTTTTCTGGGGCCTCCGCTCCTTCGATCCGGTAGCGATGATTTCCTTGGGACAGGCGACCCCCAAGCAACTGGCAGGGGATAGCGATTGTTTTTATAGCTGGGAACGGGTCGCCAGCGACGCGGCACGGGCAAGCTGCAATACCCGTAGTGCTTGTTTCTGCGCCTTCCGACGGCGCATACATGCGCATACTTGCGGTCGTGACGCAGTCTGTGGGGAGCGCCTCAACGGCAGTACGCGTGTCGATGCCGTTTGTAGTCACGAGAAATTCATCGGCATCTAGCGGTATCACCCGTGCCACGCTTGGCTCATGCCGCACCTCATGCAGCAAATCTTTCATCATACCCGATTGGCCGTACGGTGTGTGTTCCAGCCAGCGAATGTCCAATGGCAATCCTTCCGCCTGCAGCAAGCGCAGAATATCGCCAGTTGCATCCACGCTACGGTGCAGCACCAGCACCATGCGGTCGGCAAAACCAAGCGTGTGTCGAACGAAGTGCTCGATGATGTCTGCCTCGTTTTGCACGCACCCGATGACTATGGTTTTCCCAGCCATGGACGCATGCTAACACGTGTTTCCTTTTCCGGGCTTTTCTCCTGTATTCTCGCGGCATGGGAAGCCTCTTACCAGATCCGCCGTTCATCATCGCCGTACTTGTTGCGCTTACCTTTCACGAATATGCCCACGGTTGGGTTGCGTACCAACTGGGCGACCCTACCGCCAAGTATGAAGGGCGTCTGACGCTCAACCCCATCGCGCACATCGATCCCATTGGCGCGCTCATGTTCGTGTTGGTGCATTTCGGCTGGGGGAAGCCTGTTCCGGTGAACCCGCGATACTTTAAGCATTACCGCCGCGATACTGCGCTGGTGTCCATCGCCGGCCCGGTGTCGAATTTGTTGCTGGCGTTCCTCTCATTCTTTCTCCTGCTACTACTCGTGCCGCGCAACGCCGCGTTCGCCGATGCCGTGGGTGTGCTTGGAGCGGTGCGTGCGGCAAGTCCGTCGTTGCAATTTATCGTAGAAGTACTCTCGGCGTCGGTATTTGTAAATTTAGGGCTCATGGCATTCAACTTGTTGCCCATTCCTCCGCTGGACGGCTCCAAGATTCTGGCGGCGTTCGTGCCGCTTCGATATCAAGACGCGTATGACCAGTACATGCAACAAGGCATGTATCTGCTGCTAGCCTTGCTGGTGCTGGAGCGCATGTTCAACACACCCATTCTGTTGGCGTGGATTTATGCAATTATCAATCCCATGCTGCAGCTGATGATAGCTATCGCCGGCTAACCTCTCACGCCTATGGACATCATTTCATTTCAAGATTTTCTCAAAGTAGAGCTGCGTGCCGGCAAAGTCGTCGAAGTGCTCGACTTTCCAGAGGCGCGCAAGCCGGCGTACAAATTAACGATAGACTTCGGCCCAGAAATCGGGATCAAGAAATCTTCGGCGCAGATCACCAAACACTATACGAAGGAGCAGCTGCTTGGACGCATGGTCATGGCGGTGGTGAATTTTCCGCCAAAGCAGATAGGGCCATTCATGTCGGAATGTCTCACGGTTGGCGTTCACGATGCGAACGGCGATGTGGTGCTCGTGGGGCTGGATCAGCCCGTGCCATTGGGTGCGAAACTACTCTAGTACCTCGGGTTTGCTACATGGCCGTATTGCGCATCTTGCGCTCTACGTAGTTGGAGTCCAGCTTGATGGCGTTTTCTATGGCGGCTTTCGCATCGCTCGCTCTGCCGTGCTTTTGGAAATACACGCCTAACATGAAGTGGGTTTCGGCGCTGAGGGGCGCGATATTCAAGGCGGCATTCAGCTCGCGTAGCGCTCCGTCGCCATCGTCGATGGAATCCAGGAACATTCCGTAGTTGATGCGCAGCCTTGCTTGCGCTGGGTCACAGGTAACCGCGGCTGCAAAATCCTTCTTTGCACCCTCGGCGTAGCCCACCTGCGCGCGCCATGCCGCACGGTTGTTCAGCGCTACGATGGAGCATGGGTACCGTTCCAGCACGCGAGTGAATATCGTTTCACTGCTCAGCCACATCGTTGCCTGTGCGCGGGATGCCACCCCTAACTCCGTCAGCAATAGCATGCAACCGATGACAGTAAGCCGCATTGTCGTTGTGCGCATATTCACACGTTGCAGCACCCAGCCCAGGGCCAAGAGCAGACCGATCGTAGGCAGGTATGCGTAATGATCTGCGGCGAAGTACACGCCGTACTTCAGCGCTGCGGCAAACGTTGGCGCAAGTGCGATGAAGAAAAATGTGAATCCAAGGCATACCGCTAGAGCACGCTTGCGCACTAGCCAGCACCCTATGCCGATTGCAATGATGACAGCCCATGGCATCAGGAATTCCGCCGTCCAGGCGATAGGGGTTTCTTGCGGATACAGAATGAGCAGTTGTGCGGGAAAGATGAACGACCGCACGTACCACAACGTTGTTTTGCCGGCCATGAGCGCTATATCCATGAGCGGCAACCCTAATCCGGTTTGCTTGCCAGCCGCGGCGAGCATGGTAAATACCGCTGCCATAGCGACAAACGGCGCAAGGCGCAGCGTCATAGCCTTGCACATCTTCTTGCCGCGTAACAGTTCCAGAATCAGCAGGAACACCGGAAGTGACACTGTCATGTACTTGGCCAACAAGCTGAAGAGAAACAACGCCAGCGCTACCAGGCGAAAGCCGCGCTTGTCGGTATCCAGCCCGTACAGGTAGGCGATTGCTGCGCCGAGAAACAGCGGTGTGGACAGTGCATCTTTGCGTGCGGCAACCCACGCCACTACTTCGGTGTTGAGCGGGTGAACCAGAAACAATGCACCCAGAAACAGCGCCGTGACCCTGTTGTTGAATACCTTCAGGAGCAGCCATGTCAGGAGGCAGCTGCCGGCAATGTGCAGCAGCAGGCTTGTCAGGTGAAAGGCGAATGGACGCAGGCCGGCAAGCATGAAATCCAACTTGAGGCTTGCGATGGTGAGCGGCATGTAGAGCTCTGCGTCGAAGCCACTAAAAATTTGCGGAACGTCTGCCCAGGTGCCGCTGGTTACCAGCGGGTGCTTGGTGACAAATAAATCGTCGTCGTAAGTAAGGAATGCGTTCTGTAGCGACTGCCCGTACACCAAAAAGCCTATGAACAGAAACGCGCCGACGGTACCGATGGCGAACGCGAAACGACGAGGAAGCACGGTTGCAGTATATCGCCCCTTGGCGCGTTTGTATCAGCAGCTTTCCTGGCCCTTATAGAACTTGCTGGATCGCAACAAGAATTCGCGCCAAATCGGTGCGGCTTCGGTAAGTCCGTCGACGAATTCCCCCAATGCCGAACCATCGGCGTTGCCTGCCCATACGCCCACCACCATCGATTCGTTGTAGCCGATGGTCCAGATGTTGTTTACCGCGTACTGTCGGCATCTTCCACCTCTGTCGCGCTCGAAACACAGGTTGCTGGTGCCGGTTTTGGCACCGATATCCATGCCTTGGATATTCAAAATGTCGCGCCAGTATCCGGCTGGCTTACTGTCGTCGTCTCGCAAAATCTCATCCACTCCGTCAGCTGCCTGGGGCAATACGGCCTGGCTCGCCTGCGGCAACACCATGGGTTGCTGGTAGCCGCTGCGCGTACCCAGAGAACATACCGTCTGCAAGGGCCGGAACATGCCGTGTTCGGCGATGGTGGCATAGACCTGCACCATTTCGAGTAGCGGTACTTCCGCCGAACCGATTGCCATAGGCCAGCCGTAGGTAAAGGACTGGTCTTCCAGCAAGCGCTGCATTTTAAAGGCAAGAGGGCTGGTTGCTCCCATGCGCGCTGCCAGTGCCAGTACTCGCTCTTCTCCTCCGGCTGCCAAAAATGCGTTTACGGCCGGAATATTACGAGACCCGCCCAGCGCCTTGCGGATGCTCATCCACCCTTTGAAATTGCCGTCGTAGTTCTTGGGTTGATTGTCGCCAATGTGCAGCGGCGCGTCTTCGATAAAACTTTCCGGCCCATACCCGTCCTCAAACAACGCCGAGTATACGATGGGCTTAAAGCTGGATCCGGGTTGGCGCGGGACCGTTGCCATATCGATGTGCCCGCTCTGCGGATCATTGAAATCTGCGTTGCCCACGTATGCCAGCACTTGGCGGGTTTTGCGGTCTATGGCTACGAGAGCGACATTGCGAATGCCAACGCTCTGTAAGCGGGGGAGCGCCTGTGTTGTCACATCTTCAGCTATCCACTGAAGTGTGGGATCCAGCGTCGTTCGCACCTCCATGCCTTCGGTAAGCAGGCGCTGCGATTGCTGCGAGCCGTCGTCAAGCATGTCTTCAATGTTGCGCCTGACTGTCAGGGTGAAGTGCGGTGCGGCAATGGGGTGCTTGGCGGATTTTATGGCGACCTTTGGCAGTGCCGTCACGGCTTGATCGTGCGCTTGCTGCCCGATGAGTCCGTTGCGAAGCATGGCGTCGAGCACCAGCTCTGCTCGTCCCGGAATGCGCACTTTTCCGTTAGGTGTCGACTGGATGCGGCTGAGCAGGCCGATGCTGACATCGTCATCGCGAATGGAGTCCGGCTCCTGCGTGCCTTTGCGGAGACGAGTGACAACGTCATGGCTCACCGCAGTGCGTACATGCGGGCCGTACGGATTGAAGTACGAGTTGCGTTGCGGTATCGCCGCCAATACTGCCGCTTGTGGCAAGGACAGCTCCTTAGCCGATATAGCAAAATACGTTTGCGCCGCCTGCTCGATGCCGAATGCATTGTTTCCAAACGGCAGCTGGTTTAAGTACAGCGTGAGAATATCGTCTTTGCTCATGGCGTGTTCCAGTTGGCAGGCAAGGTCGATTTCCTTGAGCTTGCGTTCCACAGTTTTCTCTCGGGTAAGGAACAGATTGCGCATGAGCTGTTGCGTGATCGTAGACGCGCCCTCGGCACGCCCGTCGAGAATATTTGCTCGCGCAGCGCGAACGATTGCTCGTAGATCTATGCAGAAACGACGCCTGTAAAAGCGCTCATCTTCTATGGCAATGAATGCATTGCGCACGTGCGGCGGAATCTGTTCCAGCGGCAGGAAGAAACGATCTTCCTCGTTGTAAAACCGGTAGAGATCGTTACCGCGGCGGTCCAAGATACGAATGCTCTGCTTCAGCTTGAGTCGCGTAAAATCCAGTTCGGGGGTGTGCTCCAAAATCGCCGCGGCACTTACGTATGCCCAAAGACCCAGCACCGTCAGCAGTCCTGCAGTCGCAAAAAATACCTGCACACCAATGCGCCATATCCAGCCGAGAATGGAGCGAAAAGTGCCCATGCAAAGGGACGGAGTGTACGTCAAAAATCCTTGGCATGCACTTGTTCTTTGCTACAAGGCTATTTGGACGCGCGTAGGCGCCGTTCCTTGATTAATCTCATCAGTGCCGTAGTCGTATGCGCGCGGTATCCGGCGATAGGAAAGACGATGGAGTACGGAGCTTCCATCACGTCGTTGTCCACTTCCGTTCCGCGCTCTGCCGGGAGACAGTGACCAAATCTTGCCTGGGGTCCGGCACGATCCATCATTTCTTGGGTGACGCGGTACGGAGCAAGCATTTCCTTGAGCGCTGCCGCGTCTTTCTTCTGGCCCATGGATGCGTGCACGTCCGTGTACACCATCGTGGCATCCGGTACTGCCTCGCGCCAATCTTCTATGTATTGCACCGATCCGCCGCTTTTGCGTGCAATAGCTTCCATTTCGGCTATGCGTGCATCCGGCATGCGATGACCCTGCGGTCCGGTGTGCACGAAATCCCAACCCATAATTGCCGCATATTCTCCCAGCGACAGCGTGACATTGTTGTTGCCGGGTCCGACAAAGACGATCTTCTTGCGCTCGATATCGGCAGTTGCTTCCTGCAATGCAGCGCCATCGGCCAGCGCTTGCAGCAAGTGGTCGCCATCATCCAGCGCGTTGATGGTATGCATGTTGGCAGCGGCGCCTATGACTTCTTTCGTCTGCTGCTTTGTGTGGAGTCGGAAAAATCCAAGTCGGTACCCCATTTCGTCGGCGCAACGCACAATGTCTATGAGCGGCTCACGCGTTTGCCCCGTTTCACTGCTTGCGAGGCCGGCAACCTTCATGACGTTTCCTCCAAGACTAGTTGTTGCCTGAAGAATAGATGCTTCGGTGCGAAAAGAGTCTTTCGTAGTTACCCAGAGCACGCCTTGGTCACGCAGGGGTGTTGTCAGTTCCGGCACTCCGCTGCGGCGACGCCCTGCAACCTGCATACTCTCGCCGGTGATGGTTTCTAAGTCATCTCGGTGTAAATCGATTGTACGATCTAAATGCAGTGTTTTCATACATAGTGAAAAGAAGGCCGAGAATGTACGACTAGCGTGGATTCCGCGTCAAGTATTCGTTGCGCTGTCGTTGTACAACGCGGTTCTCGAAACACAAAATGGAGCCGCCCAAGGGAATTGAACCCTCGACCCCTTCCTTACCATGGAAGTGCTCTACCACTGAGCTAGGGCGGCTTAGAATCTCAAAAAAAAGCCTGCAAAGTGTACTAAGCATATTACTCGTTGTCGAGCGCCACTGTGTCCAACCAATCTTGCACCGGCTGTCTCGCATACAGCCGGAGTGCGTTTTTCAGCGTGTGCAGGCACAACAGTGCGCATTTAAAGCGCCGTGGACCTACCGGAACTCCCAGCAGTTCGTAGATGTGTTTTGGCTCTTCCTTAGCAGCCTCTTCCAGTGTTTTCCCCACCAATTCTTCGCTCAGCATCGACATGGCAGCCTGGCTGATTGCACAACCGGCTCCCGACCAGCTCAGTCCTGCGATGACAGTGCCATCAACGTGCAGTTGCACTTGCAGCTCATCGCCGCAGCTCAAGTTTTCTTCGCGATGTTCCACGCTTACCTTCTGCAGCGGCTCCTGCCCCCGTGGGTGGCGGTAGTGGTCGAGGATGTTTTCTGCGTACAAATCCATGGAGTGCGTTTATGCGTGGAGAATGTGTTGTGCCTGCTCAATTGCGGTGATGCAGGCGTCTATGTCGTGCATGGTGTTATACACGCCCACCGACAATCGGGCTGAGGCGGGTATGCCTAGGCGTTGGTGCAACGGTTGGGTGCAGTGGTGGCCCGCTCGGAGGCAGATGCCTTTTCGGCCCAGAATTTCCGTCAGGTCATGCGGATGCACGCGATCCACTACAAAGCTTATGCATCCGTGTGTTGCCGCTGCATCGCCGCTGCCAAGCACCCGCAGCCCTCGGATGCCTTTGAGGCGTTGGAGCGCATGCAGGATCAAGGCATGTTCATGGCGTTGCAGTGCTTTCCGATCATGCGATTGCAGCCAGTCTATGGCGGCTTTCAGTCCGATTGCTTCGGCAATCGGCGGCGTGCCCGCTTCAAATTTTCTTGGTAATTCAGCTGTGGTAAACCCGTTGCGCGTTACGGATCGAATCATGTCGCCGCCTCCGAGAAACGCAGGCATGGCCTTCAGCAGATCTTGCTTTCCATACAGTGCTCCTATGCCGGTTGGGCCATAGAGTTTGTGGCCCGAGAAAGCCAGAAAATCTATGTCTAATGTGCGAACGTTCACCGTTTCGTGCACAAGCAACTGTGCTGCGTCCACCAGCACCTTCGCGCCGTGCGCGTGCGCCATGTCGATAAGTTCTCCCAGCGGACTTCGCGTGCCAAGTACGTTGCTCAAGCCGGTGACGGCGACCAGCTTCACTTTCTTTTTTTCCAGCATTTTCCGCAGCTGATCGAGGCGCAGCTCGCCGCGATCATCGATGTCGATCCACTCCAGTCGTATGCCACGCTCTTCTTTTAGCTGCAGCCACGGCACAACATTACTGTGATGCTCCAGAACGGTAAGCGCGACCGCGTCTCCTTTCTTTAGCGTAGAGCCGAAACTGCGAGCCGCAAGGTTAATGGCTTCGGTGCAGTTTTTCGTAAAGATCACCTCGTGTGCGTGCGCCGCGCCGATATACCTGGCCACGCAAGCGCGGGCTGCGTCGTATGCCATCGTTGCCCTCTCGGCAAGCGGATGCACTCCGCGATTCACGTTGGCATTGTCGGCAGCGTAATACGCATGCATGGCATCGAGTACCGCTTGCGGCTTCTGGGCGGTGGCCGCCGTGTCCAAGTACACAAGCGGGTTTCCGTCGATGCGTTTGCCGAAGATAGGGAACTGTGCGCGCAGTGCGGCGACATCGAGCGACATGCGTCCTATCGTAGCGGCTGAGGGATGTTCTGAGATTATTGACAAAAATTTTTTTTATTTTATTATTACAAAGGAGGGTAGCACCCTCCTTCCGTTCCCCGAGGAGGCCAGATGTGAACGCCGAAGAGGTCTTCATTCTGGTGATGGTGTTGCTGTTCTGCGGTTGCAACTTCCTGAACGCGGCAAATTGGGTTTCCGCGTTCAGCAACGGCAGGCGGCGGCACCCCTGGCTGGGGGCTGTTGGGATCACCTGGGTGATCCTCGGTATCTGCATCGCGCTCTGGTGGTTGCTCACCTGATCCATGCCAGAGCGCGGACATCGGCCGGAGGGATTCGCCCCCCTCCGGCCCAGTTTGCATTCATGCAATAGGCGAATGAATCCGCTTTGACATCGCCCACAAGGGCGTTTTCCTGTATCGTTCGCGTATCTATGCAACTCTCTCAGCGCACGATCTTCTATTTGAGTGTCGCCCTGCTTGCCGGCTTGGTGTTCTGGGGTGGATACACATTACTGATCTACGTCGGTATACCCATTCATCAATTGGTGTATTCCGCACCCGAACAGCTCAAGTATCTCGAGGGCGCCTGTGGCACCGATACCACGACCACCATGCTGCTGTGCCGGGGCTCCACGCACATGATCAGCTTTGTTCTGGGCACGCTGCGCATGGCAAGTCCGTTCTTGCCGTATCTCATCGTCTCGCTTCTGGCGTACATCGGTTTTATCGTGTACGGCGGCTTTGCATCTGGTAGCTTCAAATTCCGTTTCACACTTCGTCCAGCGCTGCTCATTGCGGCGTTTGCGGTATCGGTGTGGTTGATCGGCACGACCTTGTCGCTCGGTACGCTGTATAACGCCAATACACCTGCCGGTGCTCGCGTCATGGATAAGGACGGGAACACCATCTTGGCACCATTCCGCCGCTTCTACGAACCGACGAGTGCGTTGTATGGAGGAGCCAGTGCCGAGGCTATGGTGGAGTTGCGCGCAAATTACGAGTCATTGCTTTCTCGCGGATGCTTAACCGAAATTGGCCGCCTGCAGAATGGAGCCAGAATCTATGATTTGAGTTTTATTTGCATGCAGCAGAGCCTCTTCGCGCGTGCAGGTGCACAGTTCTTGTTACTGCTTGTTTTATTGGTGAACTTCTTGGTCGTGGGTCGTGCGGTCATGCGTTTTGCTTTGCGCATGCGAGAGCAATCGCCACTCATGGAACTCTGCTGCAGCATTGGCCTGGGCGCACTGGTCTGGGTGGCGGTGTTGTGGACGCTGGCGGTGCTCGGCATACTCAATTTGGCACTTGTGAATGGCATCACCATTACGCAGTTGCTCTTCTTCCTGTGCCCGCTCGCACTGCTGCCGCAGACGCTGTACTGGGTGCGCGCCGCATGGAAGCCGATCGGAGAATGCCAACTGGATTTTAGGGATTGGCTTGTTCCTCTTACCTGGCTGCTGGTCAGCTACTTGGCATTGAACTTCTTAAACGTGGTTCGCCCGTTCCCCATCGGCTGGGATGACCTGGGAAGCTATCTCAACAGGCCGCGGTTGCTTTCGAGCTACGGACACATTATTCCCTCTATGTCGCAATTCCAGTGGGAGTACCTTTCTGCACTGGGATACATGGTTTTCGGACTGGATAGTCCGGTGGGCTCCACACTCGCCATGCAGATTAACTGGCTGGCGGGAGCTTTTGCGTTGCTTGCCGTGTATGCCTTTGGCAGGCTTTTCCTTGGTCACCGCCGTGGCGTGCTTGCCGCCGCGCTGTACTACATGCTGCCCATGACGGGGCACTTCTCGTTTGCAGACATGAAAATAGATAACGCCGTGTTCTTCACGGGGGTTATCGCCATGCTGGCACTGTTTGCGTTCTACTTCGGATTACCTGGCGTGCAGTCTGAGGATGAATCCAAGGCTTCGCGAGACGTGCGCCTGCTCTTTGTTGCCGGTCTCCTTGTTGCATTCAGCTTTGCCATCAAGCCGACATCCATCCTGACGATTCTGCTTATGACCTCCGTCATGGTTGGGGCACTCCTTGGTTGGATTGGGTTTGCCGGCGCCTCGGTCATGACGTTCGTGGTGCTTATTGGCATGGGGCCGCTCAGCATTACCGATGTTGCAGGCCACGCTGGCATTCGCCCCGATGCCCTGTCGCCAAGCCTCGTTCTCGGCGTCCTACTGCTGCTGAGTTTGGCGCTGCTTGGTGTCGCGGTATACAAGAAGCGTTCGGCTGCCCTCACGCTTGCACGAGATTTTGCCATCTTCTTTGCAGGCATTGTTATCGCTTGTGCGCCATGGATGGCATACAACTACACAACATCCATCGGGACGCCGTTCTCCACCAGCAGTCTGCTTAAGGCGCAGGATATTAGCGCAACGCAGGTGTTCTACGTGCAGAAGGATGAGTTGCCGACCATGAACCCCGCAACACCAGTCCGCTACCTGCCGCCGGAGTTGAAGTTGAATAAAGATCATCCTGCCTGCAAAACATCTGCCCGCGCCGAAGAGCTGGACCGCTACTGGGGCTTTACTTCAGGCATAAGCCACTACCTCACGCTGGCATGGCGCCAGGTGATGAACGTGGATTCGTACGGGTACTACGTCACCCTCATTCCGCTCTTGTTACTGGTGCCCCTACTCCTTCTTGTTCCGTACTTCTGGGTGCCGCAATCGCGGTGGCTGCGCTTCCTCTTCGCGGGCACGATGGTGTACTTCATTCAGTGGACGTTCGTTGCCAACGGCATCTCCTGGTACGGCATCGGCATGTTCTTGGGCTTTGCGGTTTTCCTGGAGGCTATTGCCGCATTCGCACCCGACGTCTGGAGCCGCGGAACCTTTGCGGGCCTAGTGGTTATGAGCCTGCTCGTTTGTTTGGTGAACCGCTTCTGGCAGTTCGATACGCAGAAGAATCTCTTCGAATATCCGCTTGGCAAAGTGTCTTCCACCGCCCTGCGTGAAGTGACTATTCCGAACTACGACGATATTCGCGACAGCGTTCTCGATCGGCATGAGCACATGGAGGGCAGGCCGTACACGTACCGCATCGGCACATTCATTTCGTACTTCATTCCGCGCAACCGCGAAATCCTGCCGCTTGCAGACCATCAACTGCAGTTCTTCAACTGCTTAAACCAAGAACGAGATCATGCGCTCACGCTCAAACGCCTGCAGGCATTGGGCTTTAACAGCATCATTTTTGATACGAACACGCAGACGATCGAGCGCGATGCAAACGGCCCGCTGCACCAGAAAGTGAATGGCTTCCTCCAATTTGCCAACGATGCCTCGCTCGGCCTGCAGATTATCGTCAACGATCCTGGAAACGGCATTGCATACATCCTCTTGCCCTAATGCGTGTCTGTGCAGTCATTCCCGCCTATAACGAAGCCACTCGCGTTGAGCCGGTGATCCGCGGCTGCCTGCAGTACGTGCAGGAGTGCATCGTGGTCGATGACGGCTCGTCCGATGACACGGCGTCGGTTGCGGCGCGTGCCGGGGCCAGAGTCATTCGTCATGCGGAAAACTGCGGTGCTGGCGCTGCCACCATGACCGGCCTGGATGCAGCCAAACGCCTGAACTACGATGTTGCGCTAACTATCGATGCCGATGGTCAGCACGATGCGCGCGATATTCCGCAGCTGCTGCGCGTGCAGCAGGAGCACAATGCGGATTTGGTGATTGCTAATCGCTTTGGCGGCAAGAACGCCATTCCGGCCATTCGCCGCGTGTTCAACGCCTTGGGCAACGCATTGACGTTCATGGTGACGGGCGTGCTGCTGCCCGACACGCAATGCGGCTTTAAGGTGTTCGGCCCGAAGGCTTTGAAACAAGTGGAGCTGAAAATGCGAGGGTTCGAGTTTTGCACCGAAATCATCCGAGAAGCGGCGCAGTACCGCTGGAAGGTGGTGTCCGTCCCCTCCAAGGTGATGTATTCCGAGTACACCTTGGCCAAAGGCCAATCCTTTGCCAATGGCGTGCGCACCGCCGCTAAAATTCTGCTACGCTCCTTCCTGCGCTAATGGATATCACCCCCTACCAAATCGTCGTTCCGCTCTTCTCACTGCTCATGCTGGTGTATGCATGGAGCCTGGTCATGCGCCAACGCAAGACGGTGTGGGAAGGCATTTTGTGGACACTGTTTTGGGGGGCGCTTGCCTCGATTGCGCTGTTTCCGGGGAATTTGCAGTATCTGAGCGCTGTTACCGGCATCAAGAAGAACGAGAACGCAGCAGTCGTCACCGCTATCTGCATTCTGTTCTTCATCGTGTTCTACATGGTCATTCGTATCGAGGAGCTGGAGCAGCGGATTGTGAAGATCGTTCGTGACGAGGCACTGCACGATGCAGGCATTGCCAGCGCGCCGAAAACCGACGCCAAGGCTTAATCTCCCCAGTCATCGGCGTTGTTTGCCTGCAGTGTGGCCATTATTTTTTCGTACTCCTTCCGCTCTTCTGCAGTAAAGACTTGAATCCGTAACTGCAGTCCTGATGCCCTGAGCTGGAGTGCGCGAACTTCTTCCTGATTTAATGGTCTGGTATCCACCGACTCTGTTGGCTGGAGTGTTTCTGCCATGGTGAGGCTGGGGAAAGTGCGCCGACATTTTCGACGTTTTCCGTTGTGGATGGGAGTACAAGTTCATCCGAACCGGTACGGTTGTTACACAATAGCAAGTACAAGCCGTCAATATCGGCATGCCGATGTACCTGCGTGTAATCCGGTTCCCGTCGATGCTTGCCATGGGCTACAATGACGCATCCATGCGCACCATTTTGCTCATCAGCCCGTACTGGAAGGAGGAGCATCGTTGGATGGTCAGTACAGTGAACATGGCCGAGCTCTGGCAGCGGATCGGCTGCAATGTGCATGTGCTCTGCATGGGGCCGACCGACGGTGGCAAGCGGGCCACCGAGCGCGTATCCGACACGCTCACCATTCATCGGGTCCAGGATGTTTTTTTGCCCGATCCATGGAACTACGGCATTGCCTTTGGGTTTTCCTGGCGCGCTATTCGTCTTGCGCGTGAGTTAAAGCCGGATGTGATCGTGGTCAATAAGGTGTTGTTCTGGAGCTCCATCGCCACACTTGCGTTACGCCTGACAGGGCGCAGGGTACTGCTCATTACCGATGCGTTGGTGGGCATTACCTGGTGGGGGAGGGGCAGGCTGTTTCGTGCTTGCAGCGCAATCTATGCCTGGACGCTTGGCTGGCTGATCTTACTGGCCGCAAACCGCATTGTCTTCTTCCATCCCCAGCCGCAGCGGATACTGCGCCGTCTCTGCATCGCGCGTAGATCTCAGGTCATTCCCACTGGCATAGATCCGACGCCGTACGGCCCATCGTCGCAACGTGGGAACCCCGGCATTCGGGTGACGTACGTGGGTCGCCTGGAGTCCGTGAAAGGCGTGGACGATTTTGTCGCGGTTGCCGATAAGCTCAAAAAAGAATTTCCCCAAGTCGAATTCCGCGTGGTCGGTTGGTACAAGCCGGGACACGAATTGGTGCTGCGGTACGGCAGCAGTGTCACGTTCACCGGGTTGCGCAAAGATATTCCTGCGGTACTGGGAGAGACGGATGTCTTCGTGCTACCCAGCTACTCCGAGGGTTTGAGTAATGCGCTTATGGAAGCCATGTCCAGCGGCTGCGCCTGCATTGCATCGGACGTGGGTGGCAATGCATACCTCATCCAGAATGGCGTCTCCGGATTTCTCTTTCCCCCGGGAGATCAGGCTGCGCTCGAGGCGCACATCCGGCGCTTGCTCGGAGATCCTCACAAGCTCAAGGCACTCGGCCTTGCGGCACGCGCGCGTATAGAGCAGCAATTCAGCTGGTCGAGCGTTGGCAAGCAGTACGCTATGCTCTTCGATGCCTGGGCCGGCGGCCCGATTCACGCGCAAGAATGAAAAAACGCATCGTCATCCTCTCGGCATTTCTCTCGCCGCACAGAAGCGGTGCAGAAGCGATGGTCGAAGAGGTTTCGCAGCGGCTGGCAAGCACCTTCGACATTACCATTGTCACCTGCCTTTCCGACACGCGTCTGCCACGCGGGCTGCCGAAATGCGACACGGTACACGGCGTGCAGGTAGTGCGCGTCGGGTTGGGGTTCGGTTTCGATAAATGGTTGTTTCCGCTTTTTGGGGCTTGGTACGTACGCCGCGCACGTCCGGATGCGGTACATGCGGTACTGGAGTCTTATGCGGGGTTGGCGCTGGTTCTGTGTACGCTGTTTGCACCCAAGGTTCCTCGCATGCTCACGCTGCAAAGCACCAATACAAGTTTGTTCCTTGGACCCATGCATCGTGCGGCGCGCGTCATTACCGCCATTAGCTCAGCCCTCATTCGAAGAGCGGAGCGCTTTGGACGCAAGGATGTCGTTCACATACCAAACGGTATTCCGGTGGCATCCATCAACGAGGCGTGCAGGCAGCACCAAAAAGTCTCCGGGCTCATCCTGTCGTTGTGTCGTCTGGAATCCATGAAGGGCGTGGATGTGCTGATCCGCGCATTTGCAAAGGCATTGCCCCGTCTCCCTGCCAGCGCTCGGCTGCGTATTGTGGGCGACGGCTCACAGCGCCCGTTCCTGGAGCAGTTGGTGGCGGAGCTAGAGCTGCAGGAACGCGTAATATTCGTGGGGCGAGTGCCGCCATTTTCGGTGTTTGAGGAATACGCTCAGGCTGAAGTGTTCTGCGGATTGTCTCGCAGCGAGGCATTCGGCAACGTTTTCCTGGAAGCACAGGCTGCCGGATGCGCGGTACTGGCAACGAACGTGGGAGGCATTCCCGATATCGTGACCGATGGAGTTAGCGGCCTCTTGGTTCCGCCGGATGATGCCGACAAGGCGGCTGCTGCCTTGGAAATGCTGGTGAATCAGCCCGAGATGCGCGCCCGTCTTTCTGATGTCGGCAGGCAGCACAAAGAAGATTACGATTGGAGCGTGATTGCACTGGAATACGCATCTCAGTACGAAGCGCTCTGCAGCCAGCCTGGCGCATAGAGTCTTTTTTTCAGTATGCTGTGGTCATGGGTGACCGCAGCTACCTGCACGATGGCGAACGACTGCTCTTGCGCATGAGCCCCGGTTTTCCGGCCTTACTCAGGGGTATTGCTCGAGCAGCGGCAGAAGCATTTGTACTCGGCTTGTTGCTGGGCGCCGTCGTCATAGGGAGTTTTTGGGTAGCATTTGATATCGCGCTCCCTTGGCAGCTTGGTGCATTGTTTTTCGCCATTCTTTTTGTGGTGCTGTGCTGGCTGCGACATGGCCTCTGGAAGCGCGCCGCCGTGCGTGTCACCAACGATCGTATTCTCATACAGGAGCCGGGTCCGTACTCTTTGAAGTCGCTGAAAACCATTAAGTGGAGCCAGTACCAGGAGAGCGCCACCAAGAAGGGAGGCGTAGTAGACATGTTGTTTGGAGTAAAACATCTCATTGTCCGCTACGGCACTGCGGATGCCCAACGCCAGGCGGCCTTCCCATGCCTTCCGTACGCTACGGACATCAAGCACTACCTCGACAAAATCGATAGCGCGGTCCGCGATGGCACCGTTGCAACTGTGAAGGCGTTCGTTGCCAAGCCGCGCGGCAAACGCGATGCCGCCTAAGGCTTTACCAACCTCGTGATACGCTCGAGGCAGGTTTCCACTTTGTCGTTCACCAGCATGTGGTCGAACAAGTCGGCGTAGGTGTCGAATGCCAGCAGGTCGCTCTTTGCCGTCTTCAGGCGTTCTTTTATTTGCTCAGCAGTTTCCCTGCCGCGCTCGCGCATACGGTGCAGCAAGGCGCTCAAGCGGCGGCGATGGCTGGTGCCTGGGGGCAAGAGTCCGCAACTTAAGATCGCGCGGCGGCCAAGACTGTGCGCCAGTCCTTTCAGCAAATGGATGTCCGTAACCACGATCGGCAGTTTTGCCTTGGCCCAAATAGCCTCAATGTCTTGCTTGCGGTAGCCGTACTTTCGCAGTTCGGTTTTTGATTCCATTTGCGTGCGTGCGATGATTTCGCCGCTCTTTACCATAGCATCGAATGCTTCTTGGCTTACGTGAATGTACGGCTCGGTGTCGCCTTTCTTTGGGCTGCGCGTAGTGTAAATGGGTACTTGCTCGTAGTAGCTGCGCATGACTCCCATCAGCGAGCGCGTAATGGTTGTTTTGCCTACGCCGGACGGACCGGTGAGTGCCAGTACGTACTTGCGGAAGCTGATGACGGGCAGCGATGTTTCCTGCACAACTGTGTATTTCACATCGTTTACAAACAAGCCGTTTTCCATGGTGCGAATGCGTCGCAAATGCGGTACGACATGGGCTCCAATTGCCGGCGGAGGACTCTCGCGCGTGAGCTGTGCACACACACGCTTGCCATCGGCGAGTTCCACGAGAGCTACCGTGTATGGCTCTGTTCCAAAGCCCGCTGGCGGGTGCTGGATTGTGGTGTAACTGATAATGGTGCCGGCGTGCAGCTCGGCATTGGCCAACTGTTGTATGCGCCGGTGCAGAGCTGGAATGCGGTTTGGCATGGTTACGCGGTTTCGAGAAGATGCAGTGTGCAAGTTGCGCCAACACCCCCCAAGTTATGCGCCAGGCCGCGAGCGGCGCGCTTCACTTGGTTGGGTGCGGTGCCGGTGAGCTGCTTCCAAATGTCGAGCACCTGCTTTACGCCGGTGGCCCCGATGGGGTGTCCGCATGCCTTCAGTCCACCGCTGCAGTTTATCGGCAGTGCGCCGTCGGCATCGGCGTCGCCTTGTTCAAAGACGCGAATGCCTTCACCTGGGGTGAAAAAGCCCATGTCTTCTACATGAATGATGGAAGCGATGGAGAAGCAGTCGTGACACTCCATCACATCGATATCCTCCTTGCGCCAGCCAGATTCCACAAGCGCGGCACTGAATGCCTTCTTCGTGCTCTCGAAAGATGTCACGTTCTCGCGGTCTGCCAGACTTAAGTGATCGCTGGCCAGTTGCGATGCGGCAATGCGCACGCCCGATACTTTCTTTGTAGACAGCACCACCGCTGCTGCTCCGTCGCTAATGGGGGAGCAGTCCAACAGGCGTAGCGGATCTGCAACCAGCGGACTCTTGGAAATTGCTGCTGCAGGAATTTCGCGGCGGAACTGAGCGTAAGGGTTCAGTACGGCTGCTCGATGGGAAGTTGCCGATACCAGACTTAATTTGTCGCGCCCCAATGCATGCCGGTGCATGTATGCCTGTGCCGTCAGTGCGAAAATACCCGGGAAGGTGAGGCCGGCGGGAGTGTCCTTGTCGCTGTCTGCGGCATGCATGAGTGCGCGGGTCACCATATCGCCAGAGACATCGGTCAGCTTTTCCGCGCCAACTACCAAAACCGTTTGGGCGCGACCGCTTTCCAGCAATGCGCATGCGGTATGCACGGCCAATCCTCCCGATGCGCAAGCAGCCTCCACGCGCAATGCAGGCGGACGATGCGGGAGCAGGCTGGAGGCAAACGTACCCAAGTGCGCCTGGGCAGATGTTTCGCCGCTGACCATGTTTCCTATGACCACATAGTCGATATCGGTCGTCAGCACCTTGCTGCTCTCCAGTGCGTTGTAGACAGCTTCTTCAATCAGCTGCTGGAGCGATTTGCTCCATAGCTCGCCGAAGCGCGTCTGGCCTCCACCAAGGACGTAAACAGTGTCTCGCATGAACTTGCAGAGTATAACGCTCTTTCCTCTTGTCAGGCAATACTCTCAATAATCTGTCTACCTGCCGGAACCTACACAGTTTTGGAGTACTGCAGGTATTCCGCATAGTCCAAATACCGCAGGTCCCGCGTTGCAGGTGCGGGCAGCGCTTTGCCATTCGCGAGCATGGTAAGTACGAATGCGTCGCTGCCGGCGCCAGAGCCGTAGGAAACCAGGAGTATTTTCTGCCCCTTCTTTGCCACTTGCAGGACTTCTGCCAGACCCAAAGGCGAGCAGGCGCTGTAGGTATTGCCGATATGCGGGACGATGAATCCGGCTTTCATCTGCTCGTCGGTGAAGCCTAGTTTTTTTGCGGCTTGGGACGGGAATTTTGCGTTGGGCATGTGTAGTACGACGTGGTCAAAGTCCTGCGGCTGCATCTTGGCTTTTTCCATCATTGCTTTGGCGGCATGTTGCACATGATGGAAGTACGCCGGCTCACCCGTAAAACGTCCGGCGTGCGAGGGGTACTTTTCGTCTGCATTGCGCCAGAAGTCGGGGGTGTCGCTGGTGTATGAGAGTGTGGAATCTATAGAGCAAAGTCCTGGCCGCTTCGTCGTAGATGCACCCACCACGAATGCCGCTGCGCCCGCTGCGGCGGAATACTCCAGCGCATCTCCAGGCTTGGACTGCGCCGTATCCGTGCCAATGGCAATGCCGTACTGGATTTGCTTGCTGGCCACCATGGCGCTGACGATCTGCAGTGCCGCGGTGCCCGCCTTGCATGCGAATTCCAAGTCGGCGCAGTGACAGAGCGGATTGAGCTTGAGCGCACTGACCAGCATGCCGCTGGTTGGCTTTACTGCATACGGATGACTTTCGGATCCGACAAAAATCGCGCCGATAGTCTTTGAGTCGATGCCGCCGGTTTCCAGTGCCTGCTTGGCGGCCTCCCAGGCGATGGTGAATGCATCTTCGTCACGCGCGGCAACGGCCTTTTCCACAATACCCAAGCCATCCGCCTGTTCGGTGCCGCGCTTCCAGTGTGCGGCAATGACCGCAGCCTTGATGCGGTTGTTTGGTACGTAGCGGCCAAATGCGTGAATGGCTGTTTTCATGGAGACGCGATGGTAGCAGATGCAGCACACCGGCGCTATTTACCAGGCTTCAACATTGGCGCTATGAACGTAGCCAGTCTATGTGTGAACAGCGATGCACCCGTCTCATTTAGGTGCACTCCGTCTCCGAACACGTTGTCCGGCATCTTGATGGGGTTTGTAAGCCGACAACCATGTTCCCTTGTTTCATTCTGAATGTATGTTTCCATCGCGCGTAATCCTTCCAGTGTGCCTGTTTGCGTGAGTACACCGCTTGGGAACGGCGGCATGACAATGGCTACCGGGATGCCGTTGCGTTTTGCAATGGCACAAAATTCTTTAGTCATGAGAAGGGCTTCCTCCGAGAAGCCCAGGCTCTCTTTTGTGGGTGCACCTCTCAGGAGCTTTCCAACCTCCCGCATTTCGCCGGTGTATGCATCCATGGCGGAAATATCTCGCATGACCGGAATATGACCGCGTGCAGGGTCATCAAATTGCCCAGCACCCTTTCCCAGCAATCCTTGGACAATGTCGGCATTTTGGCGGAGTCGTAGAATGTGCCGTCTGTATGCTAGCGAAGGAATCCAGTGACTTGTCAGTGATTCCAGGAAATCTTGGGTTGAAAAAATGCCATTACTCCACAGCAGCCAACCGATATCCGGTCGCATGAAATGCTCAAGGAGAATGTCGTGATGTTGCGGAATGGACCAGGCGAACAACGTCTGCGACAGCACCAGCATTTTCGGCGCCGGATGATGCGCAAGATATTCAGTGAGCAGGTAGACGTTGGCGCTAGGACTAACGTTGGAGTTTGTGTGCACGCTGTAGGCTCTCAGTCCTGTCTCTTGTTGAAACTGGCTCGGGATAATGTTGTTTCCGGCGGTGGAATCGCCAAAGAACATCACGTCAAAATCTTCAGCTGTTTGCAGGACGGCATGCTTTGCTTGCTTCAGCTCCATTTGCAATGCATCACTTTCTGGCGTCAGCCAGTACATGCGCTGCAAGCCCCATTCCATCGCAAGGGCACAGCACAGCAATGTCGCTGCTCCACACCAAAGACGCACGCTTCCATGCCGTCGATTACGCTTAGAAGTTGGAATAAATGAATGGGGTAACTTGGGTTGCCGATCCAAGCAGTAGTGCATAGAAAGCGAGTACTGCAAACGCCGCCAGGGCAAGCCAGGAGCTTTCTTGCACCAATGCATCCTCCTGCACTCGCGATTGCCACCACTCCACTGCCAGAAGCGGAGCGGCTGCCAAGAGCACAAGCGGTGCCGCGTAGGCAATCGGCATGACGGTGGCCGGAGGGAATGCGAGCTCTTGCAACATCATGGTGAAGTTTTCCAAGTCTGGACTGCGGAACAGCATCCAGCCGAAAAGATTTATGCAGAAGAAGCAGGGAATGGCGACGAACTTCTGGAGCCGGAAATACTGTTTCCATACGCGATGCGCAATGGTGAGTAGGCCATGGAACACCCCCCAGAGCACATACATGGGGGTAATTCCGTGCCAGCAGCCCACAATGATCATAGCGAGCAGCGTGTTCAATCCCGCCCTTACAACACCACGCCGGTTTCCGCCCAGCGGTATATACAGGTAGTCGCGCACCCATTCGGATAACGAAATATGCCAGCGCTTCCAAAAATCATCTGGAGCGGCGGCAGCAAAGGGCCTGCGGAAGTTCTGCGTCAGCCGAATGCCAAGCATTCTCGCCGTGCCCCGCGCGATATCGGTGTACCCGGAAAAGTCGGCATACAACTGCACGGCAAACGCGGCGATACCAATGATGTTCGCTGCTCCAAGCAAGTATGGATTTGCAAAGAACGCGTCGGCAACAAGCCCTGCGGTAAAGGCGATGGAAAATTTCTTCACCGATCCCCATACAATGAGAAACGCACCCTCCAGTATGTCGGCGCGTTGCACCGCAAGCGGGCTGCGCAGTTGCGGCAACAAGTGCTGAGCACGCTCAATCGGCCCCGATGCGAGCTTGGGGAAGAACGCTTGGAACAGAGCAAAATGCAACAAGTTCGTCTCTGCCCGCTGCTTGCTGTGCAACACATCGAATAGGTATCCGATGGATTGAAAGCAGTAGAACGAAAGACCCAGCGGCACTGCAATGGATGTCGTAAGACCCGGAGTGTATGTAGGTACTATCCAGCGCAGCGAGGGCGTTGCAGCCAGAATGCTGGGTGCCGCTTTCCAGAAGGCGATAAGCAGTACATGCGCAAGCAGCGCCACCCAGCCGATTGTCTTTCCTTGTGACGAGTATCGCTCAATACCAATGGCACCGGCATAGGTGACCAGCGTGGAGGCTAGCAGGTACCACAGCGCTCCTGGGTCCCAAACAAAACAGATTGCGTAGCTGACAACAAGTAGCAGCGCATTGCGTGCAAGAATCGGGCCACTCTGCAGCAACAGAAATGTGGCGTATGCCGCAATGGCGGCAAGTGCGATGCTGATAGTCGGCGTGCTCACGTGTAACGTGCAGTATCCTCTCTATTGCCCCGCGCACAAGTTAGCGCCCCAATTTCTTGTGTGCTTTGGCAAGCGTATGACTGGCTTGTGCCGCCAGCAGCGATACTTCGCCTGCCAGAACGCCTGTGGCAATGCACTCCGCCAACTGATGCTTGGGAGAAAGCCCCGTTTTTGCCTTGAGTAGCAGTTGCAGGCACTGTTGCTGCGCAGGCAGCGTAGTGCCTCCGCCGCGAATGCCCACCAATATCGCCGGCATGCGTACGCGCACCGACAATCCGCCACGAACTTTTTTCACCGTCGTATCGCAGAGCGACCCTTCCACCGTATGCGCGGCATCTTGTCCGGTTGCCACATACATGGCTGCAACCAGATTTGCCGCATGTAAGTTGGCACCTATGGCACCAGCCAGCGCCGACCCTGCCTTTAGCTTTGCATCCGCGACCGCAAGCATGGAGGGGGCATCGCTTTTCAGGACATCGTGCACGACGGCGTCCGTGAGCGTGACCTCTGCGATCACCTCATAGCCGCGTCCGCGGGCGTGTGTCCGTTTACTTGGCTTCTTGTCGCTATCCACGTTTCCGGCAACGGTCACGCATGCGAGGCCTGGCACATTCACGTTCACCCATTCTGCAATTGCTTGTGCCGCAATCGTCGTCATGTTCATGCCCATTGCCTGGTCGGTGTCGCAGTTGATTGTAAGAAAAAGGTGCGCGCCCTTGCTCTCGATGTCGTGGCTGACTATGGCAAGGTGGTTGCTGGTGCCTTCGCCTACTGCTCGCCAGGTCTTCGCAGTTTTCTTGAGTGCGGCCGCCGCCGTTGTCTTCGACCCCTTCACACGGAAGGCGATGGAACGGCTCATGCCGTGGTGCACGCTGCGTACAATCTTCGCTCCTCCGGAGAGAGTAAGCGCTTTGCATCCGCGGTTGGCGCTGGCAACAAGCGCGCCTTCGGTCGTGGCAAGAGGCAGGTAGACATCGGTCACGGTCCCTTCGCCAAAACGCACGCGTACCGGACCGGCAATGCCGACGGGCAGCCCCACGTGCCCCACCATTTGTTCGCAGTTCTTTTCATCGGCGTGACCGATGTTCGTTTCCAGCGGTTCAAGTGCAGACAGGTCTACTTGCAGCGATTTCTCTACGCGGCCGCGTCGCTCGCGAATGCGCTGCATCGGGGAAAGGCCGTCGGGAAGCGAGCGTAAATCCATTATGCGATGCAGCTGGAGCCGGGGCCGGTTTTGGCGCGGAACAGTTGGCAGCCTTTTTGAGCTTCGGCAAAGGCAAGCACGTCGTTTAGCGCTTCGTCGGGACAGAACAGATGCACGGTGGGTCCGGCGTCCATAGTGAACAGTACCGGAAGATGCTGCCGTTTTCGCAGCGCTTTCACTTCATCCAAAATCCGCAGCGTTTCACTGCTTAAGTAATGCAACGGCGGTGTTTGCGTTTGCATGACATGGTGCATGTTCAGCGCATCTTGCTCGGCCACGTACTGCAGCTGCTCAAAGTCCCTGTTGCGAATGGCATGGATGCACTCGCGCATGCGGCGCGGCGTCTCTTCCACGCGTTCAATAAAATGCGGACTCGTTTGCGCCATGGCGTGCCCCTCGGTGGAGCCGACTTTTTTTGCCTCCTGACTTGGTACCAGAATGACGTCATGCAGCAGCCAATGTTTCGCATCGGCAATCTGCTCTGCGTAGGCGGCGTCTATTGCTTCACCCTGTCCCGCCCGAATGGCGACATAGCCGTCGTAGGCGCCGCGGCAAGCCGACCCGGAACCCAAACGAGCCAGTACGCTGACCTGCTTGCGGTCTAACTCTTTCTGCTCTGTTACCAGCCCCGCAACGGCCTCTGCCAGGCAGCTGAAGACCGCTGCCGACGAAGCAATGCCGATGGATGGGGGAATACCCGAACGTATGACGATGGAGAGCGACTCAGGCAGTGCTTTTGGAGCGCCAAGCTCCACGAAGTAGCGGCGGTATAAATCCAGCACGGTTTCATATCGTTTCAGGACGCTGGCATCCAACCGCTTCTCGGAGCCATCTAACAGAAACGAGCGCACCGAAAGTGCCGGAGCGTGATCTACGGTTATTTCCACCGTGGGCGTATCCAGCGCCATGGAAAGCGAGTCCCCCGCAGGCAGCCGCAAACGATCATTGCGGTTCCCCCAGTATTTAATGAGCGCGATGTTGGGAGTGGAGACTGCTTTGCAGGGCATGGAGATGCGCCGAAGTGAGTGCCTAGCATAGAGCTTGTTCGAAGTCGGCTCAACCTTCGCTATTCTCTGTGCCAATGTCAGCAACCTCTATTACCCATTGCATCTTGGACGCAGACGGCGTGTTGTGGGATGTCGACAAGCCCAAGGAGGGAATCGCGGAGTTCATATCGACGCTGCGCGATCTTGGCATCCGCTTTACGGTCGCCACGAATATCGCCCGCTATGACAGTCGACACTTTGTCGAGAAGTTCAAGCGTTTTGGCGTGACCGTATCCGCAGAGGAAATCATAACGTCACCGCAGGCAACAGCCTCGTACTTGCGTCGCACAGCTCCGGATGCACGCGTGTTCATGGTGGGGGAAGATGGCTTACGGCGCGAGCTGGAAGCGGCCGGCGTGCGAGTTATCAATGATGAGTGGAAGGGGGGAGCGTGGCTGCGGCCGCCCTCCCACGTTGTGGTAGGCCTGGATACCGGATTGGATTACCCCAACAAACTTGCGCCGGCGACCACGGCCATTAAAGATCATGGCGCCGTATTAATTTCCACCAATCCCGATCGACTGAGCAAGCATTCTTCGGGCGCGAATTATCCGGGCGGCGGGGCGGTTGCGGCGCTGCTTGCGTACTGCACCGGCGTCACACCCATTGTCATAGGCAAGCCCGAGCCGACCATGTTCGAAGAGGCGATGCGGCGCATGCGCGCCACTCCGCATACGACCGTGGTGATTGGCGATAATCTGGAAACGGAAATCTTAGCCGGACACCGCTTGGGTATGCCCACCTGGCTTGTGCTCAGCGGTATAACGTCGCATCAGGACGTACAACGCAGTGCCTGCAAGCCCGACAAGATTTTTGCTGACATTCGCGACATTACGGCGTTTTTGCGCAAATAGAGTGACATTCCATGCGGAGTTCGATACAGTCGCGCGCTCATGGCGCTCGATACGCTACCCTCGGCAGTCATTTTAGATGGCGACGGCGTGCTATGGCACGAGAAGCAGGTGCACCCAGCGCTTACTACGTTCATGCAAACGCTTGAACGCCTGCGCATCAAGTGGGTGCTGGCGACCAACAACGCCAGGTACCAAGCAGATCATCATGTGGGCACGTTCCGCAGATTCGGAGTGGAATGCGACGAGAGCCACATCATCACCTCGCCCCAGGTGGCAGCCGATCTGATCTGTGCGGATGTTCAGCGTGCCGCACGCGTGTGCATGATCGGTGAGGGCGGCCTTGAGGCCGAGCTGCTCGCGCGCGGCGCAGTCATTATCAACGACCAGTGGAAAGAAGACGCTTGGCAGGAACCGCCAACACATGTTGTATCCGGCTTCACGATGAACCTTGCGTACTCGCATCTTGCCGCGGCGCATAGCGCGGTAGTCGATCACGGTGCCAAGCTCTTGGTTACCAATCCGGATCGCAGTGCGCGCAATGCCAAGGGAACGTCGTTCCCGGCCAACGGTGGCGTGATGGCATACCTAGCGCACACGACGCGATCGGAGCCAGTTGTGTGCGGTAAACCCGAGCGCCATATGTTCGATGCGGCGCTCAAGCGCATGCAGGCAGACTCCAAAACAACCGTGGTCATTGGCGATACACCCGATACCGAAATTCTGGGAGGCAATCGCTTAGGCTTGGAAACCTGGATGGTCATGACGGGTTCGACGCAGTCGCTGGACGGCATTCCGGAAGCAGCGCATCCCAAGCGACAATTCCGCGACATTGCCGAAATCGCCGCGCACCTCTCGAGACTAGGCTGATGCCGCGTCCCGTTTCGACACAACCCAGTCAGGTTGCGGTTCTATTAGCTTATGAATCTCCGCGGGAGTTTCGTGCATAGCCAACACCATTCCTCCGCCGCCAGTGCGCCCCCCAGCGCCAATCACCTTTGCCGATCCTCCGGTTTGTTCAATCGCTTCGATGAACGCCGCTACATGCGGCGGCACGACTCCCAACGTAACCTGCGCGCGGTGATGGTCGCGCATGACGGCATGCAGCGGCTCCCCTTTGGCCAAGCGCTCGGTGCATGCGCCAATAGTTTCGATTGCAGCGGCAATCTGGGGTTCCCCCATGCGTGACTTCACCCAGGCAACCAGTTCCGGCGTTGCTTCATTCGGTACTCCGGTGTCGATGAGCAGCGCATGTTCCAGGGCTTCTCCAGGCATACCCATGTATCTTGCATCGTGACCCTTGCGGAAATAGAGGGGTGAGCGCTCCCAAATGACGGCAAAATCCATGCCGCTATTGCCGGGATTTACCTCGTTTTCCAAATCCAGGGCTTTGGCTTTGCAGTCTTCGCCCAAGATGGCTTTGCACGTGGCAATGAGCAGTGCGGTAGAGGAGCCCATGCCCTTGCCGAGCGGGATGTAGTTTTCCACGTGCAGCGTTCCGGCAGCTTTCTTGTCGCATCGCTGCGCAATGGCTTGTGCGTACTCCTTCCACATCGGCTGGCTGTCCGTTTCCGGCCATTGCACCTGCAGCCCCCGCTTGCGATCGCGCTTCCACGTTACCGAAATCCAATGCTGCGACGGGAACGCGATACCCGGATGCCCAAACACCATGGCGTACTCTCCGCTTACGATGATCTTGCCGGTGGCGACTGCTCTGTGGTCGGACATGAGGCATGTAGTATAAGGTATTTGCATGTCGCCCACCCAAACATCATCGCCCTTCGATGCATTTGCCGAACACCACCGCCCGCAAATAGAGTCAGCATTGGACAGTTGGAGTGCCGGCAACGGCGATGAAGGCCTTGTCGATGCCATGCGTTACAGCTTGCTGCTTCCGGGCAAGCGTGTCCGCCCGTTGCTAGTACTCATGGCTGCCGATGCCTGCGGTGGTGACTGTAACGATGCAATGCCGGCCGCGTGTGCCGCAGAAATGGTGCACGCGTTTTCGTTGATTCATGACGATTTGCCCTGCATGGATAACGACGATCTTCGTCGCGGCAAGCCCACCAATCACAAAGTGTACGGCGAGGCGGTAGCCTTGCTGGCAGGCGACTCCTTACTGGTTCTTGCATTTGAAACGCTGCTCAAGCATGCGACGCCCGAGACCGCCCAACGAAGCGCGCTCGAGTTGGCAGCTGCTATTGGTGCAGACGGCATGGCGGGTGGACAAGCCATGGATATGCGCGGCTTGGGCGCCAAGGCGTCCGTAGAAGATGTCCGCCAGCTACACGCCCGGAAGACCGGAGCACTCATTGTCGCTTGTGTCCGTATGGGGGCGATTGCCGCTGGAGCCAAGGACGATCAATTGCAGGCGCTCACGCGGTACGCGCAAGCCATCGGCGTGGCGTTCCAAATCACCGACGACTTGCTGGATGTCACCGGGGGAGCCGCAATAGGCAAAACGCCGGGAAAAGACGCCGCGCAAGGCAAAATGACTTACCCGAAACTGCTTGGAGTGGAGGGCAGCAAGAAGGCAGCTACCGAAGCCATAGATGCCGCCATTGCCGCACTGCAGCCCTTTGGCAAGAAGGCCGCTCACTTGGTGGATATGGCGGGTTATATCCTTTCTCGTAAACAGTAATTATTTCCCAAAGCGCCGCTTGCGTCCGGCATATATTTCAATTGCCGACTCCAAATCCGCACTCGAGAAATCGGGAAAGTGTTGTTCCAAAAAGATCCATTCGGCGTACGCGGCCTGGAACAGGAAGAAGTTGCTGGTGCGTTGTTCGCCCGATGTACGGATGATCAAATCGATATCCGGTACTTTGGGTTGATCCATGGCGGATCGCAGCGCTTCTTCCGATATGTCTTTCGTGGAGCCGAGCTTTCCTACCGCGCGCAATACCTCGTCTTTTCCGCCGTAGTCTATGGCCATGTGCAGCGTGAGCTGGATCGTTTCCGGCGGGTGCGCCGCCACATCTTCCAGCAGAGTGCGCAGGCTTTCGGGCATGCGATCGGTGCGACCGGAGCGCACAAGGTGAATCCCGTTTTTGCGCAAATCGTCACGTTCCTTACGGATGTATTTCTCGAACATACTCATCAGCTGCTCAATCTCCATTTTGTCGCGCTTCCAGTTTTCCGTGGAAAACGCCCAAAAGGTCAGCGTGCCTATGCGCCCGTCTTTGGCACACCATTCCACGACAGACCGGAAATTCTCGGCCGATCGCTCGTGTCCTTTCCATGGCAGTAAGCCACGTTCTTTTGCCCAACGGCGGTTGCCGTCCGGAATCAGCGCGATGTGCAATGGCGGGAGATTGCTCATGATGCAGCGAGAATTTTTTCCAACCCCAAATGAAACCAGGGTGCATACCACTCTCGATGTCGCTGCATGTCCTCACGTAATTCAGAAACGTCGATCCAGCGGAAGGAGTCCACCTCGTCCGGATTGGGGTGTACCGCCGGCGCATCGCAGGAGCCCAAGAGAATGGTGACGTACTCGTGCTCCACGCCCTTGCCCGAAGGATCTTCGGCTCGGTACACGAAGTCTGCAAACGGACGCAGCGCACAGGTAAAACCTAGCTCCTCTCCCAGCCGACGCTCTCCCGCCTGTTCGGGGCTTTCTCCGGCAAACGGATGGCTGCAGCACGTATTTGCCCACACCATGGGCCAGAGCATTTTTTTCTTACTGCGTCGCTGGATGAGTATCTGCTTCTTTCCTTCCCGAAACACATATACCGAAAACGCACGGTGCAACTTGCCCGTGCCGGTGTGCGCGTCCAGCAGGTCGGCTTCGCCCAGTGGCGTGCCGGATTCGTCGACAAGGGTGACTGTGCGTCGCATGGACTGCCAGCATGCCGTCTTCTCTGTATTTTAGGCAACTGCCACCCTGTCGGATCCTGGCATTTTTTGCCATTTTCCGCTACAATAATGAGATTTCTTTCATTTCTCCTATGCGCACGTCGCCCCGAATTCACTCTGGCTCCTTCCTTGCACTGCTGCTTGCAGTCGCCACATGCGTCACGCTATCCGTGGTGCTCTTGAAGAACGCCATTCGCATGGAGGCGGAGGTTGCATTTGCCGCACCGACTGCGGTGAACACCATTCTCAACGATCTCGATTTGCAGATCTTCCTTCGCGTGCAGGGCATTACGGGGGAGGCGAGCGAAGACAATCATCAGAACGATATTCTTGTCGACTCGTATTCATTCGGCGCATCGCGTTCACCAGCGGCAAGCACACCAACCATGCAGGACTTCCTTGTCACCATGCCGGCAAACAAGGCTTCGGCCAAATTGATGGTCTATGCGGCAGGTAGCGTGAATGTACCGCGCGTCACGCTGTATGTTCGCCGCAAAGGTGGTACCACCGATTTCCTCCGCTGGACCCTGACAGATGCTTTCGTGAGTTCCTACAAGACGGTTGGCAATCTGCATGGCGACGGCATTCAGGATCAGGTCGGATTCTCGTTCGGAAAAGTCGAAGCCGAGTATCGCCAGGTCTTGCCAGACGGCACCTACGGAGATCCGGTGAAATCCGGTTGGGACCGTCGTTCCAACAAGCCGGTTCCTGTGAAGTAAGCGGAAACAGGCTGCGCACTTCCCCGCATTGAGCAATTGCCGAGGCTATTTGCGCTTTACCAACAACTCGGCGCGTTGTTGCTTCTGTGCCGCGACGTTCTTTGCAGTAGCGCTCTTTACCATATCCAGCTTGCGCTGACGCACCAGTTCGCTGGCGCGGAACAGGCTTTCGAAGGTTCCGGCATCAATCCATTCGTCATGCAAAATAGTGGCTTGCGCCTCACCCTGCTCCACGAACCATTTGCTCACATCGGTAATTTCCAGCTCGCCGCGTGCCGATGGCTGCAGATTGCGAATGATCTCGAAGCAGCGGGCGTCATACACATAACAGCCCGTTACGGCGTAGTTGCTCTTGGGCTTCAGCGGCTTTTCCTCAATGGAGGTGACCTTCTTGCCATCTAGCGTTGCTACACCGAAGCGCTGGCAATCCGGCAGCTCTTTTACGAACAGATGGGCGCCGCCCTTGAAATCGTGAATGACAGGGGCAATGTCTCCAAAGAAGACGTTGTCTCCCAAGATCACGCAGCAGTCGTCGCCTGCCGCAAACTCTTCCGCCAAGCCCAGTGCTTGCGCAATGCCCGCAGGAGTGTCTTGCACCTTGTACGCAAACGAGCAGCCCATCTTGGCGCCTGAACCGAGGTAGTCGGTAATTTGTCCCATGTTCTCCGATCCGGTGACGATGGCGATTTCGCGGATGCCAGCCTTCCGCATGATGTCCAGCGGGTACTCGATGAGCGGCCTGTCATAGACCGGCAACAAGCTCTTGTTGGTCACATCGGTCAGCGGCTTTAACCGCGTACCCGTGCCGCCGCAAATGAGGACTCCTTTCATAGGGAGGCTATTCTAGCGTCAGTGTATAGCGACGGGCTATGGGAAATAACGAAGGGTATTCCAGGAGCTCCCTGGAGTCCAGGAGTCCTGTACACGCTCTGCGTGATGCATTCCTCACGATACGCTTCCTAGGGTAGTATCTACTCCCATGAATCTCCTCGTCACAGGTGGCGCCGGCTTCATTGGCTCGCACTTCGTACTGCGGCACCGCGAGCTATTTCCGCAAGATGGGATTGTAGTACTGGATGCCATGCGCCATGGCGCCGACAAGGCATTTTTGGCTTCGGCGATGAACGACATCACCTTTGTGGAAGGGGATATTGCCGATGTCGAGCTGGTGCACAAGCTGGTGAAGCAGTATTTAATCGACGTCATTGTGAACTTTGCGGCCGAAACGCATGTGGATCGAAGTATTCAAAATGCCGTGCCGTTTTTGCATAGCAATGTCATCGGCGTGCAAAGCCTGATCGAAGTCTGTCGCCAGCGTCCCGATACGCTGCTCATGCACGTGTCTACGGATGAAGTGTACGGCGATCTGCAAGATGGCGAACGCGCCAAGCGCACAGATGACGCGCTCAAGCCCAGTTCGCCGTATGCCGCCAGCAAGGCATCCGGCGATTTACTCATTCATGCCGCTGTGCGCACGTATGGAATTCGCGCACGCATTTCCCGCTGCACCAATAATTTCGGCCCGCATCAGGCCGCCGAGAAACTCATCCCCACCATCATCCGTCGCGCGCTCGCCAATCAGCCGATTCCTCTCTATGCCAAAGGCGAGAACAGGCGCGATTGGCTGTACGTTACGGATCATTGCGATGCCATAGACGCGGTGATTCGCGCCAAGGGCGGCGACGGCAAGGTGTTCCATGTTTCCGCTGACAGCGAACGCAGAAACATCGATGTTGCAAAACAAGTGCTCGCACTCTTGGGTAAACCCGAAAGCCTGATTACATTCGTTGCAGATCGCCCGGGGCATGATTGGCGCTATGCACTGGACGCCACCTCGTGCCACGCGCTTGGCTGGAAGCCCAGTGTTAACTTTGACGAGGGTCTGCGTCGGACGGTGGAGTGGTATCAAGGCCGCATTGCCTCAGAAGCTGCGCCCTGAATTCATCACGCTTCTGTACAACAGGGAATCGTGCGAGCACATCAATTTTGCGCTCGCCTACAGACCTTGCCTGCTCAGTGCGCAATGCGCTGGCGACTGCGGCGTTTGTAAGTAGTGTCACCAGTGCCTGGCGAGTGTCGATATCGACCTCCTCGCCAAAACGCACTTCGTCCAGGGTAATGGTATCTCGGTCTCCGAATACATGCAGCAGCACGTCCTTCGCCGTCTCTTGGCCTACTATCATCGGGAGGGCTTTTTGGGGCGTAACGTGCTTCTGCGTGACAAGAACGCCCATTGCACTCCCCATCGTTTCCGCGGTTCCAAGCACATCGGTTTTATGGATGAATGTCATTATACTATTATATACTATTTTATAAATTTGTCCAATATTTCTACCTTGGCTCTGGGAAGGCGCGGTTGTCGCGTAGTACACTGCGATCAATGAAAATCGTCTTGGCCACAGGCATCTATCCACCCGACATTGGCGGTCCGGCTACGTACGTTCGCGAATTGGCCCGCGAGCTCACCGCCGACAAGCATGAGGTTATCGTGCTCACGTACGAAACAATTTTTGTCGACCACGCTCCGCCGCCTGCATGGACAATTGTGCGGGTGTCGCGCGTGGGTGGCATGCTCCTTGCATGGAAGCGGTACGCCAAGGCGCTTAAACAGCACGGCGCAGACGCCGATGCAGTAGTGTGCTTTTCTTCTGTCAGCTGCGGCATTCCATTGTGGCTCTCCGGTCTTAAGAAGCCAAAGAAGGCGCTGCGTTTGGGCGGAGATTTCTTCTGGGAACGCTACACCGCAGCCGGAGGAGAGCTGGGTCTGCAGGCATGGTACGAATCTGGCAAGCCGGCTTCGTTCAGCGATCGGGTGAACCTGGCGGTGACCCGCTTGGCCAATGCGCTATTCATGCAGCGGATTCTCAACAAGTTCGACCATGTGGTGTACTCCACCCAGTATCAGCAGGACATTCACAAGCGCCACTACCGCACCCTGCCCGATACGCGAGTCATACAGAACGCGCTTCCGTTCGGAGAGCCCGCACTGCACGCCCGTCACACGCCGCTGAAGCTGTTGTTCTTGGGTCGCTTCGTTCGTTTTAAGAATGTGATGGAGTTGCTTGCCGCACTCTGCGAGTTGCCCGGCGTCACGCTCACCATGACCGGCGAAGGACCGGAACGCAGGCGCTTGCATGCGCAAGCCGACGCTGCAGGACTCAGCTCCCGCGTCACCTTCATGCGCCCGGTGTTGGCAGAAGATAAGAAGCAGCTCTTTGCCGACCACGACCTGCTGGTACTGCCTTCCATTACCGAGATCAGTCCGAATGTTGCATTGGAAGCACGCGCCGCCGGCTTGCCGGTATTACTTACCGATCAGACTGGCTTAAGCGGCGAGCTGACCAAGGGCATGGTGAAAGCTACGCTTCGCACCGCGGCAGACATTGTGCGTGCGGTGAATGCATTGCAGGGGAAATACGATGCCGTCGCGCGCGAAGCCGCCACGCTGCCGCTGCAGCGGACGTGGGCGGTGGTGGCTAAGGAGTGGGTGGGACTGCTTGGCAAGTAGCGTGGTAAAGGCTGTTGGTATGGCACATACTGGACGCACATGAAGCTCCTCATGATTTCCGGCGATCGCTCGCTCCTGCAGGGAAAGCAGGGCGCGTTTCATGCCATGCTGCAGGAGTTCTCGACGCACTGGGAGCGCATCGATGTCATTACGCCGTTCACGCGCGAATCGTTGCTGTCTCCCAAGACATTTTTCGGCAACGTGCATTTTCATCCCTGTTCTTACCCATTGCCGTTGCAGCCATGGTGGATTGTGCGCAAGGGCATGCAGCTCATTCGGGAGCACGGTCATGCGGTGATGACCGTGCATGAGTATCCGCCGTTCTATAACGGCATCGGTGCGGCAATACTTACCAAGCGCACCAAGGTTCCAGCGGTGTACGAAATTCACCACATCGTCGGCGAACCGGTGCCGGCATCCATTGCCGAGTGGGTGGGTCGTCAAATGTCGCATGTATGGCTGAAGGCCGATGTACGTCCAGCCGCCGCGGTGCGAACCGTGAACGGCGGCGTGCGCGATACGCTGGTGCGCTGGGGCGTGCCCAGCAATCGCGTCGCGGTGGTGCCTTCGTTCTACTTGGACAAGGAACTGCTGCGCGCGAATCCGGGCATACCTAAGCAGTACGACATTGTCTTCTGCGGCAGGCTCGCGCCAAACAAGGGTCTCATCGATGTACTGCACGCCATTGCCGCATTGCCGGATGCCACGTTGCTGGTAACCGGCGACGGCGAAATGCGCATGGTGGCCGAGAGCGTTGCGCATACGCTTGGCATTGTGGATCGGGTTACCTTTGCAGGCTGGCTTGGTACTTCCGCAGACGTCGTGCGCGCCATGCAGACCGGACGCGTGCTGGTCATGCACTCCAAGAGCGAGGGTGGGCCGCGCGTGGCCCTGGAGGCCATGGCCTTGGGGCTTCCGGTTGTTGCCACCAAAGTAGGCGTCATGCCCGATGTCATCCGGCACGGAGAAAACGGCATGCTGGTTGACGGCACCGTTGCCGAACTGACTGCAACACTGAAGACATTGTTGGCAGATGCCGACCTGCGCAAACGCATGGGTGAGCAGGCTACCAAAATCACCGATCGTTTTGAGAAGCGCACGCTGATTCGCGAGTATGCCGAATTCTTGCAACAAATCGCTACCCGAAACCGCACATGAAGCTGCTATTCATCACTCAAAAACTTAAGCAGCAGGACGCATTCGGCATCTTGTGGGTGCGCGCATTCATCGCGCAGGGGTACGAAGTGGAAGTCATTTGTCTGGAGGGGGACGGCAGCTCCTTCGAGTTTCCGGTGCATACGCTTGGCAAAGAACGCGGATGGTCGCGCGCCAAATCCATCCTCGAATTCTGGCGCCTTGTTCTTACGCTCAAGTACGACCGCGTGTTCGTGCACATGGCTCCGGTGTGGTACGCACTGGGGTGGTGGGCTTGGCTGCCTAAGCGTATTCCGTGCTACCTGTGGTACACCCATTACAAAATGCAGCTGGGTGTATGGCTGTTTGGCCTCTTTGGAAAGCGTTTCTTCTGCGCAACCCCCCAGAGCTTGCCGCAGTACGTCCGTTCACCAAAGAAAATAGTCGTTGGCCACGGTATCGATATGCAGTTCTGGCCGCAGCGCATTAACCAATGTCAGCAGCCCACCAAGTTGCTCGTTGTACATCGCCTGAGCCGGTCTAAGCGCCTGGAGCTGAACATTCAATCCCTGCTCTACCTGCCAAGTGATTACACGTTGGATGTGTACGGCATAGAGGCCGAAGCAGACTATGTCGCAGAACTTCGTGCATTGGTCCATACGCTCAAGCTCGGTCACCGTGTCACATTTCACGGAACCATGCCTATGGACAAACTGCCGCAGGTGTACGCCCAGCATCGGCTTGTGCTGAACATGGCCAGTGAAACCATAGATAAAACCATGCTCGAGGCCATGACGTGCGGCTGCTATCCGGTCACGACCGCCGCCAACGCCAAGGCTATTGGCATTCCGGAGGCCCCTAGTGCCGATACGCCCGAGGCCATTGCCGAGTTCGTCCAGCGCTATGCGCAGACTGCCCCCATTTCCGCCGATGATATGTACCGCATCATCAGCCAAGGCCACAGCTTGCACGGGCTCATGGCGAAAATGGATGAGTATATTGGTAAAGGTGAGTAGTTAACGTTGGTATTTGGTGTTATTAAAACGGCCAAAAACTCTTTTTTTCCAACGAGAAACGTAGATCCTTTGCCTCTCCTTCAAGTGACTTAAACGTTGTAGCGATACTTGCCTGCTCAGCTTTAGTTTCTGGCGTGTCTGATAATGACCCAATCTTGCTTTCATTTTCCTTAATCACATCTTTAAGTTTCTTGTAAAAGCTCACTACCTTTTTTCGCAAAGCAGCGTCCTTGATTAACCAGAGACGCTCTCGTAAACAATCAAAGGATGATGTGCCTTGTTGTAAAGTTGCGAAATAAGAAGGGTATAAAGTTTTTGACTTTTCCCACACTTCATACATTGTGTGAATTGTAGTTTCAATATCGCTCAATTCATCACTAATTGATACCTTAATTGATTTGAGTTCCCTTGAGCTATCCCTGCGCGCATTATATTCATAACCTAAAATACCACCAACAACAGCAAGTCCAGCGCCCATGATTAGCGGCCATGCATCATTCATAGGTAACTTCTACTTTTTCATTAGAAATAATATAGGAGGCAAATTTTGCCTTTATCCCAGTTACACTGACTATTTGTTTTGCTTCAGGCAGCTTCTCTTTAGGTACTACAATATAAAAGCCAAAAGGCGCATTTCCCAGTTCTTTCCACGCAGGAAGACTATCAAGAAGCGGTGCACCGTTTTCGATTTTTAAGGTGAAAAGGACGGTATTATTTAAAGGAGATTCCTTGCCGTAGAGAATGATATCGGGGAATTGGCCATTAATTACCTTTTTGCTGTCTCCAGTGTTGTCGACCACATTGAATCTTCCTTGCAAATCGGATTGCACCCGTGCGATGACCTTTGGTCGAATGCTCATGTGTGGAGAATATACGTTTATCGATGAAGGAGCACAATCTACTTCATACCTCTTCACTGCTCCAGTCATTTTATCAACTACTTCACAGCTTGTCTCACCGCCTCGCACACCTCTTCCACGTGCGCGGAGGTCAGCTCAGCAAACATGGGTAGCGACAGTATCTGGTTTGCCTGCACTTCGGCTTCCGGGAAATCGCCAATACTCCACTGCCTGTCGGCGTATGCCGGCTGCAAGTGGATAGGAATAGGATAGTGGATTCCGGTGGAAACACCCCGTTCCTGCAGCTTCTTCTGTACCAGATCGCGGTTCTTCACGCGGATGACAAACAAGTGGTAGTTGCTTTCACGGTCGTTGTGGCTCGTGAACAATTCCACGCCGTCCATGCTGGAAAGTAGCGACCGGTACAAGGCAGCATGTTCGCGGCGCTTGGCATTCCAGCCGTCCAAATGCTTCAGCTTTACGCTCAAGACGGCACCCTGCAGGCCGTCCATGCGGTCGTTGCGTCCTACCATTTCGTGCACGTACTTTTTCGGCATGCCGTGCTCACGCAGCATGCGAACGCGCTTGGCAATCAGCTCATCGTCGGTGACGATCGCCCCGGCCTCGCCGTAGGCACCCAGGTTTTTTCCCGGATAAAAACTGAACGCCGCGCAATGTGCCAGCGTTCCGGTGCGCTTTCCTTTGTAGCGGCTTCCCTGTGCTTGTGCCGCGTCTTCTATCACGATCAGTTTGTGCTTTTTTGCCACTGCATGCACCGCATCCATATCGGCGGGTTGCCCGTACAGGTGTACCGGAATGATTGCTGCGGTTTTAGATGTGATGGCGGCTTCAATCTTCGCAGCATCAATGAGCGCATCGTCGCTGCGGCAATCCACCAGTACCGGAGTCGCACCGGCAAGCGAAATGCCCTCGGCGCTGGCAAAGAACGAGTTGGCTACGGTAATTACCTCCTGGCCCGGCCCAATATCGTATGCACGCAGCGGCAGCTCCAATGCCGCGGTACCCGATGCGAGGCCAACGCAATACTTGGCCCCGCAGTATGCTGCGAACTCCTTCTCGAACTGCTCCACGTATGGCCCGCCGGCAAACGCGCATTTATCCACAACGGCCTGCATTGCGGCGTCTACCTCCTGCTTTATGGAGCGATACTGCGCTTGTAAGTCTAAGAATGGTACTGGCATGCGCGCATGCTAGCACGATCTGACAGAAAGTCCTTTTTCAACGACGGATTCGGGTTTATCCTGCTGCTCTCGATGACACGTTCCATCGTCCTTTCCGGCACGCAGGTGGCCTTGGCACGCATGACTGCCGAAGATCAGCCCTACTTTCAGCAATGGCTTGCAAACAATGAACAGCTGCGCGCCCAAATAGATGATCATCGCGTACCGACACTAGAAGACCAGCAGAAATGGTTTGAGCGCAGCCAACAGCCCGACCGCAAGATGTTCTCGGTTGTAACGCTGCCGGGAGAGGAGCTTATTGGCAACGGCGGATTCGTGAATATCAATCTTACGGAGCGGACCGCGACGCTGCGCATTACCATCGGTAATACGGGCGTGCACGGCAAAGGACTGGGAACCGAAGCGACGGCGCTTCTGGTGCGTGCCGGCTTTGAGCAGCTGGGACTGAAGCGTATCGATCTGCATGTCCTCAAGACCAATGCCCGTGCCATCCGTGTATACGAGAAGAACGGCTTTCGGCCCGCCGGAGATGCTCCGGGCAGCAGTGGTACACTCGTCATGTCGCTTTCCAAGCCCGCATGAGCCTTTCGTTGGTTCCCCACACCGCAGCGCAGGATTCCGCATGGGATACGTTTGTGGCTGCATCGCGCAACGGAACATTCTTCCACACCCGGCGTTTTTTGGCGTACCACCCAACGGACAGATTTACCGATGCATCGTTGTGGGTGCTCGACGGACAAACGCCGATTGCAGTCCTGCCCGCAGCAATAAAAGACAACAAGCTCGTAGCGCACCCGGGGGCTTCGTACGGAGGAGTCGTGCTTGCAGATCCAGTGGGAGTGAAGCAGTGCGGCGAAGTGCTAGACGCACTCATGGCGCTCGCCAAGGAGCGCAAGCTGCAAGGCATGGAATTTCTGCGGTTGCCGCCACAGAGCATTCGGCAGCACTACGCCGACGACCAGGAGTACTGGCTGTATCAGCGCGGATGGACCTGTTCACGTTTCGAGATGGATGGCGCCATAGATCTCTCCGGCATGAACCCCGATGATGTCCTGCCTTCGCTTACCGGTAAGTGCCGCAATATGGTGCGACAAGCCGAACGCGGGGAAGTGAGCGTAAAGGTCACCCAGGATTTTGCCGGTTTTTGGAAGATTTTGGAGGCCACACTGACCGCGCGCCATGGCACGAAGCCCACGCACACCTTGGCGGAAATACAAAAGTTGCATGCCCTGTGCCCAAATGACGTTCGTTTGTTTGGAGCCTATAAAGATGGTGCGCTCGTGGGCGGAATCGTTGTGGTAACCATTCACTCCGCTGCGCTCTATACCTTGTACATGGCGCAAGACTACGCTCATCAGAAGGTGCATCCGATGCATCTCATCCTGACCCATGTCATGCAGACGGCAATCTCCGAGCGCCGTCGCGCGCTGCATTTGGGAGTATCCACCGAAGATGGCGGCAAGGTCATCAACGAAGGACTGTTCTTCTTTAAGGAGAGTTTTGGGTGCAGGCCCGTGCGTCGCGAATCGTGGCAAAAGACACTGCAGTAGATTTCAGAGCTTTACGATTCCTGAAAACCTGTATTCTGTAGCTACATGGCCAATCAGACCATTCCCTGCTCCGTGCTCGTACTTACCCGAAACAGCGCGGCAACGCTGGAGCGCTGCCTAATGCCTTTGCAACCCTTTGCCGAGCTGCTGGTGCACGATGCAAACAGCGTCGATGACACCGTCGCCATCGCCAAGCGCTTGGGTGCAAAGGTGCTACCGCAGTATCCCGAGGACACCGTAACGCCGAGCCTGCGGGTGAAGAACTTCACCGACATGCGCTTGCGTCAGCGTGCGGATGCAGCAAACGATTGGGTGCTGTACGTAGATTCCGACGAGGAGCTCAGTGCCGAAGCGGTGGCGGAACTTGGCGTGCTGCTGCCCACGCTGGATCCAAAAACCATCATTAAAATCCCACGCGTGCCGGTGATAGGCGGCGTGCCAAGAACGCACGGACACCTCACCCCCGACATTATGCCGCGCGTGCACAACCGCAAGAGCGGCGCCACGCTGCAACAAGGCAAAACCGTGCACGAGAAGTACCAGTACGATGCCAGCTTCCGCGAAGTGACGCTGCAGCATCCGCTGTACGTGCCACTCCCCGATGTTGCCGATTTACGCGCCAAGGACGACCGATACCTACTGCTCGAGCTGGAGCGTATGCGTCGCGAGGGGTATAGCTGGGCGCAGTACGTTCGCTGGATCCTGTTTCGCGAGCCGCTTATTATGGCGCTGCTCCTGCTGCGCATTCTGCGTAAGCTTCCTGAACTAGGGCGTAAAGATTCCATTCCGGTCGATCACCATTTGCGATACGTACGGTACCACTGGAGGTTGTTTCGCGGAGTAACAGGAATGATGTTTCGGCGCACAGCGAAGGTGTGATTTCGCCTGTTATCTCAACATAAAAAAGTTCATGAGGATCTCATGCCGCTTCTTTGTGCGCGATAAAGCAGTTTGCTCGCACAACATAGGGAAACGCATTCCGAACTACATGAAACTTGCGTTGCTGAGAAGGCCTACAACTCCACAGGCGCATGCTTCTTCAGCGACTCGTTTGCCAGCGACAACACTTTCACCATATGCAGCCCGTCTTCGCCCGACACGCGCGCCTTCTCCTTACCGGCAATACATGCCAAAAAGTGTTTTGCCTGCGTATTGAGCGGCTCTGCGCGCTTTAGCGACGGAATGAGCACGTCTCCACTGCGGTACTTGGGGAAAAACGGATCGGGCTTGGTTTCGTCCCGGTCTACACCGCTGTCATACAGGCGCACCTTCTCACTGGGTTCCAAGTCGTTGTAGACGATCATCGCCTTGGTGCCGCCGATGAGCGTCTGCCGAATTTTCACCGGCGAAAGCCAGCTGACGTGAATGTGGGCATGAAAACCTGAGGCAAACTTCAGGTGCAAGTGCCCCACCTCGGCATGCGTGCCGTAATGTGCGCTGCCGCAGGCGAATACTTCCCGTAAGTTCGCCAGGTTCTCCAGTTCGTTCAAGATAGTAAGGTCGTGCACGGCAAGGTCGTAAAACACGTTGCTGTCCTTTTGAATGATTCCCAGGTTGATGCGCGTGGAATCGAAGTACAGTAGTTCACCCAGCTTCTTGGCCTGGGTGTACTCTCGTATTCTTGCCACTGATTCGGTGTACGCGAACGTGTGGTCTACAAGGAGCTGCAACTTCTTCTTTGCTGCAAGATCGACAAGTTCTTGGGCCTGTTCCACGGTTGCGGTCATCGGCTTTTCCACAAGAACATGCTTTCCGGCTTCCAGTGCGGCTTTGGCCAGGGGGTAATGCGATGCAGTCGGAGTGGCGATGACAATGGCGTCCAGCGAGCTATCCGCAAGCAGGTCTTCGTACGATTGCGTGAATTTCGTGCCGGGATATTGCAGGCTGAACCGCTTCACTAAATCCGCCGAGAGATCACAGCCCCACTGCAAGCGACACTGTTCCAGTGCGGCAAAGTTCCGCAGCCAGTTGGGGCCCCAGTAGCCCAAGCCTACGACGCCTATCGAAATGGTCGACATGCCAGCAATCATACCAGATCAACGCCTTGTCACGCGGCCAATGGCATCGGACACGATGTGTTTCACTGCCTCGACCCCAAACAGATCCTGCGCCTTCATTCGCGCCTTGTCGGCGATGCGCTGCCTCTCTGTCGCATCCAAAAGATGCTCAAGTCCGTCGCCATACTCTTGCGGTGTGGCACACAGCAGCACCTCTTCTCCGTGCACAAACGGATACCCCGCGGTTTTGGTGGTGAGCAGGGGTAGTCCGCGGCAGAGCGGCTCGAAGACTTTTTGCTGCATGCCGGTGCCGGAAATCCACGGGCACAGGGCAATATCCATGCTTGCAAGAAACGCGCCTAGGTCTTCCACGAAGCCCGTAGTGCGGACATCGTTTGCCAAATAGTGCTGGTAGCGTTCCGGGAATTTTTTACCGGTGAGATGAAAACGGAACTTTCCAGGGAAGCGCTGTCGCACCAGTGGAACGATGTCTTTGAGTACAAACTCCGCAGCGTCACGATTGTGCCCCATGTTGTAATTGGAGCTTAAGAACACCACATCCAGCACCTCTTTTTGCGTGTGACGCTTGTCCGCGAAGCAGCGTGACAACCCGCGCAGCGGCAGCGTGCCGTGATTGGTTGCCCCCAGACCTGCGTAGAATCGCTCTTCGTCGGGTGTAATGGCTAAGATGAGGTCGCTTTCCTGTGCGGCAATGCGCTCGCCAGGATATTTGGGTATGGCCTTCAGCCTGGATAGCAAGCTGCCGCCATGTTCATCCATGCAGTTCTGCGGCTCATTGAGCGACGACTTTACGATCATCGGGATGCCGCAGGACTTAAGCAGGCGCAGCACGGGCCAATGTGTGGAATATTCCATCCAAACGACATCGGGCTTGAAGTGCTGCACAGCATCGATCACCGTGCGTTGGTACTTCGGGTCTGTGTATTCAAGCGCGGCGCCATCCAGCAGCGCCGGATTGCGGAGTACCGCAGGCAGCCGCCGCAGCAGCAATGCCAGCGGATGCCGAGGGTGCGGCACCAGTGTGAGTGGAATACCCGCTTTTTCAAAAGCGGCTTGGGCCCCTGAAACATCTTGGAATGCGTGGTATTTGGCAATGACGTGAATCTCGTATCCAAGTTCTCGCATTTGCAGGTAGCCGCAAAAACGATCCTGCTGGCAGGCGCCGGTTGCCGGGTAGGGAACCCACGGAGTGAGAATGAGAACGCGCATGGCAATCGTCAGATCTTCACCCCCAGCAACGTACAGTCGGCATCCAACATGATGTTCGCCAACTGCTCCAGATTCGTTTTCGGCTCCCAGCCCAAAACCTTCTTGGCCTTGGCCGGGTTACCGAGCAGCGTGTCCACCTCTGCCGGACGTTGGTATTTCGGATCTATCGCAACGATCTTCCTGCCCTTCTTATCTAGATATACTTCGTCATTTCCCTTGCCGGATTTCGTCCACTCGATGCCGGCACGATTGAGGCAGTGCTCTAAAAATTCGCGTACGGACTGCTGCTTTCCCGTGGCGAGCACGAAGTCATCGGCCTTATCCTGTTGCAGCATGCGCCACATGCCTTCTACGAATTCCGGCGCATAGCCCCAGTCGCGACGCGCTTCCAAGTTGCCCAAGTACAGGCAGTCCAAGTCGCCTTTGAGAATCTTGGCGATACTCAAGGTGATCTTGCGCGTGACGAAGTTCTCGCCGCGACGAGGGGATTCGTGGTTGAACAGAATGCCGTTGCAGGCGAACATGCCGTAGCTTTCGCGGTAATTCCGCGTGAGGTGGAATGCATAAGCCTTGGCGCAGGCGTATGGGCTGCGCGGGTAGAACGGGGTGTCCTCATCTTGGGGCACTTGCAGTACCTTGCCGTACAGTTCGCTGGAGCTGGCTTGGTAGAACTTGCTCTTCAGTCCGCTGGTGCGCAGCGCTTCGAGCAGCCGCGTGGTTCCCAGTCCGGTAATGTCGCCCGTACTCTCGGGAATTTCGAAACTCACGCCAACGTGGCTTTGCGCTCCCAGATTGTAAATCTCATCCGGCTTGCACAAGTGCAGCACGCGCAGGAGTGAATTGCTGTCGGATAAATCTCCGTAGTGCAGGTGCAGGTCGTGCTTGGTGGTATGCGGGTCGATGAAGAGGTGATCAATGCGACCGCGGTTGAACGTGGATGCGCGTCGCACGATGCCGTGCACCTCGTACCCCTTTTCCAGCAAGAGCTCCGCAAGATACGAACCGTCTTGCCCCGTAATGCCGGTGATAAGTGCGCGTTTTTTGGCTGCCATGTTGCAAGTGTAGCACTACTTTCCCGTGACTAGTGTGCAGAGCTGCTGCAGCTCTTCCTCGGTAAGATCGGGATTGTTGGGGAAGTAGAATCCGTATTCGTGGATGAAGTGGGCGTTGGGGCAAAGCGCCGTGGCGTACTCCTTCTTCCAGAACGGATGTTCCTGGATGTTCCCCGCAATGACCGGGCGGTTTTCCACGCCGGCGTCGGTAAACCTGCGTATTGCATCCGCAAGCACATCTTTGTCCTTGCAGATCACCGGCATGGCGAAGTTCGATAGCCGTTCGATGTGGCTTGCCTGGAGCGGCAGGTACCAGTCGGGCCGGCTTGCCACCGCCGCTTGGAAGCGCTGGAAGTTCTTGAGTCGCTTGTCGATGGTGGCTTCCAGTAGAGGCATTTGCAGCGCGCCCAAGAACCCCGTGATTTCCGTGGGGCGCAAGTTGTATGCGGATTCGTAGAAGGTGTATTTGGCTTTGAAGGCGTCTATCCCATGCTTCCTGCGCAGGGCGGCGCGCGTTTTTTCGGAAATATTGCGGTCCCAGCCGTGGGCGCGGACCATCACAATCATTTCATATAGCTCCTCATCATCGGTGCACACCATGCCGCCTTCGATGGTGGACAGATGGTGGCCGACGAAGAAAGAGAACGTCGATGCCTCGCCGTAATTTCCAAGTAGCGTGCCTTTGTAGCGTGTTCCCAGCGATTCGCAGTTGTCTTCGAGCAGCAGCACGCCGTGTTTCTTGCAGATCGTACGTATTGCATCGATGTCGCCGCACAATCCCAGGGCGTTGGTGATGAACATCGCCTTCAGTCCGGCGATGTGTTTTTCCAATTCCGCAGCAGTGACATTCAGATGGTCTAGGCTGCAGTCTATTGCCACCGGCTTCAGGCCCAATTGCATCAGCGGCATGACGTTGGTTGCCCATGTGACCGCCGACACGCCCACGCTGTCGCCGCGCTTGAGGCGTCCCAAGTTCAGTAGCGCCTGTATCAGACCCAAATTCGCCAGGCTGCCGTTGCCGACTAGCACTGCAAACTTTCGCTCCTGCATGTTCGCGAAGGTGTGCTCAAATTCGCGACAGTGCTTTCCCATGCTCAAAAACGGCGTGTTCAGTACAAACTCCGCAAGCTTCTTGCGCGTTGACGCTTCGTCGAAAAACGTTGAGCGTACCAGGGGTATGCGAATGTCGGACATGCTTTGATACTACTATGGTTTACGCAGAACCACGAGATATGCCTGCCCAAGCCTCTTGAGTACCGGCAGGGTGCACAATCTTGTATCCAGCGCGTGAATGATAGGGTTGGTGAACCAGAAGCGGGGGACTCCGTACAGGTGCATGGGCGGCCAGAGCGTGCTGGCGCGCGTGCGCACCACAACAAAGGGCGTCTGGCTCATCAGTCGCATCCAGCCGTTCACAGAGTATTCGCTGTTGTGCGCATCGAGATGGCCGTGCGGGGTCTCTTTTGTTTTGCGCCCCATCAGCGTTGCTAGAGCCTTGGCCGCATGCACGTAGTGGTCGTGCATCGCCGGCACGCTTATCAGCAATTCTCCGCCGGACTTGAGTAACCTGTAGGCTTCTTGGAGTAACCCGAGCGGATTGGGCAAATGCTCAATAATGTCGATGGCGAGAGCTTTGTCGAACGACGCGTCGGGCAGACCCGTCCGTTCCACTGGCGCACACAGCGTTTCGTAGCCTTTCACGCCATGTTCGGCAAGCAGCACCTTGGATGCTTCCAGTCGCTCTGCGTTCAAATCCACTCCGACCATGCGCGCAAAGTTCCCTTTGTACGTTACGGCTTGCGGGCCGACGCCGCATCCTAAATTCACCACCGTATCGCGCGGCCCGATGGGGAAACACTCGGGGTACACGATAGAGCTTTGGATTTTCCCGTTGAAGAGGCGGCGATCCAGCTGCATTCGCGGCAAGCATAGCACGCTTTTCTGGTATAGTTCGTCCCATGCGCATTGCCTACTGTACGAACGTCCGGCTGCCCAACGAGCGCGCGCACGGCCACCAAGTGGCCAAAGTTACGCAGGCGCTGTACGGACTGGGTCATCATGTGGAGATCTTTTGTCCATTCCGCCACAACATCATCGACCAGAATTTTGCTGCATACTATGGGTTGTCTTCGCCGATTCCGTTGCACCAACTCGGCACGCTGGATGGCATTGCAGCGTGGTGGGCACCCGGCGTGACGGGATTAAAGCTGACGACATTCCTGTTTGGGCGCGCATTGCGCAACGTACTGCGCAGCCGCATCAAGGATTTTGACGTGCTCTACACCCGCACCCCGGAGCTGCTTCCGGTGCTTACATCTATCGGCAAGCCTGTCATTTTGGAACTGCACCGCATTCCCAGGCTGGGACAACGACGCTTCCTGCGCAACGTGCGCAAGTGCCGTCTTGTCGTCGCGCTAACATCGTCTATGCGCGCCGCATTGGTGGACATGGGCGTTTCCGACGTTCCGGTGGTCGTGGAAGGCGATGCTGTGGATCTGCACGATTTTGACTCCTTGCCGCCCGCGGCAGATACGCGCAAGGGCCTGGATGTTGCAGAGCATGTGCCAATCATTGGTTACGCCGGGCAACTGGAATCCATGAAGTTGTCTAAGGGCATTCCCGAACTGCTCGATGCGTTGGTTGTGCTCCGTAAACGTGGCTTCGATTTCCGTGCGATTATTGTTGGAGGACCGGAAAACGTGAAGCAGCGCTTTGTCGATGAGTTAGACCCGTCGCTCAAGGACTGCGTTCAATTCACCGGGTTCATGACGCATGCGAAAATCCCCACGTTTCTTACCGCATGCGACGTGTTGGTGTACCCGGCTCCGAAATCCAAGCATCCTTTCTATACACGCGACACCTCTCCCTTAAAGTTGTTTGAGTACATGGCGGCAGAACGTCCTTTGGTTACTGCGGATCTGCCCCCCATTCGCGATGTGCTGGACGACACCATGGCGGCCTTTTGTCCCCCCGGCGATCCGGAGGCGCTGGCAGATGCCATTCGCGAGACCCTTGCCGATGCAGACGCCGCAAAGCGCCGTGCCCGCATTGCGCGCGCCCACGTGGAGAACTTCACCTGGGATAAGCGCATGGAGCGCATTTTGCGTGCCATAGGCGCTTAAGCGCGGAAAGCTGGTATACTTTCCGTGTTGTCCATGCGCATTCTGAGCATTTGTTCGGCGCGTCCAAATTTCGTCAAGCTGGCGGCGGTGCATCATGCCATCGCGAATCGGCGGGCGGATGATGTAGAGCACATCATCGTGCATACGGGCCAACATTACGATCCGCTGTTCTCCGACATCTTCTTCACTCAACTCGCCATTCCGCAGCCGAACGTGAACCTTGGCATTCACGGCGGTACTCGCGACGAGGTGATTTCCCGCACGATGGAAGCTTGTCTGCCGGTATTCCGCGAGCACAAACCGGATTGGGTGTTGGTCTACGGAGATGTAAACGGCGCGGTTGGAGCAGCCAAGGCGGCACGGCAGCTGGGAATACGCTTGGCTCACGTGGAAGCAGGTTTGCGCTCGTTCGATTTGGATATGCCGGAGGAGCACAATCGCATCGCCATAGACGATACGGCGGATTTGCTACTGGTATCCGAGGATTCCGGCATGGAAAATTTGCGTAAGGAGCAGCAAAAAGGGAAGGCACTGCTCGTTGGCAACACCATGATCGATACGCTGCTGCGCATGATTCCGGCTCTGCCGGCCCCCAGCCCAACCCTGCCGGCCCGCGCCGCAATTGTCACGCTGCATCGCCCTAGCAATGTGGATACCATCGAGGCGCTACGTCGCAACATGCAATTTCTGAAAGAGTTGTCGGATGCGCTGCCGGTGGTGTTTCCGGTACATCACAGGACGGCGGCCGCACTCGAAAAATTCGGCCTTTCCATTCCGGCGCAGGTAACCGCGACAGAGCCGATGGGATACCTGGAATTCTTAGCCGCGTGCAAGATGTGCGAATTCATTGTCACCGATTCCGGCGGCATACAGGAAGAAGCTGTGTTACTACGAAAGCGTTGTTTCACGTTGCGTAAAAACACCGAAAGGCCCGTGACCATTGCCAGCGGCAGCAACGTGCTCATTGATTTGGAGAAGCCAGCCGACCGAGCCCAAGTACTGGAGTTTGCCGGCAACCCGACCAGGCTTTCCATCACTGTACCGAAGCTCTGGGACGGAAAGGCGGGGGAGCGTATTCTTGCGTCCCTGCTCTCCGCATGAAGCGCATTGCTGTCGTTCTCGGCACTCGACCTGAAATCATTAAACTTGCCCCGCTTCTTCGTAGAATAGTTACGCGAAAAATTCCGTTGCAGCTCATTCATACGCAGCAGCACTACGACTACATCATGGATAAGGTGTTCTTCGAGGAACTGCTGCTGCCCGAGCCGACACATCGTCTACAGACCGCTTCCCCGCACGCCATTCTCATGCTTGCATCCGCCATGCAGGGCTGCGCCGATATTTGGCAGAAGGAAAGGCCGGATGTCGTCGTGGTGCAGGGCGATACCAATACCACGTTGGCGGGGGCACTTGCAGGCCACAAATCCGGTTGTGCCGTGGCCCATGTCGAAGCAGGGCTACGCAGCGGAGATTTGGGCATGCCGGAGGAAGTGAACCGCATGCTTACCGATCGCGTATCCGATTTCCTGTTCGTGCCGACAGAACACCAGCGCAAGCACTTGCTGGCGGAAGGCCTGGATTCCGCAAAAATCAAGGTTGTAGGCAACACCGTGCAAGACGCCGTGCACGAACATTTGGCATTCGCGGAAGCAACGGACTTGCCTGCAACGCTCGCGCGCCTGCAGCAACCGTACGCCCTGCTCACCCTACACAGACCGTCGTTGGTAGACGATTCGCGGCGCCTGGCTTTTGCTTTGGAGCGGCTGGCTGAATTATTCGTGCGACGCAAGGTGACCGGCGTGTTCCTCATTCATCCGCGCACGCGCAAGATTCTGCAAAACATGGATCAATCCACGTTTGCCGGTTCGCATTTGCTCATCCACGAGCCTGTCGGCTATTTGCCCATGCTGCAGCTGCTTTCCAGGGCAGCCTTTGTCGTGACCGATTCCGGCGGCCTGCAAGAAGAAACCGCAATTCTGCGGGTTCCTTGCGTGACGCTGCGTACAACCACGGAGCGCCCCGAAACGCTCGATGCCGGAGGAAACATCCTGGTATTCCCCGATGATCCGGGTATGTGCGACAAGGCCGATGCATTCCTCTCCAAGCCCCGGAACTGGAAGCAGCTATATTCGGTGGCGCAAACCAGCGACACAATTCTGGAGCATTTGTTGCAGACCTTCCCCTGATCCATGCGCATCCTCATGACCAGCGATACGTATTTGCCGCTGCTGGGCGGCGGCGAATACCACGTGCGGTATATTCGTGACGAGGTGCAGAAGTTGGGAGTGCAGGTGCGTCTGGTGACGACCTATCCTGCAGATGCCGTGACCGTCGACGATGCCGACATCGTACGTTTGCGCTATCGAGGCATACGATCGGTGCCGTCATTGTTTGTTGCGCTCTGGAGACTAAGCCGCGATGTCGATGCGATCCACAGCCACTACAGCTATCGCTTGGCGTTCGTGGCAGGCATCATTGCGCGCTTGCGCGGCATTCCGTTCATTATTACCCAGCACGGTCTGGGCCTGTTGCCACAAGCGGGATCGCGCCCGTGGCAGACGGCACTGTTTCGTTTGTGGCGGTTCTGGAGCATGCGTTGTGCGCAGAGCATCATCTCCACCAGCGACGACCTATCCATCGATATTCGCAAGCTCGGCTTTGGGGAAAAAATCGTTCACATTCCCAACGGTTTCGATTCCGCTGTATTTCAACCACTGCCGCAGTCGCATGGTAACCCTGTCGTGCTGACCGTGCGCCGCTTGGTTCCAAAAACCGGCATTCAGTATTTGTTGCGTGCCTTGCCGGAGTTGCGCAGGCGCCACCCGGCATTGCGTGCGCACTTGGTGGGCGACGGCCCGCTACGGCCTCAGCTGGAAGCCTTGGCAGACGAATTGGGTGTTCGCGACATGGTGGAGTTTGCCGGCGCCATGGATCATCGCAGGCTGCTCGACCGCTACCGTGCCGCGCATGTGGTAGCCATGCCTAGCAGTGCCGAATCCACCAGCCTTACGTGCATTGAGGCGATGGCACTCAAGCGCCCCGTGGTCGCAAGCCGTGTCGGCGGCTTGATCGAATTGCTTGGCGCGGACGAAGCGCGCGGATATTTGGTGAGATTGTTCGATGACGAGCATTGCAACTACGATGCACCCTTCTCCTTGCCGCCAGAGCGGATATCGCTCCTTGTCGACGCGATTGATAGAGTGCTTTCTCATCCGGAAGAAGCCGCGGCGAAAGCCGAGCTTGCATCGGCGCATGCGCATGCCAATTTTTCCTGGAGCTTACTTGCTCGCCGAACCAAGGCCGAGGTGTATGATCCGCTCACTTCAGCATCATGACACTCGCAACACCGGAGCAGAACAAGGCTACCTATCGCTCCTTGCACGACGCCATCATCGCTAAGCGCTTCCAATCCGGTTCTCCGATCCGGCGACATGCACATCGCAGTCAGTACGCCACGATTGTGGAGCTCATACCCGCCGGGTCGCGCGTGCTCGATGCCGGCTGTGGCGAAGGCGTCTTGAGCGTGGAACTGGCCAAGAAGGGATGCACGGTCGTCGGCGTGGATATTTCGGAGCCGAACATCGCTGCCTCCAAGGCGTATGCGGCAAGCGAAGGTGTCGCCGAGAGAACCGAGTTTTCCACTGCGGATATCGAACATCTGCCGTTTCCAGACAAGTCATTCGACTACGTTGTTTCCAGTCATGTCCTAGAGCACGTTCCGGATTTCGTACAGGCGGCAAAAGAGCTGAATCGCGTTGGGCGAAAGTGTGTCATTACTGCAATTCCTACATGCTTGGATTTTGGCGCCATGGTGCTGCTTGGCGGCGATAAATACTGGATGCTTTCGCGCAAGAGCGTGTACGCGCTCCCATACGGATTTCTGCGCGTGGTTTGGGCGCTGTGTACCGGACGCGAGGGTGTAAACGAAGGGTATGAAGGTGACATGTCACTGATTCATATTTGGCGCTTTCCATGGCGCGGGAAGCAGCTTATGGAGGCGGGCGGACTGCGCGTGCTGCGGTACGGAGGAAGCGCGGTGATCTTTCCGTATTGCTCGTTGCTGCTGCCGCTGAGCAGGCTCCTGGAACGACTGGTGTGGCTGCCGCTATTGCGAAATGTTGGGTACGGCACAACCTACGTCTGCGAGCCGAAATAAAGGACTCCAAAGACTCCAGGGATTCCAAAGAAGCCAAGGAGGTGCTGCTTTGATTGTTGGAGTCTTGGGAATTGCCGGCGTCATCGGATTCCTTTTTATGCGTCGTAGACTTCGTCGAACCATGCTGCCAGCTGCACAATCATCTGCAATGTGTGCAGGCCGTATTTTGTCCTGTCTTTGTGTGCTGCAAACGCCAAGCGCAGCGCCTGTGCATCGAATAGCTCCTGAATGCGCTTATGCTCAATGGCCGCTTCCACCAGCGGCGCACATTCGCGACGGAACCATTTTGCCAGCGGGGGATAGAACGAGGACTTCGCAATACTGCGAACCGACTCCGGCAGCAGCGGATAGTATGTTTCCTTCAGCAGCGTCTTCGTTCGGCGGAAATCCACATGCCATTGCGCTCGCGTGCCGTGGGACGCAGCCACGACAAGCGGGTCCAAGAATGGCACGCGGCACTCCAGGCCGCTACCCATTGTTACTCCGTCACATAGCCGCAACGACTCATCCACAAGCCAAAGCCCGCGATCAAACTCCATCATCGATCGTAACGGGTCCATGCCTGCATTCAGCGCGCCAAAACGCTCCTGAAACAGCGTCGTCGTCGCATCCGGCGAGAACCACGATCCTCGCGTAAGCGGCATGACCTCTTTCACGGCACGGGCAAGCAGGCGTTCTGCCAGTTGCGCTCCAGGCTGCATGCGCAGTACGTCTACCGGGTGTCCTGCCATGCGCCCCGAAAGCGCGCGAACCCCTGCGGGTACCGCCCGGATGCTGCGCAGAATGTGCGCGATGCGGTAGCGCGGATATCCGCCGAACAGCTCATCGCCGCCTGCTCCGCAAAGCACCACATCCACGTGTTTTTTCGCTTCTCTGGCGAGCACGAATTGTGCCATGGCAACCGAGTCCGCATTCGGCTGGTCCAACGATCGTGCGGAAGCTGCATAGACTTCGCGGCATAGCGCAGCCGTCAGAACAACTTCGCGATGCTCGGTACCGTACTGCTTTGCGGTCAACTTCGCGACTTCGGCATCTTTGTTAAATCTTGCCTCATCTTCCTCCGCTGTGGCCTCGAAGCGCACGGTGAAGGTGCGTACGGGCTTTTGCGCATGATTGCACATATGGTGCAGCGCGATGGAGGAATCCATGCCGCCGCTGAGAAACAGTCCTACCGGCTTGTCCGATACCAATTGGTCGCGAACCACCATGTCCATCAGCTCCGGGAAGTGTGCACGGAAATCGCCGCGGGAGCGGTAATGCATTTGCTCCACCATGGGCTGAAACGTATCGCGCGCTTCTCCGTGCTCGTTCCAAGCAATGACCGTTCCCGGAGGTACCGATTCTATGCCTTGGCACATGGTATGCGGCCCTGGCACATAGTGCAGACGCACATACTGAGACAATGACAGCATATTCAGCTCGGGCTTGGCAGGAAGTGCGGTCATAAGTGAACGCATTTCGGAGGCAAAATGCAGTTTTCCGTTCGGGTACGCTACAAAGAGCGGCTTAATGCCCGCGTTATCACGTGCCAGGTACCAAGTACGCGTGCGGATGTCGTACAACCCGAAGGCAAACATGCCTCGCAGGAGTTTCACAAAGCTGATGCCGTATTTGTCGTACAGCTTCAGCAGCACTTCGGTATCGCCGTTGGTAATGCAGTCAAATCCTTCGGCGCGACGCAGCTCGCGGTAGTTGTATATCTCGCCGTTGTAGACCATGACTGCGGTTTTTGCATCGTTCCACATGGGTTGGTCCGCAGTGGGTGACGGATCCAAAATCGCCAGTCTTGCATGGCCAAGCGAAGCGCCCTGGGTTACCAATGTGGCGTTCCCATCCGGGCCGCGATGCACAAGCGCCTGCGTCATCCTCTCGATGCGCGCCTTATCTTCGCCGAAGAATCCGGTAATACCGCACATGAGAGCAGTATAGAGGACTTTTGCGTCAGGGGAATTACGCCGCCTTGGTGGGGTATGGCGCCGTAATGACGGCGTATGCGGAGTAACCGGCGTATGTCAGCCGGAAAATACCGCGCGCCAGAATGGCCCCGATCAAGCCCATGGTCGGAATAAGTGTCAGCAGTGAAACGGCGAACACCGCCGCCGAGAGCCATTGCCCAATGAGTATCTGCCGAGCCTTGCCCCGCGCCTCAAGCTGTTGGGAGAAGAGGCTGGCAGGGAAGGTAATTAACATGATTGCCGCAGCACTACTCAGCGGTACCAGCTCGGCGGGGTTATACAGCGGGAAGAGCAGCGGCATCAGCCAGGGGCTTACCGCTACGAAACAGGCAATGCCTACCGCAAACACAGCGGTCATCCACGTCACCGCAAGCACCAGGTGCCGCCTGCGCTGCGGCGAGTCGTTCCCCGCAGCTTGGCGCGAGAACGAAATGGGCAGGAAGTCCTTAAGGAACCCCTTCGCTTCTTCCGGAATCATTTGCGCGACAGAGAACAATGCCAGCTGTTTCAGGCCGAAGAACGCCGAAATCAGCAGGCCGTCTAAATACCAAGACAATGTCATGGGAATATCCGCAATCGTAATTTTCAGCGCGTACTTCAGCATATCCTTCGATGCCGATTGCGAGGGATACGAGCGCATCAGTTTGCGTAATTCCCATAGGTACACCAGCGGCGGAATACCAGCGGTGAAGGCAAGTAGCAACAACGGAGACGGGCGCAACCAGAGCATGAGCAGCACCGACACGATCACCAGCAATCCGCCGGTTGCGTTGGCGCGCAGCGACGTATCGAATTGGCCGCGGCCAATGACAATGCCTCCGAAGAACGCAGTGCCGACGTTGGTGGGCACGAAGAACACGGCTGCCAGCAGGAACATCGCCCACAAATTCATGCGATTCCAATGCGGCAAGAACAAGATGACGCTGGCGATTGCTGTTGCGCCTACCAAACACAGTAGTGCGTACGTTCCTAAGGTCCACCACAGGGGCGTGTCGTCCCGCTGCTGTGCCACGGCGCGCGAAATAGCTCGTGGCAATCCTGACAACGTCAGAATGCCGAGTGTGCCCACCACGCTAAGTACGAATCGGTATTCGCCGTACATCTCTGCGGGAAACAGGCGCGAGATTAAGTAGCCCGATACCACTCCCTTGAGCACATTCATCACCTGCCCCAGCACCACGAAGGCGGAGCTTTTTGCAAAATAGTGGGCATCGATGCCTAATTTTCTCCCGATACTCGTGAGGGCGGGGGACAGCCACACAAAGGAAAGTCGCTGCATGTGCTTTAGGAGTATAGCAAGGCTTGGGCTACAGGTGTCAGTCAAGCGTGCGCAGTGCTTCCAGGGCGATACGACGGGCATTGGCCATGATGGTAAGCGTATGCGGTTTTGCCGGCAGGCATGGGAATACCGCCGCATCCGCAACCCATGTTCGTTGCATGCGGCGCACTTTGCCGCGCGCATCCGTGGTCAGCGGTATGCGGTCGTCATCGCTTTGTGGAACGGTTCCGGCATAGTGTGAGCTGGAAGCTTCCGGCAGCAGCATGTTCTTGAGGGCGGGCATGCCCAGCTTTCCTAGCGCACTGCGCAGGCGCTTCCACGAACGATGCCGAGCATCGCGCTCCTCGCGGCTAATGTTCATGGCAATGCGCACGGAGCCATTGCGCAGCAACGTGAGCGTATTATCGCGGCTGGGGAACGCCGGGAATCGGATGTCCGCGATTACCAACGCTGGGGAAAGCAGCGACAGCGCCGCCAGCGCCTCGGGCGCGGGCAGCGGCATTGCACTCATGAGGCGGAACAACTGCAAAGATCTGTAGCTGTAGAGTTGCGCGCAGCCGGCCTCTATGCCTTGTCGACGCTCGCCATCCAGCACCACCAGTTGGCACATGCTTGCCCTGCGATCGGGCCCCGCTTTGCCGATGGAACGTATGTCCATGCACGCGCTGAATACATGCGGCTTGCCTACGAACGGCACCGGAGTGTCGTACAGAGACAAGCTCCGTAGCAAGATGCGTGCCGAGTTCACTGCTCCGGCGGCGACTACTACACCCTTGGCGCTATAGGTTTCCAGCGTGGTCACGCTGCTGCGGCCATGTGCGTACACCACCACCTCGCCGTCATGCTCCTCTATGCGGTTTACGACGCGGTCACCGATGTATCGGCAGTTGGGCGCTCGCTCAATGTCTTCGATGGTGTACTGGGGTCGGTACACCGACTTTCGCGGATCAGCCCAGTAATCCATATCGTTGTATATCGTGGCGCGTCGGTTGCCCAAGTCTTGCGTAAGTACTGCTGACAGCGGTTGGGCGACGGCAAGCTTCCGTGCGTCGAACCATGCGCGGCGCGCTTCGTAGGCGCGTAGTGCTGCCGCAGCATGATGATCGGGCGTCAGCGCCGGTTGCAGCGCCGGGTGGCTTCCGTTGCCCGATACGCCGATACGGCGCATGACGGCGTCGAAATGCTGTTCCAGTTCCGTGGCGTTCAAGCGCATCGCAAGCAGTTCATCTGCATCAGGAATTGCACATGCCGCTCCCCATGATGCCCCTAATCCACCCTTCGCCAAACTCTGGATGACTTGGCAATTCCGAAGCTCCAGTGGCAGCAACGCTTCGGCATGTGCGACGACATACGATCGGTTGCCGCTTACTTGTCCTCCTCCAAGTCCGCCTGTCAGTCCGCTGACAGGAATTCCGGAGAGATCATCTCCTAAAAACCAGCGGAATTGGTGCGGATCTTTCTTGCGTACCTCGGAGAACGGAATATCCGGAGTGGCTTCCAATCCTGCGGGCGGCACGGCGCCGCCATCTAACACCACGACGCTTGCACCATGTTCGACCAGCGCCTGTGCCGCATGAGCACCCGCTGGACCGGAGCCGATGACGATGACATCACAATCCGGCATTGCGGCGGAAGAAAGTGGGGGACAAGAGCAAGAGAATTCCGAAAGCAAGCTTGAACGCGCTCTTCACCCCCGCCCACATGACCAGCATGCATACCGCCGGCACGGATCTGTCGCGCGGAAGCAACTGCTGCGCCGATGCGGTGTGACATTCCGTTACCGCCGCGGCAATCAGTAATTTTCGTTGCAGCATGCATTGGGGTTTTAGCAGACGGGTCACAGCATCCAATCCGCCCAAGAGCAGCTTGGAGCGCAGCACGCGGGCCTGCATACGGTGCAACGGATTGATTTCGTGTACGCGACATGCGCGCAAATACACATCCACAGAGTATGGATCTGGCGTCCATGCGGCGTTGTTCATGACGTAGTGCAGCAGAGCTTTTGCCTCCCTTTCTTCCGGCTTTCCAAGCAGCTCTTTCAGGCCAGTATGCAAAGAGCGTGGAACAAACCCGATCTGCTTGAAAAACGGCTGTACATCAATGTTCAAGCACTCGTCCGCACCAAGGACATTGCTGCGGGTAATTGGTGGCCGCGCCAGTGACGATGTGACAACTGCGATCGCCATGGCAACGGGGGCAGGGATATGCAATACGGGTTTTCGTTGGCCGGTGTGCTCCTGCAGCATACGCACCAATTCAATGAAGCTTACCGCGTCGGGTCCGCCCGCATCATAAGTTTTTCCTATGGCATCGGGCGCGGAAGACAGCGCCAGCAAGCCTCTTGCCAGATCGTCTTTCTGTATGGGCCTGAAGGTGGCGTTGCCGCTGCCGATAACTGGCACTATCGGCAATTGCAAGAATGCAAGCAGCGAACCAACGATGCCTTCGTTGATATCGCCGTATACCACGCTCGGTAACACGGTTATTACCGGCAATCCGCTTCTTGCAAACACCGCATCCGCCGCGGCCTTGGTGCGTGCGTACGTGCCGTGGCGAGAGAGCTTTACGGATTGCGTAGAAACGTTGATGACGCAGCGCACAGGATTCTTGTTGCAGGCGTCGACGAGATGCTGCGCTCCACCTACGTTCACCGCCTCGCTTTCGCGCTCGTCGTTCTTGCATGCCGCAAGATGTATTACCCAATGCACGCCGCGTACGGCCCGTTCCACCGCTTCGGAGTTGCGCATATCGCCAACGATCGTTTCCACGCCAGGGATTTCCACAGGCGACCGCACGAACGCGCGTACGGCATATCCTTCCTTCAGCAGAGTGCGCACTACCGCAGCACCTATCATTCCGTTCGCGCCGGTGACTAGCACGCGTTCGGCCATGACTTCACTCTAGAAGAAGTGCAGCACCAGGTCACCTGTTTCACGCTCAGGCGATGCGCGTGCCGGATGCGCGCCAGCTGACGCCGCGATACGGAGACACATGAACGCCGGAGAACATGTCCGGCGAGAACCAACGCTTTACCTGCTCTTCGGTAATGAACCAGGTTTGTGGCGCATTGAGCTTGTCGAATACGTTGAGGAAGTTGCGCATGTAGCTCAGACGGCGCCAGTTCTGGAAATACTGGTAATACGGCAGGAATGTGAGCGGGAGCAGGTACACCGTGTACACGGGTACGTATACCAATGTCGTGAGCACGTGGCCCAATGCCCATACAATCGGCCTCGGCAGCCAGCGGATACACACCGTCTTCACAGGTTCCAGCACCCATTTATTCAGAAAATTTCCTTCGTTGCTGTACACCCAAACGATCACCTTGCCGCCGACCTTGGCGTGCTTGGCGATGTTGCGGAACGATGCATCTGGGTTATCGGTGTGATGCAGCACGCCAATGGAGTAGACGATGTCGAACTGCTCGCCCAAATCCATGTTGGCAATGTCGCCTTCCTGTAATTCTACGTTGGGTTTGTCAGAAGTATTTTTTGATGCGCTGCTGAGTGCGTTCAAATCCACGCCTACGATACGTTTTGCATAGGGGGCCACGAAATTGATGTGCTGTCCGCCGCCGCAGCCGCAGTCCAAGACGGTCTTACCGCGAAAGGTCTCGAACGTGTTGGGACTGATCCATTCCGTGAACAACCAGGTGTTGTCGTCATATAGCCTGTCCCACTGCCATGCCCATTCCGACTGCTTGCGTTGTAACTGCATGGACAAAGAGTAGCGAAATGATGCGCAGGATTCCATGACCGGACTCGAACGCGGTTCTCCTCTATACTCGTGTCATGTGCGGCATTTGCGGCATCGTTCGGCTCGACGGCGCTCCGGTTGATCCGGGGGCGTTGCAGCGGCTGACCGACGGCATAGGCCACCGCGGTCCCGATGGTGACGGCACTGCAATACACGGCAACGTAGGCTTGGGCCACCGCCGCCTCTCCATTATCGATCTGTCCACTGCCGCGAGCCAGCCCATGGAATCCGAAGACGGCATGCTGACGCTCGCCTTCAACGGAGAAATCTATAACTTTACCGACAAGCGTGAACTACTGCGAAAACGCGGCTACACGTTCCGGTCCACGGGAGATACCGAGGTGTTGCTGAAGTTGTATCAGGAATTTGGAGAAGGCTGCCTGGAACATTTGCGCGGCATGTTCGCGTTTGCCATACACGATCGCAGGCGCAATACGCTGTTTTTGGCACGAGACCGCGTTGGCAAGAAGCCCATCAAGTACTTCCGCAGAGGCAATATGCTCGCATTTGCCTCCGAATTGAAGGCATTGCGCACACTGCCGGAATGCCCGTCCGGCGCCGACCCCGAAACGTTGCACCACTATCTCAGTACGATGTACGTGCCGGCTCCGAATACCGGCATACACGACATTCATAAATTGCCCGCCGCGCACAAGCTGACAATACACTTGGCAACGGGAGGGACGGTGCTAAAGCGCTACTGGCAACTTCGCTACAACCCGGATCACTCCCGTTCGCTCTCCAGCTGGAAAGAAGAACTTGGCGCGCTTGTCAGCGAGAGCGTGCGCCTGCGCATGGTGTCCGATGTGCCGGTTGGGGCGTTCCTCTCCGGGGGAATCGATTCTGCAGCGGTTGTGGCATTCATGGCTCGACATAGCACAAAGCCCATCGAGACGTTTTCCATAGGCAGCCCCGAAGAAACCCACAACGAACTGCCCGATGCCGAGCGCATCGCCAGGCTGCTCAAGACCAATCACCATCCCATCGTGCTCAAGGCGGACATCGTGCACCTGCTCGATGAACTGGTGCGCACGTACGAAGAGCCATACGCAGATCCCTCGGTCATTCCAACCTACTTGCTCGCGCGTGAGACGCGCAAAAGCGTTACGGTCGCGCTCAACGGCGATGGCGGCGACGAGAACTTTGCCGGATACATCCGTTATCCCATCGCGCGCTTTTCGGAACACTGGGGGCGCTTGCCTGCGTGGTTGCATGCCATTGTGCGCGGCGGCACTGCCGCGTTCCACGCCGTGCGCAACGACACCTTCAGCTATCGGTGCCATCGCTTTCAATCCTCGATCGGGTTGCCCATGCCACAGCGCTACCTGCAGTACATCAGCTTCTTCACCGAAGAAGAAAAGCGTGCGCTCTATGCTCCTGGCTTTGGCGATGCGTTCCCCCGTACCGACGATTGGTTTGCACGCATGACTGAAGCAGCGAGGTTGCGTGCCGATGACGCCGTGCACCGTGCAATGAGCATTGATATCGACACTTACCTTGCAGATGACCTGATGCCCAAGGTCGACCTTGGTTCCATGGCGCATGGACTGGAGGCCCGTTCGCCGCTTCTGGATCATGAATTACTGGAATTCACTGCTCGCATGCCCAGCAACCTGCAGCTCCATGGACGCACCAAGAAGTGGATTTTTAAAGAGATGCTGGCCGATATGTTGCCGCGCGAAACCTTGCAAAAAAAGAAGTCGGGTTTCCGTCTGCCGTTGGACCGTTGGTTCCGCACCGATTTACGCGAGTTTGTACGTGGCCGTCTCTTGGCGGGCGATTCGCCGCTGTACAATGGCATGCTTGCCCGGGCAAACGTGGAACAGTTCTTGAAGGGCTATCACGATTCTTCGATAGACTTCAGCGATCATGTGTGGTCGCTCCTCTGGCTCGATTCCTGGCTACGCACGTATGGTTAATATCCAGTTTTTCCTCCGGCTGCTCCGGCATCCTGCAACATGGGTGAGCGTGGTGTTTCTACTCATCGTACTGCTCTTGTTGCCTGGGCGTGTGGGCGTCCCTCCGGAACAAACATTTTTGGATGATGCGTCGCAGTATCACCAAGCGGCTGTCCATGTTGCCCGAGAGGGATTCTTTTCCATCGACGGGGTACAGCCCTATGCCTATCGCGAGCCGGGGTACAGTGTCTTTCTGGGAATGGTGTACATCGTTGCCGGGATAGGCAATCGCGCTGCAATTTTCTTGGCACAGGCAGCACTGCTTCTTGCGGCAGCATTATTTTTTGCATCGCAATTACGCCATATCGGCGTTTCGTCTCGTGCACGCACGCTTTTCTTGGCGCTGCTATTGCTGCAGCCTTCCGTGTTCCATGTTGTGTTTTTCGTCTACCGGGAGTGCTTCGTGCTTGCGCTGATGTTGTTACTTGCAGGGGCGTTATTGCAATTCCACTACTCACGTTCTTGGTCCTGGGCGGTGGCGTGTGGAGTAGCGCTCGCAATCATCAGTTTGACCTATCTGTCGTTCCTGTTCCTTCCAGTCGCGCTGATTGCGGCATGTTGGGCCTATCGCTGGCAGCCACGCTTTGCGCTGGCGATTATTGTCTTGCCCTATGCGCTCGTATCATTATGGGGCGCGCGTAATTACGCGGCCGACGGTCGTTTCCGGCTTATCGATACCGACCGTACCGCCGTCATGTGGTATGTACGAGGAGAACAGGCGCAGCGTGTGACCGGATGGGAGCCTGCTCGTTGCCTGTGGGCCGAGTACATCAGTCGCAATTGGGACGGCCGCTCCGATGCTTGCAGCTTCAATTCACTCATGCACGCCAAGTGGCCGCAGGGCAAACCGCTTGGAACCGAAGACGCCATCGCGCAGGCCGGCAAGGCGAAAATCCGGTCACATTTTGCGAATTACGCTTGGTTCTCAGCTTGGGAGGTTGTCGAATTCCATCTGCCGTACGTCAACGGTTGGGGCAGGCTGTACAACATGCTTGCTGCCGTCGGTTCCCTGGTGCTGTATGCGGGCTGCATCCTTTGGCTGCCGCATGCGCTGCGCAGGGATATGTGGCTGTTTCCACTGATTGCCGGTTATACAGTCGCAGTCTTCGTTTTGACCGATGCCACGCCAAGGTACCTGATGCCAGTCATCTTCTGCTATGCTCTTGTCGCTTCCGTGGGCTACACTGAGGCCTTTACGCGCTTGCGTCGACACTCATGAACACCCCGTACACCGTCATTCTGCCGGCATACAACGAAGAGGAAGCCATTGGTCCGGTCATCGACCAGATTCGCGGCCTGCCCGGCGCACCGGAAGTGCTCGTAGTTGATGACGGCTCCACAGACAATACCGCCGATATTGCGCGCAAGCACGGCGCCGTGGTGGTGCGCCATCCCGGAAACGCCGGCTACGGCAAGAGCGTGATGGACGGCATTCTTGTTGCTAAGAACGAAGTGATTGTGATTACCGATGCCGACGGTACCTATCCCGTTGAGCGCATCCCAGAATTCGTAGAGAAATTAGAGATCGGCTTCGATATGGCCGTAGGTGCCCGCAGCGGCCCGGCGTACCGGGGTACATTCCTTAAAATGCCGGCACGCATTGCACTGAAGGCGTTGGTCGACTTCGTAACGGGGCGCAACATTCCGGATATCAACTCGGGGCTGCGGTCGTTCCGCAAAAACCAGGTGATTCCGGTGTTTCCGCATTTGTGCCAGGGCTTCAGTTTCACCACCACCATCACGCTCATTTACATGCTTACCGGCAAGATGGTGACGTATGTTCCGATTGCGTATCATAAGCGCGTTGGCCGTTCCAAAGTGCGCATTATCCGCGACTCCCTTCGCACGCTTCAATACGTTACAGAGGTAGTTGCCACATTCAATCCGCTCAAGCTGTTCCTGCTTCTCAGCATGATTGTTGGCGGTCTGGGTGTGCTGTCATTACTCACATCGATATTCGTTGCACACGCCATCTTGCTATCCCTGGGTTGCTTGTTCGTACTCGGTGCCGTGCTGCTGTTTGGCATAGGTCTGCAGACCGAGGCACTTCGCAAACGCTAATTCATGCGACTCTCCATCATTTTGCCGGTGCGTAACGAGGTCGAGAACATCGATCCGTTGCTTGCAGAGCTGGCAAAAGCGCTTGTGCCGTATGCCAACGCCGAAGTCATTGCGGTCGACGACGGGAGCACGGACGGTTCCCTGCAGGCACTGCGCGCCGCGACGGCCAAGTACCCGTTTTTGCGCATCGTGGAGCTTGCCCGAAATTACGGGCAAACGGCGGCGATATCCGCGGGGATGGATGTTGCCCGCGGCGATGTCATTTTGCCCATGGATGCCGACGGACAGAACGATCCCAGCGATATCCCCATGTTCCTGGAGAAGATCGATGCCGGATTCGATATTGTTTCCGGCTGGCGACGCAACCGCCACGATGCATGGCTGCGGTCCGCGTTGTCCAAGGTGGCAAACAAGTTGATCCGCAATGTTTCTGGCCAGGAGATTCATGACTACGGCTGCACCATGAAGGCCTACCGCCGCGATGTCATTGAGAACATCGGTCTCTACGGCGATATGCACAGGTTTCTTGCCGCGTATGCCGGCACGCAGGGGGCAAAGGTTGCGGAAGTGGAGACGCACCACCGCCCGCGCCTGCGCGGCGTTTCTAAATACGGATTCGGTCGCATTTGGCGCGTGCTGCTGGACTTGCTCATGCTGACGTTCTTCCTGCGGTCCGTCACGCGGCCCATGCAGTTCTTCGGCGCCATAGGTCTTGTGTCCATCATCGGAGGTTTTGCCGCAATCCTGGCGGCGTTTTTCTGGAAGGAAATGGGTGGGCCGACCTTCATAGAAACCCCGCTGCCGGTCTTTGCTGCACTGCTGGAGATTGTCGGCGTGCAATGCGTGCTGATGGGCGTGCTGGCGGAAATGTCCATGCGCACCTATTTCCAGACGCACGGGACAAAGCCGTATCGCATCCGCTCGGTTTTTCCTTCGGCACAATGAAGCAGCACAGGGCAATTCACATGTCTGCTGCCGAATTTGCGGAATGGAATGAATCCATGTCCAAGCGATACGATCCCGACTTGTATCACCGATCGAACAACTGGGTCGTACGATGGATAGAGCGCACGCGCGTTTCAAGTATCCGCAAGCTTCTGGAGTCGAGCGAGTCTCATTCCGTATTGGAGGTAGGCGTGGGTGCCGGAAACATCCTTGAGCAAATACATGCACAAAAGCGTATCGGCATAGACCTGAGCCGTTTTCTGCTGGAAAAAGCACGCGCACGTTTGGGTGAGGGGGCCCAGCTGATCTATGGAGATGCGGAAACGTTGGAGCAACACCTGTCTGAGCAGTCGGTAGACCGGGTGTACTGCAGCGAGGTCCTGGAACACGTCCGTAATCCGGAAGCGGTGCTACGAGGCATTTCCTCAGTCCTCAAGCCCGATGGGATTGCCGTGGTCAGCGTTCCGAACGAAGGATTGATCAACTCCATCAAGTCCGCACTGAGGGCCGTTGGGTTGTTTGCGATACTGTTTCCCGCCATGCCGGATCACATGGAGTTTGAATGGCATTTGCATGCCTTTGATCGACAATTGACGGAGCGTCTGTGCCGCAAACATTTTTTCATAGAGAAACTGGTTGCGGTTCCGTTTCCTTTTTTCCCCATCCGATACGTCGCCAAGTTGCGAAAAAAAACGCCGTTGCAGTCATTGGTGTCCGCCGATCGGTTGCCTACTTCGGGTACATCCCTAGTGCCTAATTTCCTCTCGCAACAGCAGACGACAGAACTGGAGCATCAGCTCCGATCACACGGCGACAATACGCTCAAAAACTTCTTCAAGCGTTGGCCCACGCTGTACGGAGCCTTGGTGTGGCTCATTGGCCCCTCGTTCTTTACCGGAATGAACCCGGCGCGCTTTTTGCGTAAGTACCAGCCGAGCGGAGCGACATTGCATGCTGGCTCGGGAACGCGCGTGCTCCCTGGCGATTGCATCAACGTGGACATCTTTCCATTCCCAGGCGTAGACGCTTTGGCAGATCTTGCCGCTTTACCCTTTCGAAACGATGCATTCGCGGCCGTAACCTGCGATCAGGTACTGGAACATGTGCCGTCGCCCACCGCGGTCGCGTTCGAATTTTTACGTGTTGTGCGGCCCGGCGGGCTCATTCACGTAGCGGCTCCGTTCGCGTTCCCTTGGCATCCGTCGCCACGGGACTACACCCGCTGGACGTGCGAGGGCTTGCGCGAACTGTTCCCGCAATGCGAAGTCGTGGAGACCGGCGTCATGGCCGGCCCGTGTTCCGCCTGCACGGCATTCCTCGCCGCGTTTCTCGCAACCATTCTCTGCTTTGGCTCACGCAGGCTGCAACACGCCTTGCAGTATGTATTCCTTATCGTATTTCTGCCCATCAAGTTCCTGGATACGATTTTTGCCAACATGCCCGGCGCGGAACTTTGCGCCGCGAACTTCTACGTAGTTCTTCGCAAGCCACCTCATGCGTAAGTGTAAATTTGAGTGTGTCGCAATACTCATAGCTGCCGTTTTTGCGGTTGTGACCGTACTGCCGCACATTCTGCAACGCACGGATACGCGGTTTACCTTTCGGGGGGTGGAAATAATGCCCGCAGATGCGGAAATTCACTACGCGGCACGCATGAGAGAAATTTACGACGGCTACTGGCAGACCGGAGGCGTGTTTTACGCCGGGTTTAAGAACCAGCCCTTCTTGCAGCCGCCTTTCCCCGAAGCTGTTCCGGCATTGTTTGCGAAAACATTCGGTTTCAACCCTGTACTGGTGTTTACATTTTTCTCGGCACTCTGCGCTTTTGTGTTAACACTGGTCATGACGGGCGCGATTACTGCGCTTTCTGGAAACAAATGGACCTCGATCATCGCAGTTACCACGCTGCTGTTTGCAGGCTTTATTTTGGGAGCGCCATGGGATCTTCCGCGCGTGCTTTCCGGCACCGGTGCATTCGAACCGTTACGGTTTGCACGCCCCATTAATCCGCTGTGGACCACGCCTTGGTTTTTTGCCGTGGTCTGGTTGGTTGCCGCCTGGGTGCGCAATGGGAATAACCGCTTATTGTTGTACTCCGTCCTTCCACTTGTTGTACTGGTGTATTCCTACGTGTATGCGTGGTCGTACTTGTTCATCGCGCTGGCGCTGCTGACTTTGTGGTACGCAAGCAAACGAGACTTGCCAAGGGTACGGGGTTTACTGACATGCGGCTGTTGCGTTGCGCTGTGTTCGGTGCCGTATCTACTACATCTCCATGAGACAGTCACACACCCGCTGTATCCGGATTCCAGCCTGAGGTTTGGTGTCGTGTCGTCGCGCACCCCGCTTCTTGGGGCGTGGTTTTTTGTGGCAATCGCACTTCTTGCACTCACGTACTCTCGATGGAAGGCGACATGGCCGTTTGTCGCGACATTGCTTGTTGCCGGCATGCTCGCACTGAATATCCAAGTGTTTACGGGTCGCGCTCTTGTGCCGCATCACTACCACTGGTACTTCTTCCATCCGCTTGCCTCGCTCTTGGCTTTGACGTTCTTGTTTCAGGTTCTTGATCGTATTCTGCCCAAGAGGCAGCTCAAATCCGTGCTTGCTGGCATCACGCTGTGTGCCATGATAGCGCTCGGCTTCCGATTCCAGTATTTGGCATATGAAACGGCAAGCGCCTACTGGGGAGAGCAACAAAACCTTGCAGCCGCCCTGCGCTACCTAGACGAGCATGCGCCTGCACAGAGCGTGGTCTATTCCACAGACATAGATGCCATGGATCTTGCGGCCATTTACACTCCCGTCGATGTGTATAACGCAACGAACGCGCATGCCTACCTTGCTCCAAAGCAGCGCGTGGAATATGCCCTGTTTTTCGACCTGTGGCTGCAGGGAGTTTCTCTGGCACAAGCGGAAAAAGAGTTCCCGACGAGCATGCGCTCCAGTGTTGGCAGTGCCATCTACGGCATTCACTTCCGCGAGCAGTACGGCAGTTACAATGCAGTTCCCGATGCATTCATCGACGAGATGCTGCGCGACTACGCGGCGTACCTGCGGCTTTCCGACCTGGAGAAAATCCGCGCTTATCGCATCGACTTCCTAGTCTTGCCGCAAGATGCACGTGTCACTCCTGCGCTAAAAACACTGCTCTCATTGAGTACGGAGGTGTTTGCAGCCGATGGTTGGACTGTGCGGCAAATGCACGCAGAATAATGCCGTTTGCGTCAACGCACGCTGGTTACCGGCCAAGCCGGATCTTCAGCATCGTCCATGCGCCCTTTACCGCGTCTTTCCAGTTGATTTTCTTCCCTTCCTCGATCGTGCGAGGCTGGTAGTCGATGGGCAGCTCTATCACTGGAATACCGCTTCGCAGAGCCTTGGCACAAATTTCCGCCTCCATCTCAAAGCCCGAGGCCTTGAGATCCATACGCTTGAATAGTGCGGTTGGCAGCAATTTGCGACAGGTGTAACTGTCTGTAAGGCGAGAGAAAAACAGGATGTTCAACACCAGGGTAATTACTTTGTTGCCGAGCAGATAACGCCTGTAGATGTTGGGATTCTGCGTGAGGAACCTTGAGCCAAACACGCACACGTCCCCGCCGCGCTTTTCGGCTTCGGCAAGCAGTGCCGCTATCTGACGCGGGTGGTACTCCAGATCGGCATCCTGAATGGTTGTGTAGCTGCCGGTGGCGCGCTCCAGCCCTGCGCGGATTGCCGACCCCTTGCCCCCGTTTTGCTTGGTGATGACAATGTCTTGCGGGCGTGCGTGCTGCTGAAGAATTTGCAGCGATGCGTCCTTAGATCCGTCGTCCACGTAAATCAGTTCCGCTTCCGCACAGCATTGCGTCAGCGCTTCCATCATTTGCCGCAGGGTTCGCTCCTCGTTGTATACCGGAATCAAGATACTGAGACGGGGCGTCATTTATGACAGCGTGTAGGGGTGCAGAATGAGGGCGAGGCCAATGCCTGTCGCTAAGCCCAATGCAAGGATACCCGCAGACAGCAGTTGAGCAACGCCGGAATTGCGATGTGCGTAGAGCAGCACCGTGAGGGGATACACCGGCGTAATGACGCGGCCGATGCTGGTGATGGACCCCCAAATGTACTTGGGCATGATGAGCATGACCCCGAAGAACGCCAGTGCTCCCAGCGACAGAATGTCGGCACGCTTTTTCATGAGAATGTCCCTTGCGGCAAACGCGATGCCGGGTAGCAGGAACCCTGCGATGAGGGCCAGCGAGGATAGGGACATGGCATCGTAGCCGCTTTGGCCAAGAATGAGATTCAGCGCCGCCGAACCGGGAAGCTGGCGTGCGCCCGTACTGGTGAAGAATGGGATGTTTGCGAAGATGGCAAAGATGATGGCATGCCATGCAAGAAAGACGCCCGCCGGAATGAGCAGCTTTACCATGTCACTCCACTTTCTGGTCAGTACAGACCAGCCCATGACGTACAGCACGAACAGGATGTTGACCTCGCGCGCCAGGACAGCCAGGCATAGTGCGCCGATTTCCCGCCATCCCACCGTGCCATGCTGCAGGTAACGTAGCAGCACGAAGGCAATGAGCAGCATGGTCAGCGGCTCGGCCAGAGTAAAGTGCATGGCCAGCATGCCGGCAGGGGACAGCGGCAGCGTGATGGCGTATACCGGCCGCAGTCCGGCGCGTGTGAGCAGTGCCGATGTCAGCACCAGTGCCGCGATGTTTATTCCAACGAATGCGAAGGGCAATGCTGCAGCGTTACCCAGACTCAATACGAACGACAGCAGGGGGAGCAGGAAGCGTTGGTATGCATACGATCCAGGGTTGCGTTCCAGCAGCTCGCCCCAGCGCGCAGGATTCATAACGCGCGGGATGTTTCGAGCTACCTGGTAGTACTGCGCTCCGTCGTAACTGGGAATACTCAGGATCACGAAGTCTTGCGGAAGGGGGTTGCCGGTCGCCGTGCGGGCATCCATGTGGAATACGGCCGTCAGGTTGTAGCCATACGGGCGGATTTCCAGCGCCAGTATGGCTAGTACCGCTACCAGCACGACGGCCGCGGGCCAGTAACGGCGCAGGCTGTGCATGTTAGAGCGACAGATAGTGCAGGCCGGCACTTTCGATATCCTTGGCCTTCCACAGTGACTTCAAGTCGTAAAAAATGCCGCCCTTACGCATGCTCTTGGCCATGTCTTTGGCGCTCAAACCGCGATAATTCGCATGCGCAACGGCCGCGACGATCACGTCGTACGGGCCATCTGCCAGCGTACCGTGCTCAAAGCCCAGCTTCTTGACAGCGGCCGCATCCACGAACGGATCATGGCAGTGTACGTTGCAGCCTGCTTTCTTCAGTTTGCGTGCCAGGTCATGCACTTTGGAGTTCCTGGTGTCCGGCACGTTCTCTTTAAACGTCAACCCGAGCACCAGCACTTTGGCATCCAGCGATTCTATACGGTGTTTGGCCATGGCACGGGTGATCTGGCGTTCGATGAACGTGGGCATGGTGTCGTTCATTTTCCGGCCTGCAGAAATGACCTCGGTGTGCATTCCCAATTCCTGCGCCTTGTGCACGAGGTAGTACGGATCCACGCCGATGCAGTGTCCGCCAACCAACCCGGGAGTGAACTTTAGGAAGTTCCACTTGGTCGCAGCGGCATCCAACACATCTTGGGTGCGAATACCAACGCGGTCGCACAGACGGGCAATTTCGTTTACCAGGGCGATGTTGATGTCGCGCTGCGTGTTTTCTATGGCCTTGGCCATTTCCGCAACCTTGATATTCGGCGCCTTGTAAATGCCGGCGGTCACGATTTTGCCGTACACCTTCGCCAGCCAATCGGTGGTCTTCTCGTCCTGTCCGGCAACCACCTTTACTATCTTGTCGATGGTGTGCTCTTTATCGCCCGGGTTGATGCGTTCCGGCGAGTAGCCCACGGTAAAGTCTTTGCCGCACTTCAGTCCCGACTCGCGCTCTAGGATGGGGACGCAAATGTCTTCCGTTACGCCAGGGTACACCGTGGATTCGTACACCACCACGCTGCCTTTTTTCAAATGCTTCCCAACGCTTATGCTTGCGCTTTCCACGCATTCCAAATCGGGAATGTTGTATGTATCCACCGGCGTGGGCACCGCGACGATAATGGTGTTGGCCTTGGCGATCACGGAGGCATCGTTGGAATACTCCACCGAAATTCGCTTCAGTTCGTCGTCGCTTACTTCATTCGTCCAGTCGTGTCCGGCCTGCAGCGTGCGGATGCGCTCAGGGTTTACATCGAAGCCGTAGGTTTTCCATTCCGTCCGTCCGAATGCTGCGGCCAACGGCATGCCTACATAACCGAGTCCGACGATGCACAGCGTGGGTTCGTTTGGCATGCGCCGATTCTAGACGAGTCGGACGCCCGCTTCCAGCCTGCTTATACCTGTCTGGCAGCGAAAAACATCGATTTCTTTCCCGGCGTGACGGTAAAACCGTGCTCCCGCAGGTGTGCTTGCAGCGCATCGGGGGTATGGCGCGGATTATCGGAGAAATGGTGGTATTCCACCGCCATGAAGCGAATGCGCTTCAGCTCATCGCTCGATAGCGCGTAGAGCGCTTCGTATTCGCCGCCTTCGCAGTCCAACTTCAGGTAGTCGCACGTTGTTGTGCCATGCTGTTGCATGAGACTTCCAAGCGAGATCATGGGTACCTGCACGTCGCGGGTGTTGCCGTAGCGGTGGTACAGCGAATGGCCGCCGCTGCTTTTGTCCGTAATGTGCAGGGTCACGGTGCCGTCCGTTCCGCCGATGGCCGCCGGTACCACCGTCACCCGTTGCTGCAGTCCATTGCGCTCGATATTTTTGCGTAACATGGCCAGGTTTCCCGGTTCGGGCTCCACCGAGATAATGCGCGCCCGTGGCGAGCGATAGGCGGCGAACGTCGTGAAGGTGCCGATATTGGCGCCGATGTCGATAATTGTGGCGCAGGTGCTCCAATCCAGGCGGATGCCGAAGTTGTTGGCCTCGTAACTTTCATCGAACCACACATCGTTGAGAGCACCCCCATCTACCACGAATGCACGGCTGGTAATCACCATGCCGTTGCGCAACTTGTAGACGACATCTCCTTGTAGAAGTCCGAACCGGTTGAACCAATAGATGGGCCAGTTGCGCACAACGACAATCATGCGCAGCAACAAACGGAAGTAGAGACGTAGACGCATGGCCACAGCCTACAGCATTCCGTTACCGTTGCACCTGCCACACACTCCAGCCGCTACCCGATGCCATTTGTCGCAGGCCCGAAGGCGGCAGGCGCCACTGCGGTCGCTCCACCGTATTCCAGAGAACATAGTCCACCCCGAATGATTTCAGCGAATCCAACGGCTTTTTGCGTACGTCGTCGCACAGCTGCCTTGCCGTACGCAGGCTGTAGTCGTATTGCTCCTGCGTTTCTTGTTTCCGTAGTACGCGCAGTCGTTCTTCGGCATGCACTACCAACTGTTCGTACGCCACCGGCTCCGGGGCGAACAATTCCGACAGGCATGCGCGTTGCGCGTATTCCGCATCTGGGATGAGTAAGAATCCTGAGAATTCGGTGAATGCCACGTCTTTGCCGGTGTACGAAGCGACAATATCGGAGGTGCGCACATCGCTGAGCACCATGGTTCCGGACAAGCTCTTCACCGTGCGAAGCGCATCCGCCAAATGCTGCATACGCATGGCTTCCGGTGGAGGCGGCAAGAATGCTAGTGCACGTCCGCCCATGTCTTTGAAATTCAGTGTCATCACCGCAAGTGCAACAACGCAGGTGACGATCGCTGGCGCAGTTTTCATGCTGCGGCTGCATATCGCAAGCAGCATCAACGCCAGCGCAATGCTAACGTAATGAATGTAGTGCGACGAGAACGACATGACCGTGCCATGCACGAGTTGCTGGTTGTACATGACGGCGAGCGATGTGACCATCGCCAGCAGCGGTGCCAGGCTTCGGCGTAGTTCGCGACTGCGAAACAGCCACCACGCTGCCGCGGCAAATGCCAGCATGGCGACGCTGCGGGCCGGTGATTCCGGCAGTCGCGTGTGCACCAATCCTGCGCGTACAGATGCTTCACCAAAGAACGGGAGCAGTCTTGCCATGATCAAGTGGTGTACCGCGGGCGCGGCGGTAATGCCCGTGCTCACACCAAGCGCCAAGACGCTTCCCAAGAGCTTGCGTCGCTGCGGCAGCGATTTGTCACAGAACCCCATTGAGACCAGTACCGCAGCGGTCACCCACAGAAATGTCCAAGACCACAGGTAGACTCCGACTGAAAACCCCAACGGAACACCCACAAGCATGGCTCGCGATCGCGTCGGGTGTTCGTACCAGCGCCACAACAGCAATAGCGTCGCCAGTGTCAGCGGCAGGCTGAAGCCGGGGTGAAATAGGCGGCGTCCGTAGACGAAGTACCAAAACATGACCAGGGCCGCCACGAACGCCAGTGGCTCGCGAGCTCCCGTCCGGCGTGCCAGCAACGCAAAGAGTGGAAGCATCAGCGGAGCTACGAGTACGTGCAGGCCAAAGACCACCCAGGGCCCGGGAAGACCCGTCCACCACAACAGCGATCCGATCAATTGCTCTACCCCTGCAGACTGCAGGCCGACCAGCGCGTACCCGGAAAAAATGCCGTTGGTAACACTGCTAAACGGTTCCAGCATGGCCTGCTGGGTTCGAATGAAGTACATGGCCTCTTCACTGCCTCCGTAGGGAAGCAGGCCTCGGAATTCCGGCATGCCCCACGCCAGCAGCACAGACCAGGCCTCAATCAACATGCCCGCCAGCGTGGCGGCGACTAGTAGCGGAACAAAGTGTTTTTTGACGAAGGCTACCATTTGAGGAAGTGTGTACCGTTGTTGAATAACTTAAGCAGCATCCACCCGTGCTTAATAGGATGCAGCTTGGTTGTGCCGTAGGTGCGTTCCAAATAACGTAGCGGCGTTTCGCGAATGCGCTGATGCTGCCTTGCCGCTCCAAGGAACAAATCGAAGTCGCCGAAGGGGTCCAAGCGCGTGGTCATGCCGGCATATGCGCTGCGCAAAAACGCTTTCACCGGCGACAGTACGTCCACGATGTGCTGAGAGAACAGCCAGCTGAACAACATGCTGAAAATCTTATTTCCAATCAAATTCAGCAACGGCATTGCCTTTTCCTGCATGGGGTACACCAATCGCGAGCCGTTTACGAATTCGGCGTTCCCCGAGGCGATGGCATCGTAGAGCTTCGGCAGCTCAGACGGGTCTACCGTAAAGTCTCCGTCGTAGACGATGAGAATATCGCCTTTGGCTTCGCGGATTGCCTTATGCAGCGCGTCGCCTTTTCCTTTACCGTCTTGCTGCAAGCCACGGATCGTCACTGGGCCTTTCTGTTCGGCAACAACCCGCTGAATTTCTTCCCACGTGCCATCGGAAGAATGGCCTTCCACGAACAGCAGCTCGGTTGCCGTCCCCATAAGCGGCATGTGTTCGACAATCGGCCGAATGTTGCCACGTTCGTTGCGTACCGCAGAAAGTACCGACACCGTGCAATCACGGCGCGAGCGCGGAACAGGGCGAGCGATGATCGTCTGAATAAGACACAATCGGTTGAGCAGCGGTAGCGCGGCCAGTATGCGGTTGCATAGCGGCTCGAGCAGCGGTGTCCATAGCGGCCAGAGAATTCTGCCGCCACGTTCTACTACTTCGAATCCTTCCAGAGACAGCATATTGTCCAAGTCCGACACCGACAGCCAGTTTTGTGCCGGGAAACGCGTGCGCAGTCCCAGCCACTCGGCAATGCGGAACGCAGGAAGCCACAGGAAGTTGAAGGTGGTCAGCACCACACGCGTGCGGTCGGTACACAAGTTGTCGCGGATATTGCGCAGCGACACCTGCACATCGCGGATGTAACTGACCGCATCGAGCAGCAGTACATAATCGAAGTGTTCCCGCAGTTGCAGGGATTCGGCGTCATCTACCAAGAAGCGAATTTCCGGCTGCCGCTTTTTCGCCTCATCGATCATTGCCGGAGAAAAATCCACGCCGACTTTCACTTGGTTGGGGAGCGATCCGAGTACCGTGCCTATGCCGCAGCCGATGTCCACGACCGAAGCCCCGCTTGGAACAATCCGACGTAGCCACCATGCCCGGTCGCGATAAAACACCGCGTGACGCTTGGCATCGCTCGCTCGCTTCGATGCCAAACGGTCGAAGAACTGCCGGCGGTCTAGGGAAGGCGCCATATGCTCGCATGACTGTAGCACACCCAAGCGCGCAATGTTGCTTCGGCGAATTTTGCTCTACACTCGCCGTATGCGTTCCTGGAAGAACAAACGTGTTCTTGTTACCGGCGGTACCGGGTTTATAGGCAGCGTGCTGGTGGAACGCCTGCTGGAAGAAGGTGCGGAGGTACGCGTGCCGATTCGCGCTGCAAACTACCGCGCGCTTTCAAAATTGCGCTCGAAAATCGAATGGATGGAGGGCGATTTGCGCAGCAGCGATTACTGCGAGCAATTGCTTACCGGCGTCGATCATCTGTTTCACCTGGCTGCGCATCGGCGGAATGTGGAATTCCATCGTGACCATTGCAGTGACATTCTGGAAGGCAATATCGAAATGAGTGCGGCCATGATTCGGGCTATGCGCGGATTCAAGTCGGTTTCCGTCACGCTCTTCAGCAGCGCCAACGTGCCGCCGAGCATCGATGTCATCAAGTTGGCCCAATCCGAGAACATCGATGGATACGTGCTGGGTAAAGCGCTGTGTGAAACACTGTGGCTGACCGCGGCACGCCAGTTCAAATTCCCCCTACTCATCGTGCGTCCGGTGGGGGTGTACGGGCCTCGCGATACTTTCACAGTGGAGGGCAACGTTATTCCTTCGCTCATGGTCAAAGCCGAGACCCACGACGTTCTGGATGTTTGGGGAGACGGCAAGCAGGAGCGCGCGTTCCTGTACGTAGATGATTTAGTCGAAGCGGTGTTCCGCCTTGCGAAAGCCGATGCTCTCGGAGTGCAGTACGTTATTCCGCCGGATATCACCACCGTTGGCACGCTTGCCAAGCATATCTGCGACATTGTGAAGCCGGGGATGAAGATTGCATTCGATGTCCGCAAGCCACAGGGCGGGCGCAGCATTCCTACGCTCCCGGTACACGAGACATTGCAACGCATGAAGTGGACCCCCTTAAAAAAGGGCCTCAAGCTCACGTACGAGGGCTGGAAGCGCAAGCGCGATGCAGCCGCGGCAAAAGAGTAACTTGAGGAGGCCTGGGAAAACCGCCTGCGCGGTGTTAGCCTGTGGCACGCTATGAAACGCCTCATCCGAAGCCCGCGGGTACGCAAGCATGCCAGCCAGGCATCCAAGTTCATTGTGTGCGGACTGACAGGTGCCGCAATTGAATTCGGCATCATCTTCGTTCTGGTGGAAAGGCTGCACATGGATCCTCGCGTGGCCTACATTCCTTCCGGACTCATTACGGTGGTGTTCGTGTTCTTCTTCAATAAGTACGTAACGTTCGGTAATACCGAAAGCGACCACCTGGGCCAGACTCTGCGTTTCGCCATGGTGTACGGCGCGGCATTCGTCTTAAACTACCTGCTGGCGTCCGGCCTCTACTCCGCGGGGCTGTATATGTTACGTGCACAACGCGCAACAGCGCCCGAGGCTTACCAATACGGCGCGCGAGTGTTGCCGTATGCCGCCAAGGCATTTGCCATCGGCGTAGTTGCCATATGGAACTACTGTTTTTCGCATGCATTCATCTTCAAGCCGCGCAAGGCGGCCATGATGCCTGCGTAACCCCGCATGAAAACAACTGCAATCATAGCCGGCGCCGGACCTGCGGGACTGACCGCGGCTTATGAATTGCTCAAGCGTACCGATATCCATCCGGTGGTGTGCGAATCCACCGATGCGATAGGCGGTATTGCCCAAACGTATAACTACAAAGGGAACCGTATCGACATTGGCGGTCACCGCTTCTTTAGCAAGAGCGACCGCGTGATGCGATGGTGGTTTGCCGTACTGCCGCGACAGGGAAAGCCGGCTGCCGATACTTTGGAGAAGCAGCACGACATCGACTACGCCGCAGAGGCAATAGTGGAGTACCTCTGTCCGGAATGCTGCAAAGAAGGCGTGCCGACGGGGGAGGGCCGAAGCGTCCGCGTGCAGCGCAGCGCGCCAGACCCTGAAAAGGAAGACGATGTCATGTTGCAGCGACCGCGCGTGTCTCGCATTTTCTACCGTAAGCATTTCTTCCCGTATCCCATCGGTATTACGCTCACGGTGGCCAAGCGATTGGGATTGTGGAATACGTTCCTGATTGGATTGAGCTTTCTCAAAGCACAGGCATTTCCGATCAAGGACGAAACCCATCTCGACGCCTTTTACATCAACCGTTTCGGACGTCGCTTGTACAAGACGTTCTTCGAAGCCTATACCGAAAAAGTCTGGGGCGTTCCCTGCAGCCAGATTCGTTCGGACTGGGGTGCGCAGCGAGTGAAGGGGCTGTCGCTGAAGCGTGCGCTGGAACACGCCATAAAAGATCTGCTCAGCAGCGACTTCAAGAAGTCGCAAGCTCAGCGTGAAACCAGTCTTATTACGCGGTTCTTCTACCCCAAGTTCGGCCCCGGACAAATGTGGGAGACGGTTGCCAAGCAAGTACAGCAATGCGGCGGCGAGGTGCGCATGCAGACGCGCGTGTGCGGTGTCCACATGACGAATGGCAAGGTCACGTCGGTTACGCTGGAGGATGTCCGTACCGGCAAGACCGAGCAGGTCGCATGCGATTTCTTCTTTTCCACCATGCCGGTAAAGCACCTGGTGGGCATGATGACGCCGCGCGCTCCGGACCGCGTGGTGGAAGTGGCGGAAGGGTTGCAGTATCGGGATTTTCTCACCGTGGGTCTGCTGCTCAAGAAATTGCACGTTCAGGAGCGAGGTAGCAAGCCGGCAGCGGCAGTGCCGGATAACTGGATTTACATTCAAGAAGGAGGCGTACGCGTAGGTCGCGTGCAGGTGTTCAACAACTGGAGTCCGTACATGGTTGCCGATGCCAAGAACACCACGTGGATCGGCTTGGAGTACTTCGTAAGCGAAGGCGGCGATCTATGGGTGCAGCCTGACAAAGACCTCATTGAGCTTGGTATTCGGGAAATGGAGCAGATTGGCATGATCCAGCGTGACGATGTACTGGATGGCTGTGTGCTGCGTATGCCCAAGGCATACCCTGCGTATTTTGGCAGTTACACCCAACTGCCTGTCGTGCGTGAGTATGTGGATTGCGTACCGAACATGTTCCTGGTTGGCCGCAATGGCATGCACCGCTACAACAACCAAGATCACAGCATGCTTACCGCCATGCTGGCCGTGGATAACATCATCGCTGGACGTACGGACAAAGCGAATTTGTGGGATGTGAACCTCGAGATGGAATACCACGAAGAGAAGAAGGCCTAGGCTTTCGGCAACACGCCGCGCGCATTGTAGATCCTCTCGACAGTAGTCATGCGTTTTGCGTATTGGTCGCCGCCTGCATTATCTCCGATGCGGAAGGCGAGGGCGAATACGTAGAACGCCAGACGGACGCCGGATTCATGCTTGCTGAGCGGCAGCTGAGGCGTGATGCACGGGTCAAGTTCCCGCGCTATTTCCATCAGCTTCGGCAGGTCGTTCCCGAGTGCCGCCGCACGCTCCACTGTCGCAAGGCCATGCTTTGCAATGATGGTATCCAGTGCGCCCGGCAGACGGCCACCGCTGACGAGAGTCGCGGCCGTGATTTCATCCGAAAACGCGCGCACCTCCCCAGCAAGATATTGCTGACGATTCGGCCGCTTGGGTTCAATGCCCGTGGCAAAGTCATGCAAGTGGCGTAACTCGTGCAATTGGGCGATCCCTGCCCACTCCTGCGAGATGGCGCTCGGTTTTATTTTCAGGTGGTTTATCGAAGAACGGGTGTCAACTGCCATTAATTCGGCCTGTGCACGGTTTATCGGATGCGTGTCTTCGAGCACGATCATCCAGGCGTTATCCCTTTGCCCCGGCTCTAGCGCGATGATGCCGTTGCCTTGCAGCTCGGCCCAGCCTGCCCCGTTGCGTCGGAAATGCAGCAGCTTACGAATGGATATGAGTGCCGGATGTTCGTTGGCGGCGGGAGCGGGCATGCTCGTTGCGATACCATTGATGCCCGCGTCGTAGAGCCGGCGCAGTACATCGGGACGTTCAATACGGTCGATGAGCGGCTCGTACGCTTCCGTTCTTGCAACAGGGGCGGACACAGTCGTCATGACACCGCGTAGTTTTCCGAGGATCGATGCCGCCATCTCGCTGGCAGGGTTCTGCCTCAGCACGTGTTCGCACGTGGAGATGGCGTCGGCGCGCTCTGCGTCGTTCAGGCCGCCTGCCTGAAGCTTGTCCTCAAACGGGCGCAACCAAGAGATGTGGTGACCGAATTCTGGCATATGTCGCATTTTATAAACTATTTTTATTATTTTGTCAATATCAGGTGTTCTTCGCGTACCACTCAACAGATTTCTTTACTCCCTCGGAGAACGGGGTCTTGGGGCTGTATCCAAGAAGCTTTCTGGCCTTGGAGATGTCTGCGATGTAGCGCTTTACTTCGCCGGTGCGCGACTGTCCCAGCACCAGTTCCGACGTGCTGCCAATGAGCCGCTTAATGTCTTCTGCCAGCTGCACGATGGTTGTGCCTTCGCCGTAGGCCAGGTTGAACGTGTCGCCTTTTACCGCTGCAAACTTGTCCAAAATCGCACACACGCCTGCAACCGCATCGTCGATGTAGGTGAAATCCAGACACTTTTCTTTTCCGAAGATCGTCAGCGGCTTGTTGGCGCGTGCCAGACGGATGAACAAGGGCACCACGCGCTCGGAGTCGTCGTACATGCCGTACACGTTGGAGAAACGCACGATAACGATATCGATGCCGTAACAGCGGCCGTACGCATGTACCAGCGCTTCGCCGCCCACCTTGCTGGCTGTGTAGGGGCTTTCGCAGTTTTCTACGCGCACCATGTCTTCGCGGTAGGCGTCTGCGGTTATGTTGCCGTAGCCTTCTCGTGACGATGCGAATATGAAACGCTTAATGCCGGATGTGCGGGCAAGCTCCAGTGCGTTGAAGAGGCTTAAGAAGTTGTCGCGCGCCATTCCGGGTTCTTCCACCAATTCGTAGACGCGCGCGTTGGCGGCAAGGTGTACCAATGTTTCCACCCCCTGCATGCGCTTGTCCGCAGCCGCCTTCAGCACGGCTTGCTCGTCGCGCATGTCCACGGACACCGTAATATCGTTGATCGACGCGTTCCACTTGTTTGGCTTCCAGTCCATGCCCACGACGCTTTTGCCGTCTGCAAGCAGACGCTCGCACAAGCGGGTGCCAATGGTTCCCGAAGAGCCGGTGACGAGTACTTTCGACATCCCGCCCAGTGTGCGTGCAGAGCGCCGGAAAGGCAACTGTCTCCAATGCCTTCCATGCGATACACTTTCCCCACGATGCTTACGCTGGTGTTGCCCACCTACAACGAAGCGGCGAATCTGCCCGCCATCATCGGCGGGATTGTGCAGGCATTGGAGGGTACCCCGCACGAGATTATCGTCGTGGATGATAATTCTCCCGACGGCACATGGCGTGTAGCCGAGGAGCTGCGCGCGCGATACCCGCAACTGCGGGTGGTACGCCGCATGGACAAGCGTGGCTTAAGCTCTGCCGTGGTAGATGGTTTCCTTGCAGGCAGGGGAACGGTGCTTGCCGCCATGGATGCGGACGGACAGCACGATTCTGGCTTGCTTCGCAGGTTGTATGAGCGTGTTCGAGAGGCAGGAGGCATTGCGCTAGGTTCGCGTTACGTGAAGGGCGGGGATATTGGCGAATGGGACGGAGGTCGCCACCGCATGAGTAAATTTGCGACCAAGTTGGCCATGTGGGTGCTGCGACGCCCCGATGCAGCGGCGGTGCAAGACCCCATGAGCGGATTTTTTGCCATTGATCGCGCGACATTTCTCGATGCGCACCCTCGCTTGAAGCCCAAGGGGTTCAAAATCCTGCTCGACTTGCTGGTGCACGCCAAGCCCGGCACGCCCGCGCACGAGCTGCCCATGCGATTCGGCAAACGCATAGCGGGGGAGAGCAAGTTGGATTGGAAGGTGCAATGGGAATACTTGTCCTATCTCTACGACATTACGTTGGGACGATGGATCTCTCTCTGGGCGCTTACGTTTGGTGTTCTGTTGGCTGTACTGTGCGCCGCCTTGGCGCTGAAAGCCCTGCCGCTCTTGCCGCTGTACACCAATGCCTCTTTCCGTTCCGATGCCGCGGCGCAGTTACGCTCGTTGGCCAACGCCCGTGGGTGGCTGCTTTCCGATATGCGTATTGCTTCGGTAACGCCAAGCACCTTGTTTGTTATTCATTCGTCGCATCCACAACGCGAGCCCATTCAGGGTTGCTTTGTGTCGCGCTCAGGCTCTCCTCCTCCGACATGCGGAAACTTGTAACAATCGCCGGCCTGCAAGCGTATGCCATGGCGCTTGCGGCAGTGTCATGGGTCGGCGGCGTACGGACCGACGAGGCGAAGTACCTGTTGAACATTCCCTATCCGCATCCACCGCTTGCCCGCTGGCTGCTCTCGCTTACGCATGGCATGCCCTTTCACGATCTGTTCTGGCGCATAGTTTTTGCCAGTCTAGTCGTGCATGCGGTGTGGATAGTGGTGCGCTTGCCGCATCGCGCCGGCTTGGGTGCAAAACTCCTGCTCGGTGCTTCCTGGCTGCTTTCCGGTGCAGTGGTGCTGCAAGCCGGTACTGTAATGATGGCGCCGCTCACCGCGCTCTTCGGCCTGCTGTTGCTGTGGGCCGCCGCTCGCCCACGTTCTGCTGCCATCTGTTTTGCCGCCGCGATCGCGTGGCTCATCTCGCTGTTCATTGCGTACCAGGGCGTGCTGTTCTTCCCGGTCGTTGTTGCAGTGTGCTTACGCTCGCGTCAGCCGCTTGGCCGCACCTTGCTCTACACATGCGGCCCGTTGGTCGCACTTGCGTTGTATACGGCGTCCAATCCTTTGGCGGCATCGTTGTTGTTGCAGGTCGGTGCGGAGCGCGCCGATGTCGTGACTGCGGCACGCCAAACATTGTACGTATGGTTGCTTGCCGGCAGCGGCGTCTTGAGCGTTTTAGGTTCACTTTCCGCATTCCGCCGATCCAGGCCGGAGCTTGCCATCACACTCCTCCTGCTGCTGGCGTACATATTCCGTTCGTATCACGATTACTACGCCATCTTCCTGGTGCCGGTGTTCGTTGCGGGACTTGCGTGCACATTCGATGCCTTTCATGTCCGGCTGCGGGCAGTAGATCGCGTGGCCATTGCACTGGGAACCACTGCGGCAATCGGAGGCTTGGTGGCTGTTGCGACGTATGCTTCCACAGCGCAGCAAACAAATATCGCTCGCGATACATTCGCCATTTTGGCTCCCTACATCCGTCATACGCAGTCGCAGGATCTTGCCATGCTTATCGTCGGAGATTTCGGGCACGAGTGGCAGTACTACGCTCCGGAGCAAATAACCGAGCTTCGCAAATACTCCAAAGATATGACCGTGCAAGAAGCGGATATCGTCGTTTGCTGGTCGACTTGCCCTTCTACATTGTTGGAATTCAAGGAGCCACTGTCCAATGCACCGGTTCCAACGTATGTTCGGCGCAACGAAGCGTTGCACATTTAGCACGAACGAAAGACTGCATTATGCCTTGTAGTACTCGCGGTACCACGCCACGAATTTTGGTACGCCATCTTTAATTGTGGTCTTGGGTTCGTAGTTCAACATCTTCTTCGCCTTGCTTACATCGGCCAAGCTGGCGCGTACGTCGCCGGGTTGCATGGGCATGAAGTTCTTCTTTGCTTCCATGCCGAGTGACTTCTCCACCATCCCGATGTAGTCCATCAGTTCTTCTTTTCGGCCGCAGCCCAAATTGAAAATCTCGCAGTCATAATTCTTGTCGATAGATGCGATGATGCCAGCCACAATATCGTCGATGTAGGTAAAATCACGTTGCATCTTTCCTTCCCCGAACACGTTGAGGGGCTTTCCCTTCAGCGTGGCTTCCGTGAACAGGAACAACGCCATGTCCGGACGGCCCCAAGGCCCGTACACGGTAAAGAAACGCAGCCCCGTCGATTTGGTTTTGTAGAGATGATTGTATGTTCTCGCCATGAGTTCGTTATCCTTCTTGTTCTGGCCATAGAGCGACACCTGGTTCTCGGTCGGATGCTCTTCGCTGGCGGGGAAGCGGTCGTTGCCGCCGTACACCGAGCTGGAGCTTGCGTACACGAGTCCGGCGATGTTCTGCAAGCGTACCTCGTCGATGATATGGAAGAACCCCTTGATGTTGATGTCGATGTACTCCGTGGGATGGTCGAAGGCGTAACGCACCCCGGCCAGTGCAGCCAGGTGCAGCACGCGGTCGCAGCCTTTCATGGATTTTGCCAGCAATGCCCTGTCGAGAATGTCTCCCTTGACGAAGGTAAAGCCTTTGCGCTTTTTCAGCATTTCCAAGCGGCTGTTTTTCAGCGCAGGGTCGTAATAGGCGTTTAAGTTGTCGTAGCCCACCACTTCGTCGCCGCGGTCCAAAAGCGCGTTGGCCGTGTGGAAGCCGATGAAGCCGGCGGCACCAGTCAGGAAGATTTTCATCGTCAGAAGTATAGCGATGCCACGCTCTTACGCCACACCCATTCCAAAGTACTTCAATCCCGCCGTGCGCACTTCGCGCGGCTCGTATACGTTGCGACCATCGAAGAGCATGCTGCCATCCATGGTATTGACGATGGTTGCCAAATCCACGCCACGGAATTCGTCCCACTCCGTCAGCACGGCAAGCGCAGCGGCACCGCGCAGCGCGGCCTTGGCGTCCTTGCAGAATTCCACCTCAGTTGGCAGTAGCTTCTTCGCATTTTCCATTGCCACCGGGTCGTACGCCTGTACGCGATAGCCGGCCTGCAGGAGTGCCGGAATAATATCCAAGCTCGGTGCATCGCGCATGTCGTCGGTCTTGGGCTTAAAACTTACTCCCCACACTGCAATGACGGATTTCTTGGGTACGTGCTTGATGATTTTTTCGATGTATCTCTCCCGAGCCCGCTGGTTGATCTTGTCGGTCGCCGACACAATCGACATATCCACATCGTAGTCTTTTGCCGTTACCAGAAGCGCTTTGATGTCTTTGGGGAAGCAGCTGCCGCCATACCCGATTCCCGCATGCAGGAAGCGCGGGCCGATGCGGCCATCCAGACCCATGCCCTGTGCCACCGAACGCACATCTGCACCTGCCTTCTCCGCAAGTTCGGCAAGCATATTGATAAAACTGATCTTGGTAGCAAGAAATGCGTTGCTGGCGTACTTCACAATTTCCGCGCTCTCGCGGCTCATGAAAACGAGCGGCTTGCCTACACGCGTAATGGGGCGATACAGCTCCTCTACCAACTTTACCGCGCGGTCGTACTGCGGGTCGTGATCCGCTGCCTCGCGGTTGATTCCTACCACGATGCGGTCAGGCATCAGGGTATCTGGGACTGCCATACCTTCGCGCAGGAATTCGGGATTGCTGATCACCGGCACGTGCACGTCGATCTTCCTCTTTTTCAGAATCGCGGCGATTTTCTCTTCGCAGATCTTTCCGGTGCCCACGGGTACCGTCGATTTATTCACGAAGATGACATCGCGCGTTACGTGCTTGGCCACCGTCTCCGCTACGATGAACACCGCCTTCAAATCGGCGCGGTGGTCTTTGTCGGGTGGTGTTGCTACTGCCGAGAATACAATGTCTGCCAGCGGCAACGCTTCCGTAAGATCGGTCGTGAACGACAAGCGCTTGGTCTTCAAATTCTTGACGATCAACTCCTCCAGACCTGGTTCGTAAATGGGGCTTTTGCCGCTTTTGAGTTTGCGAACTTTTGCCGCATCGATGTCGATGCCGATGACTTCATGCCCCAGCTCGGCAAAACACGCAGCGGACACCAAGCCGACGTACCCGGTACCTACTATTGCAATGCGCATGTGCGGGGGATTGTAGCTGCATTTGCCGCCACTGTCAGCTTGTAGCCGGTACCGCACAACTGGTAGCGTGCGCGCACTTTCATCTCACAACAGACCCGCATGCGTTTTCTTGTCCACGGTTCCATCGCGTATGACCAGCTCCTGGGGTACGACGGTTCGTTCGTCGATGGCATTGACCCGAAAAATCTCCAGGCCTTGTCGGTGGGGTATGTTGCCCAGCATTACGTGCGCCATCATGGCGGCACTGCGGCGAACATCGCATGGAACCTACGCTTGCTCGGCCATGCGCCGCTGGTCGTGGGTGCCGTTGGCACCGACGGCGGACCGTACCTGGCGTTACTTCGCGAGCGCGGCATAGACACCACGTACGTGCAGGAAGTGGGAAATTGCCTTACGGCCACGGCAGTGATTGCCACCGATAACGCATCGCACCAAATTACGTTCTTCCATCCGGGTGCCGATGCTAAAAGCACGTTGCCGGATCTTTCCGAAGAGCGGGACGATGTCGCCTATGTCATCGTATCTCCGCGAGATGCAGCCACCATGCTAGCCGCCGCACGCCAGGCACAAGCTCTCAAATTGCCGTATCTCTTCGACCCCGGCCAGCAGTCGCTGCAATTCGGGCGCGACGAATTCCGCGCCGCAGTGGCATCCAGCTCAGGCCTTATCGTAAACGCCTACGAATGGGCTTTGGCGACCGCGCGCTTGGAGTGGTCGGCGGATGCCGTCATCGATGCTTGCGGCCTGCTTGTGGTAACGCAGGGGGAAAACGGCGTGACGTTGCGTACGCGCGAGGAGAGCCTTGCCATAAAAGCCTGTCCGCCGGACAAGTTGGTGAACCCGGTTGGCGCCGGTGACGCATTCCGCGCAGGATTGTTGACCGGACTTGCCGCCAAGTGGTCGTTGACCGATGCCGGCCGCCTAGGCGCGGTACTCGGCTCGTTGGTTGTGGCACAAGAAGGAGCGCTGCTCGAATCGTTGGACATAGACATCGTGCGCGCCAAAGCACTGGCCGCGTACGGTGAAGAGCTGCCCAAGTTCTAAGCCGACAGGCTGCCCACTGCAGTCTTTAAATCGTGAATGACGCGTGTCATGTGTGCCACGGTTTCATCCGTTGCCTCGATACCCGTTAGCTCTACATCCGTCACGCCCGCATTGCGCAGCGCAAGGTCGTACTCTGTATTACGCGTGCGTTCCAACTTGGTCGTCAGGATGCCGGCGACTCGTTGTGCGGCAAATAAGCGCTGGGCAGGCAGTACATTGTCGCAGTGCTCCCAAGGTTGCGGGCTTTCGGTTGCCAGTGAAAAAGTGGGTGCGTTTTCTTGCTGCTTTTTTCTCATAGTTGTGCAGGGAAAATGGTGGATTGCATTACGGCGCACTATTCAAGTTCGGTTCTGTCGTGTCAAGAAAGAGGTTCCTTCGTATCCGCTTTGCTGGTAGTCTCCGATCCGTTTTCCGTTCTCCTCTTTCCACATGTCCTACGTCAAAGATCCGTCGCTCGCCGCCCAAGGCAAGCTCAATATGGAAATCGCCGAGAAGCGCATGGGCGCTCTCATGAAGGTGCGTGACCGCTTTGCCAAAGAAAAGCCGTTTCAAGGCATGACCATTGGCATGGCTTTGCACGTTACCAAGGAGACGGCGATGCTGGTGAAAACGCTCACCGCAGGCGGAGCAAAAGTAGCCATTACCGGCTGCAACCCGCTTTCGACTCAAGATGACATTGCCGCTGCCCTGGCAGAGGAAAAGGACGTGATGGTTTGGGCGTACAAGGGAGAAAGCAAGGAGGATTACTACAAGTTCCTGACCGCGGTGATCGAGACTAAGCCCAACATCACCATCGATGACGGATGCGACCTGGTGACCGAGATCCACACCAAGCACAAGCACCTGATTCCCACCATGATCGGCGGCTGCGAAGAGACAACAACCGGCATCATCCGCTTAAAGTCCATGGTGCGCGACGGCGTGCTTGCCATGCCCATGGTTGCGGTGAACGACAACAAGACCAAGCACCTCATGGACAACTACTACGGCACCGGCCAGTCTACGTTCGACGGCATTCTGCGCTCCACCAACATGCTGGTGTGCGGGAAGACGGTCGTTGTTCTTGGCTACGGCAGCTGCGGCAAGGGCGTGGCTATGCGTGCCAAAGGATTAGGTGCGCAAGTCATCGTGACCGAGGTCGACAAGTTCACGGCACTGCAGGCCGCCATGGATGGCCATCGCGTCATGAAGATGGCCGATGCAGCCTCCATTGGAGATTTGTTCGTCACCGTCACTGGTAACTACCATGTCATTCGCATGGAGCACATGGAGAAGATGAAGGACGGCGCCGTCATGGCCAACTCCGGTCACTTCGACAACGAAATCGACATGGCTACCCTGGATAAAAAAGCCAGCCGCAAGCGCCGAGTGCGCCATTACTTAGACGAGTACACGCTGAAGAACGGCACCGTGGTGTACGTTGCCGGCGAAGGCAGGTTGGTCAACCTGGCATCCGCCGAGGGCCACCCAAGCGAAGTCATGAGTCTGTCGTTCTGCGGTCAAGCCTTGGCATGCGAGTACCTGGTGAAGAACAAGGGCAAGATGAAGAACGATGTCATTACCTTGCCGCCCGAAATCGATGACTTCATCTCTGGTCTCCAGCTGGAAGCCATGGGCGTTGCCATCGATACGCTGACGCCGGAACAGGTGAAGTACTTGGCCAGCTGGCAGGAGGGTACGTAACATTTTGCGCCATTCGGCGCGATGCAGAAGCATCCTGGGGTTCAATCGCTTGCGTTTTTGCCTACGACGGCGTTCACTGTGCCCTTCCATGAATACGCCGAAGCTACTGGAGCCGGCAAACGTCATTCGCGGCGCAGCCACCGAGGTTGTGCTGCAATCCGAAGTGCTGCCCGAAGTGCCGTTCGATCTGCGCAATCCCACTGCATACCGCAACGCGGTACTGAATCACTTGGTAGACCAGGTGCAGCCCAGCGTTCAAGACTGGCTGAAGACTCACCTCACCGGGGAGCGACATGTGGTGGAGGAGTTGCATCAACTGGTCATGCGCTACAACTACGTTCTGCGGTTTCACCAGGGACAGCGCATGGCAAACAGCGAATTCTATCCATCCCGACTTCCCATGGATGGGAACGAGGCGCTGAAGGTTGGCATTCACCTGGACGGCGATGTGCAGCGCCGACTCGCCGCCCAAGATTTTGAAGCCGTGTCACTGGACGGGCCCGATGTATCGCTGGATGCCGCCCGAATACATTACCAAAATGTGTTAAGGAGTGCGCGCTGCGCCCTTGTGAGTGCGCTGGTGCCAGCGGGCAGCGTATGGAATACCGACCAGGGTGCCAGAGATGCACATTCTGCCCGCCTGCTGTGGACGTTGCTCCCGTTTGCCTACCGGCATATAGAGGAATACCTAGCGTTGCACCACGTACAAGGGCCGGTGACCGACTTACGAACGCCGGAGAGACAGGGCTTTACCGACCATACTGAGCAGGCAAAGGCATTGCTGCGTGTTTCCGAGCAGGAATACGATACATACAACCGCATTCTCGACCGTCTGGCACGCGAAGCAAAATTGGTACGGCAACTGTATGGCGAGCATCGGCGAACACGCGCGCAGCAAAGTCACCTTGGCCGCATGCTGTCATCGTGGATTGGCCAATTTCCAGCCGAAGAGTGCGCGGCGGTGCTTGGGATGATAGATACGGAACGCCGAATCGATCGTGCTCGACAGATGAATTCTCGCATTCATCTCGGGTGGTCTCAAGTCTTAGCGCTGGAGCATTCGCCCTCAGCAATCGATGTCCGCAGTGCCTTTGCCCAAGTAGAGGCCATTCTCATCGATTTACCCACGCGTTTAGGTCAACTGCTGAGGCAATTGGACGGGGATTACGAGGGTAAGTAGCCGTTTCTTGCCGGAGAATTAGGGTGTTTTTTTGGCTTGCGTATGTCAACGAGTTAAAACAGGCGTGTTTTTTCTTGAGCGGAACTTGACAATCAGTAGACTACCGCCAACTTCTTTTTACGTTACTTCCTCCTTTTCTTATGGGTATCACGAAGTTCGAAGGTCCGGATCATGATCTTGTGCATCCGCTCGATAACGCCACTGCTGTCGGTTTGAACGGCAAGAAAAAGCCGTTGCCTCCGCATGAAATTACAGTAGATCCGCGCGTTATGGGACGCCTTGTCTCCTCTGACAACGGGTACACCACGGATTTCGATTCCATTGATGCCGAAATCGACGCTGCTACCACGCAGGCCAACGGCACTGAGCGCAGCCAGGAGATGAATGGCGCTACCAATGCCGCGGTTGCAACGCTTGTACTGGATGAACACGATGCCTTCGTTGCGTCCTTGAACGGTCGCAAGGGGAACTTGCCTTCCACGCGCAGAATTATTCAGACCGTCGACACGCCCGATGCCCTGATCCTGCGCAGGAAGCGCCTGCTGGAGCTACGCACCCAGGATGCTCGCGTCGATGGTGCCGCAAAGCGCAGGGTCCGCCGCTCCGAGGGTGGCCTTGGCCGTCGCTTGGATGGCGTTGATGCTGCGTATGTGCCTGCTTCTACGCCTGACGATTTAACCGCGCACTATGCCGACTGGATCAAGCAGGCTACCCGCGAGGCTGCACAGCAGCAGCGCGACGAGGACAAAGGCTGGAAGGACTACGCCGCTCAGATTGAGAAGCGCGTTGCCGCAGATGCAACATTAGATGAGCAGTACGCAATGCAAGACGAGCTGGAAGCCGGCGATGCAAAGACTCGCACCCAGCGCAGTCTGCCCAAGCAGGCGGATCTTGCCGAATACATTGCCGCAGATCGCGACCGCCGTTCCAGCCATCAGCACGGCAAGCAGGACAGGTTCGAAGCTCGTGTACAGCGTGCACAGAAGCAGGGAGGGGTGCGCGGCACGCTAGCGAATGAGGCAATGCAGCCTATGAGTGCCGATGATGCTCGCAAGGCCATGGATACTATCGTCGACGCATCCATTCTCGAGGCTCTCGACCATGATGAACAGCAGGAGCGCGTGTCCCTGACTGAGCAGTTCCGCTCCATGCACGATGCAATTGTTGCCGAGCAGGAAGCTGCGTTGCAGGAACGCCTGGCTCAGTATTCGACTGAGGAGTCAGATGCCGAAACTGCTGAAGAGGCAACGGCCTAGTCATTCGTGTCGCAACTATCGAAAGCACCCCTTCGCTTCTATGGCGCAGGGGTGTTTTCTTTTCCAGAGGCGCACTCACGACTTTTGTACAGGCGCTTGCCCTGCTACACTCTGGCTCCGCCACGGAGAGGTGGCTGAGTGGTCGAAAGCGCACGACTCGAAATCGTGTATTCCCTTACGGGAATCGAGGGTTCGAATCCCTCCCTCTCCGCCATCTTTGCGCGTGCTACTTTTCGCCCTCCAGCGCGAGCCGCTTCAGCTCCGCTTCTACGAACGGGTCTAAATCGCCATCCAAGACGCCGCTGGTGTCACTGGTTTCCACGTTGGTGCGCAGGTCTTTTACCATTTGGTACGGATGCAGCACGTAACTGCGGATTTGACTGCCGAAGTCTGCGCTCACATGCGAGCCCTTTAGCCGCTTGCGCTCGGCCTCTTCCTCGTCGTGCCGCTTTTGCAGCAACTTGGATTTCAGCATTTGCAGCGCCCGCTCGCGGTTTTGCAATTGAGATCGCTCGTTCTGGCATGCAACCACAATGCCGGTGGGAATGTGCGTCATGCGCACGGCGCTGTCGGTCTTGTTCACGTGTTGACCTCCGGCGCCACCCGAACGATAGGTATCAATGCGCAAATCCTCCGGTTTAATATCCAGTTCATTTTGGTATTCACTCATATCTGGCAGCACTTCTACCAGTGCAAACGATGTTTGGCGAATACCTTTGGCTCCAAATGGAGAAATACGCACCAGACGGTGGGTACCCCGCTCGCATTGCAGGTGTCCGTATGGCGCATCGCCGGTGACATGGAAGGTAACGGATTTCATGCCGGCCTCCTGGCCGTGCGTTTGCTCGATAATTTCGGTTTTCCATTCGCGTCGCTCGCTGTAGCGCAAGTACATGCGTAGCAGCATGGCGGCCCAGTCTTGCGCATCGGTACCGCCGGCACCGCTGGAAATGGTTACGTAGGCGCTGCCCAAGTCGTATTTTCCGTGCAGGTACAAGCTGCGTTCCGCTGCTTCCCAGGCATGCAGAATGCGTTGATACTCCTTCTCTAACACCGGTTCATCGTTTGCGTGCGACATCTTCGCCATATCGCGCAGTTCTTCGGCCTCCAGCCCAAGCAGTTCCACCGGCTCCCATTGCTTCTTGAGTACCTTCAGTTTGCCAAACAGGCTCTGCGCCCTGCGGTGGTCGTTCCAGATATCCGGCGCCGATGTTTCCTGTTCCAGTTCTCCTATTTGCTGCGGGACACCGCGCGCCTCAAAGAGAGTCCTTTCCCAGGCGGATGGCTGAGAGCAGCTCCTCGATGTTGTGCTTGAGCTCGTCCACAGAGAAAGGGGGAACTGGGTGTTCGTCGAAGGTCTGCTGACAGTATAGCAAAAACTCGTGTTTTCTGCTACAATACTGGGAAACCCGCATGTCCTTACAACAGTCGCAATCGGCGTTGTCGGCAGCCGTCACACGCATGGCGGTGCCCGTACTCGTTTTCGGGACGGTATTTTTTGTTGCGATGCTGGGGTTGCAGTACCTTGCTTCCCCCGACCGATTCCCGGTACGAGTGGGGGACAAGGTTATTAAGCTGCAAGATTTGTCGAACGAAGAGGCTGCGTTGCGTGAGCGAGAGCATGCCTTGCTGCAAGAGCGCGCTAAAATGGACGCAGACATGCCCACGCCGGTGTTGCATCAGGTTGCCGCACTGCGCAGTGATGATGTCGCTATTGTGCGTGCGCTCAATGCGGTGGAGCAGGCTCGAGCCGGGTTTGCCATGTCGGGAGACAACCCGGTGCGCGTGAACCGCGCGTGGTTCAGCCGCGGAGAGCGCCGTTTGGCCATCGCAGGACAGGTTGCAGATCCCGCAGGAAGGTCGGTGCACCTTCTGGCATCGTTTGTCGATGCATTGCGCTCTTCAAAATCGTTCGCATCGGTCAGCGAACCCGAATACACCCAACAGACGCAATCCGATGGCATCGTTACCTCGCCTTTCTCGCTCTCACTTTCTCTCCCAGCCCGTGACGAATAATGTTTCCCGCATCGGTATGGCAGTTAGCGTCGTTGCGCTTGCAACCGGCGTTGCGGGAGTGCTAGCTGGAGCATGGCTGTTGCTGGGTCATTTAGACGCCTTCGGTCCCAAGCGCGACGTTGCGGTGCTGGTTGGCAGCGCGTTGCCCGAGCTGCGCTCCCGTGTTGCGCTGCTGAGTGCGAACGTGGAGGCCGAGAAATTGTTCGGCATCGAAAGACATGCCTCGCGAGAGGAGCAGGCTGCAGCATATGTCCTGCCCGAGAGGCCAGAGGGCTCACGTGCTGCCGCGGCATTGCAAGAGGCGGCCTCGGCATTGTCAGCCAATGGTTCGGCGGTGTCAGTGGTGTCGCTGGCGTTTGCAGCATCTGCAACGGAAGTCGATGGCCATGGCGAACTTGCGGGTACGCTGAAAGTGAAGGGTTCTGCCGAAAACGTACTGCGACTGCTGACCATCATGCAATTTGCAGGAGACATCTCCGTCCGCGATGCCTTGCCACCAAAAGCAGTCCGTGAATTCCTGGAAACCGTAGAGAGCGAAAGTCCGTTGTCGCTCCCTGCGGCGGAGGAGTTCCTGTTCGGCGACCTGGTCACGTATGCGGCAGATCCTACTGCGGCGGAACAGCGCCTGTTGCGCGACATGCAACCGGAAGCAGCCACATCGGTTCGTACATTGCTGCTTACATCCGGCCTGTCCGACGTGCGCGGGGCGCTCTCGTCGGTGGCATCACGCTTAAAGCAGCAGCGCTTGTGGCCCATGCCGCTTATGCGTATCGATGGTTTGGATCATGATGCCGACGAATCGTGGACTGTCCAGTTGTCGGTGTTCGGCCGCGGGGCGTAATCCCGGGTACCACGTCGGGGTTGTTGCGCGTAGTCTGTTCGCATGCGCGTGTTGTTCGTGACACGGTCGTTACAAACGACTCCCGGGGGAATGCAGGCCACGGCCAAGGCTTTGATCAAAGCTTTGGAAGAAACGCCGGATGTGGAACTTGTCGTGTGCGGCTGGTCCGGATCGAAGTGGTTACTGCCGATATTTTTTGTCATTGCCACGATGCGCGCATTCCTGTTTCGCGGTAAGTGTGTGCATTTTGGCGATGCGGCATTTGCACCTGTCATCGCATGCCTCACGTTCTTGCGTCCGCGCCTGCGTGTGACCTGCACGGTGCACGGGTTGGATATCGTGTTTCCGAATCGGTTGTATCAAGCGCTGCTTCCGGGCTTGCGCCGCTGCCATGCGGTTGCTGCAGTTAGCAGGGCTACCGCCGAAGCAGCCAAGCGCATCGGCGTATCTGCGGAGCGCATCCTGGTCATACCGTGGGGGGTGACTGCAGATTGCCTTGCTCGTCCCCAGCCGTCGGTACCGACATTGGTGTCGGTAGGACGGCAGATCCGTCGCAAAGGCACTGCATGGTTTTTGGAGTATGTATTTCCAGGTGTGCTGCGCGCCTTCCCCGATGTCCATTATGCCATTGTGGGCGCTGGACCTCAGGTGACCGTCATTCGCGAAACCATCGACAGGCTAGGCCTGCAGGACAGCGTGCGATTGGCCGGTGTGGCCACTGAGTCGGAGAGGGATGCCCTCGTGCGCTCTGCGTCGGCGTTGGTCATGCCGAATATTCCTGTGGCCGGGGACATGGAGGGTTTCGGGATGGCGTGCATAGAAGCATCGGCAATAGGAGTGCCGGTGGTTGCCGCGCGACTTGAAGGCATTGTCGATGCGGTCATTGAAGGGGAGACGGGCGTACTGTTTGCCCCGCTCGATGCGGCGGATGCGGAGCGTGCGATTTGCCAAGCACTGGGGCAGCACTGGGACGCTGCGGCGGTGCAGAGCAGTTGCCGCAAGCACTTCGCAATCGCTACCGTGGCGCTACGGTATGTCACCACAGTCTTCTCATCGGCCGATCATCGGGATTCTCACCGCGGATAGCACACCGTTTATCGGCGGTATTGGCAGGCATGTGGAAACACTTGCGACCGGCTTACGTGCGGCGGGGGATGATGTGCGAATCCTGGATCTGCGATCGCTGCCGACTTTTCGCTTTGGCAGAAATATCGGCACCTCGCTTTGCATGGGGCGCGCAGTGCGCAGGTGGATTGCAGAGAACGATATCGATGTGCTCAATGTGCATTGCGGCCCCGGAGGCGTATTACCCTGGAATCCTGTCTGGAACGGCGTGCCCGTAGTGTGTACTGCCAATCACACCTACTTGCAGCAATCGCGTATGCCGAACCAGCGGTGGAAGCGGTTGCTAGTGCCATGGGAACGACGCGGGTACGCCCTGGCAAACCGAGTTGTATGCATTTCTTCGGATACGCGCCAGGTCTTGATAAACGAGTATCGCCTTTCGCCCCAGGCGGTGTCAGTCATACCCTGCGGCTTTTCGCTGCAACCGTGGATAAATGCAGATGCGCAAGAGCACGCCAGACGCCGCTTTGCGTGCGTATTTGTCGGGCGTCCGCAGACGCGCAAAGGCTGGGACGTATTGCAGCAAGCCTGGCGCGGCATTCGCATACGCTGTCCGCAGGCGCAGCTTTCGGTTGTGGGGTGGAGCGAGAAGCCCCGCGATGGCATGGAGTTCTTTGGGCGCCTGGACGATACGGCGTTACAGAGTCTTGTAGGGTCCGTCCGGGTGCTGCTTGCACCCTCTCGCATGGAAGGTTTCGGTTTGGCTGCGGCTGAAGCCATAGCTGCGGCAACGCCAGTGGTGGGGTTCGATGTCGCAGGATTGCGAACAACCGTGCAACACGGCGTGACAGGCCTGCTCTGTCGACAAGACGGTGAAGCCTTTGTGCAGGCTGTTGCATGCCTGCTGAACGACGATGTGCGCTGGCGCGAGCTGCATGCAGGCTGCCGAGCGAACCGCTCCCTGTTCGATGCGCATCGCGAAGTGATGGCATACCGACAGTTGTTTGCTGCTGTATACTCGCGACCATGAAGTATGAGGGCAGCGGCAAGCCTACGCCGCGCATTATCGTTCTCACCGTGGCGTTGGCGGCACTGCTTCTTATCAAGTTCTGTTGGTCGCTGACTGTGTCCGCAGTGCCGTTTGGGTACGATGCCGGTATTTACCGTGCGCTCTTCACATGGCATGCCATGGGCTGGCCGCCGTTCATGCCCATGCCCGTACCTCCCTGGGCGCAAAGCCACCCACTCGGTTTGTTTGCGTTCAGTTCGCTGCTTCTCAAAATGGGCATGCCGGTAGACGTACTGCTGGGGTGGGGTTGGAATCTGTTTGCGGCAGTTCCTGCCTTCGTTCTTGCGGCTGTCATGTGGAAATCCCGCAGCCCCAAGGTTGCCGTGGCGCTGCTCTGTGTGGCCGTATTGTCGGTGGCACAGTACGAAGGATTCATCGCGATGTATGCAAAGGTGTTTGCCGCGCTGGCATGGTGCGCACTTGCCTTGCATCTTTTTGAATTACGGAATCGTTGGTGGGTGCTGCCAGGCATGTTCGTGCTTGCCACGCATCTACAGGTGGGATTGATCTTGGGTGTCACAGTTGTCTCCTGGTGCGTGCAACGTTTTGTTGCCGGCAGTCGCAAAGATGCTCTTTTCGGCGCCTGGACTGGCATACTTGCGCTTGCCTTGGGGGGTGCGTGGTACTGGCAGAATTTCGTGTACAGCGTGCTTCCGAGTGCCGGCAAAGTCGTGGCATCTGTCGATGGTTCAGCGGTGCTGATGGGCATTTGCATTTTGGCGTTGGCCATGGCTGCTTTCCTTTCCATGCGTCGTGTTTCCGTCGCCGCGTTCGCACGGCCATCGGGTACATGTGCGATGTATGGAGTGTTGCTGTTGGTTGCTCTTGGCATTGGCCAGCTGGAATTACACCCGCAAGCAACGCCCAGCGGATCATTTTTGCCGGCCCTTGAATATGTCTGGCTCTCCTTTCCTCTTCTGCTTCTCAGTTGCATCGGACTTGCGCTTTCGGTGCGCAGCAACCGCTGTGGCGATACCTGGCAGTGGGCAGTTGTCTGGTCGGCAGCTTTCGTACTTGCCAAGTTCTTCTTCTACTTACGCTTCCTACTTCTGCTCGATTTCTTCCTGTTGCCTTTTGCAGCAATCGCGCTCGAAGAGTTGTGGTGCGGTAGCAAGCGCATGTGGCGCTGGCTTGCGATACTGTTTGTGTGCGTGCAGTGCATTCTTGCAGTCCAGCGTTTGCAGCAACTCCGCCCGGAATTCAGCACCGAACAACTGCAAGCCATAGCTGTCATGGAGCAGCGCATTGCCCCAAGAAGTACCGTCTTGGTGTTGGATACCAGCATCGCGCCATGGGCCATGGGCCTTTTGCCGCGAGCCGATGTCGTAGCCCCCGGCATGTTCCAGTCGCCCTCGTATAAGCATTGGGAGCAGTTCATGTATGGCACGCACGCCGATCGCGTTGCGTTCTTCGGCATGTTCCGCAAGCCCGCATTCGTATACGCAGGGCCTGCATTTCATGCATTCTATCCATCGGAGGTTCAGTCGGCGGTCTTGCAAGACCCATGCATGCAGCCGGCGGGGGAGCAGGGGTGGTATGCCGTTTCGTGTCCGTGACGATCCTGCCGCTTGCGCTTGACCCATGCGGGGCTTTTCGCCATTCTTAGCGGCGCAATCTTCCCCCCGATACTCCTGCGACAACACTCCAGCTATAACCGTCCTCGCGAGTTCTTCAACCGTCCGCGGTCCAACGAACAAATTCGCGTACCGGAGGTCTTGCTCGTGGGAGAGGATGGCGAAGCAAAGCGAATGCCCACCGCCGAGGCGCTGGCGCTGGCGCGCGAGCAGGAACTGGATTTAATCGAAGTCGCAGCCAAGGCCAATCCGCCGGTTGTGAAAATCGGAGACTACGGTAGTCACTTGTACCAGCTGAAGAAGAAGGAGAAGCGCCAAAAAGCCCACAGCAAGCAGACAGAAGTAAAAGCCATTCGCTTCGGCTTCCGAACCGACGTGGGCGACTTGGATCGCCAGGCTAACCGCACCCGCGAATTCTTAGGCGAACGCCACATGGTGAAGGTGAGCATCGTGCTGCGCGGACGCGAGCTTTCCAACAAGGAGTACGGAATCAACAAGTTGAAGAAGTTCGTAGAGGGCTTGGCCGATGCAGCCGAGGTGGATCAGCCTATTAAACGCCAAGGAAACCACTTCATTGTCATTTTGCGTCCAAAGCGCGGCGGCCCCACGCCTGCCTCAGCCGACGCTCCGTCTGCAAATTAGGCTTTGCATTCGGCGGTTTTGTGTCTATACTCCTGCGTCCATACTGCGATAACACCCCTTTCCCATGCCGAAGCTTAAGTCTCACAGTGGTGCCAAGAAGCGTTTCCGCAAGACCGGAAGCGGTCGCGTTGCCTTCAAGCGCAACAGCCGCAATCACCTGCTCTTGCAGAAGAACAAGCGCCAGAAGCGCCTCAACCGCACTCGCATGCTCTCCGATTCCGATTCCCGTAACTTAGGGTACCTGCTCCCTAACTAACTCTTCAGTCTCCTAGCAGCTTTCCAACAGTTTTATGCGCGTCAAACGTGGTATTCACCGTCATCGTCGTGTAAAAGCCCTGCGTGCCCTGACCAAGGGATACCGCGGCATGAAGCGCACGACCGTGAAGAAGGGTAAGGAAGCCGTCATCAAAGCCGGACAGAACGCATACCGCGACCGTCGCCGCAAGAAGCGCGATTTCCGCTCTCTGTGGAGCGTACGCGTCAGTGCCGCTGCCAAGCTCAACGGTACGTCGTACTCGCGCCTCATCCACGCCATGAGCAAGAGCAAGATCGCCTTGGACCGCAAGTCCCTAAGCGAGCTTGCCATTCATCATCCCGCCGTCTTTACCGCCGTGGTAAAGGAGGCAGGCGCGAAGTAGGGCACTGAAGAAGGATATCTGACGATTTTCTTGCGTTGTTTTGCGATTTTCTTACAATCCGCCCCTCACGCCATTGCAGTGAGTGGTTATGAAACACGATTCGCAAACCTATTGCTTTGAAAAAGACGGCTATCGTTACGAAGTGCATCATCCGCAACCGGAGCACGATCACGATGCCGAGCCGACTGAAACAATGCTCATGTCTTTGAATGGCGACGAGTACACACTCACATGTTCTCCGTATTGTTTGGATGCAGGTTTTCAGTGCCGCTTTTCCGTCGGCATGTCCGAGTGGGGATACATCATCAGCTCTCGTACTCGAGCTCAGTACCAGGCGCTCATGCCGGGGTTCGTCGTTGATCCGACAAAGCAGTGCATAGAAGTGGGATCTGGGCTTAGCGAGGCAATTGTTACCTGGGCGGATATGGCCGCCATGCAGTCAATCCCGGGGCCAAAGCCCATTGTCATCGATCCGGCAAACTTTTCACTCATGGCGCACATGCTCGAAGCGGCAATAGAGCTGGTTCCGCAAGAAGAGCACATGCATGCCGTTGAGCATGAGCTGAGTCAGCTGCACTATCGCTGCAGCACTATTTTGGATCCGGATCGCGTTGAACTTCTGCCGATGGAATTACAAATGGCGCATGGTACCCGCACGGATTTGCAAGGAGTAGCCGATACGGTTGTAGATTGTTTTGCCGCGGCAACCTATGTAACGATCAGTTTCGTGAAGCCGAATGTAGAAAAGCAGCGTCAGCGTGCGCGCGAAAAGGTTCTTGCGCTGGAACGCTCGTTTCTCAAGCAAGATGGGGGACATTTTGTTGCAATACCCGCGCACCATTCGTAGGGTCCTCAAAAATAGTATTGCACAATATTTTATTAATTTGTAAAATTCGTGCATGCTAGAAACCACCCAGTACAACGGGCGGGAGTGCGAACTTTGGTATCGGGAGAACGATGAGGCGTGCACACTCGCGACAGAACAAGATGACAAGCTGTATGTGCTTATCCTAGAGCCGCACAGCACAGATCCGGTGTTTCGCACTCGCGTGTCGCTTGGCGGGGTCGATCGCATCGATCCCATCCTGTCCGCTCGCAGCATTGCAGACTATCAGCGTCATTTTCCCGGATTTCAGCTTAAGCCACACAAGCAGTACCTGGAAGTGGGTGCCGGCCTTGGTGAGCCGCTGGTCGCGCTTGCCAAACAGGCAGCCGCATCGAACGGGGCGATGCCAAAACCCACCGCCATCGATCCGGTGCCCTATGAACTTGTGCGCGATTTATTTGGGTGCATCGATGAGCGTTACGCTCACTTATCCGGCGTTCAGAAGTTGCTGCATGACATTCGCGAGCTGCGCAGTCGTTGCGATATCCTCCTCGACCCGTCCAAAGTGAACCTTGTCCGTTTACCGCTGGAAGAGGCTGTGCAGCAGCATCCGCAATTGCGAGGCAGCGCAGACGTCGTGGTGGATTTGTATGGTGCCGCAGGCCATGTAAAGCCGACCGGCACGCATGCGTTTTTTGAATCACGACGCGATGACCTCCTCAACAAATTCCGTGCGGTATTGGCGCAGGAGCGTTCGTTGCTGCGAGAGACTGAGGACGTAGAATTGTGGGTGTACAAACCCAGGTTCTAGATCATCGCTTTCTTGCGTTCCACGCGCACAAATCCCGATGCCTCGATGAAGTTCAGCTTCGGGTCCTTCTTCTTCAGCATATCCAGCAGCAGGTTGATGCCAATGGCGTCAGATGCCATGTGGCTGCACTGGATGATGTTGATGTGGTGCTTCTTGGCTTCTTCCACAGCTTTTTCTCCGGCATGCATGGAAAGCACGGTGCCAACGCCTGCGCGGCTCTTTGCCTCGAAGAACTCCTCGGGGCCGTTGGTGCCTCCGGTGAATTCGGTGGCGCAAATTTTCCCCGGCCTGTTGCCGCGTCCGCCGCTGGCGATAATGGGCGGGTTGCCCTTCTTGGCGTAGTAGGCGTACTCCGGAATATCCATGATGGCGTTGAGAATTTCGCCCAGGTCGTCGTATTCAGCGTTGCAAATGTGCTTTTCCATGAATGCCCATACCAAGTTATCGGTAATGGTGTGGCAGCAGAATGCCGGAATATCCATCAGTTCGGCGGCCCGCTCGACACGGAACAGGTTGTCGGAGTGAATGGAGCGCCAAATGCGGTCCATGCGCGGGCGAAGCATTGCTTCGGAATGGTTTACCGGAACACCAACGCTGGCCAAGATATCTATCTGCAGCGGCATCACTTTTTCCAAATCCGCCAGCGCACGTCCTTCCGGATGATGGATGAACAGACCATCGATCTTGGTGCCTTTCTCGCGCAGACGATCTGCCAACAGGATTTCCGGCGTCTCGATATCAATGCCTACCATCAGCGTGCGAATTTCCGTCTCGGGCTTGCCGTACAGCACCCGACAATCGCTGTAGGGGTTCCACAGGCGCTCCTCGTCGAAGAGCTCTTTCTCCCTTCCTTTGGCTTCACTGAAGCGCTTCTGCTGCTTTTTCAACATCTTCTCAATGGCCTTGCGGCCACGGACGTCGTAATCGATACCAATGTCGACCGATGTGCGGAAGAGCGATCCAAGTTTCATGAGTTGCGGGGAAGGAGTCGCATCAGAGCCTAGCGGCGCCACTGTGCAGGATCAACACTCATGCCTTGCGCTTCAGCAGCCGCCATGGTGCGCGGATGACGTAGCGCAGCAGACCCATGAGCAAGATGGGGTAGTCTTTTGCAGTCAGCGCGGCGGTTTTCTTTCCGCCTCCGGCAACATGCTTGCGGTTGAGTAGGCGCAGGAGGAATTTATCGATCATCTGCTCCAGACTGTCGTTGCGTGCGCGTATGGCAATTGCCCGTTCCTGGCCTTGCAGCATGCCAATAAGCCGCTGAAAACACCGGAACCTGTCGAACATGCCCTGGCCGGTACGCTCGTTGCGGGCGCTCGCTCCATCTGGGTGTACGCGGAACGAGCCCACATTCTCTCCGATACCATACCAATCGCCGGTGAGCAGCAGGCGCATCCAATACTCTACATCCAAAAACTGCGGCATATCCTCGGCGAACGGCCCGGCTTGTTCCATGTTTGTCCGGCGCATGAGCACGAAACTCGGTTCGCCGATGAGGTTTGGCGCAAGGCCCTGGCGAATCCAGTGCAACAAGAATTCCTTGCCTCCTCTGCGGCCCGTAAACAGCTGGTCGCGCATCTGTTTTATTTCTCCGTAGCGTCCGCCAATGTCATTGCCGTCATCGTCGCGGTAGTAGTGGTTGGCGGCGCAAAAGGCCAAGCCCGCATCGCTTTGCAGCGCCTCCATGCTTTTTTGCAGGTATTCCGGCTCCCAGAGATCGTCTTGGAACAGGTATTGCACGTACGGGGCTTTGCCGTGCTTGGCGCAGGCGTTCCAATTGCCGCCAATGCCGCGCCGCTGGCCGGACTGCTTGAAGACGATGCGCGGGTCGCTCAAGTACGGCCCGACAATTTCGCGCACGTTGGTTTTTGGCGAAGCGTCGTCGTGGATCAAGACCGTCCAGTCGCAGAATGTTTGGGATTTAATACATTCCAAGGCCTTGCGCAAATGATCGGGCTTCGGTTCGTAGGTTGGCACGTAAATGTTGATAGTCGCGTTGTTCATGGGGACTTGAGTGTACTCCCGCTATACTGGCATCGCCATGCGCATTGATGTGCTCACCCTCTTTCCGGAAATGTTCGAAGGTCCGTTGACCGAGAGCATTCTCAAACGCGGCATAGAAGCCGGAAAACTCGATATTCGCTTGCACGATATCCGCAAGTTTGCCACGAACAAACACCGCCAAGTCGACGATAAACCGTATGGCGGGGGAGCGGGCATGCTTATGGCCTGCGCACCCCTAGTAGCGGCCATTGAAGCCGTGACAAACGATGGAGCCCAAGGAATCCAGCGAGTCCCGGGAGTCCCTGTCAAAGGGGCGCCGTGGCGTATCTACCTTTCTCCTCGCGGCAAGCGATTGAAGCAAGTAGCCGTGGAGCGCTTTGCAAAGAAGTGCGATTGGCTGCTGTTGGTATGCGGTCATTACGAGGGAATAGACCAGCGCGTCATAGATGGCTGGATAGATGAGGAGCTCAGTATTGGCGACTACGTCCTTACAGGCGGCGAACTTCCTGCCATGGTGCTCATCGATGCCGTTGCACGACATGTTCCCGGCGTTCTGGGAAAACACGAGTCTGCCGCTGAAGAGAGTTTTTCCAAGGCATTGAAGCGCAAGAAGGAATATCCGCATTACACTCGCCCAGAAGAGTTCCGAGGCATGCGCGTGCCAGATGTCTTGCTTTCCGGGAATCACGCCAACATTGCCGAGTGGCGCAGGCAGCAAGCAAGGTGAGTGTTGACTGAATTGAAATAAAATTGCAAAATATCTTTTACATGCCTCCAAAGAAGCCAAAGCCACTTAACATCGGAGATATTCTCGCAGCACAACTGGAAGATCCGGCGTTGTGTGCAAGAGCGAATGCCGAATTTCAAAAGCATGTGATTGGCCTGCGTGCAAATTTCCAGCAGCCACAAGACGCAGTGTCGCGCATTCTTTCGCGCACGCTGGAAGAAATTTCGTGGTTTCAACAGCTGCCCTTCGTTATCGATATGCTGGAGCCGAAAACTGGCGACAGAAAGGAGACCTGGGATGAAAGTCTTGCACGCGTAAATGGTGCCATCGATCGGCTCGAAAATGCCCAGGTGGAAGAGTTGCGCGAGCGCGTCCGAAGAGCCATTCGCGAAAAGCTTGTAGATAAACTGCGCGTGGCAATTCCCAAATACATTGCCAACCCATTTTTGCTTACCACACAGGTGCGCTTTTCCGATGTTCCCGATCCTCCGGCTTCGGGCAGCCCAGTGCGCAGCCAACTGCGAACATTTGTGGAACACGGTTATCAGCCTAGGCCCATAGACAGGCGTACGGGCCAGAGCATGGGAGGCAAAACCGACGAGGAGTAACTGCTATGCTGCCGCCATGCTATCGCTGCTCCGTAATTCGCTGCATGAAGCCGGCTCCGTAGAGTTCGACGTAAAGGTGCGCCCGGGGGCTTCCAGAACTGTCGCCAAGGACATGTTGGATAACGGAGTCTACAAAATCGATGTCGCCGCCGCGCCGGAAGACGGCAAGGCGAACGTGGAGCTGGTTTCATTTTTGGCAAAAGAGCTTCGCGTGCCACGCATGCATATCGAGCTGCTATCCGGCCACACGTCACCGCTCAAGCGCATCAGGGCTTTTCTCTGATTCTCTATCTATGGTACTGCTGGTGGATTTCCTTCAGCCGCTTATTCGTTAAGTGTGTGTAAATTTGGGTGGTGGTAATACTGGAGTGCCCGAGCATTTCCTGCACAGAGCGAATATCGGCTCCATTGCGTAGCAGCTCGGTGGCAAACGTATGACGCAGCGTGTGTGGAGTCACTTTCTTTAAAATGCCGGCCTTGATGGTCAGCAGCCGTACCACGCGTTCAATAGCTTGCGGCTGCAACCTGCGTGCGCCGTCGTCCGCAATGTCGCCTTTGGAACGGTTGGAGTTGCTCACGAACATGGGCTTCCAGTTGTCTGTGCGCGAATCCAGGTAGCGCTGCACATGTTCTACCGCTTCCACCGACAGAAACACGATGCGTGCCTTGCGCCCTTTGCCCACCACTCTAAATTCCCGCTTGTCCAAGTTCACGTCGTCGCGGTTTAAATTGGAAATCTCGCTCACGCGCAGTCCCGTGGAATACAGCATGTGCAGCAGTGCCAAGTCTCGCAGTCCGTTTCTGCCGGTGGGGTCTACGGCTGCAAATATCTCCTGCAATTCTTCGCGGCTGAGTACGTCAACCTGGCGCCCCGGAACCTTTGGCAGCTCCACCTTTTCCGCCGATAGCGTTGCGACGTCGTTCTTCGCCAGGTGCTTTAGCAATGAGCGCAGTGCTATCAGGTGATATTGCTGGGTTTTAATGTTCAGTGGTACGCCTTGGCCCGGTTGCTCCATGCGGTGCAAATGCAGTCGGTAATCGCGAATCATGTCTGCGCTGATCTTTTTTACATCCAGCGTCGGCGTTGCAAACTGCTCGAAGCGGCGTAGGTAATGACGGTAGTTTTCCAGCGTTTTCCTGCTTTGGTATTTACCCACTTCACAGTGGGTAAGAAAGTCGTAGATGGCGTCCTTCAGCTGCATTGTCGTACTGTAGAATACACCTATGGCCCAATCTAACGCACAGGTTTGGCGCAACAAATGGGCTGGCCGCCGCGAGCCAGTCAATGCATTCATACAGAGTGTTGTGCGTAGACTGGGGCCTGGCCGGGGGCGGACTCTCTTGGATCTTGGATGCGGCATGGGCAAAGATAGCATGTACGCCTCCCGTCGTGGGTTTCGTGTGACTGCTGTTGATTTTTCACCAAGTGGCATCGAGGCCTTGCAGAATGCTGCAAAGCAGAGAACTCTGAAGAATATTGTCCCGCTCTTGCACGACATTGCTCGGCCATTGCCATTTTCCAATGCCACATTTGATGTGGTGTATGCACACCTTTCCATTCATTACTTCGACGACAGAACGACTCGCGCTGTTATCACAGAAGTACATCGGGTGTTGCAACCCGGAGGATTCTTTTTCGTGAAGTGTAAATCCATCAAAGATCCGCTGTATGGAAAAGGGGAATGCCTCGGTCCGGACATCTACCGATCTGATCACACGCGCCATTTCTTTAGCCGTGAATATCTACGTTCGCTTTTGGACGAATTTGCAATTCTCGATTTGCGCTCCACAAGCTCTACGTATCATGGAAAGAGCTCGGCATTTGTGCAGGCAGTTGCAAACAAGGCCTAATGTTGGCACTTGGGGCACCACACTGTCGTGCGCTGTTTTTGCACGCAGGACCGTAGTGTTGTCTTGCATTTGCGGCAGCGTTCTCCGCCGCGTCCATACACCCACAAATCGTCTATGGTCTGGCCTGGCTTCCCAAACAAGTCCGAGAAATCGCTGATGCTGGTTCCCATGTTTTGTAATCCCGTGAGCAGTGCCGTACGCATGCCTTGGTAGACAGCTTTTTGCTCATGTTTCGTTAGTGATTTTACCGTTCGTCGCGGGTCTACCGAAGCATAGAAACAGGCTTCCTGGGCGTAAATGTTGCCCACACCGGCTACGAACCCCTGGTCCATGAGGAGTTCTTTTACCTGGCGCTTTGGTCGTGCTGTCAGTCTTTGGCGAAATGTATCGAAATCAATATCCAGTGCGTCCGGCCCCAGCGCTTGTATGGATGGCTGGTTCCATGCGAGCGCTGTCGGCATGACAGCCATGCGCCCCAGCGTGCGCGGATCGTTGAAGACAATCACCGTCTCGTCTTGCATCTGCAACAAAATGCGCTCGTACTGCAAAGGAGTTTCATGCGTTTTGCGTATGGCAAGGCGTCCGCTCATTTTCAAATGAATGATCATGGTGTCGCCTCCTTGTAACTCGGCCAGTATGTATTTGCCTCGCCTGCGCACTTGTATCACTCGCTTGCCTTGCAGCGCGCTGCGCAACGCTCCAGGATCGCCCACCATATTCGGACGCAGTACCGCTACATCTACAATCACCTTGCCCACGAGATACGGGGCAATGGACCGAACGGTGGTTTCTACTTCTGGCAATTCTGGCATGTGCTTACCGGATTGCAGCCTCTATGGTGCGTTGCAACTCGTCCCGACTGAGCAGTCCCTGCCAGGATTGCCCTCCGATCACGAACGTCGGTACACGTTTGATGTCTGGATATGGACTATCGGGTGCCCCCATCATTGCCACGCGGCCGTCTTCTGCCTGCATGCATGCGGAGAACATCTTGGCATTCAATTTCAATTCCTTGGCTCCGACGAGAATGTCTTTGTCGCTTTGCGGAATAGTGTCTAGCAGGTATGTATCCATGTCATGAAACCTGCCTTGCTCGCCGGCGCACAGGGCGGCGCGAGCCATGCGCTTGCCGGCTTCGGTCACTGCTAGGAACCTGCGTTCAAGGGTGATGTTCCCCGATGCCACGTATTGCTCGTTGATCCAATGTTCCTCTTCCAGCAGATGCTGTCGGCAGTAGTCGCAGTCGTAATCCAGGTATTCCACCAGCATCGGCTTGCTCTCGTTTGGTTCTCCGAACACAACCGTTCCCTCGGGCGTCACGGAACCGGTCAATGCGCGAAACCCCTGCTGCGTTGCGGGTACTTCCAGGCTGTCTGTAGTCGTGGCCGGCGGATCTGCGACTACTTCTTCGGAAGCTGCCGCGCTGGATTCCGCACTCGAGGCCGCTGACGAATACTCCACTTCCGATCGGGAAGATGCAGCGCCTGTATCCGACGTTTGCGGTGCGGGGCCGGTTTGCACCGCGCAGGCTGCCAGCAAAACGCAGGCAATAACGGCGGTGCGGCCAAGAATGATGAAGCGTGACATACCGCGGGAGAGTGTAGGGAGCAGCGATTGCGCGCGCCAGCGTTTCCTCGGATACTGCTGGTCGTGACACCCCGCATTTCCATTCTCGGCATTCCGGTCGATGCACTCACGCGCGAGCAGGCCGTGCAGCGCATGGTCGGTTGGCTTGAAATGGATGCACAGCACCACGTTGCTACGCCCAATCCGGAAATGCTGGTGGCAGCCACGCGCAATGCAGCGCTTGCAGACGCGTTGAAAGCAACCGATCTCAACATTCCAGACGGCGTAGGATTACTGTGGGCTGCCAAGCGGGCAGGCACGCCGCTGCCGCAACGCGTGACGGGAGTGGATGTCATGACCGATGTGTGCACCACGAGCGAAGGCCCAGTATTTCTTTTAGGCGCCTGGGGCGATACCGCCGAGCGCGCCGCTGTAGTCCTGCAGAAGCGCAATCCTCGCCTGCGCATTGCAGGAACGTATGCCGGCTCCCCTGCGACAGCGGAGGAGCAGCACATTGTCGATCGTATCAATGCATCCGGAGCCAGGGCGGTATTCGTGGCGTACGGAGTGCCCAGCCAAGAGTTATGGATTCGCCGCAATCTGCCCCGCATGCCAGGCGTGCGTATTGCCATGGGCGTGGGTGGAGCATTCGACTTTCTCGCAGGCAACCGCAAGCGCGCACCACGATGGTTGCAGCGCATTGCACTGGAATGGCTATGGCGCCTTATGCAAGAACCTTCAAGAGCAAGGCGGATCTTTACGGCTACCGTCGTTTTTCCGCAACTGGTGCGAGCAGCCGGTCGTTAGAGCGTGTCACCGTGCATGTATTTCTCCTCGATAATTTCCCACGGCTTGGTGGCACTGACACGGACGTAATACGTTTGTGCGTTGGTCGTGACCACGAACGTGGAGCCTACGATTCCCGGCCGCAAAGGCAGCTCTTCCACATTGCCGATCATTTCTTCCGGGTGTGCTTTTTCCACCAGTTGAATCACCACTGGCACGGTTGCATGATCTGCCACCAACTCACCTTTTAGGTTTAGCGCGCTGCGTCCGGCGACGGCAGCCGCGATAACCACGAGCATGGATATACCTATGGCAATGCCAACCGTCAGCCCGTAGTTTTTGTGGTGTGTGAGTTTTTCTAGATCCATATTTCTCCCCAGTATAGCACATTTTGTCTTCGGCAGACAGTGGGTACAGCCTGCGATACACTTTGCGTATCATCAGCTTTTCCATGCGCCAATTCGCGGCGGCAATTGCTACGCTTGCCCAAGCAATTCGCGAGGCATGCGCCATTTGCTGGTACGAGCTGTGCCACCCTGGAGCATTGCTGCCCACTCCATGGGGCGAGCTGTGCGTACGACCCTGGACCGCCGATAAATTCGTTGCGGCTTCGGTTGCCGCCTACCCGTTACCCAAGGCAGGGGACACGGTGTTGGACATTGGCGCGCATATTGGCGCGTACACACTGCGTGCGGCAGCCGCCGGAGCCAGAGTCATTGCATTCGAGCCGGAGCCGGATAATGTTTGTGCACTGCGAAAAAACGTCGGTCATTTGCCAGCAGTGCGCGTGGAGCAGCTTGCCATCGCTGCAACCACTGGAGAACGCACGCTTGGCGCGTCATTCGGGCGCAGTACCGGCGGCTGGTCGCTACTCAAAACACGAAGTATTCGCACGGTGCAGTGCGTCTCGTTGGCAGATGCCTGGAGGCAGTGGTCCTTAGACCGTGTCGCACTGTTGAAAATGGATATAGAAGGCGGGGAGTACGAAGTGCTGCTGTCGGCGCCTGTCTCCATCCTTTCCAGCATTGACCGTGTTGTTGTGGAAGTGCACGACAACTACCGCGGGCACGATGCGTCGCAGCTTGTAGTGTTTTTGGAGCAATCCGGTTTTTCGGTACAGATACGGCGGCATGTGCCATTTGGGCTTTCCATACTTGATTGTCGGCGCCTTTCGACTGGGGATTGAGTGCTTGAAATACCATATTTGCAACACGAATCCGTACTGCTACAGTGCGCCGGTATGTCACTCCTCGTTCTCATTCGCCACGGCCAATCGCAGTGGAATCTAGAAAATCGTTTTACCGGCTGGACAGATGTCCCGCTTACCGATCGTGGTGCCGCCGATGCGGCTCTTACCGGTAAGGCCATCAAGGACATCAAGTTCGATTTGGCTTTTACATCCCGTCTCAAGCGCGCCAACGACACGCTGGCTACGGTGCTTGCGAATGCAGGAGCGAAGAACATTCCGACCGAATTCGACTCTGCCTTAAACGAGCGCCACTACGGCGATTTGCAGGGCCTCAACAAAGCTGAGACATCGGAAAAGTACGGAGCAGACCAGGTGAAGCTCTGGCGTCGCAGCTACGACACCCGTCCGCCGAATGGCGAAAGCATGGCCGATTGCGAGCGCCGCACCATGCCGTTCTTCATGCAGTATGTGCTGCCCCACGTGCAAGCCGGCAAGAATGTGATCATTGCCGCACACGGTAACAGCTTGCGTCCGATCATGAAGTATCTGGAGAACCTGACCCCGGAGGCCGCTTCGGGTATGGAAATCGGCTTGGTAACCCCATACGTCTACACATTCGAGGGCGCCAAGGTGACCGGCAAGAAGATCGTGGACGTTCCTGGCATTCAGAAGACGCAAGACGCGTCGGCCAAGGCTCCGGGAAAGTAGGTCTCCCTTGCTGTTTGCGCTGAATTCGGGCTGGGGCCGAAGCGGTTTTTGTGGTATACTGACGGGATTTCATGTCGGTACACAAATACACACACCTGCCCCTGCTTTCCGATAGACGGTGCCTTGCCGCACTGGCGATAGCGCTGCTCTGCGTACTTGCCCAGGCGTTTTTGTACCAGCCGACCATGGACGCAGTGTTCGACATTGCTATCTATAAGGGCATCGGAGAGCGCGTGGTAGGCTTGCTGCACGGCGCTGCCGGCAACGTGGATAGCGAATACCCGCCGTTGGCAACGCTGCTGTTTCTGCTTACTGCCGCAAACCGCTTGCCAATGTCGTTTGGTACGACATGGCTGCTATTGATGACGTTCTACATCTCTATCGCTACAGCGTACGCCGTATTTGTGTTGCGCGACCGCCATGCTTGGCTTGTTCCGGCGTGTATCGCACTCACTGTTTTTGTCACGGGGCCGGAAATGATGTTCGGCCGCTATGACGCAGTGGTGGCGTTGTTGCTACTGCTTACGTTGCGCGCACGAGCGAATGAGCGCTTTGTTCATAGCGCCGCGTTTTTGGCGCTCGCCATTGGAGTGAAGGTAGTCCCAGTTCTTGTGGTTCCCGCATTGTTTGCCACTGCTCCCAAGCGCGCCTGGCGCAGCATGGCAGTGGGTTTGTGTATTGGTGCAGTACTTTCGTTTGCGATTCCGGCGCTCATCATGGGGCCGGGATTGACGGTGCAGAACACGCTCCACATGCTTTCGTACCACAGCGGTCGCGAAGTGCAGCTGGAAAGCATGTGGTCCGCCGCGTATGCCGGCGCCAAGGCCATGTTCGGCCAACGTTCGCCGGTCGGATCGGGTCATCTTTCGGTTATCAACACCGATTTGGGTTCGGAGTGGCTTACGGTCTCAAAAGTACTCATTCTCTCATCGGTTGCTTTGCTTACGGCATTGGCTTGGGTGCGCCGCCGCGCCGATGCCGACACCATGATCGCAGGCGTGCTGGCTTTGGCCGTAGCGCTGAGTCCGGTGTTTTCGCCGCAGTACGTGGTATGGATTGTGCCGCTCTTGTTTGCATGGGTAGCCGTGCGATGGATGAGTCATCAGCGAGCACCGGTGCTGCAGGTGGGTTTGCTGGCGGCAGTCATTGGCTTTAGCACGCAGTGGATTTTCCCATTGCATTACTCCAGCGTCATCGAACAAGAGCCCATGGCGCTGTTTGTCCTCAACGTACGGAATGCCGCCGTGTTCGTTGCGGCACTTGTCTTGCTGAGTCATGCAATTTGGCCGCATCGTTTTGCACGCCGAATGTCCGTACGGCACGCGCTCGTTCGTTTGGGGGCGGATGCGTCGTTGTTACTCTTGGCACTGGTAGCGATGCGCATGCTGGCAGCCACCCATGCATTGGGGCTGCCGACCGTCCACTACGAGCAAGATGCAGCCTTGCACGGTGCGGCGCCCGGTTCGCCGTTTTCCATGGATGCGCCCGTTGGCGAAATGCCCGTGCGGGCTTCGTTGTTCATTCCCGATACGGTGAACGACGGCCGTTTCTACCTCAAGGCCGATGACTGCTTCACGGCATTTGCCGTCAACGGGGTGGAAGTCCCCGAGGCCGCCTTCTGTGACGATGGCCGTAACGTCGACTTGTCCGCATACGTGCAGCCAGGACGCAACACGATTACCGCCACCATCAAGAATGTCGTGGGGCCGACGGGTTTTACGATGTTGCCTGCGACGATGACGCCGTTGCTTTGGGTCATTGCCGGAGCCGTGTTCGTACTCGCTTGGTTCACGGCACAGGGGGTGCTCTCCGTGATCGTCGCATATGCCAGCACATGCTCCGGCACACACCACCCTGCCGGTGTCTGCGTCGACATTCGTGAGCGTGTACATGCAGTCCTGCAAGTATCATTATTGGAAATGTCCGTGGCGTAGCTTGGACGCGGACGTGGTATAGTGCGCGCGTTTTCCATGCCAGACATCACTTTTAAGAATCGTGCCGAATTCGAGGCGCTCCTGCGCGGTACGGCCACGCATGTGCATCTCATTCTCATTGCAACCAAGCCCGATATCATCAAGCAAATTCCCTTATATAAGGAACTGCGGACACGGGGGCATTGCGTGCTGCTTGGACATACCGGCCAACACTATGACACCAATTTGAGCGGCGGCATGCTTGCCGAGTTCGGCGTGGAACCGGATTTCAACTTGAATGTCCGCGGCAGCATGCACGAGGTGGTCAGCCAGATTATCGGACGCCTCGGCGACATTATCGGTGAGTGCAAACAGGCCGGGAAAATAGTCATTCCTTACGTGCACGGCGATACCACTACCGCAATGGCGGCCAGCAATGCAGGGTATTGTCACGGTTTTGCATCGGTTCACGTGGAGGCAGGCATTCGCACGCTTACGCCCGACTACGCCAAATTCTTCGGCAAGAAAGGTATTCGATCCGGCATCGACCCCGAAGCTTGGCGCACGTTTCTTGCTGACAAGGCCAATTGGAAACGCGGAAGCCAAGAGCCGTATCCAGAGCAATTCAACACCCGTTGCAGCGAGGCCGCCACTGGCATTCATCTGGCTCCCGTGGCATTGGACCAGGAATTCATGATTGCAGAAGGCTTTGCCGAAGATCGCATTTTCGTCGTCGGCAATTCCGTCGTGGATGCCACGCAAGAAGCCTTGTCTCGAGCCGCCAATTCCACAATCTTCGACAAGTACCCGCTGCTAAGCGATGGCGACTTCGTGCGCTTCTGCGTACACCGCCGGGAAAACTGCCTCTCCGAGTCGCGCTTCCGGGCCATTTACGATGCCATGGTCACGCTGGTCAGGCAGGGGAGGAAGGTGTTGCTCATCAACATGATTCAAACCAACGCCGCATTCGATAGGTTTGGCCTGCGCGGCGAAATCGAAGCATTGGCCAAGACGCACAACAACTTCATTCTGTCGCCGGTGTGGAGCGAGTACGGAGACGTCATTGCCGCCATGAGCAAGGCAGCCGTGTGCGCCACGGATTCGGGTTCCATGCAGGAAGAAATGAACGTGCTGGGCGTACCCTGCGTGACGTTGCGCTTCGGCAGCGATCGCAGTGAGTCTGCCATGAACGGCGGCAACATCATCGCGCCGCCTGTGGATACGCAGCTGATCGTGCAGCTCATTGAGTACGCATGGGACAATCGCAGCATGCGCCAGGCGCCAAAGATGTACGGCCGCAACGTGAGTGCCGCGTGCATCGATGCAGTCGAACAAGTGCTGAAGACCTGCCAGGTCTTTCGCAGCGACGAAGAGCGCCTTGGCTTGTAGCGTTCACAGCAGGCGGTGAGTGGTGCATACTCTGCTCCATGCAGCGACTTCGAGAAGGACTAACGTTGGCACTCATCGTTCTGTTGCCGTTCCATGCGTTTGGCGTCACGGTGCTGACTCGCCTCTTTGTTGGCCCCGGGCATGCGCCGCTTGCCTGGCTTGCGCTCTGGAAAGAAGTACTCGTTTTCGCGCTCATTGCAATCGCGTTTACCGAGTTTGTTTCCAAACAGTTTTCCAGACAATCGTCGCAACCTTCCATCGATAGCATCGATCGCCTGGTGTTTTTCTTCGTGCTCGTTGCGCTGTTTGTCACTGGGCTCAATTTTGCCGGCTGGGGTCCGCTCTTGTATGGCGCCAAGTACGATCTGGTTCCGCTGTTACTTCTTGGCGTATTGAAACTAGTGCCTTGGTCTACGGCGTTTGGCCAGCGCGCTTTGCGAGCGCTTATCGCTGCCGGTTGTGTTGTTTCCGTGCTGGGTTTTGCAAGTTTGGCGCTGCCCCAAAGCGTATTTTCTGCACTCGGGTACTCCGATCTGCACTCGTTGTACATACCGTCCGGCCCGCTGGCGCCGTTCCAGCAACTTGGCGGCAGCGCGTTGCGCCGCGTACAAAGTGTCATGAGTGGGCCCAATCAGCTTGGCATCTGGCTGCTGCTGCCCATAGCCGCGGCTTCGGTGTTGTTATGGCGCCAGCCGAAGCAACTTCGCTGGCGTAGCGGTGTGGCAGCGTGTGCATTTGTGTTGGTTTGCGGACTGCTATTCACCGCATCGCGGTCGGCTGCCATCGCCATGACCGTCATGCTGCTTGTGGGCGTTGCATGGGCCAACATGCTGGGGAAAGCCAAGCGACAACTGCTACGCATTGCCATTGCCGCCTGCGTCTTTGTAACGCTACTCGTCGTGCTGTTCCCGGATTTGGTGATTCGTTCTGCCTCATCGCAAGACCACCTTGCACGTCCTCTGCAGGCACTGGAACGCATCAGTGCCCATCCGCTTGGCTTGGGATTGGGCACGGCCGGTCCGGCGACCAATCGTTTCAGCGATGCATGTGTGCATTTGGAGCAAGGTGCCGATGCCTCTTGGGCGGCGCAACATCCGCAACTGTGTGTTTTTGTAGGCGATGTGCAGGTACAGCCCACGCCGAACACTGGCGCATCCTGCGATTGTCCTTCCTTGCCCGAGAACTGGTATTTGCAACTGGGAGTGGAAACCGGCGTGCCGGGAATGCTGCTGTTCATTGCATTGCTCTTCTACGTATTGCAGTCCTTGCGCGCCGCAGTTATGACATCCGTTGTAGCCATGCCCGCCGCCATGGCGCTGCTTGGAGTGGCGGTTGCAGGCTTGTTCCTGCACGCCTGGGAAGATGCTGCAGTGGCGTATACCGTCTGGATATTGGCCGCAATAGGGCTTTCCGGACAGAAGCCCAAAGAACCTGCTGCATAGGGTCGAGCTCTGTTGTATCCTCACCGCGTGAAGCACGCACGCAGCATCATCGTTTTGGATTTCGGCGGGCAGTACGCCCACTTAATTGCCAGCCGCATCCGCCGCTTCGGCTACTACTCCGAAATCCGCGCTCCCGAAACCCCGGCGTCGGAGCTTGCCGGTGCCGCTGGTATCATTTTGTCCGGTGGGCCGCAGAGCGTGTACGACAAAGGCAGCCCCCAAGCAGACCCGAAAATTCTCGATCTCAACATCCCGGTGCTTGGTCTGTGCTACGGCTTGCAATGGATCGCTCAAGCACTGGGCGGCAAGGTGACATCCGGCCATGTAAAGGAGTACGGCAAAACGCCAGTTGCAATTACAGGAAAGCAAAGCCAGATCTTTGCCGGTGTGCCGAAGCAGTGCACGGTCTGGATGTCCCATGGCGACGAGGCCAGCCAGTTGCCGGAGGGCTTTTCTAGCATCGCTTCCTCGCAAACCTGTAGGAATGCGGGGTTCTCCAATGAAGCACGGCGTATTTACGCACTGCAGTTCCACCCCGAAGTCACTCACAGCGAACACGGGCTGACCATGCTCAAGAACTTTGCGGATCTGTGCGAGCCGGCACCCTGGTCCATGGATGGCTATGCATCGTTGGTTGCCGAAGAGATCAAGCGCGATGTCGGTGACAGAAAGGTGTTCATGCTGGTGTCCGGCGGCGTGGATTCCACGGTGGCATTCGTGTTGCTCAACAAAGTCTTGGGCCGTCGCCGCGTGGAAGGATTGCTGGTCGATACCGGCCTCATGCGCAAAGACGAGGTGTTGCTCATTCAAGAGGCGTTCAAGAAGCTTGGCATCGATAACTTGCATGCCGTAGACGCCTCCGAAGAATTTTTCGGCAAACTCAAGGGCGTTCACGACCCGGAGCGCAAGCGGAAGGCGATTGGCGACACATTCTTAGACGTGCAGAAGCGCGTGGGAGACAAAATGAACATCAGCATGCAAGACGGCTGGATGCTGGGGCAGGGGACCATCTACCCGGATACCATTGAGACCGGTGGCACCAAGCATGCCGATCACATCAAGACGCACCACAACCGCGTGCAGGCGGTGCAGGACATGATCGACGCCGGTCTGGTGATAGAGCCGCTGAAGGATTTGTACAAAGACGAGGTACGCATGTTGGGTGAAGAGCTGGGCTTGCCGCACGATTTGGTGTGGCGGCATCCGTTCCCGGGCCCCGGCCTGGGCGTGCGCATTCTCTGTGGCGAAACGCCGGCACCCACTGCGGAGGCCAAACTGGAATCCGGACATGCGCATGCCGTATTGCCCGTGCGCTCCGTTGGCGTGCAGGGAGACGGCAGAACATACCGCTTGGCCGTGGCGTTGTTTCAGGAGAGTACGACCGAAGTCGGCGATCAGTTACTGGAGTTGGCAACAGTCATCCCCAATACCCATCGCACGCTTAACCGAGTCTTGCTGTGTACATCACACGCCAAGCCGTTTACCCCGGTGTTCACTCCCGGCTTTGTCACTCGCGATCGTGCAGATCTGCTGCGCGAAGCCGATGCAATCGTGACCGAAGAAATGCACGCAGCCGGATTGTATGACAGCATTTGGCAGTTTCCGGTCGTGCTGTTGCCCGTGGGCGAGAAGCCTGGCGGACAATCTATCGTGCTGCGCCCCATTGCCTCGCACGATGCCATGACCGCAAATGCCGTCCCCTTGCCTGCCAAGGTACTCCGCGTCATGACCGACCGCATTATGAAGCTCAG
>CAZENR010000001.1:148920-150125 GCA_964513925.1 uncultured Candidatus Peribacteria bacterium
CCTGCTTCGCGTCTTCAATTTTGTTATAGTACTGCTCCGCATGGCCACTCCGCCGCTGCCGGCCGACGAACTCCAGGCGCTTGTAAAGCGTGCGCAGGATGGCGATACCGAAGCGTTCGGTAAAATTTACGATGCGTTTCTCACGCCCATCTACCGCTATGTAGTGTTTCGTTTTCCGCAAGATTTAGCGGAAGACTTGGTTGCCGATATTTTTGTAAAGGCATGGGAGAAGCTGCATTCGTACAAGTCCATCGCCAACATTCCGTTTTCCGCATGGCTGTTTCGCATCGCTCGTCACGTTGTGGTAGATGCCTATCGCGGCCAGCGCGGCTTTGAAGAAGTCAGTGAGGATATAGTCGATGAAGACGTCCATAACGACCCGCGCCATGCAACCGAACGGAAGCTGTCTATGGTTCATGTGCGAGCGGCATTGAACGGCATTCCGCGCTACTACCGGGAAATACTGCTCATGCATTACGTCTCCGGATTGTCTCATGCGGAAATTGCACGATCATTGCGCATTACCGAAGGCGGCGTGCGTATTCTCAAATTCCGAGCGCTCCGCAAGTTGGAGGCGCTGCTTCCAAAAGAGCCCGGTTCCCCTGCGTCATAACAGCCATTTTTCGTGTAACGAAAGCCTTTTTCATTCGTTCTAGACAGCGCATAGAACCCATGCACTCACTCGAAACGCTCCTCACCGGCCTCGCAGAGCGCCAAAAGCCGTCAAAAACGGCTCAGGAGCGCGTATGGCAACGCGTGAAGAGCAGGGTTGAACCGCAGGCGATTGTTGACAAAGTAGACAGTGTGGTTCCCAGTGAATCTTTCCGGCAGCGTGTTCGCAGCCGAGTCCTGTCTGCGGGGTGGCTTTCCTCAGGCTTGCAGACTCTTGCAGGCGCACAGGATGTTTCCATGGCACGCAAGGCCGTCATGCGCCAGTCTTTGCTGCAGCGTCTGACTCCACGGCACTTCTCTTTCACCGATTTCGGCATTAAATGGACGGCGGCGTTTGCCGCATTCCTGTTGGCAGTACGCATGATGCCGGTTGTCTTACTGGCTCCCGCCACGCAGGCCGAGACATCGGTGCAGCTTATTCCCAGTGGTGATGTGTGGGTATCCGTTGGAGGCGTCTCCACTCAGGTGTCCGCACCGCAAGTCATCAAGGGGCCGGCGCTCATCAGCACCGGCGCAAATTCACAGGCGACCAT
>CAZENR010000001.1:150225-152102 GCA_964513925.1 uncultured Candidatus Peribacteria bacterium
GCCAAGTTGCAGCAAGACCGCCGCGAAAAGATGGCTGGCATCTTGCCCACTTCGTTCCTCTACCCAGCCAAGCGCATTGCAGAAGAAGTGGATGTACTGTTTACCCTGGGTAGCGATGCCAAGGCGGAGAAACGCGTGCGCCAGGCAGACACTCGTTTAAGCGAGGCGATGACACTGCTGCAAAATGGCGAAAACGACGAAGCTGCCGATTCACTCACCGAATACCGGGACACCTTGGTGGCGCTTGCTTCCGGCACAGGGGATAACCTGGTGCAGTTCTTGGTTCGCAAGCAGATCGACGATCTCAGTACTTCGGTTACAGTTGCCACTGCCGACAGCCAGCTTGCCGCAGTGCAGCAGGCCGTGCTGGACGTAAGCGCTGCGCTGCCGAATGCAGATTTGAAGCCCAGAGACATCGAAGGATATGTACTCGTAGACAAGCTCACTGCGCTGAATAACTCCCTCGTGACGTCGCGCAACCTTACGGGTGCCGTGGTTGCCTATCAGGAAATTCAGCCGTACTTAAAGACTCTCCTGGCGGAGGACAGCGATGTGCATCCGCTACTGCAGCGCGAAGCAAAATCCTTGCTTGTCAGCACCGCTTCTCTCATGGGTCAGTTACAGACGGAGCAGCGCGTGGTAGCCATGGAAGGCGTGGCTGCAGACATTGCCCAATATCTACCTCCGGAGCCGGAGAATATTCTGCTGAGCGAGTCTGAGTTGAATGCCCAAGTGCAGGCGATCGTCGATCGTATCTTCGCACTCAAGCTGCCTCGCAGCCGCTACAACGAACTCATGAACGCCATGCGCGACCTGGAAGGCAACCCCAACCGCGGCACCATTCTGCGCCGCTTGTATCGCGCATTGCCCGAAAACGGTTTGGCTGGCTACGTGCGTACCGAAATCAAAGAATTGGGCGATGAACTGAACGATGAGTAGCGATGCATGCTAAAGGTCCCCGACGCATCTCTGCGCCGGGGGTGTCGGCTACCCATACAAGACAGGCAGCCAACAAAGCGGTCCGGCGGCCATCAGCAGTAGCATGCCGATGAGCACGAGAATGGTGACCAGCCATCCCCACTGCCGCGTTCTTCTTTCGTCCGGATCGTATTCGATCGCATTTGGCATGAAATACATGCCAACAGCGCAGAGTACGAATCCGGTTACCGAAGACGAAAGCGGCACCGCGTACCACCAGTTGAGCACGGACATCACCTCCTTTCCTGCTCGCTTGGCGCCATTCTTCTGCTCCGAGTTACAAAGAACGGACAAGCATCATCCATGCCGCTGAAAGATAATCAAGGCTCTAAGAGGGTATTTTCACTGCAGCTTGGAGTATTGACGATGCCGGTTTGACATTTCTTGCAGGGGAGTGTTCACTCTGGCTGCTAGTTTCCCCGTTTTTTCCATGTATACGATCACCGATTTAAAGCCGGGACGCGCCATTACGCTGGACGGCGACCCATATCTGGTTATCGCTTCGCAGTTCGGCCGCAAGAGTCAGTCCAAGGCGAACATGCAGTGCAAGCTGAAGAACTTGAAGACTGGAGCCATCATGGCTAAGAACTTCCAGGGCAGCGAGAAGATTGAGCCTGCTGAGGTTGGGTACCGCCATGTGCAGTACTTGTACGCCGGACAAGGCACGCGCGTCTTTATGGACCTGGGCACGTACGATCAATTTGAGTTACCCGACGAAACCGTGGGCGAGGCCGCATCGTTCCTCATCGATGGCCTGGAACTCGACGCACTGGTCTTTGACGAGAAGCCGATCGGCATTCAATTGCCGGTCACCATCGTTATGAAGGTTGTGTCCACCGAGCCGGGTTTGCGCGGCGATACCGCCCAGGGTGGCGACAAGCCTGCAAAGCTGGAGAGCG
>CAZENR010000002.1:0-13201 GCA_964513925.1 uncultured Candidatus Peribacteria bacterium
CCGGCGATGCCGTGAACGTGGAGCGCGCCATGCAGGCAGGCGGCCGCTTCGATGGTCACATCGTGCAGGGGCATTGCGATGCGGTCAGCCTGGTACGCTCACTGGAAGACCGCAAGGACGAAAACGGACACCATCGCGCCATTGTCATCGAGCTGCCAGATACGCTGCGTGGACTTGTGGTGCTGCACGGCTCCGTTGCCATAGACGGTGTGTCGCTTACCGTTTCATCGCTCGATAACTTCTCGTTTACAGTCTCGCTCATTCCGCACACCTTGCAGCACACAACGTTGCATGGCCTCAAAAAAGGAGATCGCGTAAACCTGGAGGTAGATGTGCTGGGCAAGTATGCAGCAGGCAAGCTTGTGACGTCCGATCATTCGCGCTAGCGTAGGACCTTATGGCCGGAACAGTCTCCCTCTCTGTCGGCACTGTGGACCCAACATGGCGCATTGCCGTTGTGCGTGCCGCATGGCACCCCGATTGCGTGAACGCCATGGTAAGCGAGGCTCAGGCTGAGCTAACGCGACTCGGTATCGCCAAAGACAACATCATCATCGTGGATGCGCCGGGCTCATTCGAAATTCCGCTGTTGTGCCAGGAGGTCATTTCCAAGCGGCATGTAGATGGCGTCATAGCGTTTGGCGTTATTGTCCAGGGACAAACGCATCATGCTCGCTTGGTTGCGGAGCAGGCGGCGGCCGGCATTCAGCAGGTGCAACTGCAGACAGGAGTGCCCATTGCCTTCGAGGTGCTGCTGGTAGATGACATCGCCCATGCCAGGGCGCGCGCAACGGGAGAGCACGGCAAGGGTCCGATTGCGGCCAAGACAGTGCTTCAAACACTTGCACAACTGCGCGATTTGGGTTCATAACGTATTGTACAACAAAAGTGTTCAATGTAGGATTTGCGGCAATCCTTCCCCGCAATTCCATGCTTCGCCGTCAGCTCGCAGCCGCCATTTCCGTCATTGTGCTCTGCCAACCTATCGCAGCGGCAGCAGCGGGGATTTTCTCCGATGTTCCGGAGGGTCACCCCTTCCGCGACGATGTGGAATACCTGGTACGTGCCGGAGTGGTGCATGGGAATCCGGACGGGAAGTTTTACCCCGACCGCACGGTGAACCGAGCTGAATTTCTGAAGATGGCATACCTGGCCGCAGGCCGGACGCCCAAAGCCATTTACGCAGGATGTTTCTCCGATGTGCAGCGCGGAAGCTGGTACGAAATCTACGTGTGCGATGCCGCATCCCGCGAGAACGGTTTCGTACAGGGGTACCCCGACAAAACCTTCAAGCCCGGCAACCCGGTCAATCGCACCGAGGCGCTGAAGATGGCATTTGCCGTCCTCGGATTAGATGTTCCCAATCTTACCGAAACCGATAAGGACATCATCAAGTTCGTAGACGTATCTACCTCCGCCTGGTACTCGCGCTACCTAAGCGCCGCGTACCAAAACGGCATGCTGCCTATTCCGGGCCAGGAAGGAACCCGCTTCTACCCAGATCGTGAACTGAAGCGTGGCGAAGCTGCTGCGTACATTGTCGGCGCCATGCAGGCGCTTAGTGCTCAAAAGCAGCAGGCTGCATCCAGCAGCAGCAAGGCGGCATCGTCCTCCAGCAGCTCTGCGGCTTCCTACATCATCAAGAACGTCGTATTCCCATTCAGTGAAGAAGGACAGTTTACGAAATCGAAGCCGATTGGGTACGTATTCACTCTCACCGATGCCAAAACCGTCCTGACGGTGAATGCCGGCATTACTGGGTACTACGCTTCGGACATCAGTTGCCGCCTGTACCGCCTGAACGCCGAAGGCTTCTCCTCCGAGTACTACCTGGGCATGCAACAGGACAAGAGCTGCACCATGTCGGTAGCCGTGCCAAAGGGCGATTACCAGCTGCAAATCCAGCCGAGCGTTGCCGACACGTACTACTCTGTTGCCGCATTCAGGCAAACCGCTACCGATGGTAACGATGGCTTCATGGAGGCAGTAGAAATTACGCGAGATCACCCCAAGACCGCTACGCTGGAATCCAATGAGTTTGCCGACTGGTACACTTTCACCTTAAGCAAGACGCAGACGGTGACGGTGGAAGTCTCCGGCGACGAGCCTGTGACATGCACCGTCTACACCCCCGAAGGTTTCGACCAGTTCGGCTTTGCCGGCCCGGAGTGCGGCAAGCCATACGAGCTGACCGAGGGCACGTACACCGTTGGTATTGCACGCAAGCGTGATATGGCCAAGCGGGTGACCTACATCGTAAATTGGAAGTAATGTTGCAACAAACGGGGCCGCGCTTGCGCGGCCTTTTTTTATGCATGCGTGCTCTTTTTTCGATTGGGCATTCCCCATTTTTTTGCGTCAAAAAAAGTGGAATGATTGCCACTCAAAAAACGACAACCTCTGTTTCATGCTAGAATTCCGTCCCCATGGAAAACCCTTGCACCCGCATCACCCAGGCAATCGACGCGCTCCGCGCGGGTACATTCGTAATTGTGGTGGACGATGAAGATCGCGAAAACGAAGGGGATTTGGTGCTTGCGGCACAGCATGCATCGGCGGAGAAGCTGGCCTTCATCATTCGCCATACCGGCGGCGTGGTGTGCTTGGCGCTCAGCAATGACATTGCGGATCAGCTGAACTTGCCGGCTATGGTCGCCAGCAACACCAGCAAGCGCGGAACATCGTTTACCGTCAGTATCGAAGCAGCAAAGGGAGTGGACACCGGCATTTCCGCCGCCGATCGTGCCCACACCATTCTTACCGCCATGCATCCGGGAGCCAAGCCGTTGGATTTATCGCGTCCGGGACATGTGTTTCCCTTGCGCGCCCAGGACGGCGGCGTGCTGTGGAGAACGGGACACACCGAAGCGTCTGTGGACTTGTGTCGCCTGGCTGGCATGCGCCCAGGAGCTGTGATTAGCGAGCTGATGCATGACGATGGCACCATGATGCGTCTGCCTGCATTACAGGAATTTGCCCGCACGCACGCCATTCCGCTTGTCACGGTCGGCGAGCTTGTTGCATACCGCCGCCGCACCGAAACGCTCATCCGCAAGGAGGCATCCACACAGCTTGAAACCGAGACCGGCGACTGGACTATCGTCGTCTACAACGATCTTTTGCATGCAAAAGAGCACGTAGCACTGGTGAAAGGGGATATTTCTTCCGATACGCCCACGCTGGTGCGCATGCACTCCGAATGCATAACAGGAGATGTGTTTGCATCGTTACATTGCGACTGCGGAGGCCAATTGCACAAGGCCATGGAGCTGATTGCCAAGGAAGGAAAGGGCGTCATCGTCTATTTGCGCCAAGAGGGTCGTGGCATCGGTATTGCCAATAAAATTCGCGCCTACGAGTTGCAGCATCTTGGATTGGACACCGTGGATGCAAACCGCGCTCTGGGCCTGCCGGACGATTTGCGCGAGTACGGCATCGGTGCTCAAATTCTGCGCGATTTAGGCGTGGGGAAAATGAAGATTCTCACGAACAATCCCAAGAAAATCGTGGGCCTGGAAGGGTACGGCCTCTGCATAGAAGAGCAGGTGCCCATAGAGATTCAGCCCAAGAGCGAGAAGCAGAGGAAGTATCTGAAGGCCAAGAAGGACAGAATGGAGCACCGCATCCAAGAAGTGTAACCCGTTTTCGCAATGCAGAATCTCCAGGCGCGCGCCGTGTTTTTGTCTATACTGATGTCCGACATATGGCCGACACCCCAACCCCGCGATTGCGCAAACCAAAGAAGCACCTGCATCTGTTTTTGCCAGCAGCGCTGGTGTTTACGGCAACGATTGTTGTAGGGGTAACGCTGTTCGTGCATACCAACGCCGTCATGCGGCAGAACATGCGGCAATCCATGCTCACTGCCGCCCAGCTTGCGGCCATGCGCATACCGGTGGAGGATTTGGCGAACATCAACAATCCCGATGACCAATCTTCAGATGCATTCCGTTCCATAGCCGCCACGCTGAATGCGGTGCGTGACACGGTTCCCAATGCGCGATACGTGTACATCTTCAAGCGTACCAGCAGCCCGGGCAGGGTGGAATTCGTTGTGGATGCAGACGCCATTCTCCCCGATGCGGTGTTGGATGCGAATCGTAACGGTGTCGTAGATCCAAGCGAACGAGCCGCGCTGCCTGGTGAGCCCTACGATGTGTCGTACCAGCCGGAACTGCAGGGAGAGGCATTCAACGGCCCTGTGGTCACCGGCGTGTACCGAGACGAGTGGGGTGACTTCATCACGGCTTTTGCTCCGCTGAATAATGACGAAGTACGGGGGAAGTACACCTTGGGCATCGACATGGATGCGCGGGATTTCGTGCGTTTGTCGCAGAGCGTCTTCTCTCCGGCTGCTCTCATGCTCATCGCGCTGTTGGCCATGCTGGTGGCCATTTATGTTGCATTGTTCATGTGGCGCCGCAAAGTGGCGGAGGAGCGCCGGATAGTGGCCATTCGAGACAATGTTGTACGGTTGGCAATGCATCAGCTTGGTGCTCCGCTTGCCAGCATGCAGTGGTGGCTTTCCATTTTGCGCGACCAGGAAAGCGCCCCGATCTCGGCAGATAAGGCAGAAGCCTTTGAGAATATCGATGTTGCACTGAAGCGTTCGCAGGATCTGCTGGCAACGCTGCACCGTGCGAGCAGTTCGGCCGATGCCAGCCTGAGCAACGTGGACGGCGTGGCATCCGTCGCCGACGTGTGCGAGCGCGTACGCCAAGAGCTGCAACCAAGTCTGGCTGCCAAAAAGCAGATGCTGGCCATCGATGTATCGCAGGCCGGGAGCGTACGTCTGCAACCGGAGCTCCTGAAGGGAGTCGTGCAGGAATTGGTACGTAACGCCATCGATTATTCTCCAGACAATACGTCCATCTTGGTGCGCGCCACGCGCGACAAGCGTGGAGTGACCATTGCTGTCTCCGACAGCGGTTGCGGCATATCCGCCGCGGAGTTACCGCTGATGTTCGGCGAATTCCACCGTGGTAAAGACGCCATGAAGTACAAACCCGTTGGCAACGGATTGGGGTTGTTCGTCTGCAAGAACATCATCGAGGCGGCAGGTGGACACATTGGCGTTACCAGCGAAGTAGGCAGCGGAACCACCGTGCGCTTTGCATTGCCATTGGCGTAACTAGCGGATTTCGTCCATCAACATGCGCGAAGGCAAGCTCTGCGCATTAAAAAAAGATGTCCGAGGCCCGGACTTGCTCCGGGCTGAAGGACACCGCTTCAGGAAGGAGAGTTCGCGAGAGGAAACGAGAAGTTTCCTTTCGCGAGTTCGGTGGTACCCCCGGCAGGACTCGAACCTGCGGCCCCCTGGTTCGAAGCCAGGTGCTCTAATCCACTGAGCTACGGGGGCGTACCTAAGAAGAAGTGTACCGTATTTCCAGCCATCGCACTCGTATTTATGACGGCCTACGGGGCAGGCCTAGGTCCACTGAGCTCTGTGATCGTACCTAAGAAGAAGTGTACCGTCTTTCCAGTCATCGCACTTGTTGTTATGACGGCCTGCGGGGTAGGCCCGCGCTGATCACAATCGCAGAGCTCTTGGCGCTGTTTCATCTGCCTGCTTCTTTCGCAGCGTGACATATCGTTGTGCTACAGTATTCTCCAATGTTCTCTTCCGATGACGACTTCGAGCTTAGCCTCTCCTCGCAACGGGGAATGGAGGCAGGCGCCAACCGCAAGCGGAAGGGCATGGAAGATAAAATGCGCCGTGAGGGTAAGGCGCTCTTGGCGCAACAGGTCGTAAAAGTAGATAACGCCGCAAAACTGCAGTCGCTTCGGCAGCAGCTGGAGGGCTTGAAGGCCGCACAGGATAAGAAGGACAAGAATGCGAAGCAGGAATCCAAGGTGTCGAAGTCGGGCACCAAGACCCGCGAGCAAGAGCTGGCGCAAGCCAAGCAAGCGGCGGCGGAAATGCGCCCCGATGCCGGGCAAATGGCAAAGCAGGGAGAGCAGGAGCACAAAGCGACAGAAGAGCAGCGCCGTGAGGAAGTCACGACGGAAGGCGGCTGATGCATGGGAATCCAAGGAGTCCTTGGGCTCCGGCGAGAACGCGTGTTGGCGTTACTGCCACTTGGTGTGGAACGTTCCAGGCTTGTCTGTACGTTCGTACGTGTGTGCACCGAAGTAGTCGCGCTGCGCCTGAATGAGGTATTGCGGCAGACGCTTGCGAATGAGCGTGTCGTAGTAGCAAAGCGATGCGGTGATAGCGGGGAGCGGAACGCCCCGGCTGCTGGCTATTTCCACCACCTGGCGCCAGTCCAACTGACGCTCTCCCGAGAAGCGGGTGCGAATGGCTTCCCAGCCTGCTTCGGAGGTTTTCTTGTCATCGCTGTATGCCTGCTCCAGCGTTCGCAGGAACGTGGAGCGGATGATGCAGCCGCCCTTCCAAATACGTGCGATTTCGGACAGGTTCAAATTCCACCCCTCGGCTTTGCTGGCTATCCGCATCAGCTCGAAGCCTTGCAAGTATGCGCAAATGACCGACAGCTCCATGGTGGCGGCAACGAGCGCTCGCAGTTTTTGCGGCCGTGGCAGAGGATCGTGAATGTCTATGGAGAAGGGGAATAAGCGATGCGCCGCGCGCAGGTCGAGACTGCCGGAAAGAATGCGCGCATCCACCGCTGCATTGATAGTTGGAATGGCTACGCCGTAGTTCATGGCGGTTTCGGTTGTCCACTTGCCGGTACCCTTCTGTCCGGCTGCGTCCTTGATGATCTCGATGGTGTGCTTGCCGGTGTCCGGGTCCTTTGCGGTGAAGATGTCGCCGGTAATCTCTACCAAGAATGATTGCAGCTCGGGCAGCATGTTCCATGCTTGGAACGTCTCGGCCAGCTGCTCGTGGTTGTATCCGCCGACTGCGCGCAAAACATCATAACACTCGGCAATAATCTGCATGATGCCGTACTCAATGCCGTTGTGAACCATTTTCACGAAATGCCCTGCTCCCCCCGGGCCGATGTGCGCCACGCACTTCCCGCCGTCGCCGTCGTTGGCAGACATCTTCTCTACCAATTCCTTCAGTGCGGCATAGGACTCTGGGCTGCCTCCGGGCATCATGCTCGGGCCCTTGAGCGCACCTTCTTCGCCGCCGCTGACGCCCATGCCGACAAAGTGTAGTTTTTTCGCTGCCAACGCCTTTTCACGGCGCTCGGTGTCGCGGTACAAGCTGTTGCCGGCATCCACGATAATGTCGCCTTTGCTCAAGATGGGCAGCAGCTCGTCGATCATGTCGTCCACCGGTTGTCCGGCTTTGACCATGAGTACGATGACGCGTGGAGAGCTGAGTGTGCGCTTCATGTCATCGAGCGACTTGCATGCCACGAAAGTTCCTTCCTTGCCGTACGCCTTGATGAACGCATCGGTTTTTTCGGTAGTGCGGTTGTACACGGCGACGGTGGCGCCGTTGCGCGCGGCATTGCGTGCCAGGTTGGCACCCATGGTGCCGAGTCCGATAAGTCCGATATGCATGGAAGGGAGGGGGACGGAGGTAGTTACTTGGTCTTGGCTTGCACTTTCTGCCAGTCTTCTTGGAATTTCTTGAGGCCCGTATCCGTAAGGGTGTGCTTGGGCAACTTGGTAAAGACGTCGTATGGAATTGTGGCGATGTGCGCTCCCAGTATGGCTGCATCCAGAATGTGTCGTGGGTGACGCGTGGATGCCACGAGCACTTCGGTTGCAAAGTTGTACTGGCGCCAGATTTGCAGAATTTCGGCAATGAGCGTCATGCCGTTCTCGCCGATGTCATCCAGTCTGCCGATGAACGGGCTGATGATGGTGGCGCCAGCCTTTGCTGCAAGCACTGCTTGTGCCGAAGAGAACACCAGGGTGACGTTGGTGCGAATGCCTTTGGAGCTGAAATGCTTCACTGCTTTCAGGCCTTCCACCGTCATGGGTACTTTTACGTAGATGTTCTTGTGCCAACCGGCGTACTCCTCTCCCTGCTTGCGCATACCCTCGAAGTCGGCGGCAGTGACCTGTGCGCTTACGCAGGGCACGTGCTTGCACATCTCCAGTACCACTTTTTTAAAGTCTTTTCCTTCTTTGGCCACCAGGCTGGGATTGGTAGTCACGCCGTCCAGAACACCCCAGGCGGCGATTTCGGCTACCTGTTCTACATTGGCAGTATCGAGGAAGAGTTTCATTGGAGTGAGCGGGGAAGGTGGGCGTAGTATAGGCGCAGCACCCGCACTGCTACAATCGCACCCTTTCATGAAACGCTCTGCCTTCTTTCTCCCGGCTCTCATGGGTTGCATGCTGTGCATGCTGCCTACGGCCGCGTTCGGGCAAGAGGCGCAGGAGTCGGAGGTGGATTTGCAGCAAGTGCAAGACGGCATTGAGGAGTGCCTGAATCCCGAAACTCCCGAAAGCCGCATCGATTGTTACCGTGGCCTGTGCGAGCCCGGGTACCGCTGCGCCGAGGCATTGCTGCGTTCCGCTACCGATACCATGGGGCCGGTGATGGCGTTTACGGTGCTCGATGACATCATGACGCAGCACATCGAATATGGCATTTCCACCGATGCACACGAACTTGCGCATGTCATCGGCAGGCAGTTGGCCAAGACGCACGGTACGTCGGGAGAGGCGTTTTTGCGCTGTACCAATGCGTACTACTACGGATGTCAGCACGGGTTCTTTGAGGTCATTCTTGCCCAGGCAGACGATCCGGTAGCCGCGGCTCGCGATACCTGCGAATCCGCGCCGGAGAACCAGCGCTTCTTCTGTTACCACGGCGTGGGACACGGATTCATGTTGTCGTATGCCTACGATCTAGACGGCGTACTCGAGAAATGTAATCAGCTGCCGGAGGGCGGCTTTCGTCGTGAGGGCTGCTGGCAGGGTACCTTCATGGAGAATGTGAACTCGTTCCTTCGCGGCGAGGATGTTCCCGGCGTGTTCGTCCGCAGCGATCCGTTGCAGCCTTGTAAACACATGGAAATGCAGTACCAGTGGGAGTGCTATTACAACCATGCATCGTATTTGCTGCGCATGCACGATCACGACGTAGGCAAAGCCGCCGCCGAATGCCTGGCGGCAGACCCAAGATCGCGCGCAGCATGCACCAGAGGGTTGGGGCAACTTGCCGGCACTCCGGGGTGGCAGGCAGTCATTTTGGGCGATAAGTTCGATGAGTCGAAGTTGGTGGAAAGTTCGATCGACCTGTGCGATATGTTCCCCAAGGACGAGTACGATAACTGCGTGGCGGGCATTATTGAAGACTCACTCAACTACAACCGCGAACCGCAGGCGTTGCGCTTGTGTTCGTTGCTAGCCGAGAATGCCGGTCAGCGTACGTCTTGTTACCGCAGTCTGGGAGTGGCAATGCAGCGCTCCACGTATGATCCGGAAAAATTCCGTTCATTCTGCCCGCAGTTCCCCGATGACTACCGGTCTTTTTGCGATCCGCAAGGCAAGTTGCTCAAAGCGCCGGATACATCCAATATCTTCGTGCGTATTGTGCATGCCGTAGGACAATTCCTGTTGGATGCCTGGAATTTCGTACGCAACTTGTTCGCCGTGGCTTCGGGCGTGAGTCCCACGCAGGGGCTTACCGATACGCCGCCGGTCACCAAGTCCGGCGATTTGCGGTAGTTGCATTCTAAGCGGCATGGAAACCAGATTTCAAAGCCCTAAATACTGCCAGGCCATACTTCGTCGTGCCAAAATAGTGGCATTGCGTGCTTGGCGGGAGCAGACTGAGTTCCGTCATGCAGACGACTGCGTTCCGCGTGCCGGGCATGCCAAGCCTTCTACGGCCTTGGTCGCTTTGTTTTGCAGTTATCGCACTCTGTGTGGTCATGTTCATGATGCTGCCGGGGATCTTTGGATTCCAGAAGTTTACCCAGTGGGGCGGTATGTACACCGATAGCTGGTGCCGCGTGGACGTGTATTCGAGGAATCCCACTACGGAGTCCGATGTCAAAACGGAGTCGGTCATTGCAAGTACCGTGGGGCCAGGTGCCGTGTACAGCGCCCCGATGCATAATTTTGAAACATGTCTTATGTGGGCGCGCAGCGTGCAGTGCGGTCGTACGACAAAAGATGGCTGGACAGTGGCCTGGGCGCGTCCGTACTTCAAGAAGCAGTATTTCATCGATCCGCAGAACGCTTGCGACCTGCACGTGCAGCCCGGCGTCGAATGGTTCCGTTCCCAGCTCTAGGCTATGTCACCAAAACCAAAGAAGCGGCAATCGGTCCCCGACTTCCTGTGGCCGAGAGTAGCCCAGACGTTCGTGGGCTTGTTTTTTGTGGCTGCAGGCTACTTCAAGCTGACGGATAGCTTCTTTGGCGCGCGCACCGCACCATTGGGAAACGATTTCAACTACTGGCTCGAAAGCGGGTTTCCCATGTGGGGGTACGACGCATTCATGCGGTTCATGCTGCCGTATACGGACTACCTTGCCGGCACGGTAATCGCGCTGCAGATATGTATTGGCATCCTGCTTGTTTACAATAAACAAGTGCGCTGGGCGGGTATTGCGCTCATTTTCCTGCAGACCAATATCTTGCTTGGCACCATCAACGGTTTCGGATTTTTCGTCTTCAGCGGTGTCGCCATATGGCTCGGATTCTTCTATGCCTTTCGGGACAAGATGGGCCCGCGCACATGGACCGCGCTGACATGGGGACTGATTTTCCTGGGCATAAAGTATCAGCACCAACGCTTTGGCGTAGGCGATGGATCGGTAGAGAAGTTCGTTTGGCAGTACGCACACTTCCAGCAGGATGTGATGTCCATTCATCCTGCATATAAGCAGATGATCATGGGGTTTTTGGACGCACATCCGGCTCTCGCCCCGTACCTGTGGGTGGCACCATGGTGGTGCTTGAGCGCGGTGATGCTGTTCATGTTCACGCCTTGGCGCATCTACGCCGGCTTGGCATGGACGCTCATCTGGATCTTTAAGGAAACCATGTGGACTACCGGCATCACGGGAGAAGGAACGTTATATGTACTGGTGTTCTTCACGTGGGTGACGTGCGAGGAGTACATGCGCCAACGCTATCCGTCGCGCTGGGTATTTCCGCGCCGCGACTGGTTCAAACGCCTGTGGAAAGTGCTGACTACCGAGCAGTAACCGCTTCGTGCTTCTGCTAGGCTACAAGCCATGGCACGTCGCCGTGTTTCCAGGGCATCATCGGCTGGCCCGCGTACCGTGGGCGTAGATGAGGCGGGCAGGGGAGCACTTGCCGGTCCGGTTGTGGCAGGCGCATGCATTCTCTCGGTAAAACCGCCGCGCGGTATCGTTATTGCCGATAGTAAACAGCTATCGCCTGCGCAGCGCGAGACGGCCTATGCCTGGATCTGCAAGCATTGCATTTGGGGAGTAGGAGTTGTTTCGGCTTCGGATATTGATGCCATCGGCATTCTTGCGGCCACCGAACGCGCCATGCAGCAGGCCGTGGCCTGCGTGGCAACGCAGGAGGCGTCGTTGTACGTACTGGTGGATGGGCGCGATGCGTTCTGGTTCGATTTTCCCCACAGTTCCATTGTCCGCGGCGACCAGACCGAGTCTTGTATAGCCGCCGCGTCCATACTGGCCAAGGTGACGCGAGACCGCATGATGCTGGAGATGGATGCAGCCTTTCCCGGGTATGGGTTTGCGAGGCACAAGGGGTACGGAACGCCTGCGCATTTTGCTGCGATTCAGAAGAACAGACGGTGTGACGAGCATCGCAGAACGTTCTTATCGGAGCGCGGTTAAGGAGGAATGCAAAGCGGTTTGACTTTTAAGTCAAAATATTAATAATGCCAAACTTTGAAAAGCATTCCCACTGCTCCTCTTCGACTGAGAGAATTGCCCGTGTTCCTCCAGGGGGAACCGGTCGAATTGCCAATGATGGTGCAGGCCGTGCTGGCGCAGGTGCGCCGCAATGTCGTGGCTTCGGAGGCAGCGCCCGACGATGATGGCCTACTGCACGGCGTGCGCACTGACATCATCACGCTCCGCAGCCTGTTGCGCATGGGAACCGATGCCGACGGGCTACCCAAGCATTTCCGCCGCGCCGCTGAGAGGATCGGCGACTACAAAGATGCCCCCGTAGACATGAAGGACAAGAAGCGCGCCAAAATGCGCAAACGTGCGGTAACAAGCATCTCCGACCTCGAGGCCGAGTCCGACGCACTGTCGGCGTCACTGACCTTCGATCCCGCCGTCATTTGCTACGCCCGCGTCGAGCACGAGCGCATCCGCATTCTGCGTGCGTTGCTAGAAGAGGATGTATCGTTTCATCGTTTTCACGACATCCGCAATAAGGGTTTCCGTCGCATCTTCCATGTACTGAAAGGCGTGCGCCTGGCGCGTCAGGCTGCAGACGCGAACCTATCGCCGGAGTTCCTGGCGCTCAACGCGCAGCTGAAAGGTGCGAACCAGGCTCTGGGAGGATTGCATGATTTCACGCTGATGGCAGATTCCGGCGAGCATCCCGATGCCGACATTCGCTGGAAGAAGCGTCGCTTGAGCATGAAGGAGCCTCTGCGAGCGCGAATCCGCGAGGCATTGGGTGCCATCGAATTCACGTATGGCGGCCCGGAGCTAGGGGGCATTTTGTCCATCGAGAGTGCGGCCAAGACCGAGCGTGAGACGAAGTTCCTGGAAATCGATGTCGATGCCGTGTTGCGCCGCCTGCACGAACTGGGTGCTACGGAGAAGTACAACGGCCGGATCCTGGCCCAGTATTACGACTACGACGACAACACGCTCCGTGACAAGAATCGTTCCTGGCGGCTGCGGCACAAGGTAGCCACCGACGAGGTGGCCCTGACCGCCAAGGAAAAGCTGAGCGACAAGCACGGTGTGCGCGTCTGCATGGAGCACGAAATTGACGTGCTGCAACACGGTCCGGCGCAGTACCTGCAAATGCAGAAACTGTTGCTGGGTCTGGGCATGAAGCCGTATCGCGAGGTGGACAAGCACCGCCATTCGTTTAGCCTCAGCGGTGCATCTGTAGACATCGACCGTGTTGTGGACGAAGGCCACCAGCTTCCGCCATTGTTGGAGATTGAAGCTGATACGAACGAGCAGATCGCGGCGATCGCCGGACTGTTGGGCCTGGACATGAAGCACGCCAAGGCATGGTCCACGCGAAAGATGCTGAAGCACTACGCGGAGAAGCGCCAGGGTTGAATGTGAATGTCATGCCGTTCTTCAGGCTGCTGATAGGGTTTCGAACCCTTGAGCTCCGCAAGCTG
>CAZENR010000002.1:13301-111951 GCA_964513925.1 uncultured Candidatus Peribacteria bacterium
ATGCTCTATCCAGCTACACAACGAAACTGGTGCGCCCGGCAGGATTCGAACCTACAGACCCTTGAGCTCCGCAAGCTGATGCTCTATCCAGCTACACAACGAAACTGGTGCGCCCGGCAGGATTCGAACCTACGACCCCCAGCTCCGCAAGCTGATGCTCTATCCAGCTGAGCTACGGGCGCACAGCGCGCCGACTGTACCGCAGGAGGAAGGCTTTTGCCAGTCGATTCGCGATTGGATGGCGTATTTCTGGCTTACGCAATTGCTTTTCAGCGTCGTCCTTCGCATAGTTTCCATATCAACGTTCCCTAATACACTATGCGCAAAGCCGTCCTCGTCGCCGTATTTGCTTTTGTGGCATGCCTGTCTTCATCCGTCTTTGCGCAGCAATCGGCTACTTGTCCTTCCCTAGATGCCGATATCCGCGCTTGCGAGGCGAACAACATGTCGTACGAAACCTACGTCGATGCGCAGCAGTGCAAGCGTGCCAAGTGCGTGCAGCCGGGGGTGTCGTGTCCCACCGAGGAGCAAATGCGCGACCAGGCACTTGGGTGCCAGGCCGACGGTAAGGCTGCTGAGAAATTCTGGAACGGGCTGTGTACAGTAATGCGCTGCCTAGATGCCTCGGTCTGCCCAACCGAGCAGGACAACGGCACCGCCATTGCCAAGTGCAAAGCCGTAGGCAAGGATTACCGCTACTTCCAGCGCGGGAATTGCAACGTGGTCGAATGCGATACGACAGTTGCCTGTCCATCGAACAGCAAGTTGGAGCTGGATGCACGCCAATGCAATGCGAAGGGAATGGACTTTAGGTACGTGGACGATGGGCAATGCCGCCGCGTGGAATGCACCGATTCGGAGTGCCAAGAGACACCCGGGTTCCGCACGGCGCAGTGGAGTTGCCAAGACGGTTTTGAGCAGCGCCAGGGAGACCCCAGTTCATGCAAGCCGTCCGAAACATGGCGCCGCTATGCCGAAGATAACTGCAAAGGGCGCTGCAATCCTCAGACGGGAAAGTGCGGCGTCAACAGTTACAGCGTGGACTGGGAGTGTGGCGGAGTCACCGCGTGCGCCAACCCCAGCCAAACGTGTCCCAGCATGGAAGCGAACGAGCGTATTGCCCGCGAATGCACCAACAAGGGCGGCACGCCAACAAAAGCCTGGGATGCCAAGAACTGCCTCCGCATTTCTTGCGAGCACGCCGAGCCGCTGGCCGAAGACGGCCGTGAGTGTGCCGCGCTGCGCGGCAAGATCGATACCGTCTGTACCGATAAATCACGCGCAGAGGAGGCTTGTACCGATGCGCGCGAAACGTTTGCCGAGCAGTGCTTGCGTACTGCAACTGCATCTGCATGTCTGAATGCCGCAGGAGAAGGAAGTTGCGGCAACGGCAGCGAGGCCGATGCGAAGGCAGTGCAAGATTGGTGCTGGCAGATGAGCAACCTCCTGGATGCAGAGTATGCACGGAGCGAGTATTCCGACGAAGAGAAAGCCAAATTCTATGCGGTGTGCTTTGCGGGCAACGGCTACCGCGCCGAATCTGCCGAATGCAAGCACCTGCGCTCGGCATTGGTGGTACTGAAGAACAAGGGCCTTACGTCCACTGCGGACTTTAAGCGCATGGCATCGGCATTCGAGGATGCCTGCGCGCAGTCGGGCGTGCCCGCTGCGGCACACGACGAAGACGTGCTCGACGAAGACGCGTGCGAGGATTACGGCAACCCGTATCCCGACACCGCCTACTGTTCGCTGGAGGGCAGGGCAGCCACCGAGCTGTACCGTCGCGACATTGCCACCGGTATGCCCAGCGGCGAATTCGAAGGCGATGCCCCGCTCAACCGCGCACAGGCAGCGAAGTTCCTGCTTCGGGCGTGTAACTTGAGCGAGCTGCCGGTGTCGCAGCATGCGTTTCCGGATGTCGACGAATCGCAGTGGTATGCGCCGCTTATCCACGCGGCGGTGGCGGAGGGCGTGCTGTATGGGAATCCCGATGGCACCATGCGTCCCGGCAACACGGTAAATCATGCAGAATTTGCGACCATGCTCATGCGAGCGTGCGATATTCAGCCCGAAGGGTGGTTGGTGTGCGCGCAAGATGTGAAGCCCAATGATTGGTTTGCTCCGGCTGCGGCTGTGGCCCAAGCGTACGAGTTATATCCGGGCACCCTGGTCTTCAATGCGACTGCCAAGCAAACGCGCGCAGAAACCGCGGTGGCGATATACCAGTATTTGAAACACCGCGAAGACGCGCCTGTGCCAGATGCTCGCAGCGCATGCTTTTTGCTGCCTTCTACGTCCGATAGCACCGATGCGGATACGCAATTCGGCGTCGGCATAGAGTAACCGTATGCATCCATGAAATTCCTGTTTTTCAAACGCCGTACGTCCCGTTGGGCGCCCGTCATTGCGGTGACGGCGTGTGTTGCGGCGTTCGTTCTCTGCTGCGAGATCCTGGGATGGGTAGGGTATTCGATGCTAGCGGGTGCCCCGGCTACGTATGCATCCATGCAGCGGGACATAGCCAGCGTCTCCGAGGCCGAGTTGGCACAGCAGTTTAAGCAGCCTGGTAACGGCATTCGCGTCATTCATCCGTACCTGGGCTTTGCCACACCTCCCCGAGAGCGACAAGACATCGATCGTTTCTCCGATCGTCAGGAGCTGGAGCAATATGGATATGACAAAGGTTCGGGGCCGCTTGTGCTGCAACGCAAAGAAGACACGTTCGTTCTTGGCATATTCGGCGGGTCCGTTGCCAAGATGTTCTGGGAGAAGGGCGGTGCCAACGTGCTGGCAGAACGCCTGCGTCAAGATCCACGGTTTGCCGGGAAGGAAATCATCATCAGTTCGGGTGCGTTCTACAGCTATCGTCAGCCGCAGCAACTGCTTTCCTACTCGTATCTGTTGTCGCTTGGCGCACAGTACGACATGGTGCTGCTCATAGACGGATTCAATGATGTCTTCCGTCCCGAGCAGGAAAATATGAACGGAGCAGTATCGCCGCTGTACCCCTACGGCTGGGCGGCATACACCGCAGACTTGGCCAACGACCCTGCATTCAGGTTGCTCTTCGCAAAATTGGCGCTGCTTAAAGAGCGTAGGGAAGCACTGAGTCATACACTGCGATTGCCCGTTCTCAGGCATTCTTTCTTTGCAGGGTTGGTATGGCGCGCATTCGACCGCAGTGCACAGAATGCGGTGAAACAGGCTGAGGCGGCACTGCAAGAGTACCGCGCGCATGCCGCAGACAACTACGCACTCCGCGGCCCGCATATACACTATGCCGACGAAGATGCCTATTTCCGCGACCGTGCCGACGTATGGGTGCAAGGCTCGCTCAACATGTCGTACCTGGCGCGCTCGCACGGCACCGCGTTCTATCACTTCTTGCAGCCCAACCAGTATGTGCCCGGCAGCAAGCCCTTGGATTCCTGGGAGCAGAGCATTATGCACCCGGAGCAGTATGGTGAGCCGGGCATTGCGCATGCGGTCATCACTGGATACCCGTACTTGCAACAGGCCAGTACGCGACTCCTGGAAGCAGGCATATCCTATGGCGACCTCACCCAGATTTTCGCTGAGCAACCACAGCAGCTCTACACAGATCACTGCTGCCACTTTAACGAGGAGGGCAACGCGATCATGGGCAATGCCATTGCCGATCTAGTGCTGGCCCAGTATCCGCAGTGATCAATCTAACTGGAATGTGCGTAAATATGCATCGCGGCTTGGAAGGCGCTCTGGCGGGACGTGCTCTTTGCGCACCAGCAAGTTGCCCATCATCAACGCGTCCATGTCGGTGTGGAGGAAGCAGTGCAGCGCATCTTGCGGCGATTGCACAATGGGCTCGCCCCGCACGTTGAATGACGTATTCACCACCACCGGACAGCCGGTCTTCTTTTCGTACTCCCGAAGCAACGCATGGAAGCGCGGATGTTGGTCTGCGCGTACGGTTTGCAGGCGGGCGGAGCCGTCTACGTGGGTGACAGCTGGCAGCTCTGTGCGGCGCTGAGGCAACACATCGGCGACAAACAGCATGTACGGGCTCTCGCGGTCTATTGCAAAGTAGTCTTTTGCACGCTCGGCAAGCACGGCCGGCGCGAATGGCCGGAAACTCTCGCGGAATTTGATCTTCTTATTCACGCGCTGCCAGTTCTCGGGGTTTTGGGCATTTGCCAAAATGCTGCGCGCGCCAAGCGACCGCGGTCCGTACTCCATGCGACCCTGGAACCAACCGACTACCTTGTCCTCCGAAAGCAATGCCGCACCCACGGTCGCTACGTCTTGCGGTGCCAGCTCCTCGTAGGGAATACCGGCGGCTTCCAGGCAGACGCGAATGGAAGCATCGTCGTATTCGTCACCCAGAAACACATGCTCCATGCGTGCCGTGCGCTTGCCGTCGTACCACGCATGCCACAAATACAGTGCAGCTCCCAGTGCTCCCCCGGCATCGCCGGCCGCAGGCTGCACGAAGATGTCTTTCCAGGCTCCAGAGCGCAGCAATACGCCGTTGGCCACGCAGTTTAGTGCAACGCCGCCCGCCAAGCACAGATGCTTGCAGCCGGTGTACTCCCGGGCATGTCGTGCAAGCGATAACAGCAGTTCTTCCGTCAGCCGCTGCAGGCTTGCAGCAATGTCCTTATGGAACTGCGTGAGTTCGCTTTCGGGTTTGCGGCGGGGCTGGCCTAGCAGGCGTTCCAATGCCGAGCCCGTCATGGTCAGTCCGTATTCGTAGCGGAAGTAGCGCATGTTCAAGGCAAAGCTGCCATCCTCTTTGCAGTGGATCAGCGCGCGTAATTGTTCCAAGTACTTCGGTGTGCCGTAGGGAGCCAAGCCCATGACCTTGTACTCCGCGCTGTTGACCTTAAACCCCAGGTAGTAGGTAAGTGCCGAGTACAGCAATCCCAGCGAATGCGGAAAATGGATCTCTTTCAACAGTGCAAGCTTGGTTCCGTTGCCGTGACCGATGGTGGTTGTCGCCCATTCGCCAACGCCGTCCACGGTGAGCACTGCGGCTTCTTCAAAGCCCGAGCAATAGAATGCAGAGGCAGCGTGGGACAGGTGATGCGGCACAAAGTACACAGGTCCCTGGTAGCCCGTGGCTTTGGCCAGGTTTTGCGGGAACCATAGCTTGGTGCGGATCCAGCTTTGCATCGCCAGATGAAACGAGCGGAAGCCGCGGGGCCAAACGCGGACGTACGTGGGCAGGATACGGTCGAAAAACTTCAGTACCGGCTTCTCGTAGAACACCGCCGCGTCCACGTCGCCCATGGCAATGCCGGCGTATTGCAGCGCGTGTTGAATGGCGTGTAGCGGCAGGCTGTCGTCGTGTTTCTTGCGTGTGTAGCGTTCCTCCTGCGCTGCAAACACCACTTCGCCGTCTTTCAGTAAGACGGCGGCGCTGTCGTGGTAGTAGCACGAGATGCCAAGAATATAAACCGGCTTGGCCATACTAAAACTGTCGCAAAAGATCTTCGCGCCGTTGCGGTATTGCCACTTGCCAGTACGACGCTACAGGCACGCGTGCGCGCAAGCGTGCGATGCTCATTGCGATGGCATACCCTCCAAAGCCCACAATCCAGAGCACTGTAAGCAGTATGGTGCTCATGACCAGGCCAAGCACATGGCTGAATGCCATCCATCCGCGCCACGCCAGTCGCAAGGGCTTGAGTAGCGTGTGCAAGCAGTGCATGCGTACTAGAAGATGGTGTAGATGAACGGCGCCAGCGGAGACGCCTGTGCTACCACAAGCAGTACGGCAAAGACCGCAACGAGCAGGAGCAGCGGCAGGAGCATCCAGCGTTTCCGTGCACGAATGAGTGCCCAAACTTCACCCAACAGCGATAGTTTCTTCATGGCGCAAAGTGTAGCAGTGCATCCAACGAGAAGCACCCCCGACCGCATTGCACGGCCGGGGGTTGGACGCTTTGGGTTCGTCCGGCTTCTCTGGCGGGGGCTGGTTATGACGAGTAGCCCCACGCGGTCACGGTGCCCACCTGCACCGTGCTCGACACGTCACCCGACAACCGCAACGCGACGACACCCGTGGCAAGGGTGTAGCCGATGTCGTTGATGGTCAGGATGGTGCCGAGGGGGTCGATGGTGATCGACCCCATGCCGGGTTCGCTGGAGAGCGACCCGAGCAACTGGAGCTTGATGTTGGCAACATCACTCCAGTGCCCCGTGTTCAGAACGAACACGAGGCGGTGGACCACCACGGGGGAGGTGGTGGTGTTGCCCACGTTCACGTCGGAGATGGGGGTGAACGTACCGGGGGCTGCGAGGTAGTGCAGTCCGGTGGCCGACAGGGGTATGAGCGTCGGCGCGGGCGGAGGAGACGGCGGGACAGCCGTGACCGAGGCCGTTGCGGTGTTGTCCAGCGGGTCGGGGTCGCCGATCGCCGAACTTGCCGTTGCGGTGTTGGTCAGGTTGCCCGAGCTGGTAACCCGGGTCGTGATGGTGAGGACGCCGGTTGCGCCGTTGGCCAGGTCGCCCAGGCTCCACCGTCCGGTCAGTGCGTCATAGGCACCGACCGACGCGGAGGAGCTCTGGTAGACGAAGCCCGCGGTCAGCGGGTCGCTCACGAGCACGCTGGTCGCGCTGGCCGGGCCGTCGTTGCGGACCGTCAGCGTGAAGGTTACCGTCTCGCCGATCTGCGCCGTGCCCCGGTCGGCGACCTTGTGGATGTGCAGGTCGGCCGTGGGCGGAGGGGGAGGGGAAGGCGGATCGACGACGATGGGGGCGCAGTCCCACTCGTCGTAGTCGTACCCCAGCAGCGGGTACGACTGCACGATGTCGCCGTTTCGCTTCCAGGCGGACACCAGCAGCCGGGGCGTCTCGCCGGCGTTGTGCGCCGGCACGATCGTGCCCAGAGCCCCCATCTTCGGTTCCTCGGTGAACCCGGCACTCGTGATGATGTTGCCACCGATCGGGTTGAACACACGGATCCAGTAGTCCGTGTCACCCTGGCGGGGAAACGTCACGAGGACGGCGGCCCCGCAGGGGACGCCGAGGTTGCCGGCGGTCACGTTGACGCCGAAGCGGGAGTTGGGGTCGGCCGCGAAGAAGTCCGCGTGGGTGACGATTTGGCCGGTGCTCAGCAGGGTGAACGCATCGATCACGCGCACGCGGGGGCCGCCTCCGGCACCCGGTGCAATGATGATGTCGCCGTAGCCGTCGTCGTTGACGTCGGCCGAGGTGATGGTTCCCCCGTCGCGCAGCCCGGCCTCGAACCCGAAGAAGTTGGCCATGACCGTGAACGAGCCGTGCGTCAGACCGAAGCCGGAGATGATGGTAACCCGGGGGCCACCGCCTTCGCCGGCCATGCCCAGCACGTCCGCGTACCCGTCGTGGTTCACATCCGCGAGCTCGAGGTAGTAACCGCCGCGGAACTGCGGGTCGATGACGATCTCATCACTGATCACGGAGAACGTGAGGCCGTCGCGGATTTGCACCCGCGCGCCGCCGCCGCTCCCCGCAGTGATGCCGATGTCGTCGTTGCCGTCGCCGTTCACGTCGCCGGTCGCCACCCGCACGCCACCCGTGAAACCGCCGAACGGATCGGTGCTGAACAGCACCTGACCCGCCTGCGTTTGCACGGACACGTTGGAGAGCTGACCCGGGGACGCGCCCGTCACGATGCGGATGCTCCCATCGGCCAGTTGCTGGCTGGCGATGGGTGCCGCGGTCGTGATGGCGGTGTTCGCCGGCGTGGCGAGGCCCGTGAGGTACTGCGTGGTGGCCCCGGGGTACAGACCCGCGGGAACCGTGCGATCTTCCAATGCGACCAGCGTGAGCAGGGTTCGCCCCATGGCGCTACCCGTCCTTTCGCAATGCCCGGGACGTGGGCACTGTTCGCTTTCAGCCACTTTCCCACGTCGGGCATAGTGACAAGGCGAACACGCTGGTCACGCACGCTGCATGAGCAGGGCGTTCGCCTCGTCGGAATTTCTAGAATACAAAGTACATACAGAGAAGCCGGTGCTACCAAAGAGCCGGATGCTTGTACACATGCAGCATGAGCTGCACTCGCGTGCACAAGTCGTTTATTATAGAATAATTGTTTTATTTGTCAAATTTCTCTGGCGATGTCTTTTGGCTTGCAGCAGAGCAAATTGCCACCGGCTATCAATACTATTCGCGGATAATTTTTGCAGGATCCTTCGGGTCAACAATAACTTGCACTGTGGACCCCGGCTGCATTTTCGGTAAGTCTATGAGTTGCACAAACCACTTCGTGTGCACATCCACAATTGCACCCGAGAGCATTCGTACCCGGAGTGCAATCGCGATTTCCGGATCTTCGTTGTAATACACTCGTGTTTGCTCGGCGGACAGCACCTCTGCCGTTGTGTGCCAGCCGTTTTTCCGTAGCTCAGTGTCTTGTAGCTCGTATTGCACCGTATCGAACACGGTTGTGAAGGCAACGACAAGTGACCATACACAGCTGACTACGGCAAAGAGAATGAAAAACCATACGCACCCAGCACAGAGCTTTCCCCAAAGACGGCGAAGTACAGTAGAAGGATGTTGCATTCCTGCATTGTAGCAGTAGTGTTTACATTCCCTTACAGCGGTCGAGTTGGCCGTTGTTCGCCGCGTGCTGGCTTTGCTTAGCGATCTGCTTCTATATACACCCGCTGCATGCGGATGTTCCTAGCCGTGGTCGTAAGCGTGCTGAGCTGGAAACCAGCACGCATTGCAGTAGTGGTGCCGGGAAGGTTGCTGCTCGTGCTACCCTCGGCAGTTGTTCCATCTGTGACGTTGTCGATTCGCCAGCTGATACTGGTGCATTGTGGTTTGCAGAAAATGAACACGTCGTAGACTTTCTGCGCCGAGAACACCAAGCCCGTATCTGTAGCATTCTGCGTTGTGTTGTCTTTCGTCACGAATTGCCAGTTCGTGTCTCCGCGGTTTGTTGAGTACTGGAAACCGGCATAGTGACCTGCAGGGTTGTCGGAACCGACCATCGTCGCCATGGTCTGGTTTGTTAAGCCAGCAAAAGTACGTGCTCCGGTTGCTCCTGCTCCATAGCTGGAGTCCGGATATGCCAAACGAGCGTTGTAGAAAAAGCCATTCGCTCCCCCCGAGGTGGAGCCACGGAACCACAATGTGCCGTTGTTGCCCGTACCTGCGGTGCTGTTGGCCGTGCCTGCCGTCGCGAAGTTGGTCATCCATCCGTACGTTTCTGTCGCTGTCGGATGCGATAACGTGCCGGCAGATGTGACGGTGTTTCCGAAGGCGTTGACCGACGTGGTGTTGTTGGTATTGATCATGACGATCATGTTCTGGAAGAAGCTCGGTTGGAACGGATAATCCACGCCGGAGGGCCCCATGCCTTTGAGCAAGTTGCGGCCGCCCATTTTTCGCACATACAGATTGAAATGATCGTTGTCCGGAATTGGCGGATTGTCGCGCACATGCATGACCAGTGTTCCCGACAACGTTGCTCCGCTGCCGAATTCGGCATGCTCGGCTACGGACAAGCCCGTGCCATTTGTCGTTCCGGATCGGTCGATAGTAAGCGTACCTGTCATGGTGTCGCCACCCTGATTGACGAACATGCCCTCTGCCTCTGCATACGTCATGCCGCCGCCAGACGAACCGCCTGTTTGGTCCGTGCCGCAAGAGAACTTGCCGGTTGTTGCGTTGTATAAGAGCTTGTCATTCGTTGCATTATTGCAGTTGGTAAGTCCGGCACCGAAGAACGTGGCTCCAGAAAGGGAGCCAAGTACGTCCAATAATGCCTTGGGGGAAGATGTACCCACACCAATGCGATTATCGGTGGCATGCAGGAAGAACAGGTTTGGCTCTGCATTCCCTTCCATGCGCACGTTGCTTGTAGCGGATGCATCTTCGTTAAAGATGGTCACCCCATTCAATGTCGTTCGTCCTTCGGTCACCATCGCACCCGAAGACGTCACCAAGTCGCTTGCATGCAATGTGGATCCCGAAATGGTGCCAGCAACCTCCAGCTTTGTCTTCGCGTTTACTGCACCCAGGCCAATTCCGACATTGCCCTGGTTGCTAATGCGGAACAGCTGGGACCACGTAACAGGATTCCCGCTGCCGTTATTGGCACCACGCTTAATGGTGAAGTAGTCGTTGTCACCGGATGCCTCAATACCCCATGCGGCAGAGTTCGTGTCGGCATTAAATGTGGAAAGCATAGCTCCGAAGTTAATGCCAGCTTCGTCTTGCACACCGCCGTTTATGCCACCGCCTAAGTACAGGGAATACGGGCTATTATTCGTTTCAACGCGGAATTTCTGACCCGAGCCTCCGTTTTTAATGTGTATCTTGGCATTCTGCGGTGTAGCGATACCAATCGCAACGGAGTCTAGAACACGTAATGCGCTCCCCGACACTGTGCCGTTTACTTCAAGACCCTTGGATGTCTCGAACATGTTTGTCGATCTGTTGAAACGCAATGATTCCTGTAGCGCAGTACCAAAACGCACTCCGATGTTTTCTGTTCCGACTCCCGTAAAGTCCTCGACTGTCTCGAAGAACTCATTCTCGATCGAATCATAGGTAACGGCGTGGGCATGCTCAGTTGCAGCCAAGATGCAGACGGTACTCGCAGCGGTAATGATGGAAAGTGTGCATTTGAATGCCATCAGATTATTGTACTTCATTTTTATGCTTCGTCCAATACTCAAGCTGTACAACAATAAGTATCTGTGTACTAATCTCCGTACATAGAGAGAGGTGCGGAAGCGTATTGCTGCATGCGATTTTTCGCCGTTTTTTGGTGGTGGTGGGCCCGAGGGGACGATTCTCGAACGGTGGCCGACCTCGACGAAGCCGCTCGAACCCGGGAAGCCAATGCTGTATTCGAAATCCAAACGGAAATCGGCGAGACGCTCCAGGGAATTGAGAATTTCCTAACCGTTCGTGAGTGGGAGAAGGAGCGTGAGGCAGAGAGGGCTGCCTTGGCAGAGAGTAAGAACACGATGCCGTCACCCGTCCGTGATTTCCTCAGTAGGAAGCCGCGAAATGGGTGACGGCAGGGGTGACGGGTGACGGCATCGGTCTAAATGTTTGACAGATTGCAAGTATATGAGAAAATATACTATGTAACTCATTGTTCTCATGTCAAAGATTGAGCGTCCCACAGGGCCGACCCTTGGTGAACATGAGGCTGTGCCAGAAGCGCTCGATGCTCGGGCGGTGAAGATTCTTGAGGTACGCGAAGCACTGCGCGGGTCCGTCGGGACAACGCTGAAAGGCAGGGCTCTGCAGAACATTGAAGCCGTGATGGAGAGTGCCAGTTGTACGATCAGGGTGGCAGCCTGCGAGAATCAGGCTGACTTTCTGAGACTCTTCGCATTGCATGACATTGGAGAGGATCTGTGGAGAAACTCGGGAAAGTTAAGAGATGCCGGATACCAAAGTTTGTACAAGGCGATCCGCGCTCAGTTTCGTGAGCAAGGAGGATGGGAAGGGTTTATCGCTTTCATGCCTCCGCCAGCCAAACAAGCAATTGATGCGTCTATCCTGAGGCTGTCTCAACAGCAGCAAGTGGCCGCCTGCGAGACCCGAGAGGACTTTCTGGCGCTCTTCGTGCTGCATGGAATTTCGGAGGATACATGGAGGACCGCAAGAAAGCTGTGCGACGCCGGATATTGGGGTGCGTACGCTGCAATTTCCGATCGTTTCCGCGAACAAGGAGGATGGGAGGGGTTTATCGCTTTCATGCCCGCACCAGCGAAATCAACCATCGATGAGTCGGTTTTGAAATTGCCAGCTACCGCACAAGTTGCCGCCTGCGAGACGCCGAAGGATTTCCTTGCGCTCTTCGCATTACATGGGATTTCGGAGCAAGTGTGGAGGAAATCGAAAGAGATGAAAGGTGCTGGATATGCCAGTTTACAGAGGGCAATCGTCAGTCGTTTCCGTGACCAGGGAGGATGGAGAAGATTCCTTGCCTTGATGCCGGCGCCTGCAAAACGCGAGATCGATGCATCGATTTTGAAGCTGTCTCAAGCGCAGCAAGTCGCCGCCTGCGAGACCCCGGGGGATTTTCTGGCACTCTTCGCGCTGCATGGAATTTCGGAGGAAACGTGGCGGAGCTCAGGAAAGCTTGGTTCTGCTGGATATAAGGGTCTCTGCGGTGCGATCTTCGATCATTTCCGTGGAGGATGGGGAGGGTTCATCGGGTTCATGGATGGCAAAGATGAAGAGACGCTCGAGGCCAAGCTTGAGGCGCTCAACGTGGAAGATGCCGTGGCGTTGCTGGCCCACCAGCCGAGTAAGCTGAAGGCATACCTTGCGATTGCTCACCCCGAACTTTCTCCCGAGGAGGTCGATCTGCTCGTCGGCCATTCCTTCAAACGTCTGCATAACCGGCGAACGTACGATTACAGCGACTTCAAGAATGAGCTTGAGGCACCGCAGGTGATGCAGTTTCCGAGGCGTACCGCAGATGCTGCTGCGTGTGTCGGTGGACTTGCCCGGGGCGCGGACTGCGTGCTCATTGAGGGCGATGTTTCGACACGGCGTGTCAAGACGGCGGAAGACGGAACATTCGCCGCGCGTATTCCACTCGACATCGGCGCGCGTAACACGCTTCGCATCGTCCCGGTCAATCACGACAAGAAGCAGGTTGGACCGGCTGCGGAAGTAGTCATCCTCCAAACCGGTGAGCCCGATGATATCGACGCCCTCGTCGCTCTCCTCGGTCAGATGGGTACGCAAGCTGTAGACAGCATCAAAACCGATCCGGGCCGCCAGGAGTACGTTGTACGCCAAACTGAACAGGTGCTTATCCGGAAATTTTCCGGCAAGTTTGCCAAGGGGAAAGATTACGTTGCAGGCCTCATCGCAAAAACGGACAGTCCCGCTGTCCGCAAGGTGCTCAGGACCGTTCTTTCCCGCTTCACCAAGATCGACAAGATGGAGCATCCGAATGTAAAGAAAGGTGCCCCGCTCTATTTCTTCCAGAAGTACTGCATCGCCGAGATTCAGCGGGCGATGGAAGAAGGCAAGAACGGCATGGTGCTCGCCAACGATCCCGGACTAGGTAAGACTCGCACTGCCCTTGTGGCCGTGAACGGCGATCCTGCGACCATCATCACCCCCAATAGCGTCGTGAGCAGCTGGACCGAGGAAGCCCAGCGGGCCCTGCTTTGTCCGGATCTGCTCGTATTGCAAAACATGCATAGCAGACAGCGCAAAGAGGCGTTGCGGGAGACGACTGCACAGCACTGCGTCACCAATGTGGAGTTCCTGCGGGCCGCACAAGATGATGAGCGGTATGAGCTTCTTTCGAATGCAGAAACCATCGTCATCCAAGACGAAGCCCACGGGCTTCTGAACCTTGGTTCCGAGCAATCGAAGGGCGCCAGGCGTCTGCAGCACAAATTCCTTCTGCTGCTTTCGGCTACTCCAGCCAAAGACCCCAAGACCCTGCGACGCATCCTTCATCTCCTGGAGCCCGATGATCCGCGCTTCTCTAGCGACAAGGCCTTTGCGCAGGCTTTTCCGGGCAACGATCCCAAGGCGCTCAAAACACTCAGTCTGCTGAAGCAGCAATACATGATCCGCTTCACCAAAGAAGATGTACTTGAGACGATGGATCCGCGTCTCCCGATCTCACAGCAGAAGCACCGCCTGCCGAAGAAGGAGTATGTTCCAGAGGAGCAGATGGGTTGCTTCACACTTACTGATGATCAATGCGAAGCCATGTATGAACTGTTTTTGGACTTCCACCAGTGGACGCAGGATTACGACCGCTACGTCCCCAAAGATGCCATCGCCCATGAAGATCAACTGCGAGGCAACAGCAATGCCCTCGTCAAAACGCATGCGCTCCGGCAGACGGCCAACAATCCGAGTTACGTCGGGTCCGCCGAACCCGACCCCAAGGCCGCCGAGATGCTCCGAACGGTCGAGGCATTCCTTGCGGAAGGCCGGAAAGTCGTCATTTTCTGCCAGTACAACGCGCAGGCGCTGAAGTACGCCGAGCTCCTCAGGGCGCACTGCCCCAGTGTGTACACGGGACTTACGAGCAAGCAGGGTCTCCGGACCGGCGCCGACGAGCAGCCTCTGCGTTACAGAAAGAATACGCACGGGGCTTGGGTCATGGATGGCCGCGGCCTGCCCCAGGAAGATCCCAATGGAGAGCCGATGTCCGCCCTCGATTACGAGCGCCTGGCTTTCCAGAATGCCGCTGAACGGAGAGTGATGATCTCGACCTACGCAGCGGGCTCCGTCGGCGTTACTTTTACCGCTGGCAAGGCCACGATCTTCGATGATCTTCCTGATGATGTCGTCAAAGAAATTCAGGCCGAAGACCGTACCCATCGCATCGATCACGAGCACCAGACGCACCACAGCGTGAAATACGTGCGCATGGTGGCGCGTTACCCTGAATCATTTCTGGAGAAAATGAAGCGCGTTTGGGTTCGCAAGAAGCCCGAAGGCTCGTACGACGAAGTGAGCAACAGACGAATTGCCGAGAAGGAAGGGCTGGAAACTGCATACGATACGTTCTTTGCTCAAGGCACCTATGACGAAGTGCGCTTGGCCGGTCTTGCCACGCAACGCACGCGATTCCGTCTCATCAACGACGGCATCGAGGATGCATCGGAGTTACCGGAGATCGCGGAATTGGCCGTCTAGACCCAATAGACCCGCGCAGGGACATAAAATTGGTGGACCAGAAGGGACGAAACACGAACGGTGGTCCCCCTGAATGAGGACGCTCGAACCTGGGAAGCCAATGCTGTATTCGAGATGAGAACGGAGATCACCGAGACGCTCCAGGGGATAGAGGATTTCAAGACCGTCTGGGAGTGGGAGAAGGAGCGCGAGGCGGAGAGAGCGACCCTGACGAGAGCGGACATGCCGTCACCGCCGTCACCCTCGCAGATTTCCGCTCCAGCAAGACCGGAAACAGGTGACGACGCGGAAAATGACGAGCCGTCACCCGAATGGCTGCCCACCAGCTGAGGGACCGAATTGAAGAAGTAGGCCAAGGCCGTTGTCACTCCTCAGCAACCCAATTTTTTCGAAAGAAGAACCGCACGTCATGCCGATCCCCGGCGAGATGTGCTTCAGCACATTTTGGTGGAATTGTAGTAAACTCGGTCTCGAAACTTGTTCGGTAAGTAGCGAAGGGGAATAGGTGATCAGCCCCCACATGCGTAACGATGACGTTGAGACGCTCCCAATCAGCACGCATTTTCTCGGCTAAATAGTCGTTTTTTAGCTGGATTTTACCCAGCAATGGCCGGTCCTCGATTCGCATCAGTCCCCAGTGCAACTGAATGGGTGTATGCGTTGTGTACCCGACAACATCATCCAGACCGTACTGGTCTGGTGCAAGATAGCGGGATACCTTGCAGGTAGTGAGAACGTTGTCCACGAGCGTCGCACCGAGACGAGTCGGATTCTGCTGTTCGTTGAGCTTTTCAATTGTTCGATACGTCATGAATGGCAAATTCAATAATAGCAATACAGCTAGCATGACCATCTGTGGGCTATTCTGGCCAAGGAACCTGAGCGACAGGGCAACGAGAACAGGGATGGCGTAGAGAAAATGTGTGTATTGGAAATTGCCGAGTGCTGCGGCTGCAGTGACGCAGTAAGCTGCGGCAAATGCTATGAGCGTTTGGCGGAGTATGGCTTTTCGATGAAGTAATAGTCCAAGAGCCACTGAAACCAATGCTAATGCTACAAGTTCAAAGATTTTCCATCGGAAGAATGCACTCCCTAACGACGCTGGTCCAATAAACGCATAAGCTTGGCGTATAAGGTAGAACTGATTCAAGTTTGTGAAGAGCGACATTAGGAATGCGCTAGTCAACAGGAGCTGCCTCCAGCTGCGTGCTCCGTACGAAGCTAGCAGAGTGAAAAAAGATATGCCGGGTAGAATTAGGTGGGTGGGTGAGAACTCCTCAATCCACTTCCATGTCCACATGGCTTTAATCCAAAGCGGGGTGTCGATGTACAAAAAGGAATCGTTTCGATAGTCATGATATCCAAGGGTGGCTATAACGCGCCCGGACAGCATTTCCGGAAGGTAAAGCGTAAAATAATCTTGCAGGAGTCCAGTTAGCGCGAGAACAAGAATCGCGCCGCTTCCGCCGAGAATGCACGCTATTATGATCCGCCGCCAAGCGCTCGGACTTGCAAGCAACATGAGGGCCGCCAGGAAAGAGAAAATGAACGGTTCCTTTAGCAGGCCGAGGAACATAATGGCGAGCGCTACCAATGCCGGCCACCACGACTTGTCACGCCAAAGCGCGTACAGGGCTATTGCGGAAGGAAGCACGGCAAAAGACTCTGTTTGATAACCCATTCCCCTAAACAGGACGTATAGGGAAATCGTTACCCCAAGTAGCACTCCCGGTATTACGCGTACTCTTGATAAGATTGCGAGCAGTCCAATCAGACCACCAAACAAAAGGAGTTGATAGAGTAGTGGTCCTTGAGTTAGAGCCAAAGAGGCCTGGCTGATCCAGCTAATTATCGGCGGCCGCGCATCAAATACATCTCTCCATAGGTGCAAGCCGTTCAGCCCGGCTCGACCTAGTGCAAAGTAGATTTTTGCATCACCTGCGATAGGCATCTGGAATAAAACCACGGCGCAGGCAGCCATGGCTGAAAGTGAGGCAAGTAAAGTGATGGCCTGAGCTAGCCGCTTGATGGCAAGATTACGCATCGGGATAGTCAACGCAAGTGAGCTAAGTGCTCCGGCTATTCCATTGTAGCAGTGCGCTCACGTCCACCTACTGACTGGTGGTGTTTCAGCACGAACATCGTCTTGATCCCATCCACCCGCACCCACGGGCAGCTATCGGGGTCCATGTCGATCCGCGCATTCATCCACTCCTTGGCGGGGTTCTTCGTGATCTTGCATTCGCGCATCACGTCCTCGACGAAGACGATGCCGCTGCCAGCCTTCTTCCGCTCGAACAGTGCGAGCACTTGCTGCATGCGCGCCTCTGTCTTCTCCCGCTTGGACATGTGCGGCTCGCCCATCATCGCGGAGCTGACCACCAAGTTGGGTGTCTCGCCGCGGTCCAGCTGATCTTCCAGTTCGTCGGCCTCCTGCTTGTAACGCAGGTACTGAGTATAATGATGCTCCGCTTGCTCGCGCTTGTGGGACAGGAGTTTCTCGTAGACGGCCGTGCTCATCGTGGTGAGGGGAAGAATGAAAGGGACGGATTCTTCCTTTGTCTGTGCCGTCGATCAACCCCAGATGGATGCCTTCTGGCGGTCATCCGGAGCGTCACCTGTGCCGTCACCCCTGGCGTCACCCACGCCGTCACCGTTCGCAACCTGAGGGGACGCTCATCGAACCACCTGCACCTGAAAGCTTCGTATAACGCAGAATGACCATTCTCCTTGGTGGAAGAGAGGGTGGAAACGTGGTCCGGCATGCGATTTTTCGCCGTTTTTTGGTGGTGGTGGAGCTCAGGGGACTCGAACCCCTTACCTCTTCCATGGCTATCGCTGGAAGCGCGTCTTTTTCACATTGTTTGCTCCGCAAACGGGCAGATGCTTGCCTTGACGCAGCCCAGAGGCGTAGGCGGGAGCTAGAGCTTTTTTTAAAAAGCCGCGAAGATGCGGGCCTCTTTTCGCGCATAGAATTTGCAACAAATTAAATTAGTTATATAATATAATATAGGTGTTCCTTGTGATCACCGGCAAGGTTCAGACATGAGGCAAGCTCCCTTCGCATTCCTCGTGCGCAGCGCGCTTGCCTCGGAATGTTTCCAGGCAAAGCCGGTCGGCCCAAACGAACTTGGGCTCCCCTGAAAGGGGAAAGTGATGACGCAGAAGAATTTTTCGAACTGGACTGACACGGCGTGCTTCCGTTTTCGCCCGGAGCTCTTTTTGGGTGAGAGCTTGATTGTGAGGCGTGCGGCAAAAGAGTTTGCCATCTCTCTCTTGGCTCGGTTACGACATCCGAACATCGAATTCTCGCTCAACCCACGGAACGGGCGTGTCATGTTTCGGATTGTGACCGATGAAATCAGTAGCTGGCCTACTGCGGAACGGATCTATGAGCGAATTCGCCAACTGCTTCTGCAACTAAATATTGGCGAACCGCCAGTGTTCGAGCCGTATTCACCAAAGCGCCTGACGCTCTTCCGGCGTGCATGGAGGCTGTTCTTTGAATGCAGCGCAGAGGAATGCCGCATTGAAAGGCTTTGCCATCGGCGACATACGATGCGTCAGTTCCTGCGTCTCACGCACTGGTTCGAGAAAAAGCTAGACCAGGATGGGAAATGGGCGCTCGTGCGGTATTCCCGCCGCCCCTGATGAACCTTGCCTTCCCGCTGCACATGCTGCAGCGGGATAGTTTATGTATCCGCATTACGATTGGTGAACACGCACCTCTTCAGTCTTGTATGGCTATTGCCGGAAGCGCGTCCCTTTTTATGTGTTTGCTCCGCAAACGAGCAAATGAGTTAGGGTAGTGCTGGTATTGATGTGGTGGAGCTCAGGGGACTCGAACCCCTTACCTCTTCCATGCCATGGAAGCGCTCTACCAGATGAGCTAGAGCCCCACGCGGGTAGCTGGTAACGAAGAAACGAGAAGCGCGCAGTTTCGTGTACGGTGTCCCGCAAGGCGGGACTAGGCAGATGAGCTAGAGCCCCACACGTTGTGCGAGCCACGCGATCCTACTGCAACTGGCGGTGCCACGCAACGGTTCATGCCACTTTGGCATCTTGGGCGCTGTACCACTACAGTGGCTGCATGCTCACTATTGGGGCGCTCCCCAAGCCGTGCATTGGCCACATTGGAATGATCCAGAGCAACGCCGTAGAACGTTGGCGGCGCTTGCCGGGCTCGCCGCGCATCGTGCTGTTTGGCAATGCCGAGGGGGTTGCTGCATTGGCGCAGTCTTGCGGGGCGCTGCACGAGCCGGAAGTAGCGCTGAATGCACAGGGCACTCCGCTGCTACCCTCGGTGTTTGCACGTCTGCGCGCGCATGCAGGCCAAGGGCTGTGCTGCTATGCCAACTGTGACATTCTGCTGCTTGGCGATTGGATGCAGGCGGTGGAGCAGGTGCAACGCCAGGCAGCATCGTTCTTGGCGGTGGGGGAATGCTGGAATCTCGATGTCGCCGAGTCGATGACATGGCAAAGCCACAGCGACGATGCGCTGCGCGCACAAGTGCGTGAGCGCGGTGTAAGGCGCGGTAAGAGCGCCATAGATTACTTTTGCTTCACGCCGGATCTATATGAACATTGTCCGCCATTGGCGCTGGGCAGGGCGTACATGGACAACTGGCTGCTGTGGCAGGCCAGACGCCAGGGGGCCGTAGTGGCAGACCTGTCTTTGGCCACCTGCGTGGCGCACCAAAACCACGGGTATGACCATGTTGCCGGAGGCTACCACGCCACCCGTTTTGGCATGGAAGCACGGCAGAATCTGCGGGCAGCCGGAGGTGTACGCCACTTGCATACCCTGCACGACTGCACGCATGTGTTGCGTTGTGGCGTGCTACGAAGGTCGTGGGTGGGTACACTGCATCTTATGCGTCCGTTGGTGCTGCTTGCAGCCGGCATTCGAACTGCGTGGAACCGGTTGCGTTCTCCGCGTCTTGCATGATGTTCAACCGCGTCATCGTCACCGGCGGCACGGGGTTTTTTGGCTCCCGCATTACCCATGTTCTCCGTGCGGCTGGCATAGCTGAGCAAGTGTTTGCGCTCGGCTCGCGCGAGTACGACCTGCGCGACGAATCCGCGGTGGTGCGCATGTTTGCGGATCTCAGGCCCGACGCGGTCATTCATGCGGCGGGGCATGTCGGGGGCATTGGTGCAAACCGGGCCAACCCGGCGGACTTCTTCTACGACAACTTCAAAATGGGCTCGCTGCTCATTCACCATGCCCACCGCCATGCAGTGCGCAAGCTGGTGCTCATTGGCACCGTGTGCTCGTACCCCAAGCACGCGTCGGTGCCGTTTAGCGAAGACGCCTTCTGGACCGGGTATCCGGAGGAGACGAACGCGCCGTACGGCATTGCCAAGCTGGCGCTGTTCGCCCAGGCGGAGGCGTACCGCACGCAGTACGGGCTGCAGACATCGTGCGTGGTGCCGTCGAACTTGTACGGTCCGGGGGACAACATGGACATGCAGCGCGGACACGTCATTCCGGCCATGCTTGCCAAGTTCTGGATGGCAAAGAAGACGCAGGCATCCAGCATCGAATTGTGGGGCGACGGTACCCCGACGCGTGATTTCCTCTATGTGGATGATGCCGCACATGCAGTGACGCTCGCACTGGCACGGCCGACATTCGTGGGGCCTTGCAACATTGGCACCGGTATCGAGACATCTATCCGCGATGTTGCCGCCATGCTTGCACAGCGCATGCGGTACTCCGGCGATCTTCGTTGGAATACCGATTTACCAAACGGTCAGCCGCGCCGCTGCTTGGATGTCTCACGGGCAAAGCAGCTGCTTGGCTTTACGCCTTCGGTTTCCCTGGAAGAAGGGATGCGGCGGACGGTGGCTTGGTTTCTTGCCGCGCAGGCCAAACAGCGAATGGCAGAGTTTCCATACAAGCGGGTTGAGCACGAGACGCGCATCGTGTAGGTTGGGCGCATGCCATCTGTTTTCTTTCTCCTCGGCTCCAAAGTGGATGTCGAGTTTGCCCAAAACATCGCCGACATGCTCAAGGAGTATGGCGTCGACTCGGAAATCATCGTTGCTTCCGCCCACAAGGTGCCGGAGCTGGTCGTGAAGCATATCGACCGCATCAATGCCCGCACCGAGCCCACCGTGGTCATTACCTGCGTTGGCATGAGTAACGGCCTGGGCGGCGTTGCCGCGGCCAGCTTGGTGCATCCGCTGGTCAACTGTCCTCCGTTCAAGGACTTGGCCGACTACCAGGTCAACATTCATAGCAGCTTGCAAATGCCGTCCGATGTCCCGGTCATGACGGTGCTCAATCCCAAGAATGCAGCGCTCTGCGCGCTCAAAATTCTCGGCGGAAGCGATGCAAAGATCCGCGCACAAATCGCCAAGCGCATCGCCAAGGTGAAGTCCGAGTACTAGACTCCGTTTCATGCTGCACGTTCTGCTGTACTTCGTCGGCTTCGTGCTCCTATCGGGAACGATGTCGCTCATCGATGCTGCCATGCTCAGCGTCTCGCGCGCCGAAATAGAAGAGCTGGCCGTACGCAACGTGTGGGGAGCAAAGGCGCTCAAGCGCTTGTCGCGCCACATGACCCGCGCGGTGATCGTCATTGTCATCTTCAGTAACTTAGTCAACGTGCTGGGGCCGATCTTGGTGGGCGAACAAGCCATTCGCGAGTATGGCAGCGGCGTCATTGGCGCTATTACGGCGTTGCTGACCCTGGCGACCATCCTGTTTTCCGAAATCGTACCCAAGTCCCTGGGCAGGCATTATGCCCCGGGCATCAGTTGCGCTGTAGCGCCCGTTCTCCTGGCGCTGGTCTTCATCTTGCTGCCTGCAGTGCTGCCGTTGGAATGGCTGGTAGGAAAGCTGAAAAGCGGCAGGCGCGTGGTGGGTACCGAGGAGCAAATTCGGGCGCTCACCCGTATTGGCCGCATGGCCGGACACATACACGCCTACGAGGGGCATATTGTGCAGCGCGCATTCGTGCTCAACGATAAAACGGCCACAGACGTCATGACGCCCATTGACCAGGTCGCGTTCGTGACGAGCAAGGCCACAATTCGCGACGCCGCGGAAACCGTGTTCCGCTACACCTACTCGCGCTACCCGGTTGTCGGCACCGACATACACAACATTCTCGGCGTAGTGCTCAGTCGTTCCATTCTCACCGCATTGGCGGAAGGAAAAGACGATGTGCCGGTTACCGAGATCATGACGCATTTGCAAAGCGTGGATGCTGCCATGCGTGCAGATGAGCTGCTGTTGTTCCTGCGCCGCAAGCGCACGCACATGGCGGTGGTGAAGAAGGAGTTTGAGACAGTTGGCCTAGTAACGCTGGAAGATGTGCTGGAAGAGCTGGTGGGTGAGATAGAAGACGAAGAAGATATTCGCCGCTACAACACCAAGGCTGCCATGAACGATCTTCTGCAGAAGGGGAACGTGGCACGCGGCCGCAAAGAGAAGAAGTCCACCTAGGCGCGCTTGTTTGCTACCATGCAGCGTATGGAACTCACTCTCGACATGCTTCGCGAGCAGCTGTCGGCCTGGAAAGGCTGCGAGCTTGCCAAGAATGCAAATCCCGTCTTAGGCGAGGGGAATCCGCAAGCGAAGATCATGTTCATTGGAGAGGCGCCGGGGCAAAAAGAGGATGAGCTGAAGCGGCCGTTCGTCGGGGCGGCGGGGCAGTTTCTCAACGAACTGCTGGGCACCATAGGGCTGAAGCGCGAGGACGTGTACATCAGCAACGTGGTGAAGTACCGTCCGCCGGAAAATCGTGATCCCACACCCGAGGAAAAGCAGCAGTGCATGCCCTGGCTGCAACTGGAGATCGCCATTATCAAGCCGCGCGTCATTTGTCCGCTGGGACGCCATTCCATGGCGCACTTCGTCGCCAACCGCACCATTACCCAGGCGCATGGCAAGCCGTTTCGCTTACGCGATCAACTCACGGTGTTTCCCATCTACCATCCGGCGGCGGCGCTGCATAACGGCAATTTGCGCTCCAGTCTGTACGCCGACTTCCGTGCGCTGGGGGAATTCCTGCAAAAAGAGGGGATCTGATTCCCGTCGTTGTTTGCTATCATCGAGGCGATGAGGCCGCTCCTCCTTCGCATCACCATTGCGGCGCTGCTCTCGGTATCGTCGTTGTTGGTCATTTTGTTCCGAGTCAGTCCGCTTACCGCACCCGGGATCGCACTACCATTCTTCTTTCTGACGGTTGCGCTGTCCACCGCCAGCGTTGCAACGCTGTTGTTTTACGCGTTTTGGGCCAGCGTCTCGTTGGAAGGCTTGGATGCAGGCAGGAAGATCACCATCGCGCTGCGCGAAGGCATTTTTGCCGCGTGCGCGGTCACGCTTATCTTCGGCTTTCTGATGCTTGGGATCCTTACCTGGTGGATCGGTGTGCTCATTGCCATGGTGTTCGTGCTCATAGAGCTGGCGCTGCATTCGTAACCCTGCCCGTCCGGCGCGCTTTCCCAGAGCCTGTTCCATCTGTACACTTTGCGCGATGTCCGCAGCACCACTGCCCTCTCCCTGGGATTCTTACGTCGACCGCATACGCAAGGCCGATGCCGCCACACTCGATGCAGTGGAGCAGGAAATTTTCGGGCGCAAGGCGGGCGCGCTGACGCTTGCCATGAAAGAGCTGGGTGGCAAATCGCCGGAGGAGCGCAAAACCATGGGGCAGGTATTCAACGTCGTCAAACTTACGCTTACGGCCGAACTGGATCTTCGTCGTGGCGCTCTTTCCGCCGAGCGCATGACGAATTTGGCTCAAACCGACGCATTGGATGTCACGCTGGATCTCCCGGCGCGCGAACACGGACATCATCATCCGCTGCATGAGTACATTCGCCGTGCCGAGGAAGTGTTCGGACGCATGGGCTTCGATGTAGCCACAGGCCCCGAAGTGGAGACCGAGGAGTACAACTTCAACATGCTCAACATTCCGGCAACGCACCCCGCGCGCGACAACCAGGACACGTTCTGGGTGAGCAGTTTGGACCGCACGGTGTTGCGTACGCATACGTCGCCCGTGCAGGTGCGCTACATGCTTGGAAACAAGCCGCCTTTCCGCATGATTTGTCCCGGCAAGGTGTTCCGCAAAGACGAAGACGCCACCCACTCGCCCATGTTCCACCAGATCGAGGGGTTGATGATTGGCAAGGATATCTCCCTGGCAAACATGAAGGGCGTCATGGAAACCGCCGTGCGCGAGCTGGTGGATCCGAATGTGGATTTCCGCTGGCGCACCGGGTACTTCCCGTTCGTGGAGCCGGGCCTGGAAATGGATTTGCGTTGGCGCGGCGATGAGAGCAAGAGCCGCGAGGGCCGCTGGTTGGAGGTTGTCGGCTGCGGCATGGTGCACCCTCAGGTGCTCAAAAACGTCGGTATCGACCCGGACGAATGGCAGGGTTTTGCGTTCGGCTTTGGCGTGGAGCGCATGGTGATGATTCGTCACCAAATCCCCGACATCCGCCTGTTCTTCCAGGGCGATCGTCGGTTTCTCAAGCAATTTTAAGAAGACTGTCGGTACCGCGTGATGTTTTTGTAAACGGAAAAAACCGGCGAAGGCAGGCTCCGCCTACCTGGAGCCGCACCGATTCGGGGAGAGTCCGCGAAAGGGGCTACGCCCCTCTCGCGAGAGTATTAGTCGCCGTCAAAGTCTTCGTAGTGTTCGTTACCCATAGGTGTTTGTTATAGATATTATACAATATTTTCTTAATTATGTCTATTTACTACGTTTCGCTTCCTGTAGCGCCGCTTGGAGCTTGGCAGATCCCAGTACCGAGAAATCGGCGTTGGATTTCCTGGCTTCGTCAAAGAGCTTTCTGGCCTCCGACACGTTTCCAAGAGCCCGCTGAATGCTGCCGGCATGAAACAGGATGGCTGCGTCCTGAGAGCCGGTCGCCCGGGCCTTTTGCGAGTACTCGGCAGCTTCTGCGTACTGCTCGGCATTGAAAAGTGCCAGAGCCAGCGTGTCGGCGGCAAAGATGGTCGGCCGGTTGGCATACACCGCCCGGGCTCGCGCCAGGTTGTCCTGCGTGTCCAGGCCGCGTTCGGCCAAAAACTTGGCGCGCTCCAGCTCCACGTTGGTGCCGCGCGCCGCAATGGCATCGAATCCCTTTGCAACCGCGCCGTACAGCAACGTGGCTTTGGCGCTATTTCCGGATACAAACTCAATGTCGCCAAGCAAAGCGGCATATTCCGGTAGCGGCAACACGTTCACAATGCGTTGGGCATAGTCGCGCGCCTTGTCGGTATTGCCGCGCGCCATTTCTATGCGCGCCAAGCCTGCCAGTGCCGGGGCGAAATCGGGGTAGGCCCGCAGCGCCTCGGTAAAGTACATTTCTGCTTGCGTACGGTAGTTGCCAAATGCAAGGCGGCCCAGTTCGGCCAGGCCCCATGCCGCGTGCTCGGGAGTGGCGGTGCCGTCGCTGAGGGCGGTTTCCATGATCTCCATGGCCCCACGGACATCGCCGAGCAGTTCGCGCACGTAGGCAATGCGGGTCAGTGCGGAGTAATCCGGGCGCAGATCGGTCATGGCTTGCAAGGTTGCCACCGCATTGTCGTACTCGCCGAGTTCTACCTGGGCATCGGCAAGCAGTCCGTAATACCGTGCCACGTCCGCATGCTCCGCCACCAGTCGTGCTGCAGCCGCGCGCGCAGTACGGAAGTCGTGCTTGCCTGCGGCAATGGTGCCGCGCAGGAAGAGTATTTCCGGATTCAGCGGATCTGTTTGTTCGATGTGCGCCAGGAGCGATTCAATGCGTTCGTAGAAACGGGTATCGGCGTTTTCTCGCAGTCCCTGCAGGTACAGCCCGCACAAGCGGAAGATGGCTTTGGCATCTTGTGGAGCTGTGCGTACCGCTTGTTGTGCCGCCAGAATTTGTTGCCGGGTTGTGTCGGAGAGCCCGGTTTCGGCTTCGGACATGAACGCGGCGTCTACAGGTTGCCGCAGCAATGCCGGTATACCCTTGGCGGCAAGCATGATGACCGCAAACGCAACGAGAGGGGCGGCGAATGGAGCCACCCCCCTGTATACCGTTTTCAGAAGCGATCGTTGCATAGGTTCCTTACTTGGTCTTGAGGTGCGGAGCGGCCAAATACGGGAAGACGCGCAGGAATTCCACGTCGTTGGTGTTCACGCCGTCGCCAAGTGCGGCATCTACGTTGTAGCCGTCCACGAGCTTTCCGGCAACCGCCTGAATGGCAATATCCGTCACGTCGTCGGACAAGCGCCGGCCGTTGGGGAACCCGGCGTTATCGCCGCCGAACACGCCCAGGCGGCTCTGCTTGGCAATGTCAGTGGGAGCGATAGACGTGTTTAAGCGCAGCATTTCCGCTGCACGAACCTTTACGGGCTGGTTCAGTCCCGGCACGCCGGTTAAGAACACGGTCACCAAGTCTTTGCGGTTCTCGGTCGGTACGTTCAGGCCAAGCACTGCCTTGAAGAGTCCGGCCAACTCGGGCTTCAGCACGACATCGGCGTACGCCTGGGTGTCGGCATCCTTGCTCGGGTGCGAACCGTTGAAGTAGTCCTTGTAGGCAAGCGGCACGACCACTTCGTTCACAAGCGGCATGCCCAGGCGCGACACCTGCACCGGCTTGCCGTTCATGGCAGCTACGCCGTTACCACGGAGCACGCTGCGCTCCCAGCGGTAGGTGGCACCCCATACGCCAAGAACCGGATCAGACTTGCTCACGATGTTGGCTACCGGAATTTCGAACACGATCGACTGGACGTTGGTGCCTTTGAGCGAATCGTATCCGGCGCCCAGGTTCAGCAGATCGAATACGTTCAAGTCTACGAAGAACGAGTCATCGCGCGGGCCTGCAAAGTACTTACCCTTGCTGCCGGCGTTGACCACTGCTTCGTTGGCCAGTTTCACGTAGTTTGGCTGGCTCTTGCTGCCAATTGCCGGAGGGGCGACTGTGCCGCGCGCCACGACGTTGGCGTTGTTCCACTGGTCGCGAGCACCGGTGAACTTACCGGCGATACGGTAGGCTTTCCAGGTTTGTTCCACGTTGGCGTCGCTGAGCACCGACATGGGCTTCTTGTTGAAGAGGAACGTGCTGCCATCCTTGACCTTGGTTTCGAACATGAAGGCGTACGTTACGTCTTCGGTGGCATCGCCGTTGGTATCGATATGGAAGGCGTATGCCACGTTGTCTCCGAAGCGGAAGTAGTTCGGTCCGGCACCCGCTACTCCCAGCGGATAGTAGTTGCCGGCAAACGCTACGGTGTCTTTGGAGGACATCCAGGCGTACAGGTCGGTTTGGTCTGCGGCAGGGTCTTGGCTGATCATGGGAGCTTCGCGGTGCGAAGAGGCGAAACCCGTAGACGAGAGCAGCAGCAGAGCGCCTGCTGAAAGCGCGAGCACAAGGGCGGCGGTGCCTATGGCGCGCGTCATGCGTAACGACGCAATGGTCATGTGAAAAGGGGAAGGAATAGGTTGCCCCATACGCTACGGTTCGCTGCGGACATGGCACAAGCGTGCGGGTGCGAAATTCACTCGACAGGTGAATGGACTCGGTAGCCGGTTGTGCTCGTGAGAGCGGTTGCTATGCTGGCGCCATGCGTCGACTCATTTCAGCCACATTGGCCGCCTTCTTGTTGTCATACACCGCCGTTGCGGCTGTCCCAGTGCTGGCCCATGACTTACTGCCCGAAGATTTGGCGGAGTTGATGCGGAATAATCCGCGTATGACCGAGGAGGACGCAGCATCGTTGCTGCACGGCCAACTGCCGGAAGTGACGCCTCCGCCGTCGTTGAATGGAGCACAACAGAGTGCGTTCGATGCGCTGCTGCTCGGGCGCAACGAAGACGCGCCACTGCATGTATTGCTCTGGAATTTTTTCGTACTCGGCGTGCAGCACATCTTAGAGGGGCTGGACCACGTGCTGTTCGTGCTGTCGTTGCTGTTGGCATTCGTCAGCTTGCGGCACACGGCAAAACTGATTACGGCGTTTACCGTTGCGCACACCACGACGTTCCTTGTCGCCGGCTTCGGGTGGCTTACTTTGTCTCCTCGCATTGTAGAGCCGCTCATCGCGCTCTCCATTGCGTACATGGCGGTTACCAGCATGTTCCTTGCCAAGCATCCATGGCTGGGAGGCGCAAAGAACAAGGTGTCCACTGTCTTCTTCTTCGGGTTGTTCCATGGGTTGGGGTTTGCCGGATTGCTTTCGGACTTCTCGATTCCGCGACAGAATTTCTTACCGGCACTGCTCTCGTTTAACATTGGTATCGAATTCGGCCAGGCCGCTATCTTGGCATTGGCTGTGCCCTACATCCTGCTACTGCAGCACAAGCAGTGGTTTGCAGTCGCGCAGAAGGTCGCCGCGGTGGTGCTGACGCAGGTGGCGTTGATCTGGATGTGTGAACGTCTCTTGGATGTGAAGTTTTTGCCTTTCTAAAGACAAATACCTTCTATCGGTGGTGCTTACTTCGATGTTGACTAAACTTAACAATTCTTGTATATTCTCCTGCCTCGTCAATGCGCGTCCCTACTTCTGGGGCGGCTCAGCCGAGGAACACCGTTCCTTTGGTACACCGGCTATTGAACATCCGGAACCTTAGGACAGGAGAAAGACCATGATTCGTTCGTTTTTGCGTGGCCTCTTCGCGCCGCGCACCCCCGCCTCCCGTCGTCGCCCAGCAAACCATCGTTCGCTCGGCTTCGAAGCCCTCGAAGTCCGCAGCCTGCTCTCCGTGACCACCATCGCCATGGAACCGCTGGCGGACACCCACCTCACTTCCGGGGCGACCAATGTGGCAGTCCTGCAATTCACGGCCAAGTCCACCGACTGGCGTGCCGGTGTCACGACTCTGCACCTCGACGATGTCAACGAAGGCACCCTGAGCCGCGTGGCCAACGGGACCCTGTACTGGGAATCATCCCCCGGTACGTGGACTCCGCTGGACAGCAGCCCCGTCAGTGTCGCCAACGGCCGCACCCTGTACTTCAGCGGCTTCGGGAAGGTGCCGACGGGCGACCTCGACGGTGCCCGCTTCCAAGTCCGTGTCAACGCACTTCCCACCGGCTTCAACCCTGTCCACGCCGAACTCGGCATCATCGGTCTCGGCATGCCCTACGGCGGTACGCGTGCATTCGCTTCTGTCGCCTCTGGTAACGGCGAAGAAGTGCATGTGCCCACCTCCAACGGGTATCAGCGGACGCTGCACAACATCGTTCCATTGGCCGACACCTCGGTGACCGCGCTCGACCGCGACAAGGTCGTGTTTGAGAAGTATGTGTACTCGTCTGATCCTCGTGCCTACGCCCGCTGCCTGCGGCTGGTCACGAAAGATGCGAGTCCGCTGCCATTCATCAACACGGCCAGCCTCTACGTCGAAATCGGTCCGGGCGTGTGGGACAAGGTCATGACGGTCCGCCCCAACGGGTACGGGCAACTGATCTTCACGTTCCACGAAAAGGTCGGTCGCATCATCCGCACGAGCGGCGCCGGCGCACACATCCAAGTGCGTGTCGATGCCAATCCGCTGATGACCGGTACCGCGCAAGTGAACGTCGCGCAGTACCTGACCACCATGCCCAACTCGGGACGTCACTTCTTCGCGTCCTACGTTCCCGGCTCCGGCAACAACAACCCGCCAACCCACGGCCAACTGTCGGTCAACTCCATGTTCTTCGCCGCCCAGCCCGGGACGGCGGTCCGCCTCGCGGACATGAACATCGGTGTCGGCTCGGCAAATGCCGCCTTCGACCAACTCACGGTAACGCTCGGGACGGGGTCTTGGACCTCGGCTACGAACATCACCCTGCGTCGGCTCGACGGCAACGGCAACCCCACTGGCCCGGCGCTCGGCACCATCACTTCCAATGATGGCACCACGATCGTCATCACGGGGATCAACAGCATCATCGGTGTGAATGCGTACAGCTTCGGCTTGTTCGCAGACATCACCAACCCGCTGCAGATTACGTCCGTGTCGGCAATCGGTTAAACACCTGAGCAACGACATGGTATGTCGTCTGCCTTGGGTTCAATAGCCACATCTCGTACCAAAGGATTTCCCCCTCGTCCCGACCAAGGATAGAGGGGGAACCTTTCGTATACATTTTTTATACAAGCAAACCCCCTCCGGGCAGGAAGGGGTTGTGCTTTTTGCTCAATGGTTTTCGGGGAGACGCAACTTAGGTGGTTGCGTAGGAGAGGCCGCTAATCTGCATCGGTGCAGAAACATCTGCGATGATGCGGTAGCTCTGCACGCCATCCAGTCGGACGCGCAGGTATGCAATTAGCGAGTTGTTTGCACCGGGTGCGATTGTGCCAATCGGGCCACCAACAATCTGTCCATTCACTGTCCGGTACACCCGGACATTCGTGATGGCAGACAGTGAGTAGCCGGTTGCGGGGCGGAACACCAGCGCACGGATGCCAGACGGGCCAATGCCGATGTTCACATCGCCAAGCACTTGGTTGTTCCCGGCTTGCGCCAGGTACCAGAGCGCGGTGGACGATAGCATGCGGCTGGCTTGCACGATTCTGAGGGCGCTTTGGCCTTGGAAGACCGCAGTGCCGACTGTTCCCGTGAAGCCGAAACGCGTGATGGGGATATCGACTACTGGCGCGGTCAGCGTTGGTTTCAACTTCACCAGCAACCGGAAGTCGACCGGGTTTTCCGTTCGCACTACCCCGAAGTTATCGAGGAAAATGCGCGTCGGTTCCGGGACAGCCGAATCGATGGTGCGCCACACGCCGCCAGTCAGTTTTTGCAGGTATGCGACTTGGGTGTTTGCCACCAGCGCGGGATTCGTGAACTGGAAGCACACCACAGTTCCATAGTTGGTGGTGGCATCCAGCCTAAACTGGACTGCCAGGGCCGACTGGCCCGAGAAGATGATTGGGCTGGCGTTGGTAATCGAAACCAACGTCGTTCGAGTCGCAGGGGTTGCGCGTTCCTCGAGTCGTTCGAGGGCGGGTTGGTACACTGGTTGCTTGCGACCGCTGCGGAGCGAAAATTCTCTCATGGCGAAATCCTCAAGGCGCATGTCTGTTGCTGCGCCTTCTTGCGTTTCCTCCCGAGTACGACGTTGTACGCGGGGGCTGGTAGCGCTTTCGCTACCTTCGGACATGCTTTTGCCACCGTAAGGTTGTTTCTCCTTTCGAAACCATTGGTGCCAAAAAGCGGTTCCCCATTCACAGGTCAGTCATTCCGGCTGTCGGAATGCATGGTGCATGAGCGCAGTATCTCACACCAGAACGCGCAGTATGTCAAGTTTTCTCGACACGGTGTTTTAGGCTTTCCACTGCTTTGGATCCTTGACGAACTCGTCGATCATCTTGGCTTCCTCGGCGGAGATCTTCAGCTGTCCTAATGCGACGTTAGTCAGCGTGGTAATGGTGCTTAAGGGGTGTAAACGCACCTTTAGTTCGCGTGCCTTCTCGAACGCGGCGGCAAACTCGTAGCTGAAAATGGAAACCACGTCAGTCACGTAGGCCTTGCCTTCGTCGCGAAGCACGTTGACCGTGGTAGCACTGCTGCCGGCTGTGGAAATAAGGTCCTCGATGACCACAACGTGCTGTTCCGGCTTCAAATCACCCTCAATTTGCTTCTTGGCACCGTGTTCTTTCGGTTTGCTGCGCACGTACACGAACGGCAACTTCATGCGGTCTGCCACAAGCGCTCCCCAGCCGATTGCAGCGGTGGCAGTGCCGGCAATGGCATCGGCGGGAATGTGCAGGCTTTTCACACGGCTGACCAGCGCGCTTACCACAGTGTCTCTGGCCTCGGGGTGGCTGTAGATCATGCGGTTGTCGCAGTAAATCGGCGACTTGATGCCCGATGTCCATGTGAACGGCGGGTTCACCGAAAGGCGCACTGCGCCAATAGTCAGCAGGTACTCGGCAATGCGTTCTCCGTGTGGCATGATGCGAAGCTACCACTGTATAGATTCTTCCCGCAAGCACGCCGCTATGAGTTGGCTTCAATAACCGGATCAATCTCCCTATACTCTCGCGGTGATTACGCCGCTCAAGGAGCAACGGCTGAAGCAGTTGGTAGATGCGTTCTTGGTCGAAAATAAGAAGTTGAATCTTTCCGCGTTCCGTACGGCGGAACATTGCTGGATTGGCAACGTGCTGGATTCGGTTGCGTTTGTGGATATCGCGCCCACGGTACTCGGCCGCAACTGGGCCGAACAGAAAGTGCGGCTGCTGGATGTGGGAACCGGCGGAGGTTTTCCGTTGTTGCCGTTGGCCATCGTACTGCCCGAGGCGTTGTGCATCGGCGTGGACGCCATTCGTAAGAAGGTCGACGCCGTACAGCGCATTGCCGCCGAGCTGCAGCTAAAGAACACGCAGTTGATCTGCGGTCGCATAGAAGAGCTTGCGCACAAGCCGGAGTTCCGCGGCACGTTCGATATGGTGACTGCCCGTGCAGTGGCGCCTATTTCCGTACTCCTGGAGTACATGGTGCCGTTGCTGAAAATTCACGGGCGTTGCGTGCTCTGGAAGAGCAGGCACATCGCCGAGGAGCTGCGCACATCCATTGCCGCCTCCAAGCAGCTACGGGCAAAGCTGGTGGAAAACCACACGTACCAACTGCCCGGAGATTGGGGCGAGCGCACGCTCTTGGTGTTTGAGAAAACAGGCCCCACGCCGGATGAGTATCCCAGAGGAATAGGCATACCAAAGCACAAGCCGCTCGGCAGCTGAGCCGGACAGCTGTGTCGACTAGATGCCTTTGCCCATGGTCGAAATCACCACGACCAGGCACGAGATAGCCACAATGAGGAACGGCGACAGTTTCAGTGTGCGGGAGATGCGCATAAGCCTTGTAGTACAACGGATAATGTCGTCGCGGCAGGAAAAGCCGGCTCGGAAGTATAGGTGGTGAAGCAGGATTGTCACTTGTGTGGTCGGCAAGAGTATGGCGAAGACGAATTTCTCTTCTAAATTAAGGCAAGGATTCCATGATTCCAGGACTCCTTGGAATCCAGGGAGTCAAAGGAGTCCCGCTTGGTCACGAAAACCACTACACTATCCTCGCTTCTCACTCTATGCCCAAACCTTACACTCCCAACGACAAGTGGTCGCAGCGTGCCGCGCGCGAAGGATACCGTGCTCGCTCGGTGTACAAGCTGCAGGAGTTGGACGAGAAGTTTCATCTGTTGCAAACCGGCATGAAAGTCCTCGACATCGGTGCTGCACCCGGCAGCTGGTTGCAGTACGCAAGCAAGCGGGTGGGGCCGACGGGGCAGGTCATCGGCCTGGATCTCGCTCCCATCAAGCATGTCGCGCAAAACGTGCACACGGTCGTGTGCGACGTGACCGATTTCAAGCAGGTGGGCGGCATTCTTTCCGGCCAAGGTTGGGAGCGGGCCGATATCGTCATGTCGGATATAGCGCCCAATACCACCGGCATTAAAGACGTGGACCAGTGGCGCAGCGTGGAGCTAAGTCAGCACGTGGTTGCCATTGCCGAGCGTTGGCTTAGGCGCAACGGCACCCTGGTGATGAAGGTGTTTCGAGGCGCGGATTTCGATGAGTTTGCAACGCAGATCAAGCAGCGCTTTCCACGGTTTAAGGTGATAAGCGTGCAAGCCAGCCGCGACCGTAGCCGCGAGGTGTACATTGTCTGCTCCTAGCGCACTCCGGCCATGCGACGCGCCACTTCGTCGGAGTACTCCCGCGTGAAGGGGAGTACGTATCGTTCGCTGACATCCGAGAGCCATTTGTACATTTGCAGAACCACGCCTTCGTCCATGGCGGGGCAGCCGTAGGTGTATGGCGATTGGCTGAGGAGTTGTTTGCGCGTTGCTGCGGTAAATGCGTTTGGGTTGATATCCAGGTGCAGCTGGTCGTCCGCGAAACGGAAGCATTCGGGACGGAACGGCGCATGGAAGCGCAGGTTCACGGAGCGATCTACTTTGCCATCTCCGGAGTGAAGGTTCAGTAGCCCCATTCGCTCCAACGCCGCCTCAACATCCGCGTCGTTCTTCTGTGTAATGAGCATATCCAGCGCCGCCAGAGTGTGGATGTTGGTTTTGGATGCCAGCAAGGAAATGTACGTTCCGTTTGCATCTATCGCTTCTCGCCACAGCTTTGAGTTCACGCCGTGTGCGCCGTGCCGGCGCACCAGGTGTTCCAGCGTCAGAGCATGCGTATTCAAAATGAACTTGATCGCCGTGCCCATGCCTCCGCTTAACGACATCTCCAGGCTCCGCGTATTCCCCATGACTTTGAGCACACCGGCAATCTCGTGCTGCATTGCCCGTCCTTCGTTGGAAGATGCGTACATCCGAATCCAGTAATCCATCATCATTTTGGTGCGCACCTTCATTTCGGACACGCACAGTGCCATGCTCTCGGCTGGGGCGCTCCGCAAGATGCCGTCCTCCACTTCGGTCATGGGCAGCATTGCCGAAGTTGGCACAAGCGGCACGGTTCCAAGCAGTATGTTCGGATGACGCTGTCGCCATGCCGCGAAGTTCGTCCATGTTGTACCGATCGCTTTCCCGAACCGCACGTAGGCTGCTTGTTTTGCCAGGGCTTGCATCTGTTCGTTTGGGTCCATGGATGCCAGCGCCTCAGGCTTCAGCGAGGTCAATTCGTGCGCGCTTGCATCTGCCAGCAGCTTGAAGGTTTCAGGGTGCAGCCCTTTGGCCGGATGATCGAGTGTTTCCTGCTGCTGCATGACCGCTGTTTTCTTGCGTGATTCAGGGGTAACAACAAGCTGATCGGTCAGCCCCAGCGAGAGTGCATCGATAATGCCGGCTTGTCCAAAAGCATCGCGGAATTGCTGCTGTATCGACCGAACTGGCCGCACGGGCACCGTTGCCTCGACGCGCAGAAATTGCATCAGCATCCGCCGCTTTTGTTTGTCGGACAATGGCAGTGATCCCGGTGCGTCACTGTCACGATCGGGGGTTGCCTTGCCGCCGGAGGGCTTCCGTTTTGCCATAGAGCGCAAGACTCTCAACCAAAACAGCTATCCCGTCAACTTTTTTGCGTGTCGACATGGGCTATCCTAGCGTCCATGATCGCGTTCTCGGAGGTTTCCAAATCGTTCGATGGACGGATGATCCTGGACAAGGTGAGTTTCTCCGTCGATCCGGGCGAGTTCGTGTGCATAACCGGGCCCAGCGGTGCAGGTAAGTCCACCATCGTGCAAATGCTCATTCGCGCCTGCGTTCCGACGTCGGGCTCGGTGCAGGTAGATGGCATCGATTTGGCCAAGCTGCCGCCAGACGTGCTGCAGCTCTACCGCCGCAGAACCGGAGTCATGTTCCAGGATTACCGCTTGCTTCAGCACCTGACTACGGAGGAGAACGTGGCGTTTGCCATGGAGGTGTGCGGCGACCCAGATGAACTGATCGATGCCCGCGTACCCGAGGTGCTGACGGCACTGGGATTAGACGACTGCGCCACATCGTTCCCGCGCGAGCTTTCGGGCGGCGAGCAAGCGCGAACGGCATTGGCCCGTGCAATTGTGCACCAGCCCATGGTGCTGATTGCCGATGAGCCAACCGGCAACATTGATCCCGAGCAATCCTTGCAGTTATTGGAACTGCTGAAGGCCATTCATCAAGAGGGCGTTACAGTTGTGTTGGCCACGCACGATCAGGCGATCGTGGATGCCCTGCAAACCCGCGTCATCCGCCTGGAGAACGGCAAAATCGTGCGCGATGCCATCGGCGGGTACGCAACTCCAATGCGGCAGGCCGGGGGCGAGCATGTGAAGAAACACCAGATCTTTCAGGAAGATCCGGCAGTGCCGATGCAAAACACCGAGCCACAAGCGGCTCCTTCTGAGCCGGCGCCTACTCCGAAACGCGTGCATTCTAAAAAAGCTTCGGGAGATGGTGGGCAAACGTCGGGCCATGTGAAGCCCATTGCCATTAACGACTAACTACGCAGCATCAGATTCGGCCTCTACCACCGCGGTGGAAGGCGGCAACCCGCGGTCTTCGCGCGCGCGAACATCCATGGCCAGAATGCTCTGCCAGAACATCCTGGAGCTTGCGACGTGGTTGTGGGTGAGTGCTGGGTTGCGCATCGATGCATCTATGGATGACACCAGCATGCCGATGACGCGCTCGGAAGCCGGTACCATTGGCTGGTTCTCGCGCACGAATGTCCGGATTTCTCCGCGTAGCTCTTGCAGTGCTGTCATAGCCTCTGTGTGCTCGCGCGACTCCGGAAGCGCTCCTACTTCGGTTGTCGCATTGCGCTCCATGTCCGGAAAAGACCGGACGGTGGGCGTACTGCGCGGCAGTCCCGCCGGAAAGCCTGGAATGGGAGGCGGGCCTTGTATGCCACGACGTCCGAACAACGATCCGATCGAATCGGTTACGCGCTGCAGCGTGCTGCGAGGCATGCCTGACAGTGCGTTGCCCGGGTCCAGCGAATCCGGTGCGGTGCCGAACGGGAACGGGCCCGGGTTTTGGCCGGGTGCGGTGCGTCCGCGCAAGCCAAGCTGCTCCTGCACGCTGGGAGGATTCCTGAGTGCCAGGTACCGAATGTGCGGACTTTGACGCAAGTAGTACTGCCAAATCGGCAGGTGAAAGGGCAGTGGCTGGTAGCCGCGCTGGCCGCCAAAACCCACGCCATTCATGTGTGAGTATGTATTGAGAATGGGCTGGCGCCCGTAGTTGAGAATCGAGCGGTTGAACGGCAGCAGATTGTACTTGTTGGGGTTGCTCATCATTGCCGCCAGCAGCGTTGGTGGCCGGTTTGCCGGCCAGCCGGGATAGCCGTGAAAGCTCCAAGGCCCTCCGTTGTGCAAACGGTTGATATGCCAAGCATGGTTCATGCCCGGATTCGACGGCGTCCAGACATTGAAGCCGACGTTATTGTTGGGGACGAAGAATGGCGGATGACGAACACCGCCATGGAAATGGACGTTGTTGATGTGCGTTTGCAGCGTGTTGGGAGGCGTCATGATTTTGCGAGAGAATCGGCGATGTCGTCTGCTGCGGCGCGGTCGGTTGCTTCTTGCTGCTTTGCCGCTTGGGTAACCGCTTGCTTGCGGTAGAAATCGATGTCCGACTGCCACTGTTGTACCGAGTGGGTGTAGGCGGTCATGAACAGGTTGTAAGCGTGGTTGTAGCGGTGTGCGCGCTGCGTACGCTGCTCGGGGGTTTCCCCGGCGTACTTCGCTTCCAGGGAGTCCAGCGCAGTGGTCATCAGATCCGGCTCCACCGCCTGCATGAATGTGTTGTAAAAGTCGCGGATGGCATCGTCCAACCCCGAGAGCTGCTCGACTTGTAACACTTTCGGACCGGTGAATTGTTTGCGTGTTTTTGCCATGAAGGCGCTGTGTGTTATTATTTCTATTATACAACAAAATTATTATTTAGGCAAAGTCGGTGTTTTTCCCTCTCTTTAGCGCAAACGCTGGCGATACCCGTAGTATGCCAGGAAGAACAGGGCCACAAACGCAAGCATCGGCCAGGCGAAGCCCATATGGACGGTGACAGCCTGAAAAGCCAGCAGCATGATGTACAGATAGCCGGCATACGACCACTCCTTCAGGAAGCCTGGCACCTGCGGAACCAAAATGCCTACGGCGCCAAGTAACTTGGCAATCGCGTTGAAGTAGACGGTGTAACCGGGGTAACCCAGGTCGCCGAATGCTTTGACGACGGAGGGCGTGTCTACGAAGTAGTACACGGCGGAACCGGCCATGACGAACACCAGTAGTACGTTGGGAATCCAGAACAGGAGGGAGCGCTTCATGTACACAGTGTAGCCGTGCTGCAACTGCTTTACCACGCCAGCGAGCCGCGCATGTGCACGGTTTGCGAGCCGCCCTTCACAATGGTGCCGATGCGATAGCAGGGCATCTTGTGCTGTTGCAAGTGCGCAATTGCAGTCTCTGCAAAAGCGGGGTCTACAACCAACGTCAGTCCGACGCCTAAGTTAAAGGTGCGGATCATGTCGTTGTCGTCGTTGCCGCTCTCGGCTCGAATGGCGCTGAATACAGGCAGTATGCGCACGCTTGCCGCATCGATCTCGGCATCCACGCCTTTCGGCAGTACGCGGTTTAGGTTTCCCGGAATGCCGCCGCCGGTAATATGCGCCATGCCGTGCAGGCCGTTTGCATCAAACAAGTCCTTCACCGCATTGTAGTAGCAGCGATGCGGTTCCATGACCGCGTCCAAGAATGTGCTTGCCCCAACCTTGCTTTCGGCAAGCGTGGGCTTTTGTTTGAGCAGTGCTCGCACCAGGGTGTATCCGTTGGTGTGCAGTCCGCTGCTTTCCACGGCCAAGACGATGTCGCCCGGGCGGATGTTTGAACCGTCGATAATCTTGCTCTTCTCGACAACGCCTATGGCACTGGCGCCGAGCACGTACGTCCCGGGTTGCAGTACTCCCGGTTGCTCCGACGTTTCGCCGCCGGTAAGAGCGCAGCCCTGTGCCTTGCATGCCTTGGCGATGCCGGCGACCAGCTGCTTGATGACATCGCGCTCCATTTTGCCGCACACAATAAGGTCTTGAATGAACAGCGGCTTGGCTCCCATGACGATGACGTCATTGATCAGGTGATTGATCATGTCGAAGCAAATACCCTCAATGCGCCCGTGCTGGAATGCAAGCAGTTGCTTGCTTCCTGGTTCCTCGGTTTTGCACACCAAGACCGGGTGCTCGTACCCGGGAAACTTGCCGTCCACAAGCGATGCAAATGCACCGAATGCGTTCAGAACCAAGGGGTTATCGGTTTTCAGGCTGTCGCTCATCTCGCGCTTGGTCTGGTCGGCGTTGGAAATATCGACGCCGGCGTCTTTGTACGAGAGTTTCTTGGGGGTGGGCATGGGCAGAGAGTAGCAGAAGCAGGGCTGCACGAGTATCCGGTGTTCGGTGGCCGTGCTTCCGTGGTACACTTTGCGTCACATGAGCGAATGCCTTTGTCTCTGCAACGCCATTCAGAATGCTGCCAGCTTGCTGGATAGGCAGTTGAATGCCGCGCTCAACGGCCTGGACATCAGCCATTGCCAAGCGGCGGTGCTGGTAGAGCTGGTTCCCCAAAGCGCAACGGTGTCGCATTTGAGTAAAGTGCTGTGCTGCTCTTGCGGCAACATCAGCCAGTTGGTGGATGCGCTCGAAGGCAAGGAACTGGTTGAACGCGTGCAGTCCGAGCACGACCGCCGACGCGCCGAGGTCAAACTTACCGCCAAGGGCCGCAAGCTCGGAGAGCAGGCTCGTGATGCGCTTTCCACCCGTGCAAGCGACTGTTGCAACGTATTCACCCCAGAAGAAAAATCGCTGCTGCGTTCATTGCTGGAGAAGTATGTCTCTGCAGGCAGCAGCGCAGAGTAACCGTTACCGATTTTTCATGGAGCACAATCAGCGAGCCGCCGCACTTCTGCGCGAAATCGCCGATCTCCTGGAGTACCAGGGCGTGTCGTTTAAGCCGGCCGCATACCGTCGTGCCGCCCAAACCGTAGAGGAGCTGCCAAAGAATGTCTGCTCATATGCAGACGAAAAAGCGCTGAAGGCATTGCCCGGCATCGGCGATGCTATAGCCAAGAAACTGCGCGAATTCTGCGAAACCGGTGAAATGGCATTCTTACTGGAGCTGCGTACCGAAACGGGCGACACCGCTGCCGCACTCATGCGCATAGATGACCTTGGCCCCAAGCGCGTAAAACAATTACAGGAAGTGGGCATTCACTCCGTGCCGGAATTGATCAAGGCTGCCGAAGCGGGAACCTTGCGGAGCCTTCCCAGATTTTCCGAGTTGCTTGAGAAGAAAATCCTCGCCAATGCACGCAACGTCACCGCGCGGTCGCAGCGGTATCCGCTCGCCGAGATCCAGGCGGACGTCGGCACTCTGCTCAAGGCGCTCAAGCGAGTGAAGGGCGTAAAGCGTTGCGATGCCGCAGGGTCGTACCGTCGCCGGAAGGAAACAGTCGGAGATATCGATATTTTGGTGGCGTTCCAAGATGCATCGGACGACGCTGCGCGTAGCGAACGCATTGCGAAAGCCGTACAGTCCATGCCCATCGTTTCGGCAATCGTGGCCAAGGGGCCGACCCGTCTGGCATTCAACCTGAAGACGGGGTTGCGCGTCGATATTCGCCTGGTGAAGCCGGAAGAATGGGGGAGTGCATTCCTCTATTTCACCGGCAGCAAGGAGCACAATATTTCCTTGCGGCGCTTGGCGATCGTCCAGGGCATGAAGCTGAGCGAGTACGGACTGTTTACAGGTGAAAAGGTCGTGGCAAGCAAAGAGGAGCAAGATATCTACAAGGCGCTCGGCCTGCCGCTGATAGAGCCTGCGCACCGAACCGGCGATTTGCCAGCCTAGCCTCGCGCCACAGCCTCGCGCGTGCGCAGTTCGTGGAATGCCAGCCGAATGTCGGATGTTTTTTCGCACTGTTCCAGGATGCTGCGCCACAACCCCGTTACCACATCGCGGCGCGAGCCGATGGGTACCGTGAAGCTGAGCGTGAAGGTGTAGCCGAAATCGGTGGCGTCGATATCCACTGCAGGTTCGGCGACTTTGCGCGACAGGTAGTGCAGAGCGGTACGGCGCTGTTGTTGCTTGCCGGCCTTCGTAACATAATCTTTGGTGGCTTCCGTCACGATCTCAAGCAGCATGTTCTCGGCTTTGCGCCAGTTGCTATCCGGCGTGATTGTCACTTTCAACTCGGCTTGTACGAATTCGGACGTAGCGTGGAAGTTGAGTACTTCCTGGCTCAGCATCAGCGAGTTCGGGATGTAGAGCATTTTCCCACTGCGTTCCGGGGCTCCCGGGTGCAGCGTGGAAGACACCTCCAGCATCGCTGTTCTCAGCGGCCCGATGTCCACGACATCTCCGGTGAATTGCCCGATGGTAATGCGGTCACCAGGCGCGTAGTAGCGGCGCTGAATAATGACCAACCAGCCGAACAGGTCTTTTACAATGCTCTGGAGCGCTACGGCAATACCGGCACCGACAATCGCCAAAGACGCGAATGCACCCGGGTGCTCGTCTAGCAACCGTGCGCCAATCCACATGATTGCAATGCCGTAAGTGGCCGCAGTGATGATTTTGGTTGCCAGGTAGCGGCGCTTGTTACGCTCGATTTTACCGACGAATACCTCTCTCAAGACACGGTCGGAGATCACCGCCAGCGTAATGATGAGCACGTACCAGCCGATGTCGAAGAAGCCGCGAAATTGCTGGAACCGCTGTTCACCGGTGAGTTTATCGAGACGGTCTGTCTGTTGGGCAAGCGTTGTTTCCAGCGATTCGATGCGTTGTCCCAGTATCGCTTTCTTGGCAAGTAATTCGGCGTAGCTGCCCGTGGTGCGCAGGTCATCTGCTGCGACAACCGTTCCGGTGCCGGCAGCGGAATCTGCGTAGTACTTGCGCTCCTCCTCTTCCAGTAAATCCGTGTCCACGCGGCTTTCTCGCACTGCGGATTCCAGCGACGCAACAATGCCGCGCTGACGCTCCAGCGCGTTGCTCAAGGCTGCCGAGTCTGCCGCCAGGTCTTCTCCTGGGACCGCTACGAACGCCTTGATATCGGTATCGATTTGCTTGCGGATTCCCTTCAATTCCTCGGCGATGCGCTTTTCCAAATACGCGTCGGATTTCCCTTTGGTCAGGTACGCTTGGTACAGCTGTACCAAGCGGGCGTCGTTCACCGTCGTGGTGAATACTTGTGCGTGTGCCGACCCTGCCGCGCTGCAAAGCAGCAGTGCGGTGACAATACCCCCGATGATCCTGCAACGTGCGTTCATGGCAGGTGTGTAGCGTAGCATGTTCGCGTGCGCGCCGCGACAATATTTTCTCCGGAACGCACGCGGTTGCGACAGGAATAAACGCCTTTCTACAGCCAAAAAAACTACAAAGTGCATTCTGGTTTCCACCGGGTTGTCGGCATCGCCTCGTTGGGTATACTCCCGAAGCTATGCGTGCTTTGAATCGAATGCGTTTGCGAACAGCCGGTGGTTCCGAGGATCAGGGGAAACCCATGCGGCGTCTGCCGACCGTTATTGAGGAGTGGGTGGTTTCAGTCACGTCACTCTGGTTCGTGTTCGGTGCGTATTTGGATGGCTGGGCGCACAATCACCTCTCATCTTCGCTGGAGACATTCTTCACGCCGTGGCACGCCGTGTTCTACTCCGGGTATGGCGCGACGCTGTGCGCATTCATTGTCATCGTGTGGGCCAACAGGCGTCGCACGGGCTCCGATTGGCACACCGCGATTCCGGTGGGGTACGGCTGGTCGCTGGTGGGAGCGGCGGTGTTCTTTGTGGGGGGTGTCGGCGATTTGGTATGGCATACCGTCTTTGGCATAGAGGTCGGCGTAGAGGCATTGCTCAGCCCCACGCACCTGCTGCTTGCCGCAGGCATGTTCCTGCTCACCACGGGCAACTTGCGTTCATGGTGGGCGCGCCCGACTGCAATCGGCATCCCCAAATTGCGTGAGCAACTGCCCATGGCGTTGTCGCTGGCATTCGCTTTGTCCGCACTTACGTTCATGACGCAGTTTGCCCACCCCATGAACATGCTTGCCGGTATTCCCAGACCCCAGGAATTCCAACAGTCGCTTAGCATCAAGCTGGGTGTTGCGGGGTACTTGCTGCAATCGTCAATCCTAGCAGGAGTGCTGTGTTTTGCGCTCAAGCGCGCGCGTCTCGCACGAGGCGTACTGCTGCTGACACTGCTGCTGAATGTTATCGCTATGGCATGGATGGCCGATGGCTGGCTGTTTGTGCCAGGAGTTGTGCTGGTTGCGCTGCTGGCAGAGTACGGCATGCGGAACTTGTACCCTTTGGAACAACATGTGACAGCCTTCAGGGCTTTTGCATTTGTCATTCCGTCTGCGTACAGCGCGACGACGTTCTTCGCCTTGTCGATGGATACCGGATTGTGGTGGTCGGTGCACACCTGGGCCGGCTGCATCGTGCTTTCGGGGATTGTGGGGTTGCTGACATGTTATGTGGCGGTGCCGCCGGATGAATCTGCAGCATAAGCGTTGCCGTGAGCAGAATGTCTGCCCTGTAAAAGCACTTCGATCCCGGAGTATTCTTGGGTACCATTTCCCCCTATGGCTTTGCGCCAAGAACCGGCTCCTTCAGGATTGGAACGTGCCGTGTGCGCACTGACCGAGCATGCCTCCGATGCATTGGAGCGTTATTGGCAGCCGCGTACGCGTAATCGCGGCCCGCGCACATTGCCATACACGCCGTTCGATTCGCGAGACCGCATCCGCGAAGTGCTACGCCTTTCCCCGCAGGAAGAGGCGTGTATTGCATCGAGCAATCCGCATCAAGCAGGCAGTCCCAGGCATGGAACCTATGAGTCGCGCATGCGTACCCATACCCGGCACCAACATCTGGAGACATTCCAAGATCGGCTGGTAGCGCAGAAGTTTTGCCTCGCAGAATTGCAGCTGCGTCTTCGCGGCATGCTCGATGCGGCGCTTGTCATGGAGAACGGGGAGCATTTCGACGATGTATTGGCTCGTGCGGAAGAGTATGTGCAAGTAGGCGCCTGCTTGCGAGGCAGGGACGGCCGTACGTATTCGTTGCATCGGTATGCGGAAATGTTTCCGCCACATGCGTACTTGGTGCGTGAGCACACACTGTCGCTGCCTGCCTTGCGCGCCGCCGTGGACGAAACCGCCGCACGGGCGCACCTGCCTCGGGATGTCATTGCCGATTACGGCGACATGTGCGAAGAGTTGTACCGGCAGTCCAAGAGCGTGCATGCCTTCCGCCAGCAGCAGCCCAATGATCGAAAGTTGTTTCGGTCATGCTTCGGATTTTTCCCGCAGGGTCATGTGCAGGTGATCCAGGGAGCCTTATCGCTGCATTTCCGGGTGTGCGCACTTGAGGACTATGCCAAGGCGTATGCAGGCGAGAGAAACGGCAAGCAGGCTGACAGCGCGCAGCTCAAAAGAGCCGGGCGCATGGGGGGTGCGGCACTGTTCTACGACCGCATACCACGGCCAGTGAGAAATGCTGTCAGCTTGGAGCAAAACGACGATCAGCAGTTGTTTGTAGGCGAGCGGGTCGGGGTGTTCCGCCATGAGCAAGATCATATTTTCCACCAGTTCTTCCGTGCACCCTGGATGCATACGACGTCGCAATTTCCTCGCAGAAGGTACAGTCGTACCGATCCGGATGACATGCGTGGGTTCTACCGTGCTTTGCTGGAGGATGCAGTAGATGTGTCGCGCACGTTGCGCGTTGTTTCCCGTGCCAAAGATGAGTTATTGGCCAAATTCAATTCCGGGAATTCCTTACCCGAAATTCGCGAGTCCATGTTGGAACTGGGGTCGGAGGCGTTATATGACTTTGCTGGCCAAGAGCACGAGGATATTCGTGCGACCGGCGCACTGCGGGCCGCACCGCGGGTTGTGGGGCCGTTGGTACGGGACCGTTTGCACGGCACCTATTCCCTTACACTTCAACATGCGTTGCATGCCCTTGGCATGCTGGAACGATCGGGAATTGAGCGGGGCTTCATCTGCGAATTACTGCGCATCGAGCCCATGGAGAAGTGGCCGCGACTTGCGCGCATGGCGTTGGAGCGGCTATAAGGTGCGGGCGCACGAGAGTGCAAAATTGCTAAAAATATTGTATAATATATTTCTATGGCGAAATCTACTGATCGCTTGCCCACTCCGGGCGATGACGACATACAGCCGCAGGCAGATATTCCTACAAATCCCCTTCGACCGAATGTCGATGCGGTGCAGCCTGTGGCGCAACCGGAGGCAGTCCAGCCAGACGGCGAGCCAGAGGCTACGCGGGTTGTGAATTTGCGCGGCGCAAGGCGCAGAGAGGTAAGTGACTTGCTTCCCACCGACACGGCAGACGCGCAGCACCCCGTGCGTATGGTCAACGTCCATGTTCACCGGTTGGGCCTCAGCAACATTCCTGCGATTGCCGATATCGATTGCACGCAGTTCGATACTGCTGAGGCGTATGCAGACGCAGTGACGGATCGCCTGCGTCCGTTTGCGTCTTTGGGTCTGAACATCGACGGCATACGAGCGAATTTGCTCCTTCCCAGTCCCACAGACGCCGAGCCTGTGTGTGTAGTGGTAGATGGGCGCCCATTCCTCTCTGTAAGCAAGCTGGGGAATGGCGGAAGTGCCAGTACCGAATTGGTTGTCGACCCCTCAAATCCAGCCGAGCTGTTTGTCATGAAGACTATTCATGCCAATGGCGGTCACATGCTCAACGATACAAGCGAAATACACGCTTTGGCCCGTATTGGCGAATTGGTGGCTTCCAGCGGAGGGACGAGGACTGCTCGCGAGACGGAGCGTATTGTCATGCGCTACCACGAGGGTCCAACCTTGCATGCCGTGTTGCAGGCGGCACGGGGCAAGGGTTTGCCGCCGCAAATTGCGACATGGATGATGCTGAACGTCGCTCGAGAGCTGTCCCGCACGCAGAATATGTGGCATTTGGACATCAAGGGGGGCAACATCATTGTTACGCCCAGTGGCAACGCGAAACTGGTGGACTGGGGAGCTGCACAGATCGTTCGACCCGGAGAAACTCGCGTCACGCCCACGATTTTGCAGGCAACGCTTCCCATGAGTGCGCCGGAAACCAATGCGGACTCACCGTCGTACACCGCGTACTCCGATGTCTACACCTTGCTGCTTTTGGCGTACGAATTGCTGTCGGGGGAACCGGCGGTACCAGACCACGTGGATGCGCCCGGCATGAGCATCGAGCTGCGCATGAGGAGGTTTTTTGAGCACAAAGCCAAGTACGATCCACATGGCGAAGGCATCGGCATTCTGCGGCACCTCAACACCGAGCGTCGCGGCGGCGAAGACAGGCGCACCAACTTGGAGCGAATCACCGACTGGAACGACCCCAGCCGCCCAAGCGTTTCCGATGCCGGCGCAAAGATGCGCGAGCTCTTTGCCGGTGCATTGCAGACACAACCGGAACAACGCACACCCCTTCCGCAAATCATCCAAGGTCTGGAACGTATTTGTAAGCAGCTGGGAGTGGATAGCGATCACGGGCCTGTCATAGGAGATCTCGTGCGAGACACAACGAAGCCTCTGCCTGCCCAAGTATCTGCAGATGCAATGTATGCCGCGCTTACCCAACACAATCCATCGTTAGAACGTGTCGAGCTACCCGTAGATGCACAGCAGAATCTCGCCGATGTTCAAACTTCCGGGAAATCTGGCTGGTCGGTTGCCGGCACGCTTAGGTCGATAGGCGATTTTCTTCGCAATCTGAAGCGAAAAAAGTAGTATCGGAGTACGAATGTTTGACAGGAGTGAAGCGGTTCGTAGAATGCGCCTGTTCATGACGCAGCGTCGTTCTATTCTCTTGGGCCTCCTTCTCCTCTCGCTTACTGCGGGAAGGAAGCTGGCTGCGTAAACGGAATACTCCGGAAAGCAGAGCGTCCTTCCCCCGCAGAAGGATTATTTTTTGAAACATGTCTTCCACGCTCTCGCTCCCCGTCATCGGCACCGTTGATCACGCAAATCCAGCTGACCGCCTAGAGTCATGCAAGTCTGGCGGTTGCGGTAATTGCGGCTTGTGCTGCACAACCATGGAAACGGTTGTGCCAAGCGTGTTGGGCGAGATCGATTCCGCGCCAGTACTCAAGCCTGCGGGCATGATTTGCCCGCAACTGGTGCGTGCATCGCGTGACCGTTACCTGTGTGCGCTGTACGGCCATGTACAGGCGGGCGACAGCCGTCTGCGGGATTGTGCCAACTGGTCTGGCGAAGGCAACGGGTTCCTGCAGCTTGCCGTTAGTACCGAAGCGTGGATCAATCATCCGCCCGATGTGCGTGCAGTACAGATGATCACGCATTTGACCCGAGTAGGTGTGTTAAGCGGCTTCGGCCGTAACCTGGATGCACAGGAAGGACTGGATGTCGCGCGCCACTACCTGTGCAATATCGGAAGCTGTCCTACCGAAGTATTCCGCTTGTTGGGCATCGATGCTGCGTTCCGAACCATGTTTCACGGAGAATCCCCCGCATACTTCGCATTCGACCGCGAGCTGTGGGAGCGCTCTCCCAATTTGTACCATCAATTCTTCCGCGAGTGCGTCTGGAATGGCGTCGGCCCGTATGCCCGTCACCAGCGCCAGCTGGAATCGGTTGGCCCATAACGCCGACTCCTCTTTTCTATCTCACTTTTCCTTCTCATTCCATGTCACCATCCATTGAAGCCATTCAAGCCGTTGAAGCCCGCGTCAATCGCGATGCCACGTTCCAGACGGCAGTCATTGCAGTCGTTACCGGCATGCGCCGAGGCGAAGGCGGTATTGCCACGCGCATGGCTGCCACCTGCAACTGTTCTCCTGGCGAGCTGCAAGATGCAGCACAGGTATTCATGTTCTTAACAACCCGTCCTACAGAAGAGTAATCCCTTCATCCTTTCCATCTCTTTCCTTCATCACCATGAAAACCGTACATGCTCCAGATCCATCCAAAGTTGCCATCGTAGAAGCCGAGTGTAAGCGCGAAGGTCCCGACGGCGTGCGCGTAACATTCGGCGGCAGAGCCGAGTTTGCCGATGCAATGCGCTTCGTGCTGAGTCAGGTCGAATCCAAGGCAGATGCTCCGACACCAGTCGTCGAACCCACGGAATAATGTATCATCCCAATGAATGGGCGACCTACTTCTTCTTGGTCGCCTTTTTCTTGGTGGCAGGCTTCTTTTTTGCTTCTGCAATGGCCGCAGGCTTTACAATTCCTTCCACTGCCTCGCGGAAGTCGACAAGGATCTTCTTGGCAACCGGCGAACTCTTCATGCGCTCGGGGTGCCACTGTACAAGCAAAATGTAGCTATCTTTGTCATCGGCATGTTCCAATGCCTCCACAATGTCGGTGGAACCCTCCTTACCCGTTGCGGCAACACGCAAGCCCTTGGCAATGTGTTTCGGGTCCACTGCCTGGTGGTGTGCGCTGTTCACGTCGACGGTCGGTTGTTTAAAAAGTGTTGCCAGTCGCGTAGATGGCTTGAATGTCACTTTATGTACCTGATCCTTGTTCTTGGCGAGCCTGCGGTGGCCATCGCCAATATGCTGGCGGATTTTGCCGCCCATTTTCGCGTTCACAAACTGAATGCCGCGGCAAATGCCCAGTATTGGCACGCGCTTGGGGTGCAGCAAATCAAAGAGCATGGCCTCGAACTGGTCGCGGGGTACGTTGGGGTTGCCGGTGTGTTGCGAGCGCTCTTCGCCGTAGAACTTGGGGTCTACGTCGACGCCGCCGGTATACACCAAGCCGGCAACTTCACCCGCCTCTGTCGCACGCAGTACTTTTTTGCGGTAGCTGGGGTCGACGGGCCAAATCTCGTATCCCTTAAACTCGGTCTTTAGCCAATCGACATAATTGTCGCAGGCAACGGCCTGACGACGTTTGTCTTTACCGTTATCCGTCTTGGAAACGGAGACAACGATCTTTTTCTTTGGAGAGGTCATAACGCGCCGAAGTATACAGAAGACGGGGCGACTTTTTTTATATTGCAAAACTATTCTATTTACATGTCAAACGAAGTGACAGTCACAAGCGCCCTGCGTACACTGCGCTCATGTCTTTCCATGCACTCACTCCGGGCAAGAACGCCCCCTCCATCGTGAACGTCGTTGTCGAAATTCCAAGCGGCTCTCAGAATAAATACGAGCTGGATCACGAGACTGGCATCGTCAAACTCGATCGCGTGTTGTTTTCTCCCATGTTCTATCCAGCAGATTACGGGTACATACCCGGCACACTGGGCGATGACGGCGATCCGCTGGATGCATTGGTACTGGTGACGAACGCCACGTTCCCCGGAACGCTCATCGAGGCGCGTGTGCTTGGATACCTCGGCATGATCGATGGCGGACAAGGTGATGAGAAGTTGCTGTGCGTGCCGACTTGCGATCCACGCTTCAAGCATGTGAACTCGATCAAAGACGTTTCCCCGCATCTGTTGGACGAAATCGCACACTTCTTCCGTACCTATAAGGATTTGGAGAAGAAGAAGGTGGAGATTCAAGATTGGCACGATGCCAAGGCCGCCTACGCAGTCGTAGAGAAGGCGGTGAAGAATGCGAAGAGGTAATAATTGCCGCCTCTTTGCTGCTAATCCAGCGCCGCTTTCGCAGCCGACAACTCCGCTAGCTCTGCCGTAATGTTTGCCTGCCGTGTTTGGTTGTAGGTCATGGTCAAGTCTCCCAGCAGGTCGTTTGCGGCATCGCTCGCGTTGCGCATGGCCACCATGCGTGCGGAATGCTCCGATGCCACCGATTCCAACACAGCCTGGAAAATTTGGGTCTTGGTCAGCTTGGGTAACACGATATCCAGCACTTCGGTGGCAGTGGGTTCGAAGATGTATTCCTGCACTTTGCCCATGTCCATGTGGTGCATGGACTGCTCTTCTTTGGTTTTTCGCCGCTGTTCCTGCAATGACGACAGTACATCGCGCACCTCGCTGGGTGAGAAGGGGAGCAGCACTTTCACGGCGGGCTGCTGGATGACCGGCGAAATGAAATCGGTATACGCCAGCACCACGTGGTCGTAGGTGTTCTTCTGGAACTCGTCGATCGCAAGTTCTGCAATCGGCAGCACGTCTTTTATCGTGGGGTGATTGGAGAGTGCTGGGAACGTGGCAATGACGTTATGCTTGTTGCGCGTGAGCATTTGGTGGCCTTTGCGTCCGACGGTAATGAATTCTATCCGCTCGAACGACTTCAGTGCCTGCAGCCCGGAAATGTAGCGCTGTAACGAGCGCATGAGCTGAATGTTCATACTGCCGCACAAACCGCGGTCGGATGTGAAGACGATTGCCAGCACGCGCTTTACTTTGCGTTGTAGCAAAAAGGGGTGACCCTGGGCATGGCTACGTCCAACCGAGAGCAGAATGTCCCACGCGTGCAAGGCGTACTGCCGCAGCGATTGCGCGTGTTGCACTGCGCGGCGCATTTTGGATGCGGCCACCAATTCCATAGCCTTGGTGACCTGGCGCGTCGATTTGATCGCCTTCATCTTCCGCTGGATGTCTCGCAAGCTGCGTGCCATGAGGGCTTAGGCTTTGGAGAGGAAGCTGGCCTTGTATTGCTCAATAAGCCGCTGAAGCTGCTCCTCGGACTCCGGAGCCAGCGTGGTGGAAAGCGCTTTCAGCAGGTCGAAGTGCTTGTTGCGCATGGCATCCAGCAGCATGTCGGTGAACGCACGAACCTTGGACACCGGAATGTCGTCGCAGTACCCGTTGACGGCCATGTAAAGCATGGCGACCTGCTCGCCCACGGACAGTGGCGCGTACTGCGGCTGCTTCAGGATTTCCGTCAGCCGCGCACCGCGATCCAGCTGCTTCTTGGTTGCGGAGTCTAAGTCCGAGCCGAACTGGGCGAATACCGCAAGCTCGCGGTACTGAGCCAAATCCAAGCGCATCTTTCCAGCCACTTTCTTCATGGACTTCTGTTGTGCTGCAGATCCTACGCGCGACACCGACGTGCCGACGTTGACCGCCGGGCGAATCCCTTTATGGAACAGGTCTGATTCCAAGAAGATTTGACCGTCCGTAATGGAAATCACGTTGGTTGGAATGTAGGCCGCAATGTCTCCGGCTTGCGTCTCGATGATTGGCAGGGCAGTCAGTGAGCCGCCGCCGTGCTTCTCGTCTAAGCACACCGCACGCTCCAGCAGGCGCGAGTGGAGGTAGAACACGTCTCCCGGGTACGCCTCGCGTCCTGGGGGGCGGCGAAGCAGCAGCGAAATTTGTCGGTAAGCCCATGCCTGGCGACTCAAGTCGTCGTAGACGATGAGCACGTCTTTGCCCTGGTCTACGAAGTACTCCGCCATGGCCGTACCTGCAAACGGCGCGATGTAGGACAGTGCCGCCGGCTCGGAAGCCGATGCGCTCACCACGATGGTGTAGTCCATGGCTCCGTGTTTTTCCAGCTCGGCCACGGTGCGTGCGACCTTGGATTCTTTCTGGCCAACCGCCACGTAAATGCAAATAACCGGGTGATCTGTTTGCTGTGTCTTCTTCTGGTTGATGATTGTGTCGATCGCCACTGCCGTCTTGCCGGTTTGACGGTCGCCGATGATGAGCTCGCGCTGCCCGCGGCCAACGGGGATCATGGCATCGATAGCCGCGATACCGGTTTGCAGCGGTCGAGTGACCGATTTACGCTCAATGACGCCCGGGGCGATTTTTTCCACCGGGTAGAACGTGTTGGTGCGGAGAGGCACGCCGTTGTCTTTGGGGGTTCCAAGCGGCGACACAACGCGACCGATGAGCGCATCACCCACCGGAACCGAAAGCACGCGTCCAAGCGCTCGCACGGCGTCTCCTTGGCGTACCTTGGTGTAGTCACCGTAGATGACCGCGCCTACCAGATCCTCCTCCAGGTTCAGGGCGCTGCCGATAACACCGTTGCCGAAATCGATCATCTCGCCGGCACCAATGGTGGTGAGCCCTGCGATCTTGGCAATACCGTCACCGACTTGCACCACACTGCCTACGTGCTCGTCTTGCACCGACGGCTTGTAGGCGGCAATGCGCTCTTCTAGTGTTTGAATAAGGTTACTGCTGAGACTCATGGGAGAAAGGGGAGGACGAATGATTACTCGAGTGGTTCGAGGCAGGTTTGCAACAACTCGCGCAGCGCACCTTGTACGCTGCAGTCGATACGGCGGTGGTCGATAAGCAACACGGCGCCGCCGATGAGATTGGGTTCGATGCGCTCGTCGATGCGAACGTTTTGTTTGCCAGAGGATTTGGATACCAGCTTGCCCACATGCTCGGATTTGACGGTACGAGTATTTGGGACAATCAGCAGGCCCGATGCCTGCTCGCCTCGCCTCCGCATTTCCTGTTCAACAAGTTTCAGGAAGCTGCGCTTGGCATATCCGGGGGAAGTGCTGCGCAGCAGCTCCAGCGCAACCGCACACGCTTGGTCCACCGACGATGGATCGGCTTCAGCTTGGTCTACAAGCGCTCGTGCGATTTGGGCAGGTTTGGTCCTCATGCCAAAAGCGAAGGTAATTGCTGCTGCAATTCCTGTTCGAACTGCTGCTGGTCTTCCTTGGAGAATTCGCGACGCAGGATTTTCTCCGCCGATTGCACGATAGCGTGCGCCAATTTGTGCTGGATGTCGTGCATCATTTTAATGCGTTCGTTTTCCAGCTGTTGCATGCCCTTGGTAACCAATTGCTTGGAGTGGGCACGGGCTTCCTTCTCGATTTCCTGACGAATGGCTTCGGCTTCGGTTTTGGCTCGCTCAAGGAGCTGGCCAGCTTCGGTATCTGCCTTGCGCAATACATCGGCTCGTTCTTTGTCGAGCAGTTCTTTGCGCTTGGTGATTTCCCGGGCGTCTTCCAGCGATTTCTCAATTGCTGCTCGGCGCTGATCCACAAGCTTGAGCACCGGCTTGTAGACAAAACGCGTCAGCACGAAGATGAGAATGCCGAAGTTCACGACTTGCGCCAAAAGCGCATACCAGTCGATGCCGAGGGCGTGAACAAGTTCCGTCATACGATCGGAGGGAAGAGGAGGAGGTGGATTAGACGAACTTCATGATGAGCGCGATGACCAAGCCGTAAATGGCGATGGCTTCGGCGAAGGCGATGGACAAGATCGCGAAGGTTTGAATGCGAGCGCCGGCTTCCGGGTTGCGGCCGATGGCTTCAACTGCCTTGGCTCCAATGAAGCCGATGGCAATGGCGGGGCCAAGCGAACCGAAACCGATGGTGATGGCAACCGGGAGGTTCTTGTCGCCAAGCAGACTGATTGCAGTGCCGGCGGCTGATGGGGCGTCCATAAAGAGAATAGGGGAAGAGGAATGAGGAAATTAGGCGGGTTGAGCTGCGGTCGGCGCAGTCGGATCTTCATCATGATGGTCGTCGTGACTGGTGACGGCGATCTTGAGGAACACGGTAGTCAGCAGTGCGAAGACAATGCCTTGTATCAGGCCAACGAACAGCTCCATGCCCAAAAACGGAACCGGAGCCAAATACGGAACCAAGTAGGAAATGACGATGAGCAGCACTTCTCCGGCGAAGATGTTGCCGAAGAGACGGAAGGTAAAAGACACCACGCGCGAGAGCTCCGAGATGATTTCTAAGAAACCGACGAAAGTGCCGATGGGGTTTTTCCATGGTGGCACCAAGAACTTCGACGAGTAGCTACCAACGCCAAGTTCACTCATGCCGAAGAACTGCACCGCGACCATGGCTGCCAGCGCGATTGCCAGAGTCATGTTGACGTCTGCGTTCATGGAGCGTAGCAGCGGAATGGCCATGGCATGGCCGTTGTGTTCGCCCAGTATCGTAATGCTGCCGATGCCCGGCAAAATGCCCATCCAGTTACCCAGCACGATGAAGATGAGCATGGTGGCGATCATCGGGAAGAATTTTCGAGACAAGCGCTCATCGTGCAGTACGGACGCAAACAAGTCGTACAATCCGGTAATCACCAGTTCCACACCCATTTGCAATCTGCCGGGTACCAGCTTCCAGCCTCGGAGGTTCAGTGTCAGCGAGCATACCACCAACACCAGTACTACCAACCATGCCATAAGCATGGTGTTGCGGACCTCCAGCGGCCCCAACTTGGCAATGACTTCCGATGCGAGTGAGATGGCTACCATCAGGCGGAAGGAGGACGGAATAGCTCATGCAGGACTTCCTGCTCTTTCGTGGTTTCCACATCGATGATGTCCTTCTTTTTGGGGAGGTCTTTGGGGATACGGCTCAAAATGCGCCTGAGCGATTTGGCCACGATGATCGCCGAGCAGAGGAATGCCAGACCGATGCCGCAGAACAAGAGCAGTGGCGATGTACCAAGCTGCTTGTCCGCCAGACGCCCGAGAAACCCGAACAGCACCGCTGGAACGGTAATGGTGTAACCCAACTCCCAAGCGAAGCCGAGTCCGATCCACGTGCTATCGCGCGGACTCACTTCTTTTGTAGATTTTGGGTTGGCCGATGGCGGCGTGATATCGGTCATCATGGGTGTTTAGAGAGATGTGCGGGAACGGGAGCGTAAGCGCCGGATACTCATGAGGCGCGCCATTTCGCGTTCGAGCGTGGCTGTCGCTTCGGCAAATTCCTCGGCGTCGGCACGGCGCGCGCTGCGCAGTTCCTCGGCGCGCTTCCTCGCAAGCTCTATCGCGTCTTCCTGCAAGCTCTCGGCTCGGTCGGCGATATCCGAAAGAATGCGCAGGCCTGTTTTGCCTACCTGCACCACGCCACGCGTTACTGCAAACAGCTGTTCGCCGTCGCCTGTCCGAATGATGACAGTGCCGGGCTCCACCGTACTTAAGAGCGGGATGTGGTGTTTGAGTACCGTAATTTCTCCCATGCCGCTGGGCAGCGTGACAGAGAGCGCCTCGCCGCTGAATGCCATGCCTTCGGATGTAATGAGTTCTGTGTGCATGCGCTAGGCGGCGGGCTTGGAAACGACTTCTTCAATTCCTCCTTTCATGTAAAAGTCCTGCTCCGGCACGTGGTCGTACTCGCCGTTGATAATCGCCTTGAAGCTCTTGATGGTGTCTTTCAGCGGCACGAACTTGCCCGGGATGCCGGTGAATACTTCGGCTACGAAGAACGGCTGGCTCAAGAAGCGCTGAATCTTGCGGGCGCGCAATACGGTTTGCTTATCTTCTTCGGACAACTCCTCCATGCCCAGAATTGCAATAATGTCCTGCAGCTCGCGGTAGCGCTGGAGCACTTTTTGCACGCCCCGAGCAGTGTCGTAGTGGTCCTGCCCCACCACATCAGGCGTAAGAATGGTCGACGTAGACTCGAGGGCATCCACGGCTGGGTAAATGCCAAGCTCGGCAAGCGAGCGCGTGAGCACGATGGTGGAGTCTAAGTGTGCGAAAGTCGTTGCGGGTGCCGGATCGGTGAAGTCGTCGGCGGGAACATACACAGCCTGCACCGACGTAATGGATCCCTTTTTGGTGGAAGCGATGCGTTCTTGCACCTGGCCCATTTCGCTTGCCAGTGTTGGCTGGTAGCCCACCGCGGAAGGAATGCGGCCAAGGAGCGCGGACAGTTCGCTGCCCGCCTGGGTAAAGCGGAAGATGTTGTCGATGAACAGGAGGACGTCTTTGCCTTCTTCGTCACGGAAATATTCGGCGATGGACAGCCCCGACAAGGCCACGCGCAAGCGTGGTCCCGGCGGCTCGTTCATTTGGCCGAATACCAGGCTTGTTTTATCCAGCACGCCGGATTGCTTCATTTCGTAGTAGAGATCGTTTCCTTCTCGGCTGCGCTCGCCAACACCGGCGAATACCGAGAATCCGCCGTGCTCCTCGGCAATGTTGCGGATAAGCTCTTTTACCACCACGGTCTTGCCCACGCCGGCGCCGCCGAACAGTCCGACTTTGCCTCCTTTGAGAATGGGACAAATGAGATCGATGACTTTAATGCCCGTTTCCAGCACTTGCTGCTCAGCAGACTGCTCCTCGAAAGTCGGGGGCTTGCGGTGAATGGGGTAGCTCTTCTTGGTTTGAATGGGGGGCAGGCCGTCGATGGGTTCGCCAAGCACGTTGAACATGCGGCCAAGCGTCTCGGGTCCGACTTGCACGGAAATCGGGGCTCCGGTGTTCAGGACATCCAGTCCGCGCTGCAGCTCGTCCGTAGAGCCCATGGCGACCGTGCGCACTATTCCGCCTTCCAGGTGTTGCTGCACTTCCAGCACCAGCGTGCGGCTACCAATACCTACGGTGAGCGCGGAGTAAATCGGCGGCAGGCAATCGAGCGGAAACTGGCAGTCCACAACGGCACCGACAACTTGCACGACTGTGCCATGCATTTGACGGTTCGTGGTTCCAGCTGCTTTCGGGGACATGCGTGGTAGGAGAAGCGGATGGAAAGAAGACTTTACGTAGATTAGGCGGATTGTACGCAGAATGGGGTACCTTGCCAAGGGGCTAGAAGCCACTTTTTCTTGTCATATCACTGTCAACTCCAGGCACGCCGAATACCCGTTTTTCCACGGATATGCCGGCTTGGTACGGCGTTGCCCGGTCAGGCGATGTCCAATGCAATTTTGCCGGGAGCCGTTTCGGTAATCAGCTGGCCGCAGGCTGCGGCAATGTCATCTCCCATGGTTCGGCGCTGCATGACATCCAAACCGTAACCCAATAAGACATTCTTGAACGCGTCGATGCGCTGCTGGCTGCTTCTGGTAAACGATTTTCCCGGCACGCTGTTTAGCGGAATGACGTTGATTTTGCTGTAGCCCGTCTTGCGCACGTAGGCGCCCAATTCATGGGCTAGCTCGGGAGTGTCGTTGACCTCTGCGATAAGCGTGTACTCAAAGGTGATGTGATGCCGTTGATTGCCTTTGGTTATTGCGTATCGCCGCGACCAGTCTGCCAACTTCTTCAAGAACTCGGGCACGGTCGTTGGCACTATTTCCTCTCGGCGCTTCTGGTTGGCGCTATGCAGCGATACCGCAATGCGCACCGGAGGCCAGTCGTTATCCGTAAGCAGGCGCTCCATTTGCATGAGCACTCCCACGGTGGAGACGGTGATTTTGGTAGGGCCGATATCGGTGTATTTCAGCCACGTCCAAATAGTTTTCTTCACGTTGTCGTAATTGGTCATAGGTTCACCCATGCCCATGAACACCACGTTGGAAATGCGCTGCGAGAGCTGCGGCTTTCCGCGCAGGAAGTGGCTCCAGAAGCGGTATTGATCGGTGATTTCGTCGGCAGTCAGGCTGCGCTTAAACCCCATTGCTCCGGTGGCGCAGAACGTGCACTTCATAGCGCAGCCGATCTGGCTGCTGACACAGATGGTCCACTGACCGCGTTTGTTTGCCATGAGCACGCTTTCAAAGCGCATGCCGTCGGATGCGACCAGCACTGCCTTGTAGGTGTCGTGCTTTACGCTTTCCAGTACGCGTTCGGGGCTGCATGCCATCCACGGCAGGTTCTCCGCAATCGTCGCGCGCATAGCTTTTGGCAGGGTGGTGCCCGCTTCTTCCCAGGTGGTTGCCGTCGGATGAAACAGTGCTTGTTCGACTTGCTTCCAGCGGAACGCCGGTTCGTTTGGCAGCAGTGCGTGGAACAATTCCTCGCGTGTTTTCGGTTGCATGACCTCATCAGTATACTTGGGTTCGTGCCAGCTCAAGAGCATCAACGGTCGTTGTTCCTATTCCGTCGCGATCTGCGCCTTGCAGACAACACGGGCTTGCAGGATGCGCTGCAGTCGTCCAAGTCCGTTGCGGCATGCTTTATTTTGGATCCGCGGCAAACCGGCGCCCATGCCTACCGCTCCGAATTCGGCGCCCAGTTTTTGCGCGAAAGCCTGGAGGATTTGGCCGGTGCATTGCGCGCAGCGGGCGGAGAGTTGCATGTGTTTCAGGGACGGGCTGAAGACGTGGTATCTGCACTGCTGCAAAAAGAACGGATCGATGCCGTGTTCATGAATCGAGACTACACGCCGTTCAGCCGCTTGCGAGATGCAGCCATTGCCGAGGCCTGTAAGCGCCATGGTGTCGCCTGCCATGTTTCCGGTGATGCGCTGCTGCACGAGCCCGAAGACGTTTGTAAGAATGACGGCAAGCCCTACACGGTGTTCACTCCTTTCTATAACAAAGCATCGGCGCTGCGACTGCGTGGTACCAGGCGATTCCAGGGCGGATCATTCCTGCGCCTTGCTTCTGTGCAGGCGGAGCTATCCGTGCTGCCGGAGCCGTCTTCAGCGCTTGTCCCGCGTGGGGGCAGAGCCAACGTGGTCTCCGTGCTCAAGGGGTTAGCATCACACGACGGCTACAGTGCGGCGCGCGATGTTCCTGCCAACGAAGCCGGCACCACACTGCTGTCGGCGCACCTGAAGTTCGGCACCTGCTCGGTGCGCGAAGCCTACGAGGCGGTGTGTGCCCGGCTTGGAGACAGCCATCCGCTGTTGCGCCAGTTCTACTGGAGAGATTTTTTCACGCACGTAGCCTTTCATTTTCCGCATGTGTTCGGCGGGGCGTTCCACCGGCGTTACGATGCGCTGGCTTGGAGCAAGGATGAGAAAGCGTTTCTGCGGTGGTGTAGCGGCGAAACGGGCTTTCCCATCGTAGATGCAGGCATGCGCCAGCTGCGTGCCACCGGCTTTATGCACAACCGCGTCCGCATGATTACTGCTTCGTTCCTGGTAAAAGATTTGCATATCGATTGGAAGAAAGGGGAGCGGCACTTTGCGACGCTGCTGACCGATTACGACCCGTGCGTAAATAACGGGAATTGGCAGTGGGCCGCCAGCACAGGCTGCGATGCAGTCCCGTATTTCCGCATCTTCAACCCGTGGCTGCAGCAAAAGAAGTTCGATCCGCAGTGCGTCTACGTGAAGCGTTGGGTGCCAGAACTCCGCGATGTGCCCGTAGCCGATGTGCATGCTTGGTACAAAGCGCATGTGCGGCATGGCACATGCACGTATCCGTCGCCCATTGTTGACCACGCCAAAAGCGCCTCGGTCGCAAAAGCCATGTACCGTGCGGCGAGCTAATGTTGTTCCAGATGCTGACGAAAGAATGCTGTCGTCTGCTCCATGAAGTCCTGCCACTCCGATGCAAACTCATGGCCTTCCGCAGCGTATTCAACGTAACGGAACTCCTTGCCTAGGCTGCGTAGACGCTCTGCAAGCGCGTCAGACCACTCTGCCGGCACGTCCGCGTCTTTCCTGCCCTGCAGCAGTAACACCGGCGCCCGAATGGCGGCAAGGTACGTTTGTGGCGACAGTTCATTCCACCACGTCGGGTTCTCCTCTCGCGTGCCAAACTGCTCTACTGTCCGGTCGCCCTCTTCACGCTTGGAGCGCCAGCGGGAAAAATTCTCCCACACATCCGCGTGCACCGGTGCGTACAACACCGCGGCATCTACCAAGTCCGGGCGTGCAGTCAGTATTGCCAGCGTGACGCCGCCACCCATGGAATGCCCGAGCATGCCCACGCGCGATGCGTCGACAGTCGGCAGTACCGCCAGACGTACGGCCTCAATCGCATTGGCGCTGTCCATGGCGTATTCCAGGTTGCCGTCATACACCTTGTCGGTCATGGGGCTTGGCTGCGAGTCGGCATGACCGCGGTAGTCGGTGTGCAGCACGGCAAAGCCCTGTCGCGCCAGGTACTCCTGCTCGCGCTTTAAGCCGCGTCCCCGCGTATACACCGCGGGGTCGATGTATCCATGGTTGAACACCAGCAGTGGGAACGGCCCGTTGCCCTTTGGAATATTCATGATTCCTGTAATCAGCAATCCGTTGCTGCGGTACGAAATGTTGTAACGGGTGTACTCGGCATGCTCGCTGACGGGTGGCCCAAGCATGAAGTCACTGCCTTCCAAGCGCATGGATCCAAAGTGTTTGAGGCTCAACTGCGATGGTACTTGCTCCAGCGCAGGTGCTGCCTGCGTTTGGGTCGCAGGCGTATGTCCGCTGCCTGTTGTGGCAGGCGCGGGAGATGCACCGTCGGACGAGCATGCGCAGGCAAGCAGCATGCAGGCGGTAAGCGCGAAGGCGGATCGCATGGTCGGCAGTGTACAGCAGTGCATACGCATTGCGTTTTCGTGACAGGCGCGCAGTAAGTCGTTACCCTATGCGCAATGCCCGCAGAAGCACGACAAAAATCATTGGAGGACGTGCATGGATCGGTGCACATTGGACGCGGCGGGTTTTTTCGCAAATTGTTTGCTTTCGCCGGCCCTGCATACCTGGTGAGCGTTGGGTACATGGATCCGGGTAACTGGGCTACGGATATTGCCGGAGGATCGCTGTTTGGTTACCAGCTGCTATGGGTGCTGCTCATGTCCAACATCATGGCGCTCTTGCTGCAAACGCTGTCGGCGCGCCTGGGCATCGTCGCCGGCTTGGATTTGGCGCAAGCTTGCCGCGAGCGATATTCAAGGACGGTATCGTTTCTGCTCTGGATTCTGTGCGAGGTGGCCATTGCCGCCTGTGACTTGGCCGAAGTGATCGGCACAGTGATCGGCTTACATCTGCTGTTTGGTTTGCCAATGCAGATCGGTGTGATCATCACCGTATTCGATACTTTCCTGCTGCTTGCCATCCAACGTTTGGGCATGCGCAAAATGGAGGCGTTCATCTTGGTATTGGTGTTCACCATCGGCATGTGTTTCGTGCTGGAGATTTTGTGGGCGCAACCGGTGTGGGGTGATGTACTCCGCGGGCTCATCCCCACATTCAGCGCAACGCCGCCGTTCGTGTTCCAGAACCACGAAGCGCTCTACATTGCCATTGGCATTCTGGGTGCCACGGTCATGCCTCACAACCTCTATCTGCACTCGGCCCTGGTGCAGACGCGGAATATCTCGCGTGACCGCGAAGGCATTCGTACTGCGTGCAAGTACAACTTCTTCGATTCGCTCTTTGCCCTCAATGCCGCGTTCTTCGTCAACGCAGCCATCCTCATTCTTGCCGGCGCCGCATTCTTCGGTGCAGGACAGGCCGTGACAGACATAGAGGAGGCGCATCGCTTGCTTCCCTCGTTCCTGGGTCCGGAACTTTCCAGCACCTTATTTGCCTTGGCGCTGCTGTGTGCCGGACAAAGCTCCACGCTCACCGGAACGCTGGCAGGGCAAATAGTCATGGAAGGATTCGTGAAGTTCCGCATGCGCCCATGGATGCGTCGCTTGGTCACGCGTCTCATTGCAATCTTGCCGGCTATGATCACCGTGTATTGGCTCGGTGGAGAGAATCTGAAAGATTTGCTGATTTTAAGCCAAGTGATTCTCAGTCTGCAGCTGTCGTTCGCGGTGGTGCCGCTCATTCAGGCTACCAGCGACAAGGCCACCATGGGTGAGTTTGCAAACCCGCTCTGGGTAAAGGTTGCTGCATGGACGGTGGCCGCCGTGATCATGGCGCTGAACATCAACTTGGTTCTCGCACAAATCGGCACCTGGGCAAGCGAGCTTTCTGCCGCAGGGTATTCGCCGCTGTGGGTGTACCTTACCGCAGGCCCGCTGGCGGCCGGTTGTGGCGTGCTGCTTGCATTCCTTCTAGTGCAGCCGTATTTCAAGCGTTCGGCGGCAGTATCCTTGCCCGTGCAGTCAGCCAACGTGGGCGCCTTGTCCGTTCCCAGTTACAAGCGCATTGCCGTTGCCGTGGAGAACAAGCCAGAAGACGCTGTCGCGCTGTCTCACGCGCTTGGTTTGGCGCGGCAGCACGGTGCGGAAGTGCTGGTGATGCACGTGGTGGAAGGTGTAGGCGGACAGATGTTCGGTGCCTCGACCCAAGACCGCGAGCAGCGTGAAGACGAGCAGTACGTGCAAGACATTGCCACCTCGCTTGCCGGCCAAGGGGTGCATGCGCGGGGATTGCTGTTCTTTGGAGCTCCCGCAGAGCAGCTGATCCAGGCAGTGGGGGAGCATCGCGTCGACTTGATTGTCTTACGCTCCCATGGACACCAATTCTTCGGTGATGCCATGTTTGGAGCCACTATAGACGCCATTCGACACGCGGTGAGCATTCCGGTGCTGGCGGTGCGGTAGACGGAAAAGTTGCGTACACTCCAAAGACGACTAGAATGCCGCACTTTATGCGCGTCATTCCTTCGCTGACGGACGACCAGACAGGCAAGCTGCAGGCGGCTGTGGTGGTGCCGTTGTACAACGAAACGGCGGAGACGGTTATCCCTACCCTGGAGGCCGTTGCCGTACAGGAAGGCATTGAAGATTTGCACTGGGCAGTCGTGTTGGTGTTCAACAACGCTGCACATGCACCGGAACAGGTTGTTGCTGTCAATCGTGACACACACGCGCAATTGCATGCGCTGCTGCATCCGGATGTGGTGTTGGATCCTTCGCATCCATTGCACCGTTTGCACGGGCGTACATTTTTTGTAGATGCGTATTCGCCCGGACATGCGCCCAGCGTGTGCAATGTGGGCGTTGCCAGGCAACTGGGTGCCGACGTTGCCATGCAGCTGTTGCAGGACGATGGCCTGATGCATTGCACCGATGCGGATACGCGACTTGGACCCAAGCACCTCTCCTCAGGCAAGGAATTCTTTGCCGCTCACCCGAAGATGGCCGCGGCCACCGGTCCGGTGGAATATCGTTGCGATACGCCGGAAGAAACCGCCGCGGTGCAGCTCGATCGTCTGTTCTGGCGATTGCGCGTACTGCGAAGAAAGCTGCAGTCGCCCGGAGAAGATGGGCCGAAACGCCAGCGGGTTCAACTGATGTCCGGTTGCAACATGGTAGTGCGCAAGCGTGCGTTCCCGGGCTTTCAGCCGATAGCAGGCGGCGAAGATACGCGGTTGTCCATGGACATTATCCGCAGTGGGGGAGAGATAGGCTTCTCGCAGGGATTTGCCGTGCAGACGTCCAGCCGGTTTTCGCAGCGTACGCACGAGCAGCATGGCGCGGGGCAATGGCTCAAGCGGCGCGCGGACATGCTTGCCGATGTCATGGCAGCGCCAGTCCCGAGCGTGGACCAGACTGAGTGGGCCGATGATTTGCTGACATGCTTAGACGATTGCATGCGGTTTCTGCCCGATCGCGAGGCATGGCGTAACCATCTGTTGCGATTCCGCAGCAGCGCCCCGAATGCAAGTCATCGCCTGACCACTGCGGAAGTCGATGAACTCTGGCAGTTTGTTGCCCTGCTGCCGCAGCACGTTTCTGCGGCCAGCAACGGGTTTTTGTTTCGCATGGCAGAGCGTTTTTCCGAAGCCGAGGATCGCTTTGCGCGCACCACCATGGGCGAGGCGTTGCAGGAGTACGAGACGGCGATTCGCGCCGAAGCAGAGCGTGACTCTAACCCGTTCGTTGCAACTGCCTTAGACCTTGCTGGTGTGGAATTTTCGATGATGGAGGCAATCGAGCGGCCGTATTTTGAGGGCAAGGGATTGCAGTCCCTGCATGGAGTGCGCAGAGCCCACTGGTCTGTTCGCTTGCTGGAAACCGTCGGTCGCCTGGCGCAGCAGTGGCGCACGTTGCATGCCGGCATTGCCATGGCGCGTGACGATGACGCGCAGTATGCAGCGCCTCTACAGGCAGTATCGGATGGCATGACGTACTACGCATGCGCCAAACTTCTGGTGGAGCGCGTGAACGAATTCGTGGAACACGGCGGCGATGCCCGGAATCCGCAGCTGTTCAGTCACATCGATTTTTACATTGACCAATTGGCCGGTATGACCGAGCTTTCGCCCCGCATTGCCCGCATGAATGCCGGGTTGCTGGAACGCTGCAAACAGGCGCTGTTTCTGCGTCGGCCAGGTCCGAACCCGAATGCATTGGAGCTTGCTATTTCCGTTGCATCCGGACTTGCAAACAGCATGGCAGGCGCCGTGCGTGAATGGAATACAGACGACCCACCAGCTCAAGAGGACGCAGTAGGACAAAATGCCCCGTTGTCTTAGTGTTGTAGGCTAAGTACGCGTCGGTGCAGACGGCATTCAATGAATTGGCTCGCGCACACGCCCATGGCCACAATGCAGGCATACGCAAGCAGCAGTTGCGACACGGTTACGTCTTCGGGTAATAGCGATTTCAGCATTGCCAGGAAGAACGTGGTGTACCACGACGTCGCAGACACTGCCCCAAGCCCGAAGGCCAGGTGCCTTAACCTTCTGAGCTTTGGCGTGGAACGGTGGTGAGAGGTAAACGAGAGTTGTACCAGTTTGGGACTTACGCATCCGTGCAACACCAGTCCGTTGAGCGTGAGTACGCCCACGATCGCCATTTTCACTATGAACGCCGCAGACGCGTTATATTTTGGCATGTTGGGTACATACAGCGCCGCACCCGAAATGATGATGAGTACGAGCGAGCCGAGAATGACATGCGACACCGCGCGCATGACATCTGCTTCTTTGTTGGAAATGCGGAAGTCCTTTAGAAACTTAAAGAACAGCATGTCTGCAATCGTGGCTCCGCCCAGGCCGACGCATACACCTAAAATGTGCATGGAGAGCCAGAAGCGCGGGTGCAGGAATAACAGCGACTCCAAGGCATCGATCATGCGCCGATGCTAGCGCATCTTATGCCGGTTGTAACTGCGTATGCCTAGCGGCGTACCATCACCGCAGTGGGATGCGTTCCATCGCGCGCATCGAATTGGTCTGCAAGCAGCGTTCCGGCTATGTCCACAAACGGCGGGTTAGGCGTATCCAACGATGTCTTAAAGCATACGTTATGCCGAATGCCGTGCGCCGCCATGTACGCCTCCCCGTAGACGGTGCGCAATTCTGCGTCGGAGAAAATGAAGTTGCGGATATCGCTCTGTGCATTCAGCGTCTTGGGTGTTGCGGCGCTGATGAAGCGATTGATGACATTGCCATGTTCGTCTCTGGCAACCATGGCGTGGCGTGCAATGATGCGCGCTATGCCGCGCACGATATCGTGCAGCTCCTGTCGCTTGTCGGCGTTGCCGCGCATGATGACTTCCATGTATGTGGCATCGAACCGGCTGCGCATGTCGGCCGGAATGAGGCCGTTTACCATGTCGGCACGTTGTTGCGCGTCGTTGCCTTCCAGTACCACCGCGCCGCGTTCCTCATGCCAATCCACGCCGCAGCCCGCAGCGGCGTAATCACGCGTTTCGTACTGCAGCGCTCCTGCAGGAACGCTTCCGGCCATCAGCGCTTGCTGTACCAATTTCAGCGTCTCCTTGAAGAGGGCTTGCGGGGTTGTTCCAGGCGGTGAGGTACGCAGCATGTGCGCCATGAATGCCGGGTCGGCAAGCACTGCAACCTTCCCCAGCTTGGCGCGGTTGGCAGCCACCAGTTCTTCCACCAGATCTTGGGAGTGAATTTCTATGGACGAGCCGTACACCACCGGCACGGGTTGCTGCAGGCCGTTCTTTTGCTGCAGTGCTACGACATCGCGCACGAAGACTAGGAATTCGTTCATGGCATCTGCAACGCGCGTATGTGCTGCACCCAGGGTGCGCGTGTTCACGCCCAGCGACTGGTCAATGACCATGGAACGCTTGTCGCTCCCGCGTACGGCGGTCCAGGTCATTTTGCGCGGCATGGCATCGTCCGCGCGACCCGTGCAGCCGCCGTAAATAGCCGTGGCAATGGCGAAGTGTTCTTTCAAAGTGTGCGATTGTACAGCGCGAGCAAACTCAGTCAATCATCTGACACGGGCGGCTCCGCTTGGCGTTCCTGCTTTTTTGCTCGTACAAGAAAAGACCGCCTGCAGAGAGACGGTCTTACACCTGTTGCACATGGGAGTCCTCGTGGCGATAGCCCGCCTTTTTTGCGGCACTATCGGTTAAGATGAATTAGCGCTTCTTCGGTGGCCAAACTTTGGCGATGCGTTGGGATTTGAGATAGGCCAACCGGTCGCGCCATGTCGGCCAACGCATCATGATGAGGGCAAAGAGTTCACCGGCTTGTTTTCCCGGCAGTACTCGGTCTAAAAGGGCGTTGATGATCTTGTCGTTCACCTCGGGCTCTTTTGGGTCGGGCTCGCATTTTTGCAGCTGTGCAAAGAGGTCGTCGAAGTCCAATCCCTCGATGACTTCTCGGACAGTTGGCTTCTTGCCTTCAATCGCCTCGATGATCGCCTCGACAAACTCTTGTTCATCCATGGGCTTTTCAGCTGTACCGACAATGGCTTTTTGCCACTCTTGCCATTCCAGGCCATATGCCAGTTGAACGATCCTGCCGGTGATTTTCCCAGGCAGAAGATCATCTCGCCGCATGAGCTCGATGAGCTCTGGCCGGACCGCCGGCTCTTGCCAAGACTTGCTCAGCAGAAGCTGAAACAGGAACTCGCAGAGCGCCATCCATGCGTACTCTTTGAGCTTGTCGGGTGGCATGCCCGCACTTGGGGTGTGCACCCCATTCTTTTCACTCACGATTTCTCCTATGTAGCAAAGGAACAATTTGATGCAACCACAGTGGCTGCATCGCAAAAATCCTGTGTCATACCCTGTGCGAAGTCACGGGCATTTGACGCATATTGCCGTGACGAATGTTCGCCGTCAGCCTGGGTTGTTCTCGGCTGCATGCGGAGTGGAAGCATTGCTGACGAATGGCAGTCATCAGGCCGTGGATACAATGATGTTCCGTATATTTCTTACATGTTTTTACATAATGCGCGAAGACAAGCTCCGCTTGTCTGGAGCGCCACCTTGCCGAAAAGATAGTCCACGAAAGAAAAACCGGAGGTTTGTCTTTCGTGAAATGTCTTGGCTGGGGAGGAGGGATTCGAACCCCCGTATGACGGGTTCAGAGCCCGTTGCCTTACCGCTTGGCGACTCCCCAACGGAGTACCCTGCACGCATTCCGTGCCAGGGCTGGGGCAGTTTACAACGGGGTGAATAAGTTGACAACTACGTGATGCTCATTATTCTACGGCCTCATTTTTTATGAACGCCCCATCGTTGTCCCTACAGGAGGCAGAACCAGCATACCGCGCTCAGCAACTTGTGGTTCGCACCACAGACAACGCCGTGCAGTCGCTGGACCCGTCGCAGTTTCGCGCCATAGAGGCTGTGCCGCAGTTTGCCGCCCGCTGGGCGCAGGATGCCGCGAAGCTGTACGGAAACGACCGCGTGCTTACGGCCACGGTCAATGCATCTGGCGCGTGTCCCATCGGGAAAAAGGCATTATGCGGCCAGTATTGCTTTGCGCACCGATCCTGGTCCGGTTCTACGTCGCCCCGTCCGCATACTCCGCTCTTGTATTTGCAGGATGCGCGTCGCTTGGAGGAGTTAGGCGTGGATGTCGGCATTTTTCTCTCCTATGACACCGAACCGTTTCCCGGCGGCGTTATTTCTGATATCTCCGCCAAATTATTGCGAGTCATGACCGAGGCACCGCCCAGATCGTTGTTGGTGCACAGTCATGCCGCACATGTGGGTGATCCGGAGATTGTTTCGCTCATGCGCGATGTATCGCAGGCAACAGAGCTGATTGTGGGCATCGGTTTTGAAACCGATGCGGAAGATACCGGTTCGTTGCATCCGCATTTTCATTCCGTGGCAGACCGTTTCCGTGCCATAGAACGGTTGGCAGACGCGGGGGTAAAAACGCAGGCATCGACAACACCGTTGCTGGGCTTTCGTGACTTCCCCGGTTTTGTGCGCTCCTTTTATAACGCGGGCGTGCACCGCCTGATGACCGGTGAACTGCGCAAGGAATTCCTGGGCGGCGGAACCAAAAAAGCCAACGGCTTGCATATCCAGGGTTTGCAGGCGCCGACCGAACAAGAGGCGCTGGACATTGCGCGGCAGCACCCGTTTCCGGGCGGCGTGGAAGTGCGCGAGACGTTCTACGTCACCATGACGTAGTGTTGCGGGAATGCCCTGCCACGCTCAGCATCGGTTGTTGCAACTACGTTCTTAGCTCAATTCGTTCTGACAGTCGCTGTTACAGCCGTCGCCGTTGTTTTGGTTGTAGTCGTCACAGGTTTCGCCGCCGTCTATGGTTCCGTTGCCGCAGCGGCAAGAACCGGCACAACCGTCGCCGTTACTCGTATTGCCGTCGTCGCAGGTTTCGCCGTCGGTGATATTGGTATGACCGTCGCCGCAGATCACTTGCGTGCAGTCGCTGTCGCAGCCGACAACATCTCCTGCGCCGGAGTCGCAGTATTCGACGCCGCTGCGCACGTATCCATCGCCGCAGGTGGCGTTTTGGCAGTTGATGCAGGCATCGGTATTGTCCCCGTTGCCATCGTCGCATACTTCCCCGGCCACGGCATTAATTCTGGTATCGCCGCATGTCACGTTGGTGCAGTCGCCGTCGCAACTAAGGCTGTCGCTTGGGCCCATGTCGCACTGTTCTGTGCCCGCTGTAATGTTGTCGCCGCAGGTGGTGCCGCATACGCTCGGCGTGCCGGCGCATGACCAGCCGCTTTCCACGGTGCCGCAGTTGCAGCCGTCGTTGCTCATGGTGTTGCCGTCGTCGCAGCTTTCGCCGTAGGCGGGATTGGCGTAACTGTCGCCGCAGGCCGGAGCGGTGCAGTTGCCGTCGCAGAAGTAGTTGTCCGCACCCATGTCGCACTCCTCGTAGCCGATATAGGTGTAGCTGTCGCCGCAGGTTGCGTTGTGGCAGGCGGCACATGCATCGGCGTTGTTCTCGTTGCCATCGTCGCATGTCTCTCCCGCTGCGGCATTCACCGTGCCATCTCCGCAGGCCGCCGCCGTGCAGTCTAAGTCGCAGTATGCCGTCTCACCGTTCGCGTCACATGTTTCGCCTTCCTCCACTGCGCCGTTGCCGCACACTCCCGCGGCAATGCTACTGGATGGTGCCGGGGCCTCGGTGCTGCACGTTGCGCTGCAGCCGTCACCGCTGGTTTGATTCCCGTCATCGCACGTTTCCCCCGCATCCACCACGCTGTTGCCGCAGTCTGGTACGTCTTCCGCGGTGCTGTTGCCGCAGCGTTGCACATCTCCGACGGGCAGGTAATCGCAGCAGAACACCGGCCGGGAGGCGGAGTCCTGGTATACGCGGTAGCCGGTGTAGAGCACATCTGCTTCGCGCGGGTCTTGCGGCAGCGATGCCAAATATTCTGGTACCAGCGCATCAATGTTGATGCACGTGGCGTCCGTTTGCGAGGCGCGGCAAACGCGCTTGGCATTAGCAGCGCCCGTGGGCGCGCTGGCGATGGGGTTGGTTCCCTCGCCGATCATGTGCTGAAGTACCGCGTTCTGTTGTTCGCGAATCATGCTGCGCCGCTTGGCATGCTGCGCATCTTCCATCTGCTTGCCCGGGTTGATGGCGACGATAACGATGGAAGCAATCACGCCGACAACACCGATGACGATCAGCAGTTCCAGTAGCGTAAACCCGGGCCGAACAGGGCTCCGTGCATGCGTCATCGAAGCGAGAGCAGGAAGTACGTGCCGATAGCCGAACACACCAGCAAGATGTTGCCGCCTACCGGCCATTGCCGCAGTTGTTTGCCGTGCCGCAATTGCAGTGCCAAGAGCCAGGCGCATGCGCCGCAGAGCAGTGCTGCGAGCACGGCTCCGCCGGGCGCATTGGCGCGCACGAACGTGGCCACAGCGGTTCCCAGCGTTACTCCCGCATTGAGCGACAACCCCACAATACGCGCGCGAACCGATTGCAGTTCCGTTCCCACCGCAATCACCAGTACCAGCAGCAACGGGCCGAAGATCGCAACGAACTCATACGGCCGTTCCGACAGCATGCCGGGAGTGAACAGCGTCATGCACAGCAGTGCGATGCATAGCACCTGGTAAGCGATAATGCGTGACGATGGCAAATGCGGATGTTCGAATTCCACTTTGTCCAAGCGCATGTTATCCATCTGCTTCAGCCGAATGGCGCGCGCCCAAACCACGCACAGCATGCCCGTAAGCACGCAGATGGCGCTGAAGGAAAAGACGCGCAACGACAGAGATGACGCAAGCTGGTCGTATATTCTGTAGAGAACAACGGAAAGCGAAGGCATTGGATGCAAGTGTAGCACGCTGTTGTCAGGGCTTGGTTAGTGGAACAGGTGTTCGCGCACGTGGGGGTTGTCCCTGCGCCACAGCACGTTGTCGATGAAGTAGTGATGAATATTCACGAAGACGTAGAACGCAAAGAGGTAGAACGACGAGCCGAGTATAGTGCTGTTGTATACCAGCGGCGTTGGCAGCAGCTTGTTGCTAGCAAGAATGTCCAAGGCAGTGGGCGCAATGCTAAAGACCACGGCGCCAAGCAGCAGCATGTGTGTGAGAAAGCGCCAGAATTTCCACGCCGCACTTTTGCGTGACAGTCGTTGGAGGAAGAGAAGCGCCAACGCCAATCCGCCGGCAAATACCAGCGTGCGCATCCATAATGTTGTCGATACGGTCATGATCATGCCGTATACGGCCACCATGCCTTCCTCCAAATTTCCGGTGGCGTGCAATGCGGCTCCCGCGGCAATGACCACTGCGGGTATGGCAAGAAACGCACCCGAGGCGCTGGCCAATATTCGCTTTGCAGAGACGGGGTTGGCCCCCAACGTTTCGTTGCCTTTGTAAGCCAAGACGAAGAGGAGATATTGCAACGAGTGGAATAGGGGCACGATCAACATAAACGACGGCGTGTTGTGCACCGGGGTGAACCAGACGTAAATCGAAAGGATGGCAGCCACAGCGGACAGCGGTGGCATTGGTTTGCGTTGTATGAGGCGCACGTACCACATGCCGCACATCGTGAGTGTGGTCACAATGAATACAAGCGATAATGCTGTAATCACTGTGTCCGACAGTGCCAGGTGCGCGTACGGCATTCCGGCGAACAATTGCGTATCGCCATTGCGGTTTGCGGCTGCGTAGTTGAGGAGCCACAAGGAGTAGAGGGGCGCCAGAATGCACCAGCGTTCGAGCCGCGTGTAAAACACTTTTTTTACCGTCGAAAGCACAATGACGCAGCCAAAAATCTGTTTCACGTAATGCCAGCCCACAAAGAAGTACATGGCGTTTACCAGGTAGCCTAACTCTGCGGTCGTCGGCTGCAGCATGGCGTACCCCAGGTAGCCGATCAGCAGCAGCGGCACAATGATTCCAGCCCACCACAGCTTCAGTGTGAACCACGGATGCTTTGCATATAAGAAGAAGTCTTTCCCGGCATCTGCGTAGAGCAGTTGGTACGATGCGGCAAAGTGTGGGTAGTTCACTAGAAATGCCGCGTAATACAGCGCTGCAGACAACGCGGACGTATCGGCCGTTTTGGGTACAGCCAACTTCAGTACCGCAAACAGCAGTAGCGATGCACCGCCCGCCATCAGCACGTCGGCTGCCGGTGAAACCAGTGAGCCCGGCTGTCGTACAAACAGACCAAATAGCCGCCAGGACAACGTTGGGCGCACCTGCGGTATCGTGGGTGTATTCATCGTTTCGTATAGTACGCGCATTCCCCGTCGCGCGCATCGCCGCAGGTTTGTATACTGCAGTCATGAAGCATCATCTTGCCGTCTTGCGTTTTCTGTTACTGGCTGTCGCACTTGGCGCGGCATACGTGTTTTGGCTCAATACCGGATTCAGCATTCCCCGAGCGCTGGTGCAATTACGCGCCGCATCGCAGGTGATCATTGTTCTCTCGTTCACGTTCTTGTGTGCTGCTGCACCCCTGGCGCTCCCTGCGCAACGTAAAGTAGTGGATGGCGCGCTGGCTTCCGTGGTGCTCTTCTTCATAGCGGTCCACAGTTTGCCGCTCGTGGTACGCGCGGCAACCGGCGGTATTGCGGAGCTGGTTTCCAGGAGCGGCATGTCGCTTCCGGTGTTGCTGGCACATCACGCCTTCAACATGGTGCTTGTGCCGGCGTTGCTGTGGCTTGCGCTTTCGTCCGTGGTCTGTCGCGTTTCGAACCCAGCGCAACGCGTGAATACCTGGGCGTACTCCGCGGTCATCGTCCTTGCGCTTGCGGGCTTGGCGTACATCAGCCTCACGCCCACCTGGACCATTTTGTAGTCTTAGGCCACCAGGTTCGGCATGCGCTCGTGTAGCTCTTCAATGTCTTTCAGTACGTCTTTGCCCAGTCGTACGCGCATGCTTCCAATGTCTTCCTTGAGTTGATCAATAGTGGAAGCGCCGATAATCGTGCTGGTCACGAATTCCTGCTGATGGACGAATGCAAGCGCCAGTGTGGCCAGCGTCATGCCGTGTTTTTTGGCGATGTCCGCATACGCTTTTGCCGCTGCCACCGCAACCGGTGTCCGGTAGCGGGCCGCGAATTCCGGGTGCAACGTAAAGCGGCCCTGTGGTGGCAGATTGGCATCGAAATACCGTCCGCCAAGAATGCCGTAGCCCAGCGGCGAATACGCAAGCAGCCCCACGTGTTCGCGCATGGTCACTTCCGCCATGCCTGTTTCGTAATGGCGATTCAACAAATTGTACGCGTTTTGCACGCTTACGATGCGCGGATAACCCCGTTCTTTGGCGATGCGCAGGAACTCCATGGTTCCCCACGGCGTTTCGTTGGAGAGGCCGATATATTTCACTTTGCCTGCGCGTACCACCTCGTCCAGTGCCGACAGCGTTTCTTCTATCGGCACGGCGATGTCCTTGGCGTCGTGTCTGTACCCGCGCTGGCCGAACATCTGCACGTTGCGGTCGGGCCAGTGCAATTGGTACAGGTCTATCCAGTCTGTTTGCAGTTTGATGAGGCTGTCGTCCACGGCACGCACGATATTCTTGCGATCCAACTTCTGATCGCCGTCGCGAAGCAGCGAAAAACGGCTTGGTCCTGCGGCTTTCGTGGCTAGCACCACATCCTTTCGTTTTCCTGTTTTCTTGAACCATCGCCCTACGATCCGTTCCGTGTCACCGATGAGTGTTGGGTTCACCGGAATCGGGTACATCTCGGCCGTGTCCCAGAAGTTCACTCCGTTGCCGAGCGCGTATTCCATCTGCACGAAGGCGTCGGCTTCCTTGACCTGCGCTCCATAGCTCATGGTGCCAAGGCAGATGCGACTGACGCGGATATCGGTGCCGCTGAGTACGGTGTATTGCATGGCCGCAGGCTACCGTCCGTGCTTGCACTCGTCACGGTGTTTTTTGCACATCGGCTACACTGCGTTTATGCAATGGCGATATGCGCGCGGGTTTGTGTGGCTGTTGCCGCTCTGTGCGGTGCTGGTTGTGTTTGTGACATGCATCCTCTTTCGCTGGCCGATGCTGGGCCATGACTACGAAGTGTTTTTCCGCTACCTTGCGGCCGGTCGCTGGCACGCGGCTCATGCGGGCTTGTGGCCGCTTCGGTACGCGGCGCAACTGTGCGGCGGCCTGCCGCTGTACGGTCACCCGAACGATGTCTTCTACTCGCTGCCGCAACTGCTCTCATTGGTGTTCGATCCGTTGCAGGCGAGCATTGTTTCAGTGGTGTGTTTTCTCACTGCCGGCTATGTCGGATGGTACCGTTTCGGGCGCGATGTGTTGGCCATGCAGCGCCACTGGTCTCACGTGTTGGCGCTGGTCATTTGCGCGCATGGTTTTCACCTGACACATGCACTCATAGGGCATCTGAACTTTTCGACCATGCCGCTTCTCGGCTGGCTGCTGTGGCTGGTGTGTGCTGGAGGCATGCGTTTGCCGATACGCTCGGCGGCGTTCGGACTGCTGTCCGCGCTGATTCTGCATACCGCCGGAGCATTCACGCTCCTGTTTTTTGCCATGACGTTCGTGTTGTTTCTGCCGTGCTATGCGCTGCTACGGAGTCCGGCTGCGCCATCGGTCGGCATCGTACTGCAGCATGCATTGTTCTGCGCTGGCGCCGCTACCGTACTTTGTGGATCGAAATTGATTGCCGTCGCTAGCCTCATGCGCACGTTTCCGCGCGTGTTGCCTATGAATACGTTTGCTGCATCGGTTGATCCGTTGCCCATTATCGCGGCATCGCTCTGGGCTGTGCCGCAACGTACCCGGTGGCTGCTCGGCGCGCCGTGGGGATTGCACGAAAACAGCCTGTTTCTGTCGCCGGTCACGCTGATCGGCATTGCCATCGGCGTCTCTATTCTGGTCAGGTGCACCTTGGATCGTGCCACACGCACCAAGGCAGTCTTGGCATGGGTATTGGTTGCGTTCATCGCCTGGTGCGCCGTGAATGTGGCAAGCGGGGGAGTGCTGGCCTCGTTGCTCAGGGGAGTGCCGCTGCTCTCCGCCGTCCGCGTCATGATGCGGTTGCTCTACCCGGCAACGCTGCTCATATGCATCGGCGCCGTGCTGGCATGCAATCATGTAGCCCGCACGCGCGCTTGGCTTGCCGCATGCGCCCTTGTCCTGACGGCGCTTTGCTTTCCGCTTGCGTACTTCCCGTACATCCATGAATTCGACGTGCGTCCGCAGCCTGAGCAGGTTCTGCGCCAAGTATCCAGCGCCATATCATCGGGTGCGTTTTGGCAGCCGGTCAGTCGCGTCATCGACGGCGACACCGATTTCAGCGGTAGCACCGGCGGCCAATGCAGCGGCGACGCGCTATTTCAGTCCGTTGGCTGGCAGCGCATACCGGTTCTGCGCATCGGCCCCGTTGAGCAGGTGGACAGCGATGGCAGAGTGAACATGGTCAACCCGTCGTGCTACGCATACGCACCGGCAAACGCTTGTCCGCCGGGCAGTAAAATCCGAGCCGAAGATACGCAGAATTTGCATGCATTCCTGCATGGTAGGCCCACCGCATGGCTGGTATCGCCGGCACAGCAAGCGGCCGATGTGCTCACGTTGGCGGGACTTACGCTGAGCTTGCTGATTTTGGCTCGGGTCGCATGGCGGTGGTGTATCGTGCGTATCCGATCGTAATGCCTGCACTCTCCGTCGTCATACCGGCATACAACGAAGAGGCGTCCATAGGCGCCATGCTTGGCGAATGCGTTGCCGCACTCGATGCCTGCGGCCAGTCGTACGATATCACCGTGGTCAACGATGGCAGCGCCGATGGCACTGCCAAGGTTATAGACGAGTGGTCTTTACGCTGCCCTGGTCGTATAAAGCGCATCGATCACGATGCGAGAAAAGGCCTTTCCCAAGCCGTGGAAACAGCTTTTATTTGCGGAGAAGGGGAGTGCGTACTTCTGCTGCATGCCGACGGCCAGTATCCGCCCGCGTCGGTTGTCGACTGCCTGCGGCTCATGCGCGAAACAGATATTGTCGTGTTCGTCCGACGAGAAAAATTCTACGGCCCTTGGCGGCGCTTGCTCTCGGCGGGGTACAGGTTGCTCCCGGCGCTGTTCTTTGGCGTGGATCTGCGCGATCCGGGCGGGGCAAAGTGCCTGCGCAGAGGCGTATTACAAAATATTCAGCCGTGTTCCAGCGGCGTGTTTCGGGACCCGGAGCGCATCATACGCGCAGTCAAACGCGGGTATCGTGTCGCATTCCTTCCGGTGGATAGTCGCCAGCGCCATTCCGGAGTTGCCCAGGGCGGGCGCATGATGCTTGCTGCGCAATCTGTAGTCGATGTGTGTTGCTTGTGGTGGCAGACGGCGATTTGTGGCAAGCGATGGTAGGCTTCCTCGATCTTGAATATCTTCGTTTTGCTCATCCTAAAGCCATAATACGACCGTAAGAACTTTCGATGTTTTTGCGGTGTATTCCCTGGCGGTTTTTGGTGTTTTTTGCTATAATAAAAAGATTTAAAAAAACCACAACAGAAACACAAAAATCATGTCATTGCACTCACTCATGTTCGGATGGGAGTATCCGCCTGCGCACTGCGGGGGACTGGGTGTTGCATGCCAGGGAATTGTCCGGGGCCTGCTGCACCATGGCGCACGCGTGACATTGGTGTTGCCGCACGACAGAGCCGCGGAGGACGGCGTCGATATCGTCTACCCCCATACGCAGCAATTAGCCAGTGCCGTGGTCAAGGTGCCTAGTTTGCTGCAGCCCTACGACTCCGCTGCAGCATACGCCGATCGTTTTTCCATCGTGGATGCGAAACTGCGTATGGGGTCTGGCATATCGCAGCTGTACGGTTCCGACTTGGGTGCCGAGGTGGAGCGTTTCACTTCGCTTGCGGTCGACATGACCAAGCATGTGCAGCCGGACGTGGTGCATAGCCACGACTGGATGACCATCGAGGCGGGAGTTTGCGCCGCCAAACACCATGGCAAACCGCTGGTGGCACACGTGCATGCAACCGAGCTGGACAGAACAGAGTTCCGTCCCAACACGTGGATTTACGATCGCGAGCGGCGCGGCCTGCTCCAGGCAGACCATGTGATTGCCGTCAGTGACTACACTCGCAAACTGCTGGTGAGCGAATACGGACTGCGCTCGGAAAAGATCACCGTGCTGCATAACGGCACGTTCGATTCACCGTCATCTACCAAGCGGGCCATAGATGTAGGTCCGCATCCACTGGTGCTGTTCCTGGGTCGTCTCACCGTGCAGAAGGGCGCGCACTACTTCCTGCAGGCAGCGCGTAAAGTATCCGCCCTGCGCCCGGACGCACGCTTCGTCGTGGCGGGGGACGGCTACCTGCTTCCAGAGCTTCTTACCCAAGCCTGCGAGCTGGGCTTGGCCGACCGAGTGGTCTTTGCCGGCAAGGTCAGCGGCAGCGAAGCACGCAAGCTGTATGCGAAGGCGGCGTGTTTCGTCATGCCTTCGGTATCCGAGCCGTTCGGGCTGGTGGCCTTGGAGGCCATTGCCCATGGTGCGCCGGTGGTGTTAAGCCGCCAGTCAGGCGCAGCCGAAGTCGTGCAAAACGCATTGCTCACCGATTTTTGGGACATAGATCGCATGACTGACTGCATTGTGACCCTGCTGCGCGAGTATCCGTTGGCCCAAGCCATGCGCTCGCAGACACCACATATCCTCGGAAACCTAACCTGGAAGCGCCAGGCAAGCAAAATCCTCTCATTGTATAAAAAAATTATTCGTTTTTAGTCTCTATAACAAGCCATGTCTAACAAAAACCCACCAAACATTTGCTTCTACTTCCAAGTGCATCAGCCGTATCGCTTGAAAGACCTGCGTGTCACCGAAATTGGGTCCATGCACGGCGGCTATTTCGACGACCAGACCAATCGCGCCATTTTTCGTAAAGTGGCCGAAAAGTGCTACCTGCCGTCCAATGCGCTTATCGAGCGGATGGTGAAAGAACATCCGGGATTCACCGTGTCCTATTCGCTTTCGGGTGTGTTCTTAGATCAGTGTCGTGAATACGGGACCGATGTGCTGGAGTCTTTTCAGCGCCTTGCAAAAACGGGGCGCGTCGAATTTCTCGCTGAAACGTACTACCACTCGCTCTCCAGCCTGCAATCTATCGGCGAATTTTGCGAGCAGGTGAAGAAGCATGCCGACACCATCGAGGACTTGTTCGGAGTACGGCCGCGAGTGTTCCGCAATACAGAGCTGGTGTACTGCAACGAGATTGCCGAAATCGTCCGTCTCCTGGGCTTCGACGGCATTCTGGCAGAAGGCGCCGATCATGTGCTCTGCGGCCGCAGTCCCAACGTGCCGTATTGCACCCCGTCATTCAGTCTTCCCGCGGCTACGCAAAAACTTATCCGCAAGTATCGCGTCCACTCGTCGCCTTCCAAGCGATTTCGGGTGCTCTTGAAAAACTACCGGCTTTCCGACGATGTAGCGTTCCGATTCAGCAATCGCAGTTGGCAGCATTGGCCCATGACGTCCGAGACATTCCTGGATTGGACTGCATTCGCCGATGGCCACAGCGTGAACTTGTTCATGGACTACGAAACCTTCGGCGAGCACCAGTGGGCGGAGACCGGCATCTTCGAGTTCCTCGCCGCACTACCCGCCGGACTCCACGGACGCGGCATGCGTTCGCTTACCCCCAGCCAGACGTTGGCCAAGTGGGGCGACAAGCCGTGCGATGTACTGGATGCGCATGCGCATGTGTCTTGGGCCGACATGGAGCGCGATCTTTCCGCATGGCGCGGCAACCCGTTGCAGGAGGCCGCATTTGCCGGCGTGTATGCCTTGGAACGACTAGTGAAAGAGCGTAACGATCCGCAGCTGCTGGAAACCTGGCGCAAACTGCAAACGTCGGATCACTTCTATTATCTCTGCACCAAGTTCTGGAGCGATGGAGACGTGCACAAGTACTTCAGTCCCTACGAATCTCCGTACGAGGCATATCGTCGCTACTCCCACGCGCTGGAAGACATGCGACTCACCCTCGCTTCTTCGGCAGGGGTATCCGCAGTTGCGGTATCTGCACATCCTCGCAAGAAACGCGCCGGTGCGTCACGAGCCACTTCTGCTGCCAAAGCCGGTACCCGCCGCAAAACACGACGCCGCACTTCCAAGTAATTTCCGTACCCCAGTCCCATGCCTCGCTCCATCGTTCTCGGCAACGGTTCACTCCTCGCCACCTTCGACGAGCACCTGCAGATGAAGGATTTCTATTTCCCGCACGTAGGCCAAGAAGACCATACCGCGTACGGAAAATGCCATCGTCTCGGATTCTTCGCGGAGGGAAAGGGATTCTCGTGGGTCAGTGACGGATCTTGGGTCATAGAGCCTGGGTACATGGAGTCGTCGCTGGTCAGCTCTTCGAAGATGCGATGCGACAAGCTGGCGCTGGAAATCGTATCCGAGGACTTGGTCGACCCCACACGCAACTGTCTCATGAGGTCGTTTAAGCTGCGCACCACCGATGGGGCCACGCGCAAGGTGCAGTGCTTCTTCCACCACGATTTCTATTTGTACGGCGACAAGCAGAAAGACACCGCGTTCTACGAGCCGCATACCAAGAGCGTTATCCACTTCCGTGAGAAGCGGTACTTCCTGGTAGGTGGCACCACCAGCGATCCTGTCAGCTGCGCCCCGGTGAACATCGACGACGAATTCCACCCGCTCTCCAATCGGGAGAAGCACATCGACCACTGCGGCATCGCTTCGTTTGCCGTCGGCAAGTCGAACTACAGAGGACTGGAAGGAACCTGGCGCGATGCCGAAGACGGCGTGCTGTCGCGCGCCGCCATCGAGCAGGGGTCGGTGGATTCCACGATTGAAATCGATTGCATGGTTGCACCGAACCGCGACACCACCGTGTACATGTGGGTGTGTGCCGGAAAGCGTATTACTGACGTACACGATCTACAGCATTTCATCCTGGAGGAAACTCCCGAACAAGTGAAGGCATCGGCGCGCAACTACTGGCGTGGTTGGGTGCACTCCAATGCCGATCCGGGCGAAGACATTCCCGAAGACATCCGTCAGCAGTACTGGCGCAGCCTGCTAACCATCCGTACCCAAATCGATAACCAGGGAGGCATTGTCGCCGCCAACGACAGCGACATCATGCAGTTCAACCGCGACACGTACACGTACGTGTGGCCGCGAGACGGATCGTTTGTGAGTATGGCGCTTACCGCGGCAGGGGAGCACGAAGCCGTGTATCGCTTCCTCAAGTTCTGCGAACACATTCAAAGTTCCGACGGCTACTTCCTGCATAAGTACAATCCGGACGGATCGCCGGGTTCCTCGTGGCATCCGTGGTACAAAAACGGCAAGTCACTGCTGCCCGTGCAGCTCGATGAAACCGCGCTGCCCCTGCTGGCGCTGTGGAAGCATTTCGAGGCATGCCAGGACTTCGAATTCTTGCATGGTATGTACCACACGCTGGTGAAGCGCGCAGCCGGATTCCTACTCAAGTACCGCGAATCCAAGAGCGGCTTGCCCCTGCCCAGTTACGATTTGTGGGAGGAGCACCGCGGTGTGTTTAGCTACACCACGGCCACCATCTGTGCCGGACTGCGTGCGGCCGCAAACATCTCTGCCGCACTCGGCCACCACCGTCATGCCCAGGTGTATGGCGAAGGTGCGGATGACCTCACCGAACTTCTGGTGTACCACCTCTATGACGAAGAGACGCAGTGCTTCCTCAAGAACATCGTGCGCGACCACGAGCAGACCGTTGAGCGCAACACCACGCCCGATGCCAGCTTGGCGTTGCTGTGGCAGTTCGGCGTGCTGCCGCCGGACGATCCGCGCATTGCGTCCACCATCCGTCGTTTGCGCGAAAAGCTCACGGTGAAAACACCCATCGGCGGCTTGTCGCGTTACACCAACGATTTCTACCAGTCCGTCACCCATCCCACTGCGGATGTGCCTGGAAATCCGTGGATCATCACCACGCTGTGGATCGCTCAGTGGCAAATAGCCGTGGCCAAGGAGCTGGAAGATCTGCGCGAGCCGCTAGCTACCCTGCGCTGGGCCAAGGAGCGTGCCAGCAAGGCCGGAATGCTTCCTGAGCAGTATAACCCGTTTACCGGCGCTCCTTTGTCAGTGTCTCCACTGACATGGAGTCATGCGGTCTATGTCGAAACGGTCTTGCAATACACCCGCAAGCGCCAGGAAATTCTGCGCCGACGCGAACGATCGTTGCGCGCGTAGCACTGCATGCTCCGCTCCAGTACAGTTGTCAGTATGGCTTCCGCATCCATCATCGGCATCGACTTCGGCGGCACCAAGACCGCGTTGGCTTTGTACGAGCTACCCACCATGACGCGTAGCGCGCTGGTCGTTGTTCCCACAGATGCCGCCAAAGGGTTTACCGACGTCTGCGCGCGCCTCGTTGCCGAATTGCAGCACTTGCGCCGCAGCGATACCGTGGCGGTGGGTATCGGTGTGCCGGGCCTGGTAGACAGGGCAACGGGAACCGTGCTCAAGCTTCCCAACGTTCCGGGTGCGGAAGGCAGGCGTTTGGCTGAGGAATTTTGGCAGCGTACCGGCCTGCCCACGTTCGTCGAAAATGACAGTCAATGCTTTGCCTTCGCGGAAGCAGTATCAGGCGCTGGTGTTGGGCATGCGGTGGTGGCGGGCGTCACGCTTGGAACGGGAGTCGGCGGCGGCATTGTCAGCAATGGCATACTCTTCCGTGGCGCACACGGCTGCGCAGGGGAATTCGGACACATGCTGCTCAAGCCCGGGCAGCCGCCATACCCAACGCAAAACCAGCGTGGCGAAGTGGAACAGTTCCTGTCTGGTACCGCCATGGGTAAGCGTTGCGAAGCGGCGCAGAACCCGCAGGATTACTTAAACGGCGCAGTGTGTGAATTCATGCAGCCGCATATTTTTGAAGAAGTTGCATGGCTTGCCACCAACTTGTGCCATGCCATCGATCCTTCCATCATCATCTTTGGAGGCAGTGCCGGTCGTGCGCTGAAGCCGCATCTTGCGAAGGTGGAAGAGCAACTGAAGAAATGGATGCTGCCATCCACCCCCATGCCCATGCTCGCAGTGGGTGCACTAGACGATGCCGGCGTACGCGGTGCGGCGCTCTTGGCCCAGCAATCGTTGGGGTAAGTGCATGGAGACAGGCGGCCTGGATCGTGCCCGCGTGCGGCGTGAAACCGTTTTCCATGAGCGTCCTTCTACTACGACCCAGAACAACATCAGCACGGTAACGGCAATGACGAACCATGCGCCCAGGCATACGAGGAGTGCATTGCGCGGATGGAGCAGATCGAAGCGTGCGGCAGCGTGCATAGGTGTGTATTTGGGGAAAATCGGTCGCGAAATATTATAGACGAAATACGAAAAAAAGCAAGGGTCTTGCTCGATCCAATCCGCGAAGGTTCACCCGTCTTTTGCCCTATTTTTAGCCAAATCTGGCGCGCAGGAACCCCAGGAAGAACCAGGTAAATATTGCTCCGCCAATCAGTACGCCGGTCCACCACATGTACGACGTCATGGCGTTCATGATCGGGTTTTGCCCAAGCAGCGACGCCTGGAACGCATTGAGCGTCGTGGGCAGTGCGCTGTTAGCGACGGGGTCGCCGGCAACCACCTGCCCGCGCATCGCCCCGGATTGCATGACGGTAAACGTGAGGAATGCCAGGAACGATGTGGTGACGCCGCCGCTGGCCGCAATGGTCATCTTCATCCATTCCGGCATGTGCGGCTTCCCTGTTTGTCGCTGGGGTTTGCCATCGACAATATGAAACGAGGTTGCGACATGCGGCGTTTCCTGTTTTGGCGGCGTGGTGTCTGCTGGCATGGCTACGGGGCGTGGAAGTATGTGGATTGTACCCGAAGTACCTCGATATCCACCCATGACAATGTGGTCATGTCATCTGTCCATGAAACAGCATTAGCGGTGCCGCGTTGGCCAAGCGGCGACATGGAGACGCCAAGCGAGCTGTCGCCGGGTACGAGCTGGGACGATGTGATCGTGGCTTCCAGCATGTACGTTGCCTTCTGTCCCTGTCCTATGCGGTACTGAATGCTGCTTGTTGTAAGTCCGTTGCATTGCACCGAAACCGAGCCGGTTGTCTGGCTAGCGCTGCAGCCAACCCAGACGGCCGGATTTTCTGGGTTGAAGAGGCGGTAGCTTGCAGGATCAATTTGCACATTCTGTGCTTCGACCATGAACTGCAGTGAAGATAGAACTACATCGTTTGTTCCATGGAATGTATTGGTGTGCGGCGAAGCTGATACTTGGAAGCCGCCAATGGTGGCGCGCGAAGCGGGGATGCCAGCGGAGTCGGCAGGGAGCGCATTCGCGATGCCGGAAATCTTAGCCAGAACGGTGTCGTGCATCGGTCCGGTGATCGCCGAAGACGGCCCCGGTACCGCCGTGCCAATGATTACTTCGCCGCTTGCCAACGCACTACCGTCGTTTTGCACCAGGTCGGACAAGGACGAAACTCCGCGTGCATCCACCGCATGAGTGGAGTCTGTCGCGGCGCTCACGGTTAGTGCGAATTGCTGGCCGCTGATCGCACCAGATTGTTCATCTTTCATCTTTGCCGCCACCACCACGCTCACTTCCTGGTTCGCCGCAACGCGCAACATGTTCAGCGAGAGGTTGGCGCAGAACCGTGTGGACGATTGTGTGGAGCACTGGCCTGTCGTTGCCTGGGCGAATGCCTGCGCCTTCTGCGTATCCACAGTCGTGCCTGGGGCAACCTGGAACAGCATCAGTGCGTCTATACTGGACGCGCCTCCGTCGAAACGCAGGTTTTTCACATCGATATCTTCGCCGTCGGCTCGCAGCTTTAACCGCAACAGCGGCGCGGAAATTGCTCCGCCGAGCACCTGTTGGCTGCGCACCGGTGCACTATCCGTCGTTACGTACAAGCTGCCGCGCTCCTGTATGGCAATGTCGTTGCTGGTGCGGGTATTTACCCGAATAAAACATACGCTCACATCGTTGGGACAGGCGTTGTCCGTTTGTATGCCTTGCAGGGCAATGCCATCCACTGCGCCAATGCCATGGACGTAATCCGGTTCGCCGGTAGCAAACTGCAAACCCAGCGTGACAGGTCCCAGCGTAGAGACAATGTCCGCACGTACTTCCATGCGTACGGCAATGCCCTGGTACACCCGAATGCCTCCAGGAATATCGAAATTCAGTCCTGCACCTTGTGCCTTGCCTGTGGATACTGTGGTTTCGTAGCGGCCGTCGCCGTCGGTATCCATGGCCAGTACGTAGCGCTGGCCGTAGCTGAGCGAACCAACCGATGCCTGGAACTTGGCTCCGGTGAACAGCACGTCCTGTCGCCCCGATACCGCCGTGAACTTCAGAAGCGATACGCCGGTTTTTCCACGCGAGACGTTGCTGATCGTTCCGGTTGCTTGCGCGTCTATTTGCAACATCGCCAGTCGTACCGGTTCCGGCACTACGATGCACAGCTGGCTGCAGCCGTCGCTGTTCTCGGTATTCCCGTCGTCGCATTGCTCTCCTTGTTCCAGCGCTCCGTTGCCGCACACGGGGGTCGCCGCATCTCCTTGCATCTCATTGTCTTGCGATTCCTGAATTGCCGTTACCATTGCAGCCAGTTCGCCGCGTGTAACAATGTGGTCTGGCGTTATGAGTAGCGGCAGGAGTACTTGTCGGTCCCGCGCGGCGTTCAGGTACGGCTCGTACCATTGTGCTCGGGCGTCGGCTGCGGGTACTGCGACTCCGAAAGAGCGCAGGGTGATTTTCAGCGCTTCGGCAAGGTTAATGCGTTGATCGGCGCGGAATGTGCCATCGCTGTAGCCCGATACCACACCCAGCTGCCGTGCCAAGCAAACCGGGCCGGCGTACCACTGCGGTACGCGTACTTCCAAGTCGGAAAAGCACCGCAGGTCTAGCGGCGGTTGCATGCCGGCATGCGTAGTTCCGAGCAGTATTTTTACGAATTCGGCCCGGTTGACCGGTGCGTCCGGCCTGAATGTGCCGTCGCTGTAGCCCTGTACTACGCCCTGCTTCGCCAGAGATGCGATCGCGTCTGCGTACGGGGAGTCGGCGATATCGGAGAAGCCAACGGTCGCCGAGAGCACCGGTGTGACCACCAGGAATGCAAGTAGGGGAGATATAGCCTTGAGAATGCGCATACCGCTATAGTATCGCAAGCATGAAGATCTTCGCACTCGATACCGACATCCGGCATATCAAGGAGCGATTCCTTGCCCACGGCGAGCGCGAAATTTTCACGGCCACTCCGCATGTGTTCCGCTTCCTTACCGCGGTCATCCGAGAATTCATCATTACGGTGGCTATCTTGGCCGTTGCAGTCTTTGTGATTTCATTGGATGTCGTGTCATGGGAAACAGTAGCCGTCGTGTCGCTGCTGCTATGGTTCGCATTGGTCTTTTCAGGCGTACTGCAAGCGTATCTGGATTGGAAATACGACTTCATCTTCCTCACGACCGACAAGCTCATCATCGTCGATCAGCACTCGCTGTTCCGTAAAGCGATTACCCCTATCAATCTGGAAAACCTAGGAGACGTCGTGGCCGAGACGCAGTGGCTCAACCTATTCGATTTCGGCATGATTCACTTCGCACTCAAGGAAGGCCAAGGCCCCGAAATCGTGCTGAAGTTCATGCCGCATGCCGATAAACTGGTCGCCATGATCTCGCAGCAAATCACGCTGTACCAGCGGCGCAAAGATTATATCGTTCCCTATCGCGATGTCCGTTAAATCCCCCGCAAACTTTGTCGCAGGCGTTCTGCTCCCGGCACTCGCGCTCGGCCTGGCATTCTCCGTCGTGCTCAACGGCGTGCTTATTGCCACCAGGCTGTCTGCTCCCCAGCAACAAGCGCCAGTGCAGTACGTCCCCGCGGCAAGCGTGGCCGCTCCGGAATCGTTGCCTCAGGGAGGGTTTGGAGTCGTAGGCCAGGGCATGAGGCGTTTTGCCCAGCGTGTGGAAGGCATTCCATCGGGTGCCTATCGTTATGAATTGCCAAAGGACATATTGCCCGCCCTGCCTGCAACGCTTCCGCTGTACCGCGATGCAGGTGTGTCCGCAAACGAATCGGCATTCATGGACATCCTTGCAGCAATGCGTGTGCCGTTGCACGGTGTGCGTTTGCTGCCGTCCGACCTCAACTTTACCACTGTGGATGGACAGTACGACGTATTGGTGAACGTGCGCGACCGTACGCTGGAAGTCAGCCGCATCGCTCGCTTGGATGCAGATGTCAGCGACCAGCCGGTGAAGTCGCCCATGGCTGACGAGCGGATGATTGCTATTGCCTCTGCGTTCGCCCAAGAATTGGGTATCGACGTGTCCGGTCTTGGCACGCCGGTTGTGCAGAAAATGTATCGCACCATTGAAGCGGGTTCCGCTGGGACCGTGCTGGCTCCGGGAGTGGAAGAAGTGCGATGGGCGCTGAAGTTCGGCCAATATCCGGTGGTGGATCAGGTGGGCAGACCGGTGTCGGCGTTATCCGTATTCGTGGCACATCGCAGTCAGCAGGCCGTGGCATTGAATATGCATGTCCTGTCTCCGGAATTGCTTTCCACGTCTCCATATCCCACAGCCCCCAGCGATGTCATGGCAGGTTTGGCGCTGGAAGGCGGCATGGCTCCGGTAGACGGCGCAACCAAGGGCAAGGCAGTCACAGTCACGTACCAGTCAGCAGGCATTGCCTACATGCTTCCGTCGTACGACCCAAAGCGTCCCACATACGTCGTGCCGGTGATCGTGCTCAAGTCCGATGTCGAGCGTACTTGCAAAGTAAAGCCGTGCCTTCCCTGGACATGGACCACGTATGTTCCGGCGCTGGACCCGACTCAGTTTGCTTGGGTGCCAGGACAGTTTTCTTCAAGCAGCGTAGCACCTGCATCATCCCAGCCAGCGGCATCTGCGGTGCCAGTGCCTGCGCAATCCCCATCGTCGGCACCCGCTCCGGCTGCATCGTCCGCAGCCGCAAAGCAGGTCAGTCCAACCGAAGGGTTGCAGATTTTGAGATGATTCAGTAGGCAGAAATCAGGAAGCAGTACTCAGCGGTCAGTAGAGTGCGTTGCTCACAAATACAGCTTACTGAATACTAATCACTGATTGTTGCCTACTGAAAACAGGCACTCGAAGGAATTTTCATGAGCCAATTCTCAATATCTAGAACATAGTGAAGCACGTACTTGGCTTCAAATAAAAAAGGAGCGCGAAGCCCGGATTTATTTCGGGCTGGAGCGCACCTTTGCGAAGGAGAGTTCACGAGAGGAAACCGCAGGTTTCCTTTTGTGATTATAAAAAACAGGCACCCGGATCGGAAGTCCCGCGTCATCGGCGAGAGATCCGGTCCGAGTGCCTGCCAGAAGCCCAATTCACGGGGTGAATTGAGCGTGCAAGGCGTCGACCAGCCGCCTTACGCTCCCTACACCTCTGTACAGCCGTAACGGCGGCTGCTCCGTTTTGTGTTTGTTATATCCCGATGCGTCGGGAATCGCGCCTCCTCTAGGCGGGAGGGTGCCGTATATGTGTGTGTGAGGTTGTAGGTCCCTCGGCGGTACAACGAGGTAACACGCAAGGGAACTCTTCGGTCGGAGATCGAAGAGCAGGGAGGAGGATGGGTCGTGGCAAGCCGACGCATCTTCCTCCCCGCCCAAAGATCTTTCGAAAGGTGTGGGGAGGATTCCAAAGAACGAATCCCTCTATTGTAAACTATTTTTTACATATTTACAAGGGTCTTCGGGTGCGATTTCGTCTCTTTCGTACGCCTTGAACCTTGTCTACTATGCATCCATGTCCGGTTCCGGGAAGCTCGTCCTCATCATTGGCCCAAGCGGAGTAGGCAAAAGCGTCATTCTCAAGACTCTGCGAGAGAAATTCCGGCAGCTGGTGTTTCCGCGTTCGGCAACCACCCGCGCCCGTCGCCCGGGCGAAGGAGACGAGCTATACCACTTTGTCACCGATGCCGAATTCGACTCCTGGTTGCAAGAAGGGAAATTCCTCGAGTGGGCGCAGGTGCACAAGGGTGCCCGCTACGGCACGCTCTTCAGTGAAATTCTTCCCGCCATCGACGCCGGCAAGATTGTTGTACGCGAGGTGGACGTCCAGGGTTTTTTAAGCATCCGGGTGAACCCTCATTTTTCCGGCGAGTCTCCGCAGTATCGTCTGCAAACAATGTTCATACTGCCGGAAAGCGAAGCGCAGCTGGTTGAGCACATCACCAAGCGCGCTCCCATGGCCAAGGAGGAATTGCAGCGCCGTATCGACAGCGTCCGGCACGAACTGAAGCATGCACCGCTTACAGACGTGCAAATCGTGAACCAAGAAGGCAAGCTCGCAGAAACCATTGCCTACGTAGAGAAGGCGATTTTCTCCTAACACATCAGGCCTCGTCGCCTTCGTCGTCATCTTCATCATCTTCATCTTGCTTGCGCAGACGCGAGCCGATGATCGAGGATACCGCGCTGCCGATGACGAACCCCACCACCAGGCGCTTGACGATTTTTCCGCCTCGCTTCTCCGGTTCTTTCTTCTTGAAAGGCCACATGAGCGCAGTATAGCACGTTGCCCAAATACGGATGAGAAATTGCAACACAAGATTGCTAGACTCCGAGATTCCTTGGACTCCAGCGAGTCCGGTATCCCGGGAACCAGAGAGCCTTGGAGTCCTCTCCATACTTGCATTCTGACTTCAAACGCACGATCCTGCGCGCATGCGCACGCCTCGCATCGTCGGCATCCTGAATGTCACGCCAGATTCGTACGTGGACGGAGGAAAGTACGCCGATGTCGAAGCTGCCGTGCGGCAGGCCAAGCGCTACGTCGAGGAAGGCGCCGACATTGTCGAAATAGGTGGCGAGTCCACCGGACCAGGGTCCTTGGATGTTGCCGAAGCCGAGGAATTGAGCCGGGTCATTCCCGTGGTAGGCGCCATACACGCAGCGCTTCCGGGCATAGTCATTGCCGTAGACACGTGGAAGGCTACGGTCGCACAAGCGGCACTGGAAGCCGGTGCATCCATGATCAACGATATTACCGCAGGCCGTGGCGACCCAAGGATGTTTGGTGTTGTAGCGCAGATGAGGTGTCCGTACGTCATGATGCATGCAAAAGATGCCAGTCCGCGAACCACCGTACGCAAGCGCGAGTACGAAGACGTCATTCGCGACGTGGCAGCGTTTTTGCAGCAGCGCATCAACGTTGCGGTTGCCGCGGGCATTGCGCACCACAACATCATCGTGGATCCGGGCTTGGGGCATTTCATTTCGGCAGACCCCAGCTATTCCTTCGAAATCCTCGATCGGCTTCGGGAGCTGGCGCACCTCGGCCCGGTACTGGTGAGCCCCTCTCGAAAATCGTTTTTAGCCGGTCCCGACAATGTACCTCCCTCGCAGCGTTTACCGGCAACGCTCAAGGCTTCCGTCACCGCCATGAAGAACGGCGCCTCGTACATCCGCACTCACGATGTTGGCGCTACAGTGCGGGCGCTTAGCTGAATGCGTCCATCACGAAGTACACCAGGACGTAGCTCAGTAGAATAATGACAATGCCCGCAAGAACGCGGAAGATAAGGCTCTTTGCCTGGTTGAACACTTCCTCGTTTCCAAAGTTAGCAACCATGCGGAAGCCGGCATACACCAGTGCCGCCATGGCAATAGTGGTAACAATACCCAGGATAATTTGCACCTTGCTTAATACCAGCCCAATGAGCGGGTTTGGAATGCCTTGGAAAATGGAGTCGTGAATCAAAATTGCCGAAGCAATGATGATAAGGCCTACGACGGCGTTGATCAGCGAATTGCGGACATTGGCGTAAGCGCCTTCGTCGCCGCCGAAGCCGGAAACTGCACGCACCGCAGAGATGACTACCATGAGAATGCCGAAAATGCCGGCCATAGCGCTTAGCCAACCTACGACGCCAAGTGCTTCTGCATTCAACTGAGGTGCTACGTTGTTTATTTGGGTTCCGGGTGCTTGGTAGATCAGGCTTAAGAAGACCGGTGCGAGCATGATGATAATGCCGCCGATGACAACAGCCATGACGGTGTTGCGCCCCTTGCTCAAGCCATCTTCACTGCTGGTCATGACCATGGTCATGCCGGCGATGATGACCACCAGTACCGCAACCGGTACCCACAGCGGAGCAGCGGAATTGAGTACGGTGAACAAGATGCCGCGGATCGTGGCGCCGTCGGCGTGTGCCGTATGCGGCACCAAGAAGAGCGTTGCGGCAATGAGCGCCTGCGGAGCAAGACGCGCGACGTTGCCGAGTGCTGTACGGAGCAGGCGCATTAGACGAAGGTGATGATTGCGGTGTAACACACCAACACGAATACAAGCGCAGTCAGCGTGCCAATGACCACCTTCTTGGCACGATCCTTCAGCGACTCGTCGAACGAAATAACCAAGAAGAAACCCGCGACGATAAGCGCAACTACACACAGTGTTCCAAAAATGGTGAGCAAGAACAGGATGATGCCCTTCATTTCTTCCACCAGCAGACCCGGGTCGTTGTCGGCAACGGCATGCACGATGGCGAAGGCAATGAGCGAAATGGCCACGCCGATGCAGTGCATGACCAGCAGCTTAAAAATACGCGTGCGCTCGCTGGCTTCGCCTTGCGAGGCGATCATGCGCAGACCGTCGATGGTGATCATGAGCACAAACAGGCCGCTCATGAGCGTAATGATGAACGTGGAAACGCTGTTGATGCCCGGTACCAATTGCGACGGATCGGCTCCGTTGGCCTGGTTATAGAATGCGTCTACGAATGCAGATGAAATGGCGATGATGATGAATCCTCCGGCCGCATAAATGAACGAGTTCTGGGCGTTGGTGTACGCTTCGTCGCCCTTGTAGGCTTCCAGAATCATGCGGAAGCCGTAGTAGAACAGACAAATCGCCGCCACACCCTCAAAAATCACTAGTCCGTTATTGATGATATGCAGCGTAATGAAGTTGGATAATGCCTGCGCACCCGCGCCCGCAAAACACAGCTGGGGCAAAGCAAGGGTGGTAGCGGCAAATGCCGCAAGTGCCGGTATGCGCTTTGGCAGCGTCATAATCTCGTTAGTATAGCACAAAAATACTCGCCAAACAACTTGCTGAATTGTCAAAACCGAATACGATATTGCCATGCAATATCCCTATTCTTCGGCTCCGCAAAGCCAACCAATCGTACTTTCTTCCCCGGTGCTTTCCACGGTGTACGCACTTGTCGCTCTGGCAATGGCCGTGACGGCCGCTGGCGTCTTTGTAGGCGGTACCTTCGCGTTACCAATTCTTTCCAGCGGATGGATTTCACTGCTCTTCATCCTAGAGCTCGGCGTGGTATGGACGGCAAGGTGGTGGGTGCGATCGTCACCGCTGAATATCCTGTTGTTCTTCGCGTTCCCGTTCCTGTCCGGTTTGACGGTCACCCCGTTGCTGCTGTCGGTCGCCGCAGGGTACGTCAACGGCGTTGCCATTCTTGCAAATGCCGCAATCGCCACTGCGCTCATGACCGTTGCCGCCGCCGTCTTCGGTCGTACTACGTCCATGAACCTTTCGTCCATTGGCAGCCTGTTGTTCTTCTCTGTCATCGGCCTCATTGTCGCCGGAGTGCTGCAAATCTTCATCCCCGGTCTGCGAGGAGGAGCTTTCGAGCTGCTTATTTCTGGCATTGGCGTTGTTACCTTCGCGTTGTACATCGCCTACGACATGAACCGCATCGGCCGCCTGTCTGCCCAGGGTTACTCTCCGTTCCTACTCGCATTGTCGCTGTATTTAGATATCTTCAACTTGTTTCTCTACGTCCTGCGATTCATGTTGGAAATCGGTGGTAAGCGCAGGTAGCTACAAAACAGGGGAGAAATTGTCTCTTTACATCGGTTCGTTGCGCCGCTACAGTACCGCAGCTCTATGGCCAAGCGTCCTACACCTAGTAAGCGGCTCAGTAAAGATCGCGGTCGAACGCGTCACAGCGTGTACCTCCAGAAAGAGGTTCGCCGCCTGACCAACTTCGCTTCTTCTCCGTTTGCAGCTCCGGCTGCCTCCCGCAGCAAGAGCCGCAAGGCGCTGGACAAGATCACGCGCGTGAAGGCCTAATGTCGGATTCCAATGACTCCTAAAAAAACCGCCTGACGGCGGTTTTTTCGAATCCATAAATCCAGGGAGGGGGATTCAAGGAATCATGGAATCTCGGTACCTGTGCATCTCGGAATACTAGAGTGTAAACAGTCCTGCGCGTTCTTTGTCTATTTCCATCTTTGCAGCAACCATCACTGTCGCTATCCTGGCTACATGGCCAGCCGACGACATCTCGCGCGTATCGCAGTTATGCAAAGCGTCTTCGAAATGCAAATGCGCGATACGGATCCACGCAAGGCGCTGGAGCACAATATTGCCCAGCACGGCGGCGATGATGCGGTAGATGCCAAGTTTTCCAGAACGCTGTTGGAGGGTATTCTTGAACACGGTGACGACATTCGTCGTTCCATTCAGGAGCACGCGCCGCAGTGGCCGCTGGAACGCATGGATGTCATCACCAGATCGATTTTGCTCATGGGAGGGGAAGAGCTGCTGTTTACCGGCGATGCACCTCCGGCAGTAGTGATGAACGAGGCGATAGAGGTAGCAAAGGAGTTCGGTACCGAAGAAGGAGCAAAGTTCGTCAATGGTGTTTTAAATGCCTTGGCGCACGCAAAAAAGAAGTCTAATCCGCCTCCGGCTGCATGAGCAATCCATCGTCGCTGACCGGCCTGGAAAACGCCACCGGGGTGCGTTTTCGCAATAAGGAATTACTTGCCCAGGCGCTGACCCACAGGTCTGCCGGCCACGATTCCGGCAAGAGTATGCACAACGAGCGCCTGGAGTTTTTAGGCGATGCCGTCTTGCAACTGGTGGCAACGGAGTACTTGTTTCAGGCGAGCGATAAGCCGGAAGGCGAGCTGACGAGCTGGCGTTCGGCATTGGTGCAGGGGAATCACTTGTCCGAAATCGCGCGTGAGCTCAAGTTGGGAGACTACCTCTTTATGAGCCGTGGTGAACACTTAAGCGATGGCCGAAACAAGCCCTCCACACTGGCGAATGCGCTGGAGGCGTTCATAGGTGCTTTGTACTTAGACCAGGGCATGGATGCCGCACGCGGCTTCATTGAGAAGTTCATCCTCGTTCGGCTGAAGCAGCTCATCGCCAAGGGTAAGCACAGAGACGAGAAGAGTCTGCTGCAGGAAATCGCCCAGGAGAAAACCGGCATCACGCCAACGTACAAGACCATCGACGAAAGCGGTCCTGATCACCAGAAGGAATTCACGTGCTGTGTTTCCATTGGCGAGGAAGAAATCGCCACGGGTAAAGGCAACACCAAGCAGAAGGCCGAACAGGCTGCCGCAGCCGCAGCCTTGAAGGTGAAGGGGTGGAGGTAACATGAGGATTTCAAGACTTCATAGCATCCTGATATTTCGTCGTAATTATGTTAATAGAACAAAAAATGTATTCTTATATTTTGTTATTAATTAGCCAAAAATAAAGAACAAATATTATGTTCAATATCAAAGAAAAGCCAGTCAAAATTCTAGAGAATTCGAGGGTGTAGCTTCTTGGTAGAAGTACACTGATTAATGAATAAATAATATGTTCGCACTTTTTATTATTAAGAAGGCAAAAAATAAGAACAAAAAATATGTTCAATTAAAAATATTGGGACGCCGATTGCTTACGACTTTTAGCAGTATTGAATAAAAAATATGATCAATTATTTTGCTTTAAATATAATAAAAATACAGAACTAAAAAATTGATCAATATTCTAGAATAACCCTACATCCGACTATTGTCCCATTGCCTGAATATCCGCTGCACGAATAACAATCTCATCCCCGCGCTTTACCGTGTGCTTGAGCATGTAGTCGGCAATGTAGTTTTCAATGCTTTCGGTAATGGTGCGTCGCAGCTGGCGGGCACCGAATTCCACGCTGTACCCCTTATGCGCAAGCACGTCCACCACATCCTGTTCTACGGAAATGCGAATGCCGCGCTTCTCGTTCATGTCACGCACGATATGATCAAGCATTAGGATCGTCAGTCGCGCCACGTGGTGTGGCTGAAGCGGGAAGTACACCAATACATCGTCGAAGCGGTTGAGGAATTCCGGCGAAAACAGCTTGTCTTTCAGGATCCTGTCAACAAGCAGCTGCTTAAATGCCGCGCGATCTATGCCTGGGTTTTCCTTGAGTGCATCGCGAATGTACAGCCCGCCGGCGTTACTGGTGGCGATGATGATGGTATTGCGGAAATCGGTCTTCAGTCCGCGTGCATCGATGAGCGTTCCTTCATCCAATACCTGCAGGAACAGGTTTAAGACGTGCGGATGTGCTTTCTCTATTTCATCGAGCAGAATGAGCGAGAACGGACGGTCTTGAATGCGTTGGATCAGGAAGCCTTCGTGGAAAACGCCGTTGGTATCGGTAGTACCCAGAATGCCGTTGACTGATTCGGGGGTGGAATACTCGTTTAGGTCGATGCGGGTGAAGCTTTCTGCCGAACCGAAGTAGTGCTCGGCAAGGGTCTTGGCGGTTTCGGTTTTTCCTACGCCAGTTGAACCCAAGAACAGGAACGTGCCCAGCGGTCGGCGTCCGGTGTCGATATCCAGGCGGGCGCGCTTGAGCGCATTGACCAGGCTGCGCACGGCTTCTTCTTGGCCCACGACGCTGCGCATCAGCATGGCCGACAAGGTGAGTAGCTTATTACGCTCTCCGTCGGACATGGCCGAAACATCGATGTGCGCCTTTAACGATACGCCGCTGCGGATGTGCTTTTCGTCCACGTAGGGCGCCTGCTGCTGCGATGCCACCAAAATCGCCTCGTTCATGACGTCTATCGCCTTTCCGGGGAATCCGCCACGGCCAATGTACCGCCGGCAGAGCACCGGTATGGATGCAAGTGCCTTGTACGTCATGCGCACTTTTCGCCTGTGTTCCAGGCTAAAGTAGTGCGACATGAGCACATCCATGGTTTCGGTTTCGCTGGCATCGTCGATATAGACCTTCTCCATGAGTACATCGATCATGCCCTCGCGCTTCATGGTGGAGTGGTAGTCTTCCAGGTCGGCGACTCCGATAAGGTTAATGCGCGGATGCTGCAGGAATTTGAGCAACACCTGCTTCAGTCTTGCATCGGCGGCCTTCATGAGCATGGCAATTTCCTCGGCTACCAGGATGAACTTTCCGCCGCTTTCGGCTTTTTGCAGCGCCTTCAGCAGCAAGGAGTCGCTGCGATCGCTGCCCGAAAGCAGTTCGGCGCCGCGCAGCTTGAGCACGCGCGTATACGGCAGTCCGTGTTCTATTTCGTACATTCGCAGGCAACGAGTGAAGTTCTCGATCATGGTGCGCTTCCCAACACCGTTTTTACCCACAAGTAGCACGTTTCGGTGGTTATCGACGCCCGATAGCAAGCGCAGCATGTCATCCAGTTTGTCGCGGTGAATGACCGCATCGCGCCGGCGCGATAAGATCTGTTCGCCGATATCGGTTGTCAGCCGGTCGAGCTCGTTGGTGTAGCCCATCACCCAGGTGCGGCCGAATGAGCCCAAGATCCGTACCAACGCATCGGGGCCTATGGGGCACTCGCGGTTGCGGCTGTACCAGTGGAACGTTTCGCAGCGCATGATCTTGCCGAAGTCCGCAAAAGACAAATCGGCTTCGTCCAGCAGCTTGCGCAGTGCCGTGCTGTGCTCGAAAAAGGCATACAGCATGGCAGTGGAATCCAATACGTCGGATTTCAGTTCTTTGCAGGCATCCAATCCCCATTGCAAGCATTCGGAAATCACATGGGTTTCGCCTCCGTCCGTGTAGTGCTTTAGTACCGTAGCACGATCCACGCCCATCAATCCCAAAATGTACAGCGACCGCTCGCTGGCTACAGTCGCCTTGAGCAGCGCAAGCGTGTCCACGTTGGTGTAGGCGCTCAAGTGCCGGATCATGTTCCACGACAGCAGCTTGGCGATATTGCGTTCATCCAAGAGTTTGTGGTGCGTGTTTACCAGCAGCTTGTGGCGTGTAAATAGGTGTACTACCAGCAGCGAAAAGGCGATGAGCGCCGCGCACACGATAATGGGCATGCTCCTGTGTTGCAGCAGCCACTCTTCGGCAAACGGTGCGAGCATGAACAAGTAAAATGCTGCGCTGATGGGGTTTAGCAGCAGCTTGCGGAGCTGTACTCCTGCAAATGCTTCCGTGGCCGCAAGATCGAACGTGCGTGCGTTCATGTCAGAATCGTCATGATCAAGTACGTCCAGCCCAGTATTGCCAGTAGCGGAAACGTCATCCACACCGTCAGCCATGCAGTAAAGAGTGCGAGACAGCAAATGTGCGTCACAATTCCCATAATCATCATCACGAGCCTAAAGATGCATCCAATCAACCGTGACATGGTATTCATCACCAGCGCCTGGAAGATGCCCGAAATATCCATGTGATTCTTGGGATACGGGTCCAGCATGCCCTTCCATGGCAGCAGGAGTGTTCGCAACAGGAAAGGGAACGAGAAAATTTCCCAGAATGCCCTTACGTAAGCGAAATACGTGTCCATGATTGCCTTCGGCATTTCCACGAAGTACCACGGCAAGAACCCGCCAATGGCGATACGTATGGCCAACTGCTGGGGAACCAGTCGCATGGGTATGGGTTTAATCTCTTGATTATAGCACAAAACGCCCTTGTTTTGAAGACCTTTCCGCTTTGGTAAGCCCAGAACCTCTGTTGCAACAAAAAACGGCCGGAGAGCCGGCCGTTTTCCATGATATCGGGAGGAAATTACATGCGGATTTCAATGTCTACGCCGGACGGCAAAGACAGGTTTTGCAGGGCGTCTACAGTCTTGAACGTGGTTTCCGACAAGTCGATAAGACGGCGGTGGATGCGCATTTCAAACTGATCGCGGGCGTCTTTGTGGACGAACGTCGAGCGGTTGACCGTGAACTTGCGGATCTTGGTCGGGAGCGGCGTCGGGCCGCGGACCACTGCGCCGGTGCGAACGGCAGTATCGATGATCTTCATCGATGCCTCGTCGATAACCGTGTAGTCGAAACCGCTCAGGCGGATGCGAATACCCTTGGTCTTCATGGCATTCTTGTCCTCTTTCTTGTCGGCAGCACTCGGCTTCTCTACGCGTACATCCTGCTTCACTGCTACGTCTTTCTTGGCAGCAGGGGCCTTCTTGGCTGCAGCAGGAGCCTTGGGCTTCGTCGAAGCGGCCGCAGCTTTTGCAGGCTTCTTCTTCGTCTCATCGGACGACTTCTTCTTTGGAGTGGGGGACATGGAATGATGGGGGAAAGAGCAACTCATCCCGCCTTAGGCAGGAAGAGGACGCGGGTCAGGGGGCTCTCCGTAGAGAGGCCCCCTGCCGCGAATTGAATTACTTGATGATCTTGGTGACGACACCCGAGCCGACAGTGCGGCCACCCTCGCGGATAGCGAAGCGGGTACCAACCTCGATGGCAATCGGAGCACCGAGCGTGACAACGAACTTCAGGTTGTCGCCAGGCATCACCATTTCTACGCCGTCCGGCAGGACAACGGAACCGGTGACGTCCGTGGTGCGGATGTAGAACTGGGGCTTGTAACCCTTGAAGAACGGAGTGTGGCGACCACCTTCCTCCTTCGTGAGCACGTACACCTCGGACTCGAAGTCGGTGTGCGGCTTGATGGAACCGGGCTTGGCCAATACCTGACCGCGCTCGATGTCCTCGCGCTCGATACCGCGCAGAAGCAGACCGACGTTGTCACCGGCCATACCGCTGTCCAAGAGCTTGTGGAACATTTCCACGCCCGTGACGACGGTCTTCTTGGTCTCGCGGATACCCACGATTTCCACTTCGTCGTTGATGTTCACCTTGCCCTGGTCGATACGACCGGTGGCGACGGTGCCGCGACCCTTGATCGAGAACACGTCTTCGACGGACATCAAGAAAGGCTTGTCGACTTCGCGCTTCGGATCCGGAACGTAGGTGTCCAGAGTCTGGAGCAGCTCCTTGAGCTTGCCGATGTTCTCGGCGTCGCCTTCTACAGCCTTGAGAGCGGAACCCTTGATGATCGGGGTCTTGTCTCCCGGGAAGCCGTACTTGGTGAGCAATTCGCGAACCTCCATTTCTACGAGGTCGATGAGCTCCTTGTCCTTAACCATGTCGACCTTGTTCATGAACACGACGATGTACGGAACGTTCACCTGGCGAGCGAGCAGGATGTGCTCACGCGTCTGGGGCATCGGACCGTCTGCGGCGGAAACCACGAGGATGGCAGCGTCCATCTGGGCTGCACCCGTGATCATGTTCTTGACGTAGTCGGCGTGACCAGGACAGTCGACGTGTGCGTAGTGGCGCTTCTCGGACTCGTACTCCACGTGCGCGGTGTTGATCGTGATACCGCGTGCCTTCTCTTCTGGAGCATTGTCGATCTGGTCGTATGCTTTCTTCTCGCCCTCGGGAGAGAAGTTAAGCGAAAGGGCAGCAGTGAGCGTGGTCTTACCGTGGTCGACGTGACCGATGGTGCCCACGTTCAAGTGTGGCTTGCTGCGATCAAATTTCTTCTGATCAGCCATAAAGAGAAGGGGAAAGAAAGGAGGGGAAAATGCTTCGGGAAACCTATTCTTTGCTGAGCATCGTACAGGTCAAAGCCGTGAAAGTGTAGGGAAAGGGGGTGGGGGACGTCAACACTAATCAGATGCCGAGTTGAGAGTGTAAGTTTTTCATCGATGAAGTCTTTGGATTCTTAAGATTCCTTGGACTCCAGGATTCCAACATACCAAGACTCCAAGATTCCATGGACTCCAAGACTCCATGATTCTGTACACTGCTGTTTTCTGGAGTCTAGGAGTCAAAAAAACGGCCCGAAGGCCGTTTTTTTAGGAATCTTTGGAGCCTTTTTACTTGGCCGTCTCTTCAATTCTGCGCTCGCGGATGACGTTAACGCGGATGACGCCCGGGTACGTAAGCTCGGCTTCGATCTTCTTGGCAATGTCCTTGGCAAGCTTGGCCTGCTCCAAGTCATTGACCTTGCCGGCATCCACGAACACGCGGATCTCGCGGCCGGCAGAAATTGCATAGGCCTTGGAAATACCTTCGAAGCTCTTGGCGGTGTTCTCCAGATCGGTGAGGCGCTTGATGTATGCCTCCATGCTTTCGCGGCGGGCACCTGGACGTGCGCCGGAAATAGCGTCCACTGCCGCGACAATGAAGGCTTCGGCGGTTTGGATGGGAATATCCTCGTGGTGTGCGGCGACACAGTGGATGACTTCGGGGCGGATTTTGAAGCGCTTGCAGATTTCCACGCCGATTTCCACGTGCGTGCCGGATACCTCGTGGTCCAATGCCTTGCCGATGTCGTGCAGCAGACAGCCTTCGGTAACGATAGAGGCATCGGCGCCGATTTCCTCGGCCATCATGCGGCCCAAGTGCGCGGCTTCCACCGAGTGCTTGAGGATGTTCTGGCCGTAACTGGTGCGGAATCGCAGGCGGCCGATGATCTTGAGCAGGTCTTGCGGGTATCCGGAGATGCCCAAATCCTCCACGGCGCGTTTGCCGAATTCCAGCATCATCTTTCCTACATCGTCCTTCACTTTATTCACCACTTCTTCAATGCGCGCAGGCTGAATGCGTCCGTCTTCCACCAGCTTCTCCAGTGCGAGCTTGGCAACGTAACGGCGGACGAGGTCGTATCCGGAAATGACCACCGCGCCCGGCGTGTCGTCGATAATGACGTCGATACCGGTCGAGGCCTCGAACGCCACGATGTTGCGACCCTCCTTACCGATGATGCGGCCCTTCACGTCGTCGCTGGGCAGCTGTACTACGGTAGTCGTGGATTCGGTTGCCACTTCGGATGCGTAGCGCTGGATGGCTTCGGCAATCATGCTGCGCGCTTTGGCCTCGGTGTCTTCGGCCATGGTCTTTTGCAGCTCTTTCACCTGTGCAGCAAAGTGCGGTGCGAATTCTTTTTCCAGTTCGGCCCATAGCTGCTTCTTTGCTTCTTCGGTCGAAAGGCTGGCGACCTGCTCCAGGGCTTCGCGATGCTTTTGGCTGGCGGCGCGCAGCTCTTGCTGCATTTGCTTTACGTCTTCTTCGTGCTTCTCCACGCGCTTGCGGATGGTGTCCAACTCGGCGTTCTTCTTATCCACCTGCTTTTCTTTTTCTTCCAGGCGGGCGGAATCTTTCTGTAAGCGCAGTTCTACCTGCTGTGCTTCCAGCTTGGCGGCCGCGACGATTTCCTTGGCTTGCGCCTTGGCCTCGGCCTCTTGGGTCTTGAGCGAGCTGCGTTGCTCGATGACTTTGACGTTCACGTCGTTCAATTCACGTTCTTTCTTGTCGATTTCAGCCTGCAGCGAAGCGCTGATCTTCTTGCCGGAGCTGAACCAGAACCAGCCGCAGAGCAAACCGAGCAGTACGCCGGCTGCCAGGGCGGCAAAGACTATCGGATAATCCATGGGAAAGGGGGAAAGCGAGTGTGCTCTCCGCTGCTGCGACAGACTCATGTCCTATGCATTCCTATGCCACGAGAAGCAACGCCGCCGAACGTGGCGCGTATGCTGAGTGACGGTAGTTGGAAGCAATGGGTGTCATGGAAGT
>CAZENR010000003.1:0-20709 GCA_964513925.1 uncultured Candidatus Peribacteria bacterium
CCGGAAGATGTGCGCTAAGCCACAATCACCGTATCCTCGATGCGCATGCCCCACTTTCCGGGAAAGTAGAGTCCGGGCTCGATAGTGACCACTTCGTTTTTTTGCAGCGTCACTTCCGGCGCTTTTCCCGAAAGAACAATGCCATCATGGATATCCAACCCCACGCCATGTCCCAATGCGTGAGGGAAATCTGCCATCGTAAATCCGTGGCGGCCAAGCTGCTCCCTGGCTTGGGCATCTAGCTGCCGGTTGGACTGTCCGGCCTTTGTCCGGCGCATCATGGATCGCTGTACCCGAGACAGTATGTCGTAAGTCTCGCGCTGCAGCCGTGACGGCTCTCCTGTGAAATACACGCGGCTGAAATCGCTGCAGTACCCGCCCCATGCGGCACCCATGTCGATTTGAACCAAATCCCCTTTGCGTAGCACGGCATCGGTGGGCCTGTGATGGGGACGAGCAGTGTGTTCGCCGAATGCAACAATGGTGTCGAATGCCATGCCCTCGGCACCGAAAAGGTGGCATGCCTCGGCAATCCGCCACGCAAGCTGACGCTCGGAAATGCCCGGTCGCAAGAGGGAAGGGATATCGCTGAGCACCTTCCTGGTAATGCGGCATGCAGTGCGGATGGCATGGAGTTCGTGTGCTGCCTTCACACGACGTGCTTGAGCAAGAACACCAACTGTTTGAACAAATTTTGTACTCTTGAAAAGAGTCTTCCACTTGCGGAATTTCTCTAGCGTTACATGTTCGGACTCCACGCCGCAAACTGGTAACGATTTGAGTGCGGATGGCAATGCATCGATATCGCAAACACGCATGCGTCCCCGCAACATGGCGCGGGCATTTTCACTGTAACGCGCGTCTACAAACAGCGTGAAACCGGAGCGTCTGGCGAGCAAAAATCCGGCAGTGAGCTGCAATCCAGTCAAATAGCGGATATTTGTCAGATGGGATACCAGCAACGCATCGACATTAGCAGTACGAAGCAGCGTTGCTGCTGAGACTGGCGGGACGGAATTTCTCGGATGCATGGGTACTGGCAAAAAAAGTGATTTTGTGCTAGTATAAGGTGATTCTATGGCATCTCAACTCACACATCGACTTCGCTTGGCTGCACGCATCGCGGCAGTCGCTTCCAGCATGGCATGGACCGTGGTGGCATACGCGGCCGTCTTCGGCGGCACAAGCGTCCAAGATGGCATTACGCAGGCTGCTGGTCTTGGTGGAATCAGTCCGGAAACAAGCATAATCAGCATCATCCTGAAAATCATTAATGCGATTTTGCTCATTGTCCTAACCATTGCAGTACTCGTTATTATCGTTGCAGGACTCTATCTGATTACAAGCAACGGCGACGAGGGGCAGAAAGATAAGGCCAAGAAGATCATTTGGTACTGCATCATCGGCATTGTCGTCATTCTCTGCTCGCGTCTTATCGTTTCATTCGTGAACCAACTGTTCGACTAACACATGCTCCAAACGCGTACGCGCTCTCGGCTTGCTGTGGTGGCTACCGCCGCCGGCGTTGCCGTTGCGGGAGTGACTGCGGTACTGGCTGCCACGACCGCCACGGTCGTGCCGGTTGGAGGGCAGGCACCCACGCTGCAGATAGAAGCCGGCCGCGTGTTGGAAATGACCATCGATACCGCAATGTCCAAGCCCGAATACAGCTGGATCCTTACGCGCGATCGCAAGTTCATCAACGCACAGCGTTCCCGATTCTTCCAGACCAGGCAAACCGTTCCTGCGGCTTATGTACTGGATGTAAACATTCAAGACACCGTCAACAACCAGACCGAATACCGCGTATTCAACGTTGTGGTAAATCCGGCAACGGACGCTCCTCGCACCAAGCGACAAACGGAAGGCGAATTGCGCGCAGTGCTGACCGCCGATCTCTGGAACGGACAGGACACCATCATGCTGCCGCCAGAGGGAGGCATTGTGCGCCTCGATATGCAACAGAGCGTTGGCGACATCGCCTCGTTCTCGCTGGATTTGGATACTGGAGTAGACAGCGACGGCGACGGCGACCTGGAAAACGACAAGGATAATGCGCTTACCGCAGGCGAAAAGGACGCTACACCGTTGTACGTCTACATACTGCCGAAGAGCACGCCTCGACGCATTATCCTCACAGTCACAAACCCAGACAACACGCAAACGTCCAAAGCGATTTTGAACGTATCGTTCACAGGACAACAGGTTCAGCCGCCTACTCCCGGCACGACGCCCAGCGTTACTCCCCCATCGGTCACGGTCGGAAATAATTCCATCCTTGCCGAGAAGCGCGGTCTTACCGTCACATTCTCGGGGCGCATCGACCAAACGGTTCGCGCCACCCGTGAATTGCTGCTGGAATGGGATTTCGGCGACCGTTCAAGAAGTCTGCTCAACTCCCCAGTACACACGTACGTAAAAAACGGCGTGTATACGGTGAATCTGACTGTAAAAGACATTGCTACGGGAGAAGTTCTTCTCACCGGAAGCGAAACGATACAGGTGCAAGCCGAGCAACCTACAACGCCGGTCACACCCAGCACACCGGGCACGACGCCCACGACTCCCGTCAAAGTTACCCCGACCACCACGACGAAATCGGGCGGCTCCATAGGGTCTATTATCAAGGTAATATTCATCGTATTCTTCCTCATTGCCCTGGCGGTAGGCATGTTCTTCGTGCTTCGATGGCTCAAGAACAAAACTGCGGGAAAGCTGCAACAGACGCTGGATAAGATGGAAAATACCATCGTAGACAAGCAAGAAGAAAAGGAGGGTCAAAAGAAAGCTACGACCATGAAGCTGAAGAAAGAAAAGAAGGTCGAGAAAACAGAGGTTGCAGCCAGCGAGCCGGAACCCGTGAAAGCAGAAGAAGTCAGCGCGCAGGAAACATCGAAGAGCGACATGAAAACGGGTGAGGCAGCATTGGCATCGGCGCCGCTTGCATCGCAGGACGCGCCCGTTCCGGACTGGCTGAAAGGAGGATCTTCTCCGGCTCCTATTGCTGAATCCGCACCGATGCCTGTAGTGACCGAGCCCAGTCCAATGGCAACGCAAGACGCACCCGTGCCGGACTGGCTTAAACCGCAAACTCCACAGGCTGCTCCAGTTGTAGAAACCACGCCTGCAGCAGTGGAACCGGCACAAGCAGATCCGGCAGCAATTCCTGACTGGCTCAAGGGCCCTTCAACCACGACTGTCGCACCACCCGAGCCTGCACCAGCACCAGCGACTACCCCTGCCCCAACACCTGCGCCTGCACCGCTTGCAGCACAAGACGCCCCGGTACCCGATTGGCTGAAACCGGCCGCCACGCAAGCGCCATCCGCAGCGCCGGCACCCGTTATCGAACCCAAGCCACTGGATACGCAAAGCGCCCCCGTACCCGACTGGCTACAACCTCAGGAGCAGAAGATCGAAACACCGCAGACAACGGTTGCTACCGATGCAGCGCAAGCTCCCGCGGCTCAACCTGCACAACCCGAACCTGCCCCACAGCAACCGGCCTCGGTACCCGATTGGCTGAAAGATGCACAGGCACCTGCCGCAACACCGGCTAGCCCATCGGCAGAGCCGACGGAGACGCCCGCCGTTGTCGTGTCGCAAGCACCGGCAAAGCCGAGCGAAGCAACCGTAGCACCTAAGAATGAGCCACCGGCACCGCCGCAGCCAAAGGAGACCAAGCCCAAACAGCCGGGAAACAACCAGCCGCGTAAGCCGCAGCAGCAACAGGGCCAACCAAAGCGCCAGCCTCAGCAACAAGGCAAGCCGCGATCTCCACAAGGTAACAACCAGAAGCCGCAGCAACCCAAACCCACAGCTCAACCGAGCAAGCCTGCGCAGCCCGAACCACTAAAGGCCGTTCCCAACACAGAAACGGAAGATGCGCCGATTGCCATCATCAAAGCGGAGAGCATTTCAGCGCCGGAACCGGAAAAGAAAGTGCCTGAAACCAAGGATATCCCACGGGCGTAACACGGCTGCGATAAATGGCGTTGAGAAAACGTAAAACATGCCGCTAGAGTAGCGTGGTCTTTTTATCCTCCCGTACATGCATAAGCGTTTTCTCGCGAGCATTTCCTGTCTCGCTCTGTCTTGCAATCTTCTTTCCGCCCCGTCAGCTGTAGCTGCCTTTGGCGATATCGGCGATGACAGCACAGCAGATGCCGTCCAGTACCTTCAATCCCTTGGTGTCGTAGAAGGATATGCTGACGGAACATTTAAGCCGCAGCAGGGCATCAATCGAGCCGAGTTCTTAAAAATTGTCTACCGGACGGTCTTTGCCGACCAGGAACTACCGGAATGCGATACAGACAACATGTCGTTTCGCGATATCGACGCACAAGCCTGGTATGCGCAAACCTTGTGCATTGCCGCGGAAGAAGGCGTGATAGACGGGTATCCGGATGGGACATTTAAGCCCGGCCAGCTGGTGAATGTTGCCGAAGCAGCAAAAATTGTCGATCGTGCGATGTTCGAGCCGGAAGAGGAAACGGGCAATGTCGGTGAGCCATGGTACGCCGGCCCTATTTGGACACTTGCAGAGTACGGGGCACTCCCAACGTCTATAACGGCGGTAGACCGCCCGTTGACGCGTGGCGAAATGGCGCAAATCATCTACCGAATCGATGCAGAGAACAGCTACTTACCGTCTGCCGACGCTGCCGCATTGCTGGGCGAGACTGATGACCACGCAGGCGAGTACGACGGATCCGACGAAGACTTAGTCGTTATGACCGCCGACGACTGTTACGCAGACGAAACCTACGACCCCGTGGAGAGAGTGTGTTACATAGACATTGAATGTGACAGCGCAGAGGACTGCCAAGCGACGATTGACGAGCTTGAGCAGCGGGCAGGCGAAGTGCTGGATGAATCGGATGATTTTGCGGAACTGAACGAAGAAGATGCCGAAGCGCTTGCGCGATACACGGTAGCTGGGGACACCATTACCTACTTGAGCGCAACGGATGCACCAACACCTTGGATGAACGATAAGAAGTTGCATGACGAAGTTTGGCAATACTTCACCCGCATGATCCCCGAGTCCGCACGCGGATACGTTGGTGCTTACGAAATCGTTACAGATGGAAAGGAGGGAACGCTGGCAGCCGTCTACCAAGACGAAACGCTGCCCGAGGGCAAGAACTGGGTGGTGCAAGTCGATATCGCCGATGCATACGCCGACGAAGGCAGAACGCTAGAGCGCACCGAGTTGGCTTACTCGCTTATTCACGAGTACGCGCACTTACTCACGCTCAACGCCTCGCAATTCCGCAATGCCTCCAGTTGCCCCTCATACGAAATAGAAGAAGGTTGCACGAAGGAGCAGGCGTACCTGAACGCGTTCTATCAACGTTTTTGGACTCCCATCGCCACAGAATTCAAAGGCGTGCAATCCGACGACGAGCTGGATGCCTTCTACCAAAAATATCAGGACCGCTTCGTGACCGACTACGCCGTCACCAGCCCCGAAGAAGACATCGCCGAATCATTTGCGTACTTTGTGCTGAGCAAACCGAAAACAGACGGTATCGCAGCAGAGAAAATGAAGTTCTTCTCGCAGTACGGCGAGCTGCGCGATTTGCGCTCGGTGATCGTACAGCGCTTGGACGGCGTCGACATTGCAAAGCGCTAATGCTGCGTCGGCTGCCGTGCAAGTAGATACCAGGCACCTTCGCGTACCACCTGCAAACCCGCGGCAACCATCCGCTCTCGCTCGCGTTCCACAGAACCAGGCTTCGGCTTCACCCAAGGCAACAGCAACATGCCCTGAGGGCGCAAGACGCGCCTTGCCTCCGTATACATGGCCATAGGCTCCGCTCGGTGATGCAGGAAAGCCAATCCGGTCCACACATCGAATGTATGCACGCCAAACGGCAGGTGCTCGAAATCCGCTATGACGACGTGGTCGGCAGCGGCCCTCCCCTGCTCTACCGCATACTGCGCCCAATCACTACGGATGTCTGTGGATAACACAGTCGCGCCTGGAAGCTCGCGCAGTCGCGCCGTGACAATGCCGGTGCCCATAGCGACTTCTAAGACATCGGTCTTCGCGTGTCCCGCTCGTACTTCCAACAGCAAGTCGCGCACCGCACACGCAATGCGATCTCTTCCTTTGGCAAGAACGTACGCATCGTACTCCGCAGCGGGAAGCGTGCGATCATTTTCTTCTATGCGCCTGCGGATGTCGGGTACATCGTGCATGGAGCGGCACAGTCTTAGGCACAAGCACGACGAAGACAAGACAATTGCTGCTCACGCCAAAAAGGCGATGGTTTTTATCTGGGGCGAGCGACGGGATTCGAACCCGCGACCCTCGGGACCACAACCCGATGCTCTAACCAGCTGAGCTACACTCGCCACGGAGCCGGCAAAGCATACAACGGGTTCGGCCGGAACGGAAGACCCAGGTGTGTGCTGCTAAATGCCTGTCGGGGAGACTAGACTTTGTGGCAACGAGTTGGTACACTGCCCGTCTGTGAATTGCGCAGGCTTAGGCGCAATCATTCCATTCCCTCCTATGGCCCAGCCAAAGTATCGTTCACCTCGCGGCGTCCACGATGTTCTGCCGCTGGATCACCAGTACTTTACGTACATTAAAAAGGCGGTACGCCACCGCGCGCGCCAAGCAGGTTTTAAGCGCATCGACCCGCCAATATTCGAGCAGCGGGAATTGTTCGAACGCTCCATCGGCGCAGTTACCGATGTCGTGGAGAAGGAGCTGTTCTCGGTCAGCAAGAAGGGCTCCGACGAGAAGGATGAATTCGCCTTGCGTCCGGAATTTACTGCCGGCATCTGCCGCAGCTACATTGAAAACGGCATGCAGGAGCTTCCGCAGCCGGTAGAACTGTACGCCATCGGCCCGTGTTTTCGCTACGACCGGCCGCAAAAAGGACGTTACCGCCAGTTTCATCAGTTCGACTTCGAAGTGCTGGGCATTGCCGATGCATCCATAGATGCACAGCTGATTCATGCCCTGGCAAAGATCTTCTCCGACCTGCAAATAGCCGACCGTCTTACACTGCAGATCAATAACATTGGCTCGGCAGAGGACAGGAAGAAGTACGTAGAAGCGCTCAAAGACTACTTCGCGGGCAAAGAGCGTAACCTGCCAGAGCAGGACCGCGACCGCCTGCACACCAACCCGCTCCGGATCCTGGATTCCAAGGAAGAAGACACGCAGATCTTGCTGAAAATGGCCCCCACGCTGGATCAATTCATCAGCGAAGAGAGTCGAAAATACCACACAACTCTGCTCGAGTACTTAGATGAACTCGGCATTGCATACGTGCCAAACTCCACGTTGGTGCGCGGCCTGGATTACTACAATCAAACCGTCTTCGAGTTCTGGGACAAGTCCACCGGAGCCCAGAATGCGGTGGGCGGCGGTGGCCGCTTCGACGGACTTATCGAGCAGCTCGGAGGCAAGCCGACGCCGGCTGTTGGGTTTGCCGTGGGTATGGAACGCGTCATGTGGCACATGCAGGAAGCTGGAGTGAAAGCTCCGGACAAAGACCAGGTGGACGTCTTCGTGGCCCAGCTCGGACCCGAGGCCAAGAAGAAATGCTTGCCGCTGGTCAGCAAGCTTCGAGACTTGGGCGTACACACAGTCGGTGCACTTGGAGAAGCGAGCCTAAAGAGCCAAATGCGACTTGCAGACCGCTTCCAAGCACGTTACACCCTGCTCATGGGGCAACTGGAGGTGAAGAACAACCGCATTATCTTGCGCGACATGGCCGCCGGAAAGCAGAAGGAAATCGCCTTCGACAAGGCCATTCCCGAGGTGACCAAGCTGCTGGGAATAGAAAACTTGGATACCTACACCATGAAAGACAAGCTGGGCGAATTCACCGACCCGGGCGAAGGCTAGAGGGGGTCGTCCTTGGGTTCTGGAGACGCGATGACCATCACGTTCCTGTACGTTTGCAGCGCCTTCTCATTCCTGCGCACAAGCGACTCGACGGAGACGCCTGGTTCCAGGTCCAGGCCTAATCCGCGCAAGCGCGAGATGGTGTCCAACGCGAACTGATTGACGCGCAGCTCGGGCTGGATGACATACGTTTCATAAAGGCCTAGCTCGTCCTCCTGCAGAGCACCAAACAGCGATAATGTCGCGAGCATGTCGCTTGCTTCAGGCGGTACGACCTGGTTCACCTTGGCGTCTTCTTCACGCGCATGGCCAGCTTCGTGCAGAAGCGTGGAGAATGCATGTGCCTTGGCCAAGTATGGAACCGGCCTGCGCTTGGCCCACACATGGCTGGGAAACCCGATATAGTCGCCGTGCCCTTGCCGCGTGCAAAAACCGTCCGCCTCTGTGGCGACGGCTTTGTATTCGCGGATGCCCCAGCCCGCCGGCAGCAAGTCGTTCATCACCATGCGCTGGTCGCCTTGCACCGCCTCGATGTGCACGCGCCAGGAATCGTGACGCGCGTCACCGACATTGATGCGTACAGGCTCCTCTTCCAGGTACGTCTTGATAATAGCCAGCGGACCTTTTTGGAGAGTCTGCACCGGAAACGCGTTGTTGTAGCGAACCTTCATACTATTTTTTTACTACATTTATTATATATAGTCAATATAACGCACTCTGCACCGCAACAAAAAAGCGGGGCTCTGGCCCCGCTTTTCTTGAAGTAGCAATGCTTAAGTATTACGCGGCAACTGCCACGTTGACAGCACGCGGTCCCTTGGGGGAGCTCTCCATATCGAATGTGACCGCCTGGCCGATTTGCAGGTTGTCGAAAGCGCCTCCACAAGCACTGTGGTGGAAGAACACATCGTCGGAACCCTCGACGGAAATGAAACCGAAACCCTTGTCGGTTTTTGTCTTAATGGTGCCCGTAGGCATAGTAGAAGGGAGAAAGAATGAACGTATATACGCCAGAATTGGTACGTATACATACGTAGCCTAGGGTACTTTGGGGGAATTAGCTACTTTTTTGCAGATGCAATAATGCCAAATCATTCATGATACTACCAATTAGGCCACACGACTCCAATCTTCTTCTGCGCAGCCCACTGCTGCATCGATGTGACATTAATGGTATTCTCTGCGATTGGATTGACACCAACACGCCTGAAATACAATACAGGCTTTTGATTCGGCTGAGCGCCATTCAGTCGATCTTGGATTAAATTGACTATTTCGTCGTAGGTCATGGCATCCGACTCGCCATGAAGCCTGTATGCCTTTCCATTTACAACATCCTTGCCGCCAAGAAAATCCACATGTAACTGCATCTCTTTTATCGCCTCACGCGGCATTGGAGCAACTTGAGCCGCCAGTGTCTGCAAAGAAGATCGAGGAACAGCATTTCCGACAGATGCCGTGTCTACACCTTTTTTCTGCATGAAAAATCGAGCCAGCCATAGCAAACCTATTCCTCCCGCTATCGCAAGAAATGCACGTTTGACACTTTTTTCCTGCGTTTTCTTAGGAGGCGCAGGATCTGTAGTGGTCCTGAGTCTTTCTACACCCTCTGGCGATGCACCTTTAAGCATGCTAGATATCCAGGTTTTTTACGCCCTTGGCGTGCGTTTGGATGAACTTCTTGCGTGGTACAACGTCGGCGCCCATGAGGGTTGTAAAGATGGCGTTTGCAGCCTCGGCATCCTCCATGGTCACGCGCAGCATGGTACGGCGGGATGGATCCATGGTGGTTTCCCACAACTGCTCGGGGTTCATTTCACCAAGACCCTTGTAGCGTTGGATTCCTGGCTTTCGCGACTTGGGCTTTGCGGCCACTTCTGCCTTCTTTCCCTTCGTCTTCTTGGCATCGTCCTCCTCCGCTGCGTCCACCGGCTCTTCAGCTGCACCGGGCTCCTCCATGGACGATTCTTCCAGCTCCTTCTCGCCAATCCCCCACTCCTTCAGCGTCTGCTCCTTCTCCCTGTCGGAGAACACGTAACGCACGTCTTTTCCAAGCTGGATCTTGTACAGGGGCGGCTGCGCGATGTATAGGTGACCGGTGTTGATGAGCTCGGGGAAGTGACGGAAGAAGAACGTCATGAGCAGCGTGCGGATGTGTGCACCGTCGACGTCGGCGTCTGTCATGATGACAATGCGGTCGTACCGCAGTTTGCTCATGTCTTTCACCTCTCCAATACCAACGCCCATGGCAATGATGAGGGACTTGATTTCGTTGTTCGCAAGCATCTTATCCAAGCGAGCTTGCTCCACGTTCAAGATCTTGCCGCGAATAGGCAGAATGGCCTGGAACTCGCGGTTGCGGCCTTGCTTTGCGGAACCACCGGCAGAGTCACCCTCCACGATGTACAACTCGCATTCGCTGGGATCTTTCGAGCTGCAGTCGGCCAACTTGCCAGGCAACGTCATGCCTTCCAGGGCGCCCTTGCGAATAACGGCATCGCGAGCGGCGCGGGCTGCCAAGCGTGCGCGGGCTGCCAGCAAACATTTGCCAATCACCTCGCGGGCATCGCTTGGGTGCTCCTCAAAATACTCGGCGAGCTTCTCGTTGACCGCGGTTTCCACAACCGCCTTCATTTCTGCATTTCCGAGCTTGCTCTTGGTCTGTCCTTCGAATTGCGGCTCCTTCAAGCGTACAGAGATCACCGCAGCCAAGCCTTCTCGCACATCATCTGCAGTGAGATTTTCCTCTTTTTCCTTCAGGAGCTGCTCCTTGCGGGCATACGCGTTAATGGTGCGAGTGAGTGCGGCCTTAAAGCCCGTCATGTGGGTTCCGCCCTCGCTGGTGTGAATGTTGTTGGCAAAGCTGATGGTCTGCTCCTGAAACGCCTGGCTGTACTGCATGCCAATTTCCACAAAGCCGTCTTCGCTGTCCTTCTCAAACCAAATCACATCGCCGATAGACTGCTGATCGTGGTTCAGGTGACGAACGTACGCACCTACGCCGCCTTCGAACGAGAAGCGGTACAGGCGCGGTAAGGCGGCATCTTCCTCCGGGCGCTTCTCGCGCTCGTCCATGATGGAAATGGTAATGCCGCGAGTCAGGTAGCACTGCTGGCGGAAACGCGACATGAGCGTGGTCAAACTCATGACCAACGTATCGAAAATCTCATGATCGGGCTTGAAGGTAATTTTGGTGCCGCGCTTATCGGATTTGCCGATTACTTTTACATCGGCCTTGGGCTTGCCGCGTGCGTATTCCTGCATGTGAACCTTGCCGCTTTGGTACACCTCTGCGCGCATGTAGCTCGACAGTGCGTTCACGACGGAGGAACCCACACCGTGCAGACCGCCGGAGACCTTGTACCCCGACTCGTCGCCGCCGAACTTGCCACCGGCGTGCAGCACTGTTAGTACGGTTTCCAGGGCAGACTTCTTGGTCTTGGGGTGAATATCCACGGGAATACCGCGACCATCATCCAGCACGCTTACAGAGCCATCGTCGTGCAGCGTTACCGTAATGTTGCTGGCATGACCGGCCATAGCCTCGTCGATGGAGTTATCGACAATTTCGTACACGCAGTGGTGCAAACCGCGCTGATCGGTAGAACCGATGTACATACCCGGACGCTTGCGCACGGGCTCCAGACCTTCGAGAACCTGGATCTTATCCGCACCGTAACTCTGAGAAGTTTTATCCTTTTCTGCCATGGGAAAACGAGGAGGGAAAGTGTCCCGAGCAGTGTAGGGATAGATACCCCCAAGTGCAATGCAGGAATGCCGCTGCAGCTCCTGAATCAAGAATATTTGACACAATAAGAATTTCTTGTTTAATAATATAAACGGAACGTGTATACTCTTCATTGTGCCCCAAGCAATGACAGGCCGTGAGGATGCGGTTCGGTTGCTCTAGGAGTGCCATGGCAATACAAGGAGTGCGCCATGTTGGTTCTTTCTAGGAAGAAGGGTGAGAAGATCCTGATGCCCGGGTTGGACATCGAGATCGAAGTGGTCGAGATTCGCGGAAACAAAGTCCGCCTCGGCATCACTGCCCCCGACGACGTTAACATCCTGCGAGGTGAACTGACCTCGCAACCCTCGGATGCGGATGCACCGAAGGATGATCCCAACCAATCGGAAGGGGAATAACGTTGTTACCGGTTTTCTTCCGACCCTCGTGCCTTCGCAGCATGTCTGTCGAAGGCCACCCCAGGCCGGGCTGCAAGGTTGCAGCTCGGCCGTTTACGGTATGCGAGCAATAACACCGCTTGTTTTACACGTTTCACTACTCTACAATCCGCGAGCTATGTCAGCCACCACACCGTTCGCCGAAGGCGAAGAAATGCTTATCACCAAAGAGGGTCTCAAGAAGCTCAAGGAAGAGCTGGAGTTTCTGAAGACCACCAAGCGCCAGGAAATTGCCGATCGTCTGAAGGAGGCCATTTCCTACGGCGACCTTTCAGAGAACGCAGAATACGAGGAGGCCAAGAACGACCAAGCCTTTATTGAGGGCCGCATTCTGGAACTGGAAAAGCAAATCAAGAACGCCAAAATCATTACGGAGGGCCCTCTCGGCAAGGCATCCAAGGGCGGCAAGACCATCGATATCGGTTCCACCGTCACCGTCCGCAACAAGACCGACGACGACGAGCCGGAAACTTACACCATCGTCGGAAGCATGGAGGCCGACCCCATTGACCACAAGATCAGCAACGAATCCCCCATCGGCAAGGCGCTCCTCGGCCACGAGAAAGGCGACACCGTGGATGTAGATGCACCCGCTGGGAAGTTTAAGTACGAGATCATCAAGGTCGCCTAAGGAAGTTTTGTGGGCGGTCAACAATGCTCTTTCGTCGAACGAAAGTTCCTCGTATCCTAGTGGCCATGGCCGATGCACAACAACCTGCAGGAAACGCCGCCGCTGGCGGACTGACGATTCCACCGGATATTGAAAAGAAGTTCGCTCCAATCATCGAACTCATTAAGGGTTCAGAAAGCATGAACAACGAGGAGCGCCAGTACTGGGTGAACATCCTGCCGATCATGACTCCCGAGCAGCTAAAGAACCTCGAAGATATTCTGGTGAACGAGAAAAAGCAGCTCGCGGCGATTGACGAGAAATACAGCAAAGAGGTGGCAGGTATTGGCGACGAGAAGGCCGTGGCACAGATGGAAACCGAGATCAAGCGAAAGCGAGAAGAGCGCTCCAAAATGGAGCAGAAGCTGGCGCAAGAAGAAGAGAGGTCCGAAGAGAGTATCTTGCAGCAAATCCAGAATTTTTAAGGCGGAATCCTAAGATTCCAAAGGCTCATGGAGCCCAGGAGTCTTTTGTGCTTACACACACGCGAGTATCGCCTGCTCCGTAAGCGCGATCAGTTCGCCCGGACGCTCGGCCGTGTACTTTACTTCACCTGTTTTCAGCGCGCAGTCCGCATCTGCGGCCCAGGAAACCAATGTGCGTACGCGCGCGGAGTCCAATGATCGCACCAGTGGCAGTAGGCCGCGGATGGCAAAAAAGTGCACTCCGGCAGCCTTTGCTATGGACCGTTCATCGGTGACGCCAGCGTCCAAGCACATGCGAATCGCCCCAATATTTTTTATCGCATTCAGCAGAATGACCCACATGCCGTACGGATCTTCACCTCGATCCAACCTACGTCTCAAGAACTGAAGCGCCTGTATGGGCTTTCTGCCGCCGAGTAAATCGGTGAGCTGCCAAATGACTTGCGATCCCGATGGTACGCAAAGCAGATCTACATGCTCAGATGTCACCTGCCCGTCTGCGTACGCACAGAGTTTCTTCAGCTCATTGGACAGCACCCACTGATCATCGCCGACGACTGTCAGCAAAGATCGAACGGCATCCGGGGCAATGGAAGTACCAAGACTTGCCGCCGTCTGACGCACCCAGGATGCCAGCTCTGCAGGATCTGGGGCATCGAAACGCTTTACCGTAGCAAGCTCCATAAAGGCCTTCACCGCGCCGAGACGCTTATCTACTTTCGGTTCCACGACCGCAAAAATCACCTGCGGATGAATGCCTTGCAGCACCGTGGCAACATCGTCTTTATCGATTTTTGGCACTCCCTCGCAAATGACCAGGCGCTTCTCTGCAATGAAAGGCATGGTTGCCACGGCATCCAAGAGCGAGGACACCGTCTGGGTGGCGCCCGAAAGCACCTCTAAATTCTCCGGACCGTGCTTGGCTGCAAACGATTGCTTCCAGCGTGAAACTTCTTGCTGTAGTGCGTACGCGTTATCGCCGATGAAGAAGAACGACTGACTTTCCATGCAGGTGGCAAGAGTAGCACGCATGCATGCGTAAATGCCAAACCCGTCCAACGTGCAGCTTTACCAAAGAATTAGGGTCAAAATTTCTTCTAGTAAAACATCATATTCCTATTCATCGTCAACATTGCCTGGATTGGGTAAAACCCGTTTTTATGCTATAGTACTAGGAAATGCACACATATTTCACCGCCTTTTCGGCCCAGACACTCAAGCGCTGTGGAATCGTCCTCAGCTGCATGGCAGTGGCATTTGCCATCGGTATTCAGACCGCCGGCGATGTGCAGCCAATGGTGGAGCCGACACGCGCAGGAATCCGCACCAGCGGCGACTTTGACGGAGACGGCACGATTGACGCCGACGACGCGCGCATTGCGTTAGATATAGCGCGTGGATACCGCGTTGCAACGGCAGAAGAGCTCGAAGCAGATACCAATCAGGATTTCCGCATTACCGTGGAGGATGTCGCTGCAATTTTAGAGCAGTTGGAACGCCGTTAGCCCACACGAAAACACATGCATTTCCTCACATCCATCACCGTTCGTCCGACGATGCTGGCCATACAGGCAGCAACCATCTTCGTGCTACTGGGAACGGCTGGCATTGCACACGCGCAGCTCAACGATCCGCCGGATACCGGCACCGCTGCAAACCCACCATGCATTGATGCTATGATCGGCTGCGGAAACGATAGAGTAAGCGACGTCGCGCAGGCTGCCGGAACCGATACCGTAGCCGCTGCCGGCGTATCGGAGACGAAGCTGACGTTCGAGCCACACTGCATTAACGTCGATCGCAGCAATTGTCCTGCATTCCAGGCTGTAAGCGGCGATGAACTCAGCACGGCTACACTTCGAGCAGGGGACATTTTGGACGTAGACGTGGTACTGGAAACCCCTACACCCGCAGACGTAGGTACTGTGCGTGCATGGCTGGAATTCGACGCAAACTTTTTGGAAGCACGCAGTGTGGAACTCACCACGGCCATGCCGCAGCCAATTCCCGGCGAGCAGGCAATCGATTCCGTCGGCGGAGTCATTAAGATCGGCGGCGGAACCAACGGTGCGTTGACGACTACCCGCACGGCGGTTGCCCGCGTGACGTTCCGCGTGAAGTCGACATCGGCAAACACCTCTGTTCGCTTCCGAAACTTTTCCGCCGATAATAACAACGAAACATCCGTAACGGGTAAAGACAATGCCGTCATGCTCAAGGTGCAGCCAACTTCGCTGACGGTGCGCCTCTCCACCGAGCAGGCATCGACCTCGTCCGCCGGCAGCATGACGTTCTTGGACCTGCTGCAACAGCGTGGAGACACTGCTGCTGCCCAGGGTACGGGCGCAGGTTCGACGCAGGCCGTCGGAGGACCGAACTCGGCCTTTACGCTGCTGCAGGTGCAGAATGTCCGTGTCACATCAAAAGACACCAACATCTTCTTGGGCTGGCAGAATCTCACCAGTACCGACCTTGCCGGATACAACGTGTACTACGGCACAGTGAGCGGACGCTACATTCAGCGTCGCAGCGTTCCGGAAAGTTCCAACAGCTTGGTAATCCGCGATTTGGAGCCGGCAACCCAGTACTATCTGGCGGTTCGTGGCTATAACAGCAACAACAAGGAGACCGTCTTCAGTCACGAAGTCACGGTCATTGTCGGTAAACCAGAAACATCCAGCGCGCCGTTGAACGCCATCGATGAAGGTGATATCCCTCCGACGGAAAACCCCATCGAAACACATAATGGAAAGAATGTAACCGAAACCGGAGTGGATTCGACCCTTGCACTCCTTGCCCTGGCATCGGCGGGTATCGGCACCTTCTTCGCCTGGCGCCGCCAGCTGCTCCTCTCCCGCCTTGCAGCGTGACAGACTCTCCGCTCCATTCTAGCTGGAATTCCATCGAGCCCTCTGAAGAGCGGGTACCGGTGCGCGGCGCCGCAGAGTCGCAAGCAACACCCGTGCGCCGGACCGCAAGCGTCCGCGTGCAATCGCTAGATGCCGGACACATGCACCTTGCCGCATTGACCGGTATTGGCATCGTGCTGGCGCTGGGTACGATTTTCTACTTTGGCACCGACAGTCTGCGGGGTAGCCTTACTGACGGCGTGAGCACGGTGAATATCAGGATTACTGAAGAGGGAGCGTTCGATCCATCGGAGGTAACGGTGCAGCCCGGCGATACGCTCGTCATCACCAACGATAATCCGGACCCGCAGGTACTCAAATCCTCTGGCCCATCGGATCTGTTTGTCACCCAGCTGCTATTCGACGAGCCGTTCAGCTTCGAGGTTCCAGAAAGCGCGCTCGGGAAAACGTTTACCTATGTTTCCGAAACGCTCCCCGAAACCGAGTCGCTGACCATCGTCGTCGCCAACGCTGCCGCAATTGCAACGCAAAGCAGCGAAGCAAGTAGCGAGGTGCAAGACATCATCCCGCTTCCGACGGAGAGCTCCTCGTCGGAAGTAGCGGTATCGGCATCTTCGGAGTCCAACAGCGAATCATCTTCGGTTTCGAGTGCAAGCAGCATTCCCGTTATTCAGGCGTCAACGCCACGCACTGGCCAACCGCTGGTGGTTACACTCATTTCTTCGAGTATTCCGGCCTCCACGGTACACAACACTGGAGCGCCGACATCATTTAGTTTAAAGCCAGCGGGCAGTGTGCAAAGCAGTAGTTCGCTACCGTCGATTTCCGGAAACAGCGACAAGCTCCCGAGTAACCCGTATACCATCGGCAACCGTCAGGAAGCCGAACGTCTCGGGCTGATCCCAAAGAAGAGCAGCTCTGCCTCATCGTCTTCCACGTCACTCCATGCCGGAGCGAATTTGCGCCGTATTACCGAGCCGGTTCGCCAGCAGACGACTGTTACGAAAAAGCCTGCCAAAAACGTAGAAACTGGCCCAGGGCCCGTACTCCTCATCGTGACCGTGCTGACACTGGGCATGATGACGCTCTCGTTTCAGTCCAGCACGCGCGCACTACGCGCATAAAAAACCCGCGACACGTTTGCATCGCGGGTGATTCGCCATGAAGAATCTATTAGAGGCTAACGTCTCCTGTTTCTGCGGAGCCGCCTTCCTCGGACGTGTTCGCCTTGCATGTCTTGGCATCGGTCTTGAACTGCTTCCAAGCAGCCTGCTTGGACTTGCGGAACGTCTCGCGAGCTGACTTCTGGCTCTGCTGGAATGCCTGCCAAGCAGCCTTGAGTGCGGACTTGCGCGCATCGGTGGTTGTCTGCGACCAACCTGCCTTCAGGGCGTCCTTGCGGGTGGTGAGCGCGGTCTTGAGTGAAGCGGAGAAGGTGTCGAATGCGGTAATGACGGCCGTGTCGCGCTTGTCTACGGCACTGGACATACAGGCGCCGTCGTACTTTACCGGGCGCGAGGAGCTGGAAGAAGCAGCGTCGCCCTCGGCAAACGCGGGCGCAACGATGCTGAGCGCGATCGCTACGGACGCAATGGTGCGTGTAAGCATGGAAGTAGGATGGGGAAGAAGTAACGCAGATGTTGACGATGGTACGACAAGATTCTTACCCGTGTGCATTGACAACATTTTCCGTCGACTGTGCAGTCGAACTTCGTGCCATGCCATTGCGGCAGCCGACATTCTCCGATGAAATGCGACCTCTCATGGACATCTTCTTTACCCTCCTTGGCAAGTTAGTGCCGCTGTACGCGCTCATTGCGCTTGGATTTGTAGCCGGACGCGTCTTGCATGCCCAGAAAGACACCGTAGCCTCGCTGCTGCTGTACGTGCTGTCGCCATTCGTGGTGTTCCACGGCGTGTTTACGACACCCGCAAATACCAGCATGCTGTCGCTGCCACTGCTGTTCTTTGTCGTTTGCTGCGGGCTATCACTTGCATGGAACGCAGTGGGTACACGAGTCTGGAAAGACTCCACACGGGGTATTTTCGCGTACACGTCGGCAACGGGAAACACTGGGTACTTTGGCATTCCGGTGGCTATAGCGCTGTTTGGCGAAGGAGTGCTGGGCATTATGGTGCTGAGCATTCTGGGGTTCGTCCTGTTCGAAAACACGCTCGGATTCTACTTTACGGCGCGCGGCAATTACTCCATGCGAGAAAGTCTGCGCCGGCTGCTGTGCCTTCCAACCGTGTACGCATTCGTATTAGCATTGGTGGCGCAGGCGCTGCACATCCCCGCTGGCGAAGGCTACACGGCGCTTGCCGGCAACATGCGAGGGGCTTTTAGCGTACTGGGCATGATGATCATCGGCATGGGCATTGCAGATATGCGCAGCGTAAAGCTGGACTACGTCTTCTTCGGTCTGTGCTTCCTTGCCAAATTCATCGTGTGGCCGCTGGTGGCGCTGGGGATCATCTACATCGATGCCAGCTATTTGCATGTGTACACGCAGCAAATCCACCACGTTATTCTCCTGCTCTCCATTACGCCACTTGCCGCAAACACCGTTGTGCTGGCAACGGCGCTGAAGGCGCAGCCCGAGAAAGCCGCGCTGGCAGTGCTGCTCTCCACGCTCTTCGCGTTGTTCTTTATTCCGGCGGTCAGCCTGGCGTTACTACAATAAGGTTCCGCTGCACAGCGGCTGCTCGTCATCGGCGTTGTAGCTGAGTTCTACTGCAAGCATCAGCAGCTCTTTTGCGCATGCACGCATGGATAGCTTGACCGGGTTCTTGCACCACCAGGAGCGCGTCAACGGATGGAGTTCGCGTAAGCAACGTGCTGACAAGACATCCATGGCATCGACCAGCGGCCAGTTGGAACGCAGTTCTCCGGGGTGTTGCTCCTGTACCTTTCGAAAGCCCGAAACGACGTTTTCATTGTCCACAGCCTTTCGGATGTCATGCACAGAGGAAGACGTCATATTCCATTCGCGCAGTAGATGAGCATCATGTTCTTTGGCGCTCATCATCATGTCCACGTCGAAATCGCGTTCGTCTTCACTATGTTCATGATCCCACGTGGACAGACTCACATCCTTTGCAGCCAGCACATGGCTCAGCAGAACACGGTGTGCGTCGATGAGTAACCGCCTGGAAACGAATGCGTTATCCAGCGGATGCTGCTCAGGGTGGAGCGGCAGGTTTCGCAACAAGAGATGAAGTTCGCTGCGCGCCACTTCCGGCAGGAACAAGTACGACCCAACAATATGGTCCAGCTGTTGCTCAAAAGATTCACCGCTCGGAGAAAGTACCGACACGGTATCGCGTGCGCGCTGCAAGTACTGCCGAGTTTGGGGAGTGCCTAGGCGACTCATGAGAGATGCATCCTAAACATGCTGGGTGTAGTGTCAATTATTCAGACTGCCTGCAAAGCGGCTGTGGCTGAGATATCGGCTGTCTCGACACCTGTGAAACTAGCGTGTACCTACCATCGGCAGTAACGACACCCAGGCCCAGTAGACGGTATTCGGGATCTATCATGGCTTCCCAATCTGGCTGATCGTCAAGGTCACGCTGGGACTGGATAGCATCGAAAGTATGGCGCAATGCTGCCAGCAGCTCATCGGTGCATTCTCTGTCGTCGCACACGTACTCGCCCGTCCCAACGCTTTCCCAGGCACTCACAGAACCGTTGTACGTAAGCCCCTCTGCACCGAGCGTCCTTCGAAGCAACGGATACGACGATGGCTGTACGTATTTCTGATCCTGAAGTTCCAACGCCTGCGCATAGGAAACGTGGTGCAAGGTCTCATCCAAGGAAAGCAGGCGCAGGCCCAACCGTGCGCGCTCCACGTTGTACCACTCGAGCCACGCGGCGCGTACCCGGCGCATATCCACCGCCTCGGTACGCGGGTCATCTTGCAGTGCGCAATCGCGCTGGTGCAGCACGGACTCGGCCGTAGACGCAGGAAGATCGGAGCGCTCCTCCCGCAGCCGCCACATAATTTGGGCCAGCTCTCCGCGTGTCATCGGCGCCTCTGCAAAGCGTACAGACTGCGGCAGTGCACCTCGTACTGCAAGCGCACGCACGTACTGCTCGTACCACAGTGGCCCATCCCAGTCCCGAGAAAGCCCAAATGCGACGGTGATCATCTTCGACGCCTCGGCAACGCTGACGCTCTGCTGCGGACGAAACGTCCTATCTCGATACCCCTGTACCAGTTTGCGGTTTACTGCGGTGCGCAGGTACGGCACAAACCAGTCGCCGCTTTGCACATCGTGAAAACGAAGCCACCCGGCATCGAAGGGGTCGCCATACGCCGTATCGTTCTGCGCGCGGTACCCCGGCGCGGAATCGATGAGGACTTTTACGATTTCGGCGCGGCTGACATGCCGCTCTGGCCGGAACATGCCATCTCGGTACCCGGTCATCAGACCTGCGCCGTACAGGTCTACAACCGCTTGGTAGGCAGGATGATCGGTCGGCACATCCGGAAAGACCTCTCCGGCCGAAGGCGAGTGGTCCCATCTGTTTTCCAGATATGCGAGATCCTCCGAAGCATACTCGATGAATTCGGTTCTATCGCACCGCGTAGTACGAAGCGTGCCGTTTTCGGTACTTCTTGCGTACACCAAGTACGACTCGCCAATCCAAAAATCCAAACCACACTGGTCTTTGCCTACCGG
>CAZENR010000003.1:20809-62442 GCA_964513925.1 uncultured Candidatus Peribacteria bacterium
AGTCCAGGTACTAGCGCGGCATGCGATCGAGGGCGCCTTGCAAGTCGGAAAGCTGCACGGTCACACCAGCGGCAAGCGCCGGCTGGCCCGGCTGGGCCAACAGACGATGCAACTCGCCCGACGGCTCTTTGAGCAAGATCGCGCCTTCCATGGTGACTTCATAGCCACCAAATGCGGTACGAACGTTCTCGGGCAGGCGCTCTATCATCATGTTGGTAAGCCGCACAGCGCGGTCGATGGCATCCTGGCCTTCGGCACGCATTTCATCGATGACTTTTACGTCCTGCTGCAAGACCTTGTTCTCCTCCTCGCGACGCTTGATGTCTTTTTCCAGCGTTTCGCGGCGGTTGCGGGCAGACTCGATATTCTTCTCGACTTGCTGCAGTTCCGCTTTGGCGCGCAGCAATTCGGGGGCATTCGGGTCGGCGCCGGTACGTTCCAGCTTAGCAACTTCTTCGCGCAGGTTGTTCCGGCGCTTATCCAGGCCAGCCTCGTCCGTGCGCAGCGTTTTAATGTCGCGCTGATGTCCTTCTATGGCGGTTGCATTGGCCTTGATCGTCTTTTCCTTGTGCTGCTTCAGGCCATCCAATGTCACACGTCGAGAACGCATTTCCTCGCGCACGCGCTCCCGAGCAGGATTGCGGATAGCCTCGGGCCTCTGCGGACCACCGTCACCCCCGCCTCCCTCGGGACGGCGATCGTCACGTGCGCGGCCGTCGCGGCCGAGCATGCCTTCCTGGGCCAGCTTGAGCATGACAGCCAGCGCGATGAGAATGGCAATGAGAATAGTAAGACGCGACATGGACACGTTCATGCTGTTGATGTTCGGACCGGTGTTGATCCCCGGTGCGGTGAGATCGTTGAGCGGACCTTGCAGGTTATCTGGGATACCGGCTGCACCGGCGTTGATCACCTCCCAGCCCAAGGCGGGTTGACCGGGGTACGAAAACACGCGCAGACCATGCGGTGCAAGCTGCGGGTTCAAGCGAGCTACCTCGCTGGCCTTGAATGCCTCCCACTGCTGCGGAGTCTGCGGACGCACACGATTGATGTTTGCCTGCCACGACAGATGTGCCTGGTGCAGTACTTGGTAATGACGCTGGGTTGCACCGGGCTTATTTTGCCACCATAAGCGGCTCAATTGCGGATTGGATGTGTACACCAAAGGATCGGTCCTATCGACCGATACCGAATGTAAGTGCTTCTCGGCAGCTTCCACGCGCCTGCCAGTCTCCTGGGTAGGCTGCACCTCGCCCTGTTGCTCAGGCGCCGCATCGCCAGACTCGGGCGTACCCGAAACCCGCGGTGGCGGAACGTCTGTCGGCGGTCGGTTGTACGCCAGGCGGCGCTCCGCATCGAACCAATGACCAAAAGAAGGAGTGTGCATGATGTGTGTTTTGGTATCTCACCATTGTAGCAGAATTGCCGCTTTTCCTCAACGTCCAGCGGTACGAAATACCTGAAAGTACTGCTGAATCCTGGGTATGTCGACGTCATATTCCCCCGCCTCGGGACGGGCAATCATCAGCCAATTACGCATGATGCCATCTCCGGGGTTGAAATGCCTGTACACATCGGCTTCTGCCTGCACCAAGCGCTCTACTTCTTGCGGATCACACTTACAACCCAAGCTGTCTTCATAGAGAAATGCAAACATCTTCCGGCCAAGGTAGTACGAAGGACATCCGAAAGTCTTGCGCTTCTGCAAACCAAGGACACCCACGAAGTACGCATCTGCCCATTCCTGGAGATCTTCGCGCCATCGGTTACCCATGCAACACATAATACGCAACAGAAGACTGTATTCGCAATCTTCACCAGAGCGCCGCAACACCGTATTCTTAGACAACCTTCCTCCTATGCCTATGCGCATTCCCCGCTCCCCCCTTGCAGCGTTTTGTGCCGGCATCTTGGTTGCGGTATCGCTACCGGCAGTCGCAGCGCAGTTTGTGGACGTAGGATCGCAAGAGTACTACTCGGCGGCAATATATAGGCTAACCAGGTTAGGCATTATTCGCGGCTATGCAGATGGACGTTTCGGTCCCAATGACGGCATTTCTCGTGGACAAATCTCCACGCTGTTCCAACGTTACGACGAGTCGGTAATTGGCTCTCTCCGAGAGCAGGTGGAAGAGCTGCGTCGGAAAAACGGTCTCGGCACTTGCGGAGACGGCACACGACAAACCGGCGAACAATGCGATGACCGCAACCGCCAGGACGGGGATGGCTGTTCGCGCGAGTGCTTAAGCGAAGTGCCATCCAGTGGTGCGCAGCTGTGCGAGGGCAGGTACCAAATCGGCCAGACATACACCAGCAGCGACGGTTGCAACACGTGCACATGCACCGTAAATGGCGGCGCTTGCACGCTTCGAGCTTGCGTTTCCAGCTCGAGAAGCAGCTCTTCCTCCTCTTCTCGCAACTCTTCCAGCGGCGCAAGCTGCCAAATGGAGATGAATGACTTTAAGAACACCGCAGCCATGTACCGCACCTGCAGCACGGACGCCGACTGCACACTGTTCATTGCAAGCTGCCCGTACCTCACCTGTGGCGAACCGATCCGCAAAGATGCGGTGTCTAAAGCCGAGAAGAAGGCCGACGAGTACTTCCTGTGCAAGCAGCAATTGCAAGACCCCATGGCTTGCGCCGGCTGTGCGCAGCAACGCGCCGTCTGCCAGGCAGGATTGTGCACGGCCAAGTAACAGCGAAGTGAACCTCGAATTCATGTGGATGCTCTTCTGCCCCTGAATTTGACATATATAAATTCTATTGCATAAAAATAAAATGTATGTAATCTAATACACCTTTTTTCACCTACCATCTATGCGTCTACGCACGCTGGTTGCCGAGGCTGTTTTAGTCTCAATTGTCGTTACAAACGGCATTGGAGCCCTCCCGCGCTTCAGTAGCGCGCAGCAGGCGCCACTTCCCGACATGGTGCTACGGTGGAATACAATCTTGCTGAATGCCCAGGTGGTAGACCACACGCCTGGAGCGGGAGTACCAGGAGCCGGACTCAAGCGTAATGGCGGCCCGACCATGGGTGCCCGCGCCATGGCCATGGTGCATGGAGCGATCTACGACGCCATCAATGCCATTGAGCAAACACATACGCCGTACCTGCTCACGCAACATGCACCGGCAGGCGCTTCTCCGGAAGCAGCGGTCATTCAGGCAGCCCACGATGTGTTGGCAAGCGTGTACCCCGAGCAATCGGCTAGCTTTGCCAGCGCGCTTGCAAGCGACATGGCGCTCATTCCAAACGGGCAAGCAAAGACCGACGGTATTGCCATCGGCCAGGCTGCCGCTGCCGCAATGATCGCCGCTCGTGTCAACGACGGCGATGACAGCCCTTCCGGGTACGTCCCAAATAATAATCCCGGCCACTGGCGTCCGGATCCGCTACATCCAACGCAAACGCCGTATGCCGACTACTACGGCACAGTACGACCATTCGTTATTTCCAGTCCGGCAGATTTTGCCGCACCTGCCGTTCCGGCTTTGAATAGCGAGGAGTACGCGAACGCCTATAACGAAGTGAAGTCGCTTGGAGCGAAGAACTCAGCCACCCGCACGCAGGAACAGACAAACATCGGTATCTACTGGGGATACGACGGATCGCCGGGTCTTGGAGTGCCACCTCGGTTGTACAATAAGATCGCACAAGTCATCGCCGAGCAGGAAGGGAACACTCAGTCGGAAAATGCGCGTTTATTTGCCTTGATTAGCCTTGCCATGGCGGATAGCGGCATTTCCGCATGGAAAGCCAAGTACGACTATGACTTCTGGCGACCTGTTACCGGCATTCGTGAGTCCGACCCAGGTACCGGACCCACCGGCCTTGGCGATGGCAACGACATCACTATTGGCGACCCATCCTGGGAACCCCTTGGTGCACCCGCAAGTAACCCGCAGCTGTCGGCCACCCCAGAAACGCCTCCCACAAACTTCACACCGCCGTTTCCGGCATACACATCTGGACATGCAACCTTCGGAGCAGCGGCATTCAAGTCGATTGCCAATTTCTATGGCCGAGACAACATCGCGTTTACCTTTACTTCCGACGAACTCAACGGCATCACGCGGGATCAGAGTGGAGCTATCCGCCCACGCGTCCCTCGTTCGTTCACGAGCCTCAGCCAGGCTGCATACGAGAATGCGCAAAGCCGCATCTACTTAGGCATTCACTGGTCGTTCGACCGCGACCAAGGGATTAGCCAAGGCACGCGTATTGCCAACGATATCTACGGCAGGTTCGCGACGCCATTGCCGTCTACCGATGTAGCAGTGCAGGGCAGCGCGCCAAAACTGGTACAGAAAAATGATCCATTTACGGCCACGGTTTCGGCACGAAACAACGGACAGCTTGCGGCCACGAGCACGGTAGTCACCGTGGCGTTGCCGGCGGATTTCTCATTCGACACCCAGGCTAGCGATGCACGCTGCACTCTGGGTCAAAACAATTTGGTTTCGTGCGCCGTGACGGCAGAAGGCGGACTGGCTCCGCTTGCTGAAACCAGCTTCAACCTGCGACTGACTGCGGGCGAAACGCTCTGCAGTACCACCGCAACGCCAATTGCAACCGTAGATGCGGCGGAGGGAGACGGCAATACGTCAAACAACTCGACATCCATGCCTGTTTTCGTAGGCTGCCCGACGCCGGAGCAAGTGGAGTTGGAAGCCACAATAACCGGCAGTGATCGCATCTTCCGTGGCGATGAAATCCGGTACCAGCTCAGCGTTGCCAATACAGGTCCCGCCACTGCGAGCAATGTGCGCATTGCGCTGCCATTGCACGGCCTGACATTGGGCGCGGGCAACCCGGCGGAATGCACGCAATTGGGTGACGAAGTGGTGTGTGCCGGATTCTCACTAAGCGCAGGATCATCGAGGTCGTTCAGCATTGCAGTTGCAACCACGTTGGAAACCGCTTGCCCACAGAATATCGATGCTGCCTCCACGGTGACATCGGATGCAAGCGACTACTACGAGGCAAATAACACCAGCGGCACTGTACGCACCGCTATCGAGTGCGAACCGCAGGCCGACGTAGCCATTCGTTACACCGGTCCTTCTGGAGCGCCGCGCGGCCAGAATATGATCTTCACTGCGGTTGCGTACAACAGCGGCCCCGCTACCGCGAGCAACACGCGTATCACCATTCCGCTAGACCAGGGAATGACCTTCCAGCAAGCACAAAGCACTCCCGGTTGCACACAGGAAGGTGCGAACGTGGTCTGTACAGCGCAGAGCATTGCAGTGTCAGGCAACGCAGGGTTCGACCTGGTGTTCTCCACGCTGTCTTCCATGGATTGCGGCACGCAGCTGCGCACACAGGCAAGCGTGCAAGCCACGGAACGCGATATCGAGCCAGCCAACAACGTCAGCGTTCCTGTTGCTACTGTCATCGGCTGCTCCTCAGACGATGGCGGCAACATCGGTGGACAGCAGGCCGGTGAGCAAGAGGAGGATGACGACCAAAGTGCTCGTCGCAGCGAATTGGCCCAATCGCACTCGCATCGCGGACACGGCACGACCGAGGCCGCGATGGTGATGACATTCCTGGCACACAACCACAACATTCAAATCGCCGACAACAACGGTCAGGACTACGGCACGTTGGTTGGACACTTTGCCTTTGCGTCCGATGCGAGCCGCGTGTTCGCACTGAAAATGGACCCGTTCGGCTTGCGCGGAAGAAACGTTGCTTACGCACCGTATACCGAAGACGAACTGAGTGTTGTATGCGGCATGCGCAACTACCTGCACCAGGAAGCTCACATGAACCGCATGCACACGATGATGCCCTGGGTGATAGAAAAATTAAGCAGCATGCTCAACCGTGACCCCAAGGACATTGAAGCCGCACTGGAAGGAGAAGCCACCTGCTTGTAAATCTACACAATACGGATTATGCCAACGCCGCTTGCCCGGACACGGGAGGCGGCGTTGTTTGCATGCGCTTCGCCGGTAAGCCGAACAGCGGACGCGGATCATCCACATGCCCAAACTCGATGTAGCGGTAACTAAGCATCGCCACTGTTAGTAGCAACCCAAGGTACGTGGAAAACAGCCAGGCATCCGTAAAGTACCCCCAACTCATGCACAGTAAGATGAGCGGAACATGCCAGACATACAGCGAGTAGCACATCCGCCCCAACTGCCGGATCGGGTACCACAACCTGCTGCAAAAGGCGCCTGCTGATAGCGCTGCATCTACACATAAACCCCATCCGCACGTAAAGAGCAGGAAGCCGAATGCAATCGTTTCCCACGGCAGCAATTGCTGCGATACGCTCTCGATAATGCTGGACGCAAACCAGAGACATGCGATTCCAGCACAGGCATGGAACAGCGGCCATCGGGTGCGACTACCGCTATGACAACGCTGCGCAAGAAGCATGCCCACGACAAATGCATCGAGCTGCGAAACGAACGAGCTCATCATCACATTTGTACCTACCACTCCCAACAGCAACACCGCCGCCAGACGTGATCCGGTTGCCAGAAACAGCGCACCGAAGAACGTGCGACTTGGCCCAAAACGCAACAGTGCCATCACGCAGAGCGGAAACACGACAGACAGCCAAAATTCTACCCCCAAAGACCACAGGACAATGTTATATCTCGGAAGGAACGTTGCCGGGAAAAACGATGACGTCATAGTCAGAAGCGTTGCCACCGACAACACATGGCTTGGGAAAGGATCTTTCAAGTACAAACCGAATAACGGCACGACCCAGGCGAGCGTATACAACGGCAATAGGCGCAATGATCGACGGCAGTAGAACGCGCGCCAGTCGCGCCAGGTCGTAAATTTGCGGCGACCTTGCACATACGGCAACGCGAGTACGAACCCCGATAACAAGAAAAATAACTGCACGCCTAAAGCGCCGCGACTGAGCAGTATCATCGGCGTCAGAATGAAATTCCCAGGGCCTTTCGGAAACCACGATACATCCGCAAACAGCCAAAACACATGCGATGACACGACCGAGAGAATCGCTATTCCCCTCAGCGCATCTACCGTCGGCAATCTCTTGGCCTGCACGCCTAAATTGTGCCTGCCATCAGAACTGAGCGAAAGATTAGCTGGCAAGCTCGGGGGCCGGCACGCGCTGCAAGAGTCTATCCCTCTGCTCTCGCAAATCGCGGCTATCCAGGTCGGATTTCGCAATAGTACCCATCAGCGTGCGTACTGCGGCAACCTCATCCCTCAGCTCCGCGTCTACCTGTGAAAGCGGTATTTCGCTCTCGGCAAGCGTTGCGACTTCTTCGGTCGTATCGAGAATACCATCGCCGGCTGCATTGAATGCTTTGCTGCTCATACGTCGACTGTACGCCGGTTTACAGAGTTGGCAACAGGTTTCGCAAAAACTCCCCTCCCCTTGGAAGAATGGTGGGCCGGGCTGGATTTGCACCAGCGAAGGCGTAAGCCACCTGATTTACAGTCAGGCCCGTTTGGCTACTTCGGTACCGACCCATAAAGAAAAGAACGGAGCCACGGGATTCTATGGTGTTTGGAGCCGGTGTTCAATGCTTTCGCTGCAGCATCGGCACATTCTGGCGATTCAAAGGCTCCAGGCTGCCTCTATGCAGCTTTTTTCACAATGTACAACCAGAGCACAGTTCCCGGAATTCGGATACTCCAAAAAGGGTTGTATACCCTCTGGGGGCCTCCTACAATCCGTCCCGTTCTATTTCTTCTCCCCTATTCCCATGATCGTTCAGTCCCACGTTAAGGAAATGCTTTCGAAGATGGATCTCCGCTGCGGCGGCGACTTCTGCGACGCTCTCGCAAAGGCTTGCGAGGAGATGGTCAAGAAGGCTGCTTGGCGCTGCAAGGAGAACAAGCGCCAGACCGTTTACGGCTGCGACTGCTAGTTCTTCGACTTCAAAGGCCACCTGCGGAGCGATCCCGGGTGGTTTTTTTGTGCCCAAAAGGGAGAGTCAGATGATATGGATCGCGAATACACCACCTGACTCTCTTCGCCATCATCTTTCAGAAATGAGGTCGGTATCTTCTCGAAAAACATACACCGTCAAGCATTCGAATGCCCAATACGAGATCTGCGCTATTCGTAGCGTAAAGCCTCCATGGGGCTTAGGTTTGCAGCGCGCTTTGCCGGATAGAATCCGAACGCTACACCAATGCCCAGTGCCATGCCTGCCGCTAAGATGATGGACGTGAGCGAAAGAGAATAAGGCACCTCGCCAAGGGCCTTCGAAGCAGCTTTTGCCAAAATCCAGCCTATGCCGCCGCCGCACAGAATGCCAACCGTGCCGCCGGTGAGTGTGAGCGATACGGCCTCTAAAAGGAACTGGAGTAGAATGTCGATCTTGCGTGCGCCAACCGCCTTGCGCAGGCCAATTTCGCGCGTCCGCTCGGTAACCGACACCAGCATGATATTCATAATTCCAATTCCTCCTACCAGCAAGGAAATGGCTGCCACAAGAGACAAGAATACTGTTAGGCCCATGGTGACCGAATTCACAATGCCGGTAACCTGCTCGGAGCTACGGGCGATGAAATCATCTTTGTCGGGGTCATCTTCGGGGTTATCGATACGGTGTTGCTGTCGCAGCAGTAACGTCACATCTTCGGTGGCGATGGCAGGATCGCCAACCGCTTTGAGGGTCATGTAGGTCAAATGTTTTTGGCCCGTTACCGCTTTAGCCGTAGAAAACGGAATGTAGACAGGCTTATCCAAATCCGACAACAAGAGTGATCCCATGCCCTGCAAAACACCTACAACCGTGAAGGAGAACTCGCCGATCTTGATCTTCTTTCCCACCGGATCGACGTTGCCAAACAGGTCCAACGCTGTTTGGTAGGAAAGTACGGCAACCGATTTAGCGCCGTCATCATCCGTTTGCTCAAGCAATCTGCCACTCTCCAGCTTCAAGCCGTAGTTAGCAAAAATCTGACGTCGCGTTCCCATGACCATGGGCGACACCACTTCCTTGCCATACTCCACCTGCTGTCCCACCAAGATCACCGGCGCCACGTCCTTGACTGTGGAAAGCCGGGTCACCGCCTCGTAGTCGTCGTAGGTAAGCGATTCTAAGTTACTGCCGAACTTCTGCAGCCCCACGGGGAAGACGTCGATGGTGCCGCTGCCAATGGACTCGATCTGCGTGAGAATGTAACGCTGGAAGCTATTGCCGATGCTCACCATGAGCACCACGGAACCAACGCCGATGATAATGCCGAGCATGGTCAGTATGGACCGCGTTCGGTTGACGGTAATTCCGGCGTATGCGGTGCGGACAGTATCGCGTAGCAGCATAGTTACTCGTAGCGGAGGGATTCCATAGGACTTAAATTGGCGGCCCGACGCGCCGGCGCAATGCCGAAGATGATGCCGGTAGCGGTGGCCATAACAAATGCTGCTAGCAGCGAATTCCACGACACTACGAACACATACGTCGAGAGTATGCGTGCGACGATAGCGGCAACAAACCATGCCAGCGCGATACCGCCGGCGGCACCGATAAAGCCACCGACCAGCGTGAACACCACGGCTTCGGCAAGGAATTGCAACAGGATATCGCGCTTGGTGGCACCCACGGCTTTTCGCAAACCAATTTCACGCGTGCGCTCGGTTACCGAGACGATCATGATATTCATGATGCCGATACCGCCCACTAGCAGCGAAATGCTGGCAATGGTGGTAATAAACAGCGTAAGCCCCATCGACACGCCGCCAAGAATGTCATTGGCCTGCGCGGATGTACGCACGCCGAAGTCATCCTTCTTTGGGTCGTCTTTAGGGTTGTCGATTTTATGGCGTTGCCTTAGCAGCAGTTTCACATCTTCCAGTGCCAGTTCTGGATCCACCGTAGATTGCATGGTGATGTAGTTGACGTACTTTCTTCCGGTCACCTGCCTGGCGGTCTTAAACGGCACGTAGATACGCTCATCAACGTTCTGGAAGAATTGGGACCCAATTGGACGCACAGTACCAACAACCGTGTAGTGCTGATCTCCAATCTTGATACGCTTGCCTAGCGGATCATTTTGGCCGAAGAGCTTTTCACGAATATCCGAACCGAGCATGGCAACCTGCTTGGCGCCTTCGTTGTCCGCATCGTCGATCATGCGGCCCGTCTGCACGTATATCTTCTGGTTTTCAAAGAACCACGGGACTACCCCCAGTGTGCGGGGGCTACCCTCTTGGCTGCCGTACGATGCAGTACCTGGAATAAAGATCACCGGTGCCACAGTTTCTATCGTTCGCAGGCGCTTCAGCGCATCCACGTCATCAAAGGTCAAACTGTCGCTGCCGGTTGCCAGCGGGTTGGGGCCTCCATCGGTATTACCCGGAAAAATGACCATGCTGCGAGAGCCCAAGCTGCTGATCTGACTCAAAATAACCAGCTGCATGCTGGAGCCGATGGAACTCATGAGCACTACCGACCCAACGCCGATGATAATGCCGAGCATAGTCAGCGCCGCGCGTGAGCGATTCACCCCCACCGCCTTGACTGCCGTTCTGAGCGTATCGGAAAAGCGCATGCTACTTGAGTTCCGAAAGCTTGCCGGCCACCTTGCGCTGGAAGTTGGAGGCATCGGATTCTATGTGGCCGTCTCGAATGGTTATGATGCGCTGGGCGTGCTCCGCCGTGGTGCGTTCGTGCGTGACGAGGATGATGGTATGCCCGTCGCTATGCAGGCGCTGCAACGCATCCATGACTGCAATGCCGGATGCGGAATCCAGGTTACCCGTAGGTTCGTCGGCAAAAATCACTTCGGGATCCGTCACCAGTGCGCGTGCAATGGCAACTCGCTGCTTCTGTCCACCGGATAATTGGCTGCTCATGTAATCCTTGCGGTCAAGCAGGCCGACCGTCTCCACGGCTTTGAGAGCGCGATCCAAGCGCTGCCGAGGCGGAATAGACGGATGGTACAACAATGGAAGCATGACGTTTTGCGTCACCGTTGTGCGCGGTAACAGGTTGAATGCCTGGAACACGAAACTGACACGGGTAGCACGAATGCGCGCCAAGTCGTCATCGTCCATGCGTTGCGTAGGCTCGCCTTGAAACAGGTATGTACCGCTTGTTTGCAAATCTAGGAAACCCAAAATTTGCATCAACGTGGATTTTCCGGAGCCAGATGGGCCCATAATGGCCACGAATTCGCCTTTGTTGATACGCAAATCCAACGAGTGCAACACTGGCGTCTCCACGCCTTCGTTGAAGTACGACTTACTCAAGTTGCGAATTTCGATGAGGGGAACTTGCTTGTCCATAAGCTATTTCACAAGAACGACTACGGTTTCGCCTTCGCGCACGCCGGTTACCTCTATATCGCCATTGGCGCCATCGATCCCCGTGGTCACTTCGCGCTCTTCAATGGTGCGGCCATCTGCGCCGAGAATGCGAACGATCTTCTTTCCCTCGCGCTCCAGCACGGCCCGCAACGGAACGCTGACGACGTCCTTTCGCACACCCGTAACGATTTCTGCATCGCCAGTCATACCGATTTTCAGTCCCTCGTGAGCCGAAGTGAAGTCCAATTTCACCCTGTATTTTGGTACGCCGTCACGATCGGTTGCCCCAGGGTCGATTTCGCTGACGCGCAGCGGAATGGACTCGCCGCGGAACGCATCCAATTCAATCGATCCGGTCTGAGACAGTTGCACCTTGGGGATGTCGATCTCCGATACGAACATCTCGATGCGGTAAGGCGTATTGCCAAGCACCGTGATGGACGGCATGGTCGAAGGACGCATTTCGCCGGCCTTTACATTGACCTTGGTGACAATGCCTTCCACAGGAGAAACCAGCAACGTGTCCGAATACTGAGCACTAGCGCGAGCCAAATCTGCCTGCGCCTGGCGTACGCGCGCTTGGGCGGAATCGATATCCGTTTGGCGGGCTGGAGCTTTCTTCAGTGCAAGCTGTGCCTCTTCCACCTGCAACGCGGTTTCATAGGTGGAGATATCGGCCTTGGCACGGTCTAGCGTTCCCTGCAGGCTTGTCACGGTGGACTGCTCTGTAGCAATGCGAGTGTCGTAACTTGCGGATGCGTCGCGCAGGGCTTTTGCAGCTGCATCCAGGGCTGAGTACGCAGTCTGCACGCTGGTCTTTTGGGTGGCGATGGTTGCCTTATGCGTCTCGCGTGAGGCATTGGTGAAGTAACTGGTCAGCTGCAATTCGGACATGTAGTCGTACGAGCGACTGACATTGTCTGCGGCGGCTGCAACGACGGTTCGGGCAGCCTCCAGATTTTTCAGCGCGGTCTGGTAGTCCATAGCGCTGACTGCTGTGCCTTGCAGCTGGCTGATGGCAGCATCGGCAGATGCGCGTCCTGAACGAATGGCATCGTAATTACCGGTGATATTCTTCACGATGGCATCTTGCACCTCGTTGCTGTTAAACACACCGCTGGTTGCGTTCAACGCCGTCTTAGCTGAAGCCAGGTACTGCGACACGGTGCTGTTGGCACTTGTCACCTGTCCGGCTAGTCCGGTGGTTGCTTCGGTTTGGAGTACCGCTAGCTTCTGCTTAGATGTCTTTAAGTTGGCCTCGGCGCTCAGCGCAGTCTGTCGGGCGACATCGAGCGCGGCGCGCCTGTTAGCAACCGATGCCTCGGCTATAGCAATGTCTTCCGGGCGGGCTCCTTCTTGCAACGCCTGCAACACCGCTTTGGCAGAAGCAACGTTTGCCGATGCGGATGCCACGCTTGCGGCAAGGGTTCCGGCACGCAACGAAGCAAGGCGCTGCCCTACTTTGACGCGATCGCCCTCTTTCACCTCTACCTTGGCAACCACATCTACGATTGGAAACTGCAATTCCAGATCTTTCTCGGATACTACATTGCCCACAGCCTCCACCGTCTGCTTCAGGTCGCCCCGCTGCGCCTCGGCGGTTACGTACACCGGCTGTTTGGGCCTGCTTACGCCCCAGATGATCATGCCGATGAACAGGATGACAGCGACGACGATGACGCGCTTGAGATGGCGCCTGATCCAGCGCCAAACAACGCCCAAGAACGAGAGAATGGAACGAATGATGCTCATGCGGAGTGGTGAGAAGAATGGTTAGCAATAAGCTTTCTATAAATGCGGATGAGGTCGTTTTGATCTTTGACGGACAACACGGCAAACGCCGAGCGAATGACGACCAGGCGTTTCTCCATCATGGTGCGCATCAATTTATTGCCAGTCTTGGTAATGCGCAGGCGTACCAACTTACGGTTTGCTGGGTCGGCAACGCGCTGCAGGCACCCCAACCGCACCAACCGGGCCACGAACGTCGTGGCGGTGGGCGCGGTGATCATGAGCGCTGCGGCCAAGTCCTTCATGGTAATGCCGGGCTTCTCCTGAATGATGCACAGCGCGTGCATTTGCAGCCAATTTTTCACCGAATGGTCCTGATGCGTCGCCTCCGCCATCTTACGCTGCATGATGCGGGCAAAGTTGAACGCCAGGTCGATGAGTTCATCCTGCGTTTTCTGCATCGTGAGGAACGTTAATAATTAGGGAAGCAAAGTATAAGCCTCGCTACCCAAAACGTCAAGTCTTCCTAGCGTACAGCCGCAAGACGCCGCATGGCCTCATCTACGGCTTGTTCCAGCGGAAGGAAACGGATTCCCTCGCGCTCCAATTTTGCCGTGGACAAGATGCAGTTGCTCCTCGCCGCCTTGGTCACCGACGCCAGTTGTCCGAGTGAAATACGCTCAAAAGCATGGGAAGGACGCACGTCGCGCTTGTACCGAACCATGAGATCGTAAGGAGAGATGGCACCCGGGTTGACCATGTTGTAAATACCCGTTGCTCGTTTTGCGACCAACTGCTTGGTAGCGGCGATGAAATCGGGAATGTAGGTGATGGAATTCCGAACATCCAGCACTTTGGTGTACTTGCTAACCTTGGTAATGAGGCAGCGCTCATGACCGGAGCCATCGAACGGCATGCGCAAACGCAGTTGCAGGACGGGAAAATCCTTCAGCATCTGATCCGACCACAACTTTGTTCTGGCGTAGAAGCTGCCAAAGAAATTAGGAGGGTCTTCCTCGGTGTAGCCGCTGCCGCCCTTTTCGCCCTCGTAAATGCACCCGGAGCCGACATGCACCCAATACACGCCGCGCTTGGAACATTGTTCCAGCAGCACCAGAGGACCGGTGACGTTGCTGGCGATGGTTTCGTGCTTATGATCTTCGCACCAGTCCACGTTTGGCCGACCGGTTTTCCCGGCGGCATTGAAGACGACATCCGGCTTCAGTTCGTCGAGCATGGCGGCCACTTGCTTTGGGTCGGCAATATCTATGCTTGGAGTATGCGCCTGGGGATACACGGCTTTGAGATGCGTGCCGATGTACCCGCGATGGCCGAGAATGACGATTGTTTCCACGAAAGGATTGTAAGCCAACAATTGGCAATTCCCAATGCGTTTGGGTCTTGGTAGCATCGGTTACATGCAGGAGCCCGAGCTACCGCACCGCATCGAACGCACGCGCAACCGCTGTTCGCGCGCAATTTGGACCGACGAACAGGTCGTCATTCGCCTTGCGCGCGGCTTGAGCGCAGCCGAAGAGCAAGCTCACGTGGAAAACCTGCTCAGGCGCATTCGCAAGGCATACGTGCGCATGCAGCAACGCACGCTCATCGACCCGTTCCGGCAGTTACTCAGGTATGACTGTACGGAGTGCGATGTCGAGGTATCTTCCGGCAAGCGCTATCGTTTCCGACGTGAAGAAGGACGCTGCTTGCGAGCGCGTCAGGAGGCGGATGCATGGGTAGTGACCGCTTCGCCCGATACCGAAATGAAGGAATTGCATCGCATGTTCTGGCACTGCCTCTCGCAGAGCGAGTATGTGGAGGTCGTGGCACTCATCGACGCGATCAACGCCGACACGCTGCAGGTGCGGGTGCGCGACGTGAAACTGCGCTTTGCCAACTCCAAGTGGGGCAGCTGTTCGGGTAACAACACCGTTATGCTGAACACCGCGCTGTTGTTTGTGCCCAGGCAAGTGCTGCACTACGTCATCGTGCATGAATTGGCGCATATAGAGCACCCAAACCATTCAAGTCGCTTTTGGCAAACGGTGGCCAAAGCCATGCCAGACTACCTAGAGGAGCGAGCTGCGCTAAAGGAGTATCGGCTGCCAACACTGTAGGAGAACCAAGGAAAGCTAGCAGGGAAATGAAGATGTTGCCGCTTGTTTCAGCCGCTGATTTCCCCGTCTTTCGGGGGTGTGTGTTTTCTCGTGCTACAAGACCATACTTTCCTGTAGAATTGCCACCATGCCGAAGGTTCGACGCAAAACCACCATCAAGCGCCGCAAAGCGCGCAGCAAGCAAAGCCTGGAACTGCAAGATCACACGCGCAGACAACTGAAGGCCATTGTTTCCGTAGGCCTTGGAATCGTGCTGCTGCTGGCACTGCAAGACAGTGCAGGATCTTTGGGCGGAGCCATTGGTCGGGGGTTAAAGGTGTTATTCGGTAGCTGGAGCGTGCTGTTTCCCATGTTCCTGATCGGCCTTGGCACGCTGCTCCTGTTTGCCAGTGAACCACGCGTTGAGCAAAAGCGAACCTGGGGACCGGCACTGTCGCTGCTGGCGTTCTTGGGCCTTGTGCACTTGAACACGCCGGTCAGCGGCTCCATCGCCAACGAGCTGGATACCGTCGCCGGCGCTGTCGGGTTCATGGCGGCGTTCCCGTTCATTACGTTCTTGAGCGTCAAAGTGGGGTATGTAGTCCTTTCCTTGCTGTTCATAGCGGGATTGTTCATCGCTTTCGAGCCAGACATTCCGGCAATCTTGCGCAAACTGAAGCCGGAAGAAACAAGTCGAAAAGTCGTACGCCAGCGTGCTGTAGAACGCGAGGAGGAAGAGCCGGAGGAAGTGTATGGCGACCTCATAGAACACGGCGCCAAAAAGGATGAAGAAGAGCAGGAAGTGGAGCAACCAGACTTGAACATCGTGCGTCCGGCATTTGCAGAAAAGAAGATCGGCGACGAAGAAGAAGAGCAACCCAAGCCCAAAGTCGCGCCGAAGCCCAAGCAAACCGGACTGATAGAAATGAAGGACACACGCTTTGAAGAATGGAAATTCCCGGAGATGGACTTACTAGAAAGCAAGCACAGCGAACTCACGGTAAAAGACGAGGATTTGAAGGAGCAGGCTGTGCGCATTCAGCAGAAGCTGAGCGAATTCGACATTGCGGTTACCATGAAGGATGCCCACCCCGGCCCGACCGTAACGCAGTTTACGCTGCAGCCAGCCGAAGGCGTAAAGCTGTCCAAAATCGGCTCGCTCAAAGATGACTTGGCCTTAGCTCTGGCAGCCACCAGCCTTCGTATCGAAGCGCCCATTCCAGGGAAGTCGCTTGTAGGCATAGAAATGCCGAACATCGTTCGCTCCACCGTGTATTTGCGCGAGCTTCTGGAAAGCAATGCCTTCCGCCAATCCGATTCGCCGCTAACCATTCCTCTCGGACGCGGGGTATCCGGCGACGCCATGGTTGCCACCATCGAGGACATGCCTCACTTACTGATCGCCGGCGCCACCGGAGCCGGTAAGTCGGTGTGCATGAACACGTTCCTCATTTCGCTCTTGTTCCAGAATGCTCCGCATGAGCTGAAGTTCATTCTCATCGACCCCAAGCGCGTTGAGCTTATGCCCTACAACGGCATTCCCCACCTGCTCACGCCGGTCATTACCGAAAGCGAGAAGGCGCTGCAGGCCTTGCGCTGGGCAATAGCAGAAATGGGTCGACGGTTGCACAAGTTCTCCGAAACGGGCGTACGCAACTTAAACGAGTACAACGAAAAGCAGGAGGATGAAGAGAAGATTCTGCCGCGTATTGTCATCGTTATCGACGAATTGGCCGACCTGATGATGCGTCAGCACCGCAAAGACACCGAAACCATGATCGCACGCATCGCCCAAATGGCGCGCGCAGTCGGCATGCACTTGGTCATTGCCACGCAACGCCCAAGCGTGGACGTGATTACCGGTCTTATTAAAGCCAACATCCCCACCCGCATCGCCTTCCGCGTGGTCTCGGCAATCGACTCGCGTACCATTCTCGACTCGATTGGCGCGGAAGACCTGCTCGGCAAAGGCGATATGTTGTACATGACTGCCTCGACGCCGAACCCCGTGCGTATTCAGGGTATTTACGTGTCGACCAAGGAAGTGGAGCGCGTCATCAACGCAGTAAAGGTTGCAGGCGGAGGAATGCTGACTGAGGAAATTACCCTCGGTGACGGCAACGAGGAAAACGGTGCGGTAACCGGCGGCACAACCAGTATCGACCTGGATGCAGACGACAACGGCGGTGACGAGCTGTTCTTTGACGCCGTGCGCATTGTGCAAGCATCGCAAAAAGCATCTGCCAGCTTGCTCCAGCGCCAGCTGAAGGTGGGGTATGCCCGCGCTGCACGCCTGCTAGATATCATGGAGGAAAAAGGCCTGGTTGGTCCGGCAGACGGTGCCAAGGCGCGCAAGATCTTTATGGATAAGACAGCCGTCTAACAGGCATGCAATGAAGCTCCTCGCTGGCACCAACAACAAAGGCAAGCTGATTGAAATTCGCGAAGCCCTGGCAGGCTTGCCTATAGAGCTCTGCGGACCAGCCGATATCGGCATAGCGTCGGACCCGGAAGAGCACGGCGAAACATTCAAGGAAAACGCGCTGATCAAAGCCCGGCACTTTCGCGAGCTATCGAAGTTGCCCACTATGGCCGACGATTCGGGCATTGTGGTCGACGCGCTGGCCGGAGAACTGGGTATTGCAACGCGTCGCTGGGGCGCAGGCCCTAAAGCCAGCGACAAGGAGTGGATTGATTTCTTTTTGCGTCGCATGGCCAGCGAGAAGAACAAGAAGGCCACCTTTGTCTGCTGCATTGCCTATATCGATGCAGATGGGAATGAACATGTATTCAACGGCGCATGCAGCGGAAGCATCACACAGACGCTGGAGGCAGACTACCTGCCAGGCTTACCCATCTCTGCCTGTTTTAAGCCCGATGGATTTGATTGCGTCTACTCAGCCATGAAAGTTGAACAAAAAAATAGTACATCTCATCGTGGCCGAGCGTTGCGCGCCTTCAAGGCATATCTGAGCGAACACCTCGACAAGCATGTATAAACTAGCGTAAAGAGTAATTTGTGGTACAGTAGCGCGCTATGGCAACTCTCAACCAGCTCGTAGCCGAGCTAGCCAATACGCAAACATTCGAAGCAGCCGACAGGGCTCGCAAGGAGGTGCAGTACTTGGGACTGCGCCGGGGCGACCAGGAACTGCAGCGCGAGCTGATTGCCGGGTATGCAAGGTGCATCAGCGATCATGCCCGTGGCGAAATACTATGGCTGCTTGAACTCAACACCCACGAGCATGCCGAATTCGTACGACTCCGCAAACAGCTGACCGAAGACAAACGTTAGTGCTGCTGCGCTACAGCGGTGTGAAATCCAGCGCCTGAATTTTTGCCCATACGGCGACCACTACCGCAGCAAGTTCTTTTTTCTGCGCTTCGGATACCGTAAACGGGCGCAGCACCGGGTGCTCTGCTCCTTCGCCGATGAAATCCAGCGCAAAAGTGGATGGCGTCAGCATGGGCATGCCGTGTTCTAAGAGCAATGCGTAGAATACCAGTTGCCGGAAGTAGTCCCCTTCCAGAATTTGCGATTCGGTCTTGGGTCTTCCGGTCTTGAAATCCAGCACGATGGCATTGGCAGACGCCGGATGTTCCAGATCGATTCGATCGATTTTGCCCTTGATTGGCACGTCGCCCAAATGGGTGGACACCGCGTACTCCACAAACCCGATACAAGGCGGTGGCCCCGCAAGGCGCTGCTGGTAGTAACGCGGCAATGCCTCGTCGCCCAGTGCCTTCAGCCTGGCATGTTCGGCATCGGTAAGCACCTCGCGTTCGGACAGATACCTGTGGAATGCCGCCACGAACTCCGTATCACCCAATCCCCTGCCTTCCTTTGTGGCTAAAGCCCACTGCTTTAGCGCATCGTGCACGGCGTTGCCGTACACCAGGCTTGCCTGCTTGGACTGGGGCACTTGGAGCAAGTCGCGCTCCAAGAACATCTGCGGATCTTCCAAAAAGTGATTTAGTGCCGTTACCGACAGGGCATAGTCTTTTAGGCGGTGGCGCAGGAATGCCTGGAATTCCTTGTCGATGTGGCGCGGTGGCTTTAAGAGCAAGCTGATGGCTTCATCGGGTTTTTTCAGCTCTGTCTCCTGTTCGGGCAGTTCGCCAGCTTCGGCAAAGAATGCCGACGGACTCACGGCCTTGTTTCTGTCGCCGGACGTCAGTTGCTTGGGGCAAGTGAAGACCAGCTCGTGCTTGGCGCGCGTCATTGCAACAAAGGCAACGCGACGCTCGTCTTGGCCCTTTTCGAAGGATTTCTGCTCCTTCTCCCAGCCGAACAATAAGTCCTCGGGGATGGAAATGCCATGGTGACCCATGCGGTTGTTCCAGTGGCGATCGCGGAAGTTTGTCAGGAACACCGTGTGGAATTCCAAGCCCTTGCTGCGGTGCGCGGTCATAAGCTGTATGCCGGCATCTGTCAGGTGCGGCAAATCGTACGTCAGGCGTAAATCGCCGTAATCGGGATCACCGTACATCTCCAGGTCGTCCATGAACTGCCGGAAAGAGAATGCCGGCGATTCGTAGCAGCGGTACTTCACACGATCGAAGAACTCCTGCAGCGCGGCGTAATCGAGCGGATCTACCGCCTTGCCCTGCACCGTTGCCACTTGCAACAAACCGCTTTGCTTCAGGGCCTTTTCCACTGTTTCCACCACCGTACGACTGCCCAGCTTATTGTGTAGATCAAGCAGAACGTCCCGGGCGTGCAGCAACGACTTGCGGTCTGCAAGAGCCAGGACATCGTCCTTCTTCGCTTTTTCTCCTATGGAAAGCAACACGTCCACAAGCGTACTCTCGCCTTTTGCTTCGCGGCGCGCATCGAACACCCTGCCCAAATCCGCCGGATGACACCCGAAGCATTCGCACGCCATGGCCGCCCCAAGCAAACCGCTGTCACCCGGCTTGTGCACCGCCTTCAAGATCGCTATGGCCTGCTGCACCAGCGGGTGCAGCAGCAAGTCGACCCTGCCGGTCATCTGCACCGGGATTCCGCGAGCGGTGAGCACATCGTAAATGGGACGAAGCTCTGCATTGGTTTGGGTAAGTACCGCAATCTCCTGCGGAGCAATCCCCTCCCCTATCCGCTCCTCTATCATATCCGCAAGCAACCACGGCTCGGTCATGTCGCTGGGAGAAAGCAGCAACGCCGGACTCGGCGATTTCTTTTTGACTGCCGAAACCAACGTTTTATCCAAGTCCGGAATACGGCCGACAAGACGCTCGGTATTGTGCTGAATCAGTGCTGCGGCTGCATCGAGCACCGGCTGCGGGCAACGGTAACTGGTTTTCAACACGATGACCGGTGCTTTGGGAAAGCGTCTATGAAACGACAGGATATTGGTAAGGTTCGCCCCCTGGAAACGGTAAATTGCCTGGTCGTCGTCACCCACCACGAACAAGTTCGGATGATCTTCCGGCGTTCTAGGTTGGGTAAGCAGGTCGATGAGTGCGTACTGCGATCCGTTGGTGTCCTGGAATTCGTCGACGAGTATGTACAAATAGCGCTCCTGTAGCGATGCCAGCAACCAATCGTGCTCGCGCAGTGCGGCCAGCACGTTTAGGATCATATCGTCGTAGTCGTAGCGACCCGTTGCCTCCAATTGCTTCTGGTAGCGCAAATACACCTCTACCAGCTCGCGGAACTTCCGCGCCTTGCGCAAATTGTTTTCATGCGCCTTGGTTCCCTCGCGGCTGGCGGAGGCGAGGACACTCTCGTTTTCATCGGCTATGCGTTTCAGCTCCTGCTCATCGGTCTTGCCTTCGCGCTTGAGCAAGCTGATGCGCGAAAGGATATCGGCAATGCCTCGATGCGGGTCTTTTTTGTTCACCAGCTCCAAATTCGGCAACAACTCGTCGATGATGGAGCGGACAAGACGGTAGCGTTCGACATCGCTGATTTGCTCCAAAGCCGACCAGCGCTCGAACACCGTTGGGTGCTGCAGAATGCACTCGTTACAAAACCCGTGAATGGTGTGCACGGCAACGCCGTAAGCATCGGGCCCTATGAGCTTGCGCAGGCGCTCTCGCATCGCCGTAGCGCCGCTGTTACTGAACGTAAGACAGAGAATATTCCCCGGTCGCACTTGGGTGCGCTTGAGAATGTTTGCTACACGCATACCCAGCGTCTGGGTTTTGCCGGTGCCAGGCCCTGCAACTACCATCACCGGGCCTTCTATGGTATCCACTGCCCGGCGCTGGTCTGGATTCAAGCGTTCCAGTTCACTGCTAAACGACTTCATGACAGCGATTCTACACCTAGGCCTACCTGTTGCTAAGCAACACCGCACGCGTAACGCGCACCTGGTACACGGCCGCAAACGCGACTGCCAGCACCAAGCTCAAGAGCCAGAGCAGCATGCCAGCCTTGGCCTCCATGACGGAAACGATGGAAACCACCAAAGATCCTATCCAGAGCAGCGACAACACCGTCAAGCCGCCAATCAGCAGCAATCCAAACACCATAGGCAACCTGCCCCGCGCCTTGGCCGCCGACAGCCTGGCGCTCTCCAGAATGCCGTGCTGACGCGAAAGCAACAATGCAGGGGCAAGTGCATACCGTGAGAGCAAGACACAAGACAGCAGCATGCCAACCACAGTTACCGTCACAAACAGCTGCTCACCCATTGCATACGAGGCAACGACCATGATGATCATGGGTATCCAGGCAAACGACCGGAGCAATGACCACGACAACAAGAGTGATGTGCGCCACATATCTCCCGGCAAGCGCTTGAGCGCATCGACTGCGCCACGTGCCTCCTGAATGCTGATGAGCAAGAAGTAGATCCACGATACGTACAGCACGAACAGTGCAACAAACGCAGCGCCAAACACAAACGGCGTTGCCACCAGCACAAAGTACAATGCAGCATTCTGCGGCGTCGGTACGAAACCGTGCTCTGCCGGAGAACCTCCGGCGGTAATACTCTGTTGCAGCGAGCCAACGATGCGATCCACCTCCGCAGCAGGCGCGCCCGTCGTCATCAGGCTTTGCAAACTCTCTTCAAATTGCTCTGAACTCAGTCCGGTTTGCTCGCGAATTGCCACAATTTTCTGATCCATGGCACGCGCAAAGTACGCCTGGTTCACCGCAAGCAACATGCCAAAGATAAGCACGCCTATACCCACCGCCTTCCAGCGAACCAGTAGGAAACTCCATGTCTCGCTTAGCAATGCAGCTGCAGACTGGAACATGCTTACTTCTCCTGAATGGTGTAAGCGCAACGATCACACTTGCGGAAGGTTTTGCCGCCTTGGTGGATTTCGATCAGCGTTCCCTTGCGGCATTCCGGACACAGGTTACCGCTCATGAAGCTTGGCACTGCAAACTGCACCTTGGGACCGCCGTGCTCGCGAATGCATGCGGAACGCGGATGGTCGCGTAGCTTCTGCAGAACCTTGGCTTCAATCTGGCGGATGCGCTCGCGAGTAACGTTGAACTCCTTGCCCACCTCTTCCAGCGTGTGGCCAATACCATCCTTGAGACCGAAGCGCATTTCGATAATCTTGCGCTCTCTCGGAGTCAGGTATTCCAACATGGCATGGACGTTCTCCTTGCGCAGCTGGCGGTTGGTTGCATCGAAGGGGTTCACCGCCTCTTCATCCTCAATGAAGTCACCAAGCTTGCTGTCCTCCTCGGAGCCAACCGGAGCCTCGAGCGAAATGATGTCCTGCGAAATCTTCTGGATGTGGCGAACTTTCTTGATATCCATTTCCATTTCCACCGCAAGTTCCTCCACGGTTGGCTCACGACCCAGTTCCTGCACCAGGCGACGCTGAGTGTGAGTGAGCTTGTTAATCGTCTCGACCATGTGCACCGGAATGCGGATGGTGCGGGCCTGGTCGGCAATGGCACGGGTAATCGCCTGGCGGATCCACCAGGTGGCGTAGGTCGAAAACTTAAAGCCGCGCTCGGGGTCGAACTTTTCCACCGCACGGAACAACCCGATGTTGCCTTCCTGGATCAAATCCAGGAACGATAACCCGCGTCCGATGTACTTTTTGGCAATGGAAACGACAAGACGCAGGTTGGCCTCTGCCAACTGCTGCTTGGCGGAAGCATCGCCCTTGCGAATGCGGCGGGCCAGCTCAACTTCCTTGCGAGCATCGATAAGCGGCACGCGTCCGATTTCGGACAGGTACATGCGCACCGAGTCGTTGGAAATTTCGAGCAAGTCGACCTCGCGCTCCTTGCGGCGCTTTTTCTCGGCAGCACTCTGCTTGTCATCTTTAATGCGGATGCCGGCAGTGGCAACCACCTCGAGTGATTCATCGTCGCTATCGGCTGCGGTAATGGCACCGCCCGCGCCCTCCTGGTCTTGCTGTGCCGGAGACTCGCCTTTGTGCTTTCGCTGCCAGATGAGCGTGTCTTTCACGTCGATGACGTCGATACCAAGATCCATGAACAGCGTGTAGACGCTGTCCAGGAGATCGACATTCTCTTCGGCGTTGGGAACGGCGCGGAGCACCTCCTGGTGGGTGACGTAACGCTGCTCGCGGCCCTTCTTCACCAAATGCTTAACCTCATCTGGAAAGGCCTTCATGTCTTTGTCCGAAGGCTGATGGATGAAACTGCGTGGGTGGGATGCCATAGTACGGGGTCAGAGGATAGAGGCAGAACACCCAGGTGGCAAGCCGAGAAATTCACTCGTCGACGCGTTGCACACCGCGGATGATGCGGATACTTAAGAACTCATCTTGGAAAGCTTCATCACTTGCTGGTACTTGGTGAGTAACCGGACTTCTTCGTCGGCACGACCAACTCTGCGTGCCTCTTTCAATTCCACGATGATTTCCTGCTGTTTACGCACCATGAATTCGCGGTTGGAGGCAGCGCAAAGTTTTTTCATCTCGCGTGCAGCAACGGTATCCGACCAGAGACCGAAGTTCTCTTCGCAGTACAAGCTCAGCACGCCGAATTGCTCTCGAATGACCGGATCGATGGAGAGACCTGCAGCAAACGTCTCGAGCAACGTGTCTTCGGCGCACACGGACAACTGCGAACGCAGTGTCTCCCAGCCGGGCTCTTCGCCTGGAATAAGCTCATTCAGGAGGATTCTTGTTCGTGGATACATTGCAGCCAGCCCTATACAAAGCTGAAACTTTGAAAATGGCGTTGAAGAAATTTCCGGAGAAGATTCTGCCTTTTTTGCTACTGTTAGGGCTCCAGATCTCCATGATCTGAAGTCGGATTCAACTTCCGACATACGTGATTGCAACACATCGCTCAATTGCTCCAAGTATGTCCTGAGCTCCACGGCAGTGGGCAGGGCACTAAGTAGCGGAAAGATTCCATCGGCTATTTTCAGCTTCGTCTGGGGCTGAAGCCTATCTGGTAGTTGCCGATATCTTTCCAGTAATGCATCGATAAATCCTACACTCCTGCTCGTCACGATATCTTTGAAGAGAGCTGCATCTTGCTGCACTAACTCATCGGGATCCTTTGCCGGAATGGAAACCGAGTGCACCTTGGCATGGGCTTTGGATAAGAGCTGGAACGCACGGTTTGCAGCCTGCTGACCGGCAGCATCTTGATCTAGGCACAATATGACCGTGTCTACGTAACGCTTTAGCAAACGTACATGGTCTTCTGTCAGCGCCGTACCGCTTACTGCCACGACATTTTTTACACCGGCCTTGTGTGCTGCAACCACGTCGAAATACCCTTCTACCAACAAGACACTCCTGTGTTGGCGAATGGCCTCTCGCGCCTGGTGTAGCCCGTAAAGCACGGTGGATTTGTGGTATAGCGGTCCGTCGGGACTATTGACGTACTTTGCATCGCTCTCTCCCATGGCACGGCCGCCAAAACCGATGATCTTGCCCTGGGCGTCACCGATGGGAAACATGATGCGGTTTCTGAATCTGTCATACATCCTCTCCTCAGAAAGCTCCTTCTGCACTCCAAGGCCGGCACCGGCGATTTCGGTTCGGCTGAATCCTTCTTTGAGTAAATGCTCGTAGGTCGAAGAAAATGAATCCGGTGCATAGCCGATACCAAATGATTCCAGCAATGTATCGTCCACTCCTCGCCTGCGTACGTAGTCCATTGCCACCGGAGTTGCCACAAGCTGCTTACGGTAAAAAGCCTGCGCCGCCTCCAGGCATTCGCGCATGCGTTCTTTGGCATCTTTCTCGACCTTGAACGAAGAGCGATCTCGATCTTTGGGCAGCTCCACGCCGGTTTTGTCGGCCAACATGCGCACTGCAGTGGGGAAATCCACGCCTTCTATGCGCTGGAAGAATGAGAAGATATCTCCACCGCTCTGGCAGGCGAAACAGTAAGCTATCCCCTTATCGGGGGACACGAGTAGGCTAGGCTTCTTATCGTTGTGGAACGGACAAAGACACACGTAATTCCTACCCTTCTTCTGAAGCTGGCAATACTGAGCAACCAATTGCTCTATCGGTAGCCGGGCGCGGATATCTTCCTTCACATCCATGGGAGGGTGAGTATAACGCCGAGGCTACAAGACAGAAAGGGCAGAGTCTCAGGAAAACTTATGAAAACATACGGACAACTTCCCGAGGCAGGCGGTTGAGCACCTTGCCCTGCTTGAGCATACCCCTGCCAATGATGACGTCATGCCCCGACGGGTGACGCATGGAAAACAGCAGGTCTCCGTGGCCGGCGTCATCGATATGCAGGTCTTTTCCGCCAAGCACCTGCAATACGGAGTTGGAATCGAGAAGTCTTACATGCTGTTTAGCCCTATTGCCACGCAAAGTAGCCATTTCGTGAGATAGCCGAACCAATCCGTAATCCGTGGGTTTGCCAAAGGGCATGCCTGCCAGGTACGGAGCCGTTGGCATGCGGAAAGAAAGTGCATCTTGAGTGAGAATCTGTAAGGATTCCTTGGATTGATATAATTCCTCATTTTCCTCTACCATTAGGGCTGAATACCAATCTTCTAATCCAGAAATCCACTCCTTACGCCTGGCTTTAGGTAAAATTTCATACGGCGAGCGCACGCACTCCCTGGCTTCCGGATGACGCGTTGGAGCCCGTTTTACAAGCACTGCGGAAAAGAAACCTTCGGTGTCGTATGTCTGCGGCCAAAGGCGGAACGCAGGGAACCTGGTTGGAGCTTGGATCCATTGTTGTACCTTTGCAGATTCATCCAAAGCTTTCTTGAGATCTATCTTCAGATCTGGAGTGGGGTCTATTATCTCTATTTGATCACTATATTTGTTCAGTATTGAGCCCAAGACAGCCTCATTTTCCTCGGGTGTTAATGTGCAAGTTGAGTAGACGATTCTCCCGCCAACTTTTGTGGCATCGATGGCAGATTCCAGCAGCTCCAGCTGCAACCTGGACATCTTGCCAATGTTATCGTCTGAACAGTACACCAATGCATCGGAATCCTTACGTGCTGTTCCTTGGGCGGTGCATGGAGCATCGCACAGCACCCGGTCAAACCGCTCAGTCATGTTTCGGGCAAACCATTGGCCCACCTTCTTCGTCACCAGTACGTTTATTACCCCGGCACGCTGAAGGTTGGACACCAGGGCCCACAAACGCTTTTCTTGTACATCATTTGCTACAAGAACTCCCTGGTTTTGCATGCGCGCAGCTATCTGTGTGGTCTTGCTGCCGGGAGCCGAACTCATGTCCAATATAGCTTCGCCTGGCTTGGGGTCCAGTAAGGCTACCGGGAGCATACTGGCTGCCTCTTGCATGTACGTGTGGCCAAGGACATGGAGTAAATCCTTCCCAAGTGCCTCCTCGCGGTTCTCGCGGTCTACAAAATACCCTTCACTGCACCACGGCACGGACTCAAGTTTCCATTCCCTGGATGTTCCCCAGATACGGAAGTCTTCGACAGATGATTTTAACGTATTAACACGCTTTGATTTTCTCAAAGGTATGTCGCTTATACGCTTCAATTCTACGACGTCCGTTACTGCCGAGTAGCGATCGAATGGGTGCGGTTTCACTCTGCGAGCATGCAGCAACGACGTGCAAGTCGCAATGTAAAAGCATATGGGAATACAGTCTGGAGATGATGAGAAAGTTGACTCAAGGCAAAAAGCCTAGTTTTCTATTCATTACAATTTCCCTTACATCGTCTTCATCATGCCCATGGAACACACTCCAGATTGCTACGACGTTGCCACCGAATCCGTTGGCCAACTGTTACAGGCAATAGAACATGGTGCCGAGACCGATCCGGCATTGGACAATGCGCTAACGGAGCTGAGTGCGCTGGGCGTACTCGGCGACCCGATAGACACACACCAACGCGGAGTGGTATTCCTGCGTATTGCCTCACTACTGGAAGGCCACCGAACAATAGGACCCATGATTGAGGCAGCGCTCAAAGATGAAGACAGAGCGCGTGCAGCATATTTTGCTACCATGAACTAATGTCGCAGGTCGGTCTTTCCATGGCCGGCGCGAAGGGACTAGTAGATGCCATGCGCGAACTGCAGCAGTTGCCAAGGCGCGACAAAGTACCGGACGACCTGCTATCGCTGGACTTCCCTCAGCGCAAGCCGTTTGGAAGGGTTGTGACATCGGCAATGGTGCGCAACCACGAGCGAGTGTTATCGCTCATCGGCGAACCCGAAGGCATTCGCGAGCAGCTTAACGAAATAAGAATGCAAACACCGGATGCCCTGGCACGAATTGGCATCGTGTTGTCGTCGTACATTTTGCACGACGTCGCTGAGGCCGACAGGTATGCATTTGTGAAGGATGTACGCAGGGCATGCCCAAAAGCGTCGTTGGCAATTGCCGATTACACCATGCAAGGCATGCAACAAACAGATGCACTGGAACTGTTTACTGCCGATTTGGAGCAGCTGCGCATGCGAGAAAAAGGTAAAGATGTGTATCTGGAAGAACACATGCGGCTTACCTACAGAGGCATAGGACTACTGCTATCGCAGCAATTCAACTACGTACGAGGAGTGCAGCTTCCGGGAGCGCGCGCCGTGCTTGTTGGAAGTCCTGCGGATTTGTGGCAAGACGCACAGCAAACACTCTGGCGCGAGTTTCACGAGACGACCGATGCAGACCCAATGCTGGCAGCGCAGTTCGGATTGGCATCCGATACGGTAACCGAACAGCCTGCCGCCACATCGCTCTTGCTCTAAGTCACATGTTTTTTGGTAGAAAAGCCGCTGTCGGGATTACGCCTATGGGACAGCCATCGTGCGCGCCTGAGGAAAAATATGTGGAAGGAAGGCACATGGAAGCCTTTCAACGGATGCAGAAACTCTACGCCGACCGGTTTAACAACGTGCGCGGACTGAATGGGGTTCTGGATGTACTGGATTTCGGCAGCGGTAACGAGGGTGTTTCCAGGTGCATTAGCGAACCTCTGCTTGCAACACACGACCGGCTGTGGCTGTACGATCCATATACAACCATTACGCCGCCGCTCAACGCGAAGACAAGTATTGTTACAGATGCGGATGTGTACGGACGGCACCGAAGGTGGTACTCCATCATCACCTTGTCGTATGTGCTGTGCAGCATGGAGCCGGATGCAGCCGTAGATGTGGTACGACTGCTGCGCGCAGAACATCCTTCCGCAGAGCTGCTCATTGTCGATTACCTCCTGAAGGGCCGAGAGCATTTGGTAGATGCACTGAATGCAGACGAGGAATTGCAGTGGAGAAGTGCATTGGGAACAGCCGAATTCATACGCTCCAGAACCCGCTACGACATCCAGGAGCTGACCAAGATGTTACGGAATGCACAAGTTCCATGCACGAAGAACGATATACGTCCGCTGGACTCCAAAGGTATCCGTGGGGCAGTTGTCGTGGAGCCACTGGAACATGGAATAGTGGCCTACTGACACTATGCAGCAACCAGGCTGACCAGCTTTCCCTTTACGTAAATTTCCTTCTTCGGCGGCTTACCGCCTAGGAATTTTTGTACGTTTGGGTCTGTCTTTGCCTTGGCGATGATATCGGACTCGGTTGCATCCGCAGCTACCTCGATGCTGCCACGAACTTTTCCGTTGACCTGCACGACAATAGTGAGCGTGGATTGCACCAAGTATGCTGCATCGAACTTGGGCCACGACTGATCCATGGCAAAACCCTTGCCACCGAGGAATTCCCACAGCTCTTCAGAAAGGTGTGGAGCCAAGGGCGAGAGCATAAGCGCTATGGCCTTGGCGGTGGAGAGCGAGACGAACTTCTTGGATTCCAACACATTGAGCAATTCCATCAGAGTGGAAATGGCCGTATTGAAATGGAGCTTCTCAATATCTTCGGCGACTTTCTTTATGCTCTTATGCAAGGCGTGCAACACGTCTTCATCGTCCAGCTCAAGATCTTTCGATGTCTGCTCGGTAACGACTTTGAATACGCGCTGCACAAAACGATCTGTACCCTTAATGCCGGTGTCACTCCAGTCGCCGCCGTCGGTAAACGGACCCATGAACATGAGATAGAGACGGAACACATCCGAGCCATGACGTTCTACAAACTCGTCTGGGCTTACCACGTTGCCCTTACTCTTACTCATTTTGGCACCCTGATTGGTTATGAGTCCTTGATGAACAAGTTTTTTGAACGGCTCTGAATGCTGCATGTAGCCAAAATCTTTAAGTGCCATCATGACAAATCGAGCATAGATAAGGTGCATGCAAGCATGCTCCGGACCGCCTATGTACATGTCTACGGGCATCCAATCTTTTTCGGTTTTTACATCAATAAGCTCCGTCATTCCCGGGTGCTCTGCAAGCGGGCGCTGCTGGTGACCAGCCAGATACATCAGGTAGTAGAAGCTGGAGCACACAAAGGTGTCCATGGTGTCGTACTCCGGAGTCCAGCCCTTGCCAAAGAGCTTTTCGGTACGTTCCTTGAACTCCTTGCTCTGCCGAAGCGGCGACTCTCCGGTGGGCTTGAATTCCACATCGGTAGGCAGCGTCCACGGCAAGTGCTCTTCAGGAACCGGGTGGGCATTGCCTTGGGGGTCGTACACCACCGGAATGGGGGCACCCCAGTAGCGCTGCCGGCTTACCAGCCAATCGCGCAGGCGGTAGTTGATTTGGCGACGTCCATAGCCCTTCTTGACGATAAAGTTGATGATGTCTTCCCTGACTTCGCCCCATTTTCGACCGGCGAATTCCTCGGGTAACTGCAGCACTCCTTGCGGGTCTTTGGTATAACAATAATCCAGGTTTCGCACTTTTTCTGCCTCGATAGGATCGGCAGGGAACATGACTGGGCGCAACGGGATGCCGTACTTTTTTGCAAATGCGAAGTCGCGCTCGTCGTGGGTGGAGCAGCTGACAATGCCAGTGCCGTACTCCATAACGACAAAAGAGGCTACCCAGATGGGTAAATCACCCATGCCGAACGGATTCTCCACGGCTCGCCCAGTATCAATGCCTTCTACATCCTCCTGGAAATCGAAGCGCTTGGCGGCCTTCTTCTTCTTAATGCGATCGACAAATTCCAGCACTGACTTCTCGTGCTTCGTGCCTCTCACCAGCTCGGTTACCAGCGGGTGCTCGGGCGCAATGACCACGAACGTTTGCGCTTTGAACGTCTGGGGAATGGAATCGTACACCTCAAAGGAGATATCCATGCCTTTCACCTTCATGGAGAAGTTGACGCCCTCGCTGCGGTCTATCCAGTTGCGCTGCATCAGTTTGGTTTTTTCCGGCCAGTCCAAATCCTGCAAGCCGTCCAGAAGTTGCTGTGCGTACTTGGTAATCTGCCAGTACCACTGTTCAAGTGCTTTTTGCACGACATCGCTGCTGCAGCGTTCACATTTCCCCTCCCAAACCTGCTCGTTGGCAAGGACCGTTTGGCACTTGGGACAGAAGTTTACGTTGCCCTGCTTTTTGTACGCCAGCCCGTGCTTGAACATTTCCAGGAATAGCCACTGCGTCCAACCGTAATACTCGGGCTGCGAAGTGTTTACCATCTTGCTCCAGTCGTACATGCAACCTATGCGCTTGAGCTGCTTGATCATGGTTTTGACGTTGGTCGCAATGGATTCATTCGGGTGGATGCCGGTCTTGATGGCATAGTTTTCGGCAGGAAGGCCGAAGGCATCGAATCCCATAGGGCTAAAGACCGTACGACCTTTCATCCGCTGGAAACGCGCATAGCTGTCTGCCGGTGCGAAGTTATACCAGTGACCCACGTGCAACTTGTCTCCACTGGGATACGGGAACATCACCATGGAATAGAATTTATCCTTCGCGTTGCGCAAGTCGACGGTGAAGGCTTGTGCATCTTCCCAGTTCTTCTGCCACTTCGCTTCGGTGGCCGAGGGTTCGTACTTTGGCATGGCGGTATCCTAGTGCGTCTAGGTATCGTGCGCCAGTAGATGCCATGTGCCACGGGATAGGCGACGCCACGTGCTCGTAAGAAGTAGTGAGCGCAACTTTTCAGAAACCTGCTACACTGCCGCAGTTCCATGGCCAAACTTCCGACGGTCGCCATCATCGGCAGACCCAACACCGGCAAATCGACACTGTTCAACCGCATGATCGGTAAGCGCCGTGCAATTGTAAGCGATGTACCCGGCACCACTCGCGACCATGTCTCGGAGCGCATAGATGAGGAAAGCGTCAGTTACCTGCTTGTGGATACCGGAGGCATGGGGGCAACGTACGACACGGATTTCGAGGAAGACGTATTCGAGCAGTCCATGCTCGCGCTGGAGCATGCCGACGTCATTTTGCTGACTATCAACGGCAAAGAGGATTTAACCGAAGATGACCACAACATCATCGACGTACTGCGAAAGAAGCGTAAGCGTCACGTACCGGTGCTGGTGGTTCTGACCAAAGTAGACAATGAAGACATTGCGGAGTCCACAGCGCCGCAGCCGCACGAGGTGCGTATCGGTGACGATGTACTGCACGTAAGCGCCACCCATAACCGCGGCGTGGATGAACTGCGTGAGCGAATAGTGCAAGAGCTGAAACGCATGCACTTCGGGCCTTTGGAGGAGCGTACGGACGGCGTACTGCGCATTGCGATCGTCGGCAAGCCGAACGTGGGAAAGAGCTCGTTGGTCAACGCGCTCATGAGCGACATGCAACGCGAGCAGTCTGCGCTGCTGGTATCGGAAGTTGCCGGCACTACGCGCGACAGCACCGATACGCTGGTGCACTTTAACGAACGCCCTTACATGCTGGTGGATACCGCAGGTATAAAAAAGCACACCCAGTCGCTGGAGCAGATTGAGCGATACGCCATGCTGCGAACGGTGCAGGCATTGGAAAGCGCCGACATCGGTGTGTTGGTACTGGATGCAACACAGCCGGTAAGCCAGCAAGATAAGAAAATCGCCAGCCTTATCGCCCAATCGGGCAAAGGCATGGTGATCCTTGCCAATAAGATGGACACACTCAAGGGCGAAGAACGCAAAGAGAAATTGGCCGATATCGCGCTCATGCTGAACTTTTGTCGCTATGCCAAAATTCTGCCGTGTTCGGCAAAAACGCGCGATGGCGTGGTGAAGTTGTTCGACGTTGCCGAAGCGGTGCAAGCTGCCAGGCAGCGCCGCATTCCCATGCGCGAGCTGACCAAGTGGTTTGAACGCGTAACCTACGGACAGCCGCTGGGAGAAATAGCTCGCAGCAAGTACATCACGCAGGCCGAAGACATTCCCCCGACATTCGTCATTTTCGTAAAGAACCCCAAGAAAGTAGGAGTCAGCCAGCTGCGCTACCTGGAAAACCGGCTGCGCGAAACATTCGGCTTCGATGGAACGCCCATTCGTTGGATTACCAAGAGCAGCCAGCGTGAGCCGCCCGCTTTCCTCCGAAACAACGCATGACATCGCTCAGCACGACGCTTCGCAACGTCCTTATACCTGTTGCCGTCTTTTCGCTAATCGGAGTACTGGTGTATGGATCGTCGCTTGGCAATTCGTTTGTCAGCTGGGATGACACCGGATTGATTTACAACAATCCCACGGTGAAGGGCATGACTGCCGCCAACGTCCAACGCGCATTCACCACGTACGATCCGGAACTCTACATTCCACTCACCTTGCTTAGCTGGCAGGTGGACTACGCAATAGGCGGACTAAACCCTCTGCCGTACCACGTCGGAAACCTGCTGCTCCACATCATTTCCGCCCTCCTTGCGCTTGCCATTGTAACCAAGCTGACAACACGGCACTGGATGGGTTGGCTTGTCGGCCTGCTGTTCTTGGTGCACCCGTTGCATACCGAAGCGGTTGCATGGGCCAGCGCCCGTAAGGACGTGCTCTCGACTGCACTGTGTCTTGCTTCGTGGCTTGCGTACTTGGGGTATGCGCCTACAGCCGAGCGACAACGCGGTTCTCCTTGGCTGCTTGCATGCAGCATTGTGCTGTTTGCCCTGGCGCTCCTTGCCAAGGTTTCTGTTGTGCTGCTGCCAGTAATCCTGCTGCTTACCGATTGGTACCAGCGCCGCGCGTGGTCGACGCGGATGCTACTCGAAAAGGCGCCGTTCTTTGCGTTATCGATCGTATTTGTCATCGTTGCGCTGTTTGGAAAGCAGGACATTTTGGTGCAAACGAGCCTGCTGGACAAAGTCCTGATGGCAGCCAAAAGCACCGTATTCTACTTGGAAAAACTCCTGCTTCCGCTGGGCCTGACTCCCATATACCCCTACATGCAATCGATTCAGCTTACGTCGCTGGATTTTCTCATTCCTGCAGGAATTACCGCCGCTGTAGTAGGTCTGATGCTCTGGCTGTGTGTGCGCTGGCGCGAGGCAGGATTCTGCCTTGCCTTCTTCTTCTTGGGCATTCTCCCCTCCTTCTCCAACTTCGCAAAGCACGGCGAACTGTATTACGCATCGGATCGCTACGCGTATCTGGCCTCCATCGGGATCTTCCTGCTGGCAGCTCTGCTGATGGAACGGGCATTAGCGCGTGTGCACGGTGCCGGGCGCGATACTGCCATTGGCACAACCGCTCTGCTGTGCTCGGTAGTGGCGCTGATCTTCGGCGTACTTACAAGTGCGCAAGCCGCGATTTGGAAAAACAGCGAAACACTCTTTCGCGACGTCATCGCCAAGCAGCCCAATTCTGTTGCGGCTCATCTGAACTTGTCTATCGTCCTGCGCGAGACCGGCAGGCTAGAGGAGGCATTGGAACAAACGCGTGCGGCTGCTGCCATACGCGAGCGCATGGAGGTGTTTACGAATTTCGCAAATATTTACAAGCTGCAGGGAAAAACCGATCTCTCTATCGAGCAGTACACAAAGGCTATGCAGAAATGGCCGGAGCGACCCGAGCCCTACATGGGTCTTGGAATCATTGCGCAAGAACAGGGGCGATTTGACGAGGCGATAGAGCTGTATACCAAGGCCATTGCGCAAGAGCCGCGCTTTACAGCGGCATACGTCAATCTCGCCAGCGTATACGAGCACGAACGCAAATTTACAGAGGCGGAGTCTGCCCTGCGCAAAGCTTTGGAAATAAATCCAAAGTTTGCAGACGGCTGGTTCTCGCTTGGAGTGGTATACGAAGGAAAGCGCGAGTTCAGTAATGCCACCGAAGCGTTTGCAACGACGCTTGCCCTGGACCCGGCCCATGCCGAAGCTCCGCTGCGACTGGCGGCGGCAGAGCTAAGCCAGGGTCATAACGCCAGAGCATTGGAGCTACTGAAGGACATCCTGAAGCGAGATCCGCAAAACGCAGGCGCCAAAGCCCTGATCAATGAAATGATCAAGCTTGGGATTCTTGGTACAAAGTAGTCTATCCCCTGCCCTCTTTCATATCCTTCACGCGGCCGTCTTCGTGAATAGGTAACGGGTAGGCCTCTATGACCACCTCGAGTTTGTCGAGCAGCTTCTTCGGGTCGTCATCAAATACCATGTTCGGCGGAATTTTCCGCTTGCACAGCTCCTCCACGATGTGGGGCACCGCATTGCTGATGCCGCCGGAGTTGGTGATAATGCCGATGGGACGACCTTCATCGTAAGCGATGGTCAGTTCGTTGAGCGTGCCAATTCCGCCGCCAATGATGACAATGGCATCGCTGCTGCGAATATTGATGATGTCGCGCTCCATGAAGCCCATGCCGGTAAACACGATGATGTCGTGCCCCGATGGGGACTGGTATTCGTTGATGTGCTCGTACTCGGAGAACGCAGGTGAAATACCCATGGCAAGTCCTCCAGCCTCCTTTGCAGCGACCATGGCATCGTGGGGCAAGCCCGGGCACGCGCCGTTGATGAAAATATGTCCGCGGCGGCCGATTTCGGCACCCAGGGCGCGCGCTTTATCGCGAGCGATGGGGTCCTCGATTTGCGGCCCGCTGGCGGAACCCATAACGCCGATCTTAAGTTTGCGCTTTTTGACGATCATAGAACGTGGAGAAATTGTACGCGCACCAAGCGCGGGGAACACTAGACATCTGCGCCAAAATCAGCGCGGCACACCGCATCGAGCGCGGGGGTAATGCCGCCGGAAATTTGGTCGCAACGAGAACCTTCGCCGGTAACCCTGGCCAAGCAGTACGCCAGGTAATCGCCATGCCCCGGGGTGTAGAGCACGCCATGGGCATCGCTGCCACGCTGCTCCTGAGAAACGTAGGCAAGCGCGGCACAGCGGCGCACATCGCCGGAGAGAATGGCGTCTTGGATAATGTGCAACTGCTCCAGTACCACCGGGTCTGTTTCGGCCTTGAGTACCCGGCGCCAAGCGGCGCTGGAATCGGTTTTTGTTTTCCCGATGTTCGTAATGACTTCGGATGCCTTCTTGGCCAGCGCATTGCGCATATCTACCTCCAGCTGTTCGCCGGATGTACCTGCGGCGGCGGATAGCAGCGTTGCCGCAGCACTTAGCGTGCCCGAAATATCTTTGCCCTGGGCCCCGCTGGTTACCAGTTGCTGGGCAGAACCGGCGCGAGCGGCAAGGTCTTTGAGTGCCTCGGTTACGGTGGTGACGTCGATGTTCTTGCCCGGAATATTCACCGTTCCCACGTGGAAGCCATCGAAAAACTTGGTGTCGGTGAGTTGCACCATGGCTGCCTGCAAATTCTGCGCAGACGGAGGCACGAATGCCACCGCTATGTAGAGCGCGATGATGGCGAAAACCAGAAAGATTCGCATCCCACTAGTATACCAGAAATTCAGGCTTCTTCCCAGCCCCTGGAGCACGGGGAAACCCCGGCGGTGGTGCCGCCGGGGTGCCCGTTCATGCAACTACGAATTAGCCCAGCAAGTTGTAAACCTTGGTCGCGCCCTCGTCGGGCGACCAGAGCGCGGAAACCGTGACCTCGTGCACCGAGCCGTTGTACAGCACGCGGATCTTGTCGTCGCCGTTGTCGCTGTTGACGGCGAAGTCGAGATCGAAGATGTAGGTCTCGTTCGGGGTGCACGCCTTGATGTTGGCGCGGCGGCGACCGCCGAACGCGACCGCGAGGCGGGTGGCCGAGGTGCGGCGCAGGATCAGCTTGGCGCGGAAGGTCGGCTGGCGGTTGTCGAATTCGCCCCACTTCGCATCGCAGTCGCCGACCATGCCCACGTACTCGTGGACGATGACGGCCAGCGGGCCGTCGCGCGGCACGAGCGTGAGGTCGGCGATGTCGGTGGAGGCGGGGAGACGGAAACCGGTCATTGGGGTGTTCCCAACGGGGAAGCCTCTGAGTCCGCATTGTGCGGGGTACCTAGGCTCCTTCGATGCACAGGGTTATATGCACCCAAAGAGCCTAAATACATTCGTAGTGTGTGAATGAACGGGATGTGCCAGTGCGAACACTGACAAATGCAATTATAAAACATTTTTTAATATTAGCAATGTTTTACCCGCAGAATTCGCCTTGCAGGTGAAACCGTTCATATTGGCTTCTGTTAGCGCAAATACTTGGCTTTATTCGCATTATGCTCGTCGTTGGTGCGCGCATAACGAATGACGCCATCGCGGCCATGCAGGTAGTACCAGTATTCCGTTGTTTTGGGGCGCATGGCCGCAACCAACGCCGATTCACCAGCATTGGCTATGGGCCCTGGCGGCAAGCCCACGCGCTTGCGGGTGTTATAGGGGGAATCGGTATCCAAGTCCGTCGCGGTAAGCACTGCAGTTGGCTTTTGCAGCAGGTAACGTACGGTGGCGTCTACGCCAAGCAACGTCCCGGCCTCTTCGCGCTTCCACAGAATGCCTGCAACAACGGGTCGCTCATCGTCGTGGCGAGACTCCTCCTCAACCAGCGATGCCATGGTTACAGCCTCATGCAGCGTGCGGCCGCTGGCCTGCAGCTCTGCCGAGTGTGCGTCTATGATGCGCTTTTGGAAGGTTGCCAGCATACGCTGCATAAACGCCTGCGGATCGTATGTCTCCACGGTGACATAGTAGGTATCTGGAAACAGGTATCCTTCTACCCTGGAGCCAATGCGCTGCTCACGCGAAGCAAAATTTTCCCTGGGCAAAAATGCGCTTTCTGGAAACGCGCACGTAAACGCACAATCCAGCAATTCTCCCGGCTTTCCCAAACCTTTGGCTGCCAAGTACGAGTCTATATCCGCAACAGACCAGCCTTCGGGAATGGTAATGCTCACCTCGCCGGAAAGGCCGGAGGTCAGTTCTTGCAAAATATCCGGAACGGACATGGACTGCGACAGTGTAAAACGTCCGGCCTGCAAACCGGTGTGTTTGCCACTCACGCGGGCGTAGAGCTTAAACACCCATGCCGAACGGATAAGCCCCAGCTCCTGAAGCCTGTCGCCGATTACCGCCACCGAATCCCCTTTAACGATGCTTATGGCAATAGGATCGCTCTGTCCGGCATTCACAGGGGCGATCATATGCCAAACCCACGCCCAAGAGAGCACCATGCAAACAATGACCGCAAAGAAGATCCGCTTCATTGGTCCGATTGTAGCAGCGGCACTTGGCAGAAATATTGACTAAATATAGAATGGTGTTGATTTATGTCTTTTAAGATTAGACCACACGTCATAGAAGCATTTTCGCTCTCGCTTAGCTCCGGGCCACTACAGGCTGCCGAGGCATCGATCAACAGCGTGAGGTACGCCATAGAAGACAACTTGCCCGAAGGCGATGCTCGCGCCGCAATTCTGCAGTGCTTGCAGGACTGCTGGCTGCTATGCGCGCTTATCTTTTCTGCTGGGCAAACGCACGGCAATACCAACTCCCCGCTGTCTAAGTCGGCGGAGCTTGCCGCGGACATCAACCAGCAAAACGCACTGGAGTTACTAAGCACTCTGCGTATCAAGATTGTTGCAGCGCTTGGGGAAGGCAAAGGAACCGATATTGCCGATAGGCTCATTAGCACCGGCCAAATCATCGACACCTTGTATGCGGCCGGAAAAATCGATGGCTCTCAGGTGGCACTAGGGAAACAACACCCCATGCGTCGCGGCGACAAAACCTGCTAGGCCATGCCCATGTCCTTCATCATGCCCTGCATGCGCTCGGATGAAATGAGCTGCGCTTTCTTAATGGCACGGTTCAATGCATCTTTTATGAGTGCCGGGAGTTGATCTTCGGCGACTGACGGATCGATGATGACCTCGACGATTTCCAGTTCCGCGGATACGACGACACGCACGCCCTGGGCCTCGGCCTCGACGTGGATATTCTTCAGCTGTTTGCGGACCTTCTTCGCCTCCTGCTGGAGCTTAAAGGATTTGCGGATATCGGAGAATGACGGCATGGACCGATGCTAGCAGAGTGGAGAAGGCCGAACAATCACCGCCGAAGTGCATATGCCTTTGCATGCTTGGCAACAATCCCGTCGCGAACCAAGCCCGCAATGATGTCTTCCAGCCATGCCCGATGGTTACCCATGGACCAATCCACGCAGGTATGCGGACCCAATTGAGCCAGCGTAAGTCTAGGGTGATTGCGGAGCGTATCTACCACGCGCCCGCGCACAATGCGATTGGGCGTAAATTTCCCGGCTATCTCACGGCCAGGTTCCTTTTTGATCAACTTTTTTGTACTAAATTTTACTTTATAAGAAGCCAACATCACTCCCCTCTTTGTTAAAGGACAAACATCCCACTTGGGACTGCGCTTCGTGCAGACAAGCGAGCCAAAGTCCATGAGTGCGGCGTGCCAGTCCGCAGCCGCCTTCACGCCGCCGGACTCCAAGGACTCCAAGGCATCCTTGGACTCCCCTATTGCCGCAGCGAGAACTTGTGCGGCCAACTTCATCAGGTACTCATCACCTTTCCTCCACGTGCCGTCTTCTCGCTCCGGACCCACGAAGGTTCTGTGCAGCACGCGACGAATGTTGGTATCGATGCACGGAGTGGGAATACCAAATGCGAAGTTGCGAATTGCCGCGGCGGTGTACTCCCCCACTCCTTTTATGGAAAGCAGGTCTGCGGTGCCGCTTGGGAATGTTCCGCGGTACCTATCAAGCACGATGCGCGCCGCGTCTCGCAAGCGAATGGCGCGGTTGTTGTACCCCATCCCTTTCCATTGCTGTATCACCTCGGCATTGGTGGCCTTCGCCAAATCTGCAAGTGCAGGAAACCTTTCCATGAATGCCTTGAATGCCGGAATAACCCGCGGCACCTGCGTCTGCTGCAACATCACCTCCGAAACCAACACCATGTACGCACGCTGGGTGTCGTCGGCGACAGCGAGATCGCGCCACGGAAGGGTGCGCTTGTGGCGGGAATACCATGACCAGATTTCGTCGACGAAGATGCGAATACGTTCCTGGCGATTCATGCAGACAAAGCATACCTCACGATAGAATTCCCATCGAAGGATTCCGTTGATTCCAAGATACATCAACGCCGACGCCGTACCTTTAGGAGTCTTGGAATCCAAGGAATCCTGGGGTCCAAGGAATCCTTACTTCTGAATCCCAATGCGATCCTCGATTTCCTGATCCACGAACACCTTCTTGCGACCGTACTTCATGCGACTGTATTCCTTAATCAAACCGCCGAGCTTCTCGTTGCGCTCCGACTCGTCGTAAATGGTTGCAAGCGAGAACGGACGTGACGTGGTGTTGTTGATGTTGAGCTTCACGTAGCAGTTGAAGTTTGGAATGCCGATGACGTCCTGCTCCGAAACAACCGGAGCCATTTCTTTGGCCATGTACTCCGCGTCTTCGGCGCCGATCTTAAAGCTCATAATGGTACCCACGTTACCGAACACTGCGTCGCGCATTTTGGAGCTGGCCTGCCCGTAGGATTCCGTCTTGCCCACTAGCTGGCCAATGTACTGGTGAGCCATGATCAGACCCAGTTCGTACTTACGAGCTTCGGAGAGAATGGTGGCGAACGCGTCGGTGATGAAGTTCTGGAACTCGTCGACGTACAGGTAGAAACGCCTGCGCTGCGCTTGCGGAATATCGGCGCGGCTCATGGCGGCCATGTTGACCTTGTTGACGAAAATGAGTCCAAGCAGCTGCGCATTGGTGTCGCCGATCTTACCCTTGGACAGGTTGACCAGAAGCACCTTGCCGCTGTCCATAACTTCGCGGACGTTGAAGGCGCTCTTGGGCTGGCCAATGATGTTGCGCATGGTCGTGTTGGTCACGAACGGTCCGAACTTGGCAGAGAAGTACGGAATCATTTCTTCTTTTTCGCGAGCGCCGGTTTTGGCCATTTCGTTGTTCCAGAAGCTACGTACGACCGAGTTCTTGCACTTGCTGACCTTGTAGCGCTGGAATTCTTCATCCACGAACAGACGCGGCACATCGATAAGCGTTGCACCCTCCTCCTCGTCGTCCATCAGCGTGAGACAGCCGTTTCGGAAGTAGTGCTGGATACGCGGACCGAAGATTTCGTTACCGAACATCTTGATGAAGATTTCCATGGCGTCGAGAGACGCACGGTCCTTTTCCTCCGGAGTTTTTGCCTCGAGCATGTTCAGTCCCATAGGACGCTCGATATCGGCAGGGTCGAATACGATGACGTCTTTGGCGCGTTCCTTGGGCGTGTGCGCCAGTGCGTCTTCGATCAGGTCTCCGTGGGGATCGACAATGCACAGACCGGCTCCTCCGGCAATATCCTGGCGCGATTGCCAGTTGAGCAACGCAGACTTACCCGAACCGGATTTACCGATAATGTACTGGTGGCGGGTGCGGTCTTTGTCCATGAAGCGGACTTTGGTCTCCAGGCCGCGGAATCGGTTGATGCCAAGCAGGATGCCTGTAGTCGGCGCATTGGGCGGCGGCGGCAAGATCTTGTACTTGACCCAGTCGATGTTGGGCACGGTGTTGTAGCGGCTGTCTGGGAAGTGGTAAATGGACGCCAGCTCTTTTTCCACCAGCAGGTTTCGCTTATGGGCATAACCGTTGATACGGCGCTTCCACAGCGGGTAAATCATCTTCTGGTTAAATTCCAGCGGCATGAAATCCGTCATCATTCGCTTGTTCCTGAAGTAGTTGCCATACATGTCTTTGAACACGTTGAAGGCGACCTGCAGGTTGTTAGTAATGTCGAGCGCACGCTCCCAGGTCTTCGCACCTGCAAGTACGCGCACGGTGGTGTGGTAACCCGACATACCGGCTTTTTCACCCATGCGCTTGTACAGCTCTTCCTCCGGCTGGATCATACGCACGAACGAGTCGCCTCCCTTTGCGCCGGGGGCGAAGTTCTTGGC
>CAZENR010000003.1:62452-102294 GCA_964513925.1 uncultured Candidatus Peribacteria bacterium
GGTAAGCATGTTGATGAACACGCCGAGGAAGCCCAGGCCGGGAATCTTCTCGATGAAGCTCTTCTTCTTGCCCTTGAAGCCCTCGTTGGCAATGCTCTTGATGTGCTTGGACCAATGCTCGGTAAACGTGGGACTGATAATAACCTGTATAGTGGCGGTTTCGTCCGGATGCAGCTTGGAAAGCACGTTGACCAAATCGTTGAGCGGGTCGTCCTGCATGTGATCGTAAAACCGCAGCGGGAATTCGTAGGTTTTTCGGCAGAGCATGTTGTAGCCCACCAACTTGTACCCCTTGGGCCAAATTTCCGGCGTGGCCTTTGGGGTCACCTCGGCATTGGGGTAGAACGACGTAATTTGTTTCTCCACGATGGACTGCAACCCCTTGGGGCACAAGACGTAGAACGAAATAAGTCCGTCCTCCACGAACATCTCGAAGCTGATGGTGAGGAAACGCGTAATCCAGAATGAAATGGTCTGCCAGACGGTAAGGTCTTTTACTTCGTACAGCGCACGGAACAACTGTTCCATGATGGCGATTTTTTCTTTGAAGTCCTTCTCGGTGCGCTTCTCCTGGTCGATCTTACTGTCGCTTCTTGGCAGGATGACCTTCATGCACACCAGGGTCTTGGAGGCATACCAGGCATACGTGAAACGCATCCAGTAAATGACATACCGGATGAGGAAGTACGCGGTGATAAGCAGCAGGATTTTGCTGCCAGTGGTAACGAGTCCAAGGTCTTCCGTAAGCCAATCCCACAGCGAAGACCAAATGCCTAAATTGAACACGAAAGACACCGTCTCAACAGCGACGAGCAGAATGGGCCAGAAGAGCAACCGGAGTACGAAGACCATGGCGTGGTTTCTATCTTACAGACAGAAATCAGACCATTGTACCATATTTTATGAGAAAAAAACAGCGTTTTTAGCCAGCGTAAGCCAATGTTCGGGCTTTGTGCACTTGGAGTCCGCGTCAAGGAAAACCAATGACTATCCGGCACATTCGGCAACCTCCATGCGATACGTGCGCTCTTTGCCGGAGGCAGACCCTAACCGCAATTCGTAGATGCCTGCCACCGAGGGCGTAAGTTCGTATGTCTCCCCCGGTTCGATCCACTGCTGCATCCACTGCCAATCTGCATCCGGATACCGAATACCCCGAACCACAAAGAACCGCGATGCCGTCAGCTTGAGTCCGGAGCCGAGCGCCAACGTTCCTGGTATGCCGGGAGAAAGCAGGACATCCCGCGTTATGCGTCGCTGCAGCAAAACGTTGCCGCACGGCTGCACCAGCGATGCATCTCCCAGGCGCTCGAATGTGACATCGATACGCCCCTTGGATCGCTCCGCAATGCGCAAAAACGAGCCCAAGCTTAAATCCATGTCACGACCTTGCACGAACGGCCCGCGATCGTTTATGCGCACCACAACGCTCTTGCCATTCTCCGTATTCGTCACCTTGACCATGGTGTTGTGCGGGTAGGAACGGTGCGCCGCGGTCAGTGCATGCATGTCGAACGTCTCGCCGAACGCGGTTCCTTTGCCGTGGAATTTTTCGGAATACAAACTTGCCTCGTGGACCTCTGTGCGAAGCTTGGTGTCCAACGTGACAATGAGCTGTTCGAGCTCGGACTTTGTAAGCTGATGGTCGGGTTCGAATCCGTTGATGCCGTACTTGTCTGCAAGTATCGGCGCGTCTTCCGGCTCTATCACCTTGAGGAATTCCTTGTTTCCCTCGGCATCGATAGGTTCTAGGTTACGCGTTCGCAGAAGCCAAATGACCGCATCGCGCGCAACCAACGGAGCATCGGGCGAAAAATGATCTCCATCTATGGTAAACCCCCTGGCCTTGGCATAGGTAATTTCCTTGTAACCGGCAGCACCCTTGGGAATATCTTCGTAGCCCGAGGAACGCACATCTTCGGCCGGACGCAGAATGCTCGACCACACCAGCAAGAACCCGTCTCGCCTGCTTATGACTGCGGCACGCGCATCTGCAACAACGGGCAGCACACAACAGAGAATAATCGCGAAGCAAAGAATCCGTTTCATCATTGGGCGGCAAGTATAGCACGTACCCGAACATCGTCAGGACCTATAGTCCGGACCCTCGCACGCGCCTCCACTCCGCGTTGATGGCATCGGCCATCATGAGCTTACGGGTGGTTGGACCGTACACGCCGGCACCATGCGCATCACTCCCGGATACGATCTTTTTGTCCAGTTGGTATTTGAGTAACGCGGTTTTGGTCTTGGCTCCGAACGTGGAACTGAGCTCCTTTGCATTGAAGTAGCCAAGTTGTGAAAGCAACCGTTGCAACTGCTTCACCTGCGCTCCACGACTTCCCACAACCAGCGTGCCGTTTGGCAGACCCTCCTCTCGCACGCGTTTGGTTACCTGAAGTTTATGCAGGACGGCGTTCATTTTTACGGAAGCCTGCTTGGCGCGCCAGGCATCGGTAAGGGCAGCAATGGTGATTGGCCCTATGCGCCCGGCACCAGGCGAACCCTCGTCAGCAATGAGCTTCTTCTGGCGCTGGAAAGCAACTACTGCAATACGAAGATCTTCATCGAACTTGCCATCGGTGCGCCCCCGATACACGCCGACGTAACGCAGCACTTTTTGCGCCAGCCGGACATCGGCACCTTCGCTGCCCAGTGCCAAACCAGGCACCAGTGCAGGCGTGCGTCCACGCTGCACCTGAAGTGCCGCAACCAGCGCGGCTGCGGTGCGATCGTCAGTCGCGGATCCATCGCCGGTAAGGCCCATGGATTGCTGGAAAGCCCCCAGTGCATCGCGCGTAGCGGGGCCAAACAAACCGGTAACTTGGTGATCTAAGTACCCCAGATCAGCCAGGTATTGCTGTAGCACGCGAACTCCATACCGCTGGTCATCCAGCTTCAAACCCGAAAGCAAATCGATATCGTCGGATTTGGTCAGCGCAGCTATGGCCGCATTGCCCGAAGGGAAATTGGCAAGAACCATGTTTTCGGCCGGAGCTTTCACTCCCGCCGGATACACGGTTCCCGTGACGCGACGCACGCCCCACTCCATGGCCCGCGCGAGGCCCTCCTCGCCTTCCCCCATCCAAATATCTACGCGATGGTAGCCATTGTCCCACTCGATGATACGGCCGCCACGGTCATGCACCATGCCAATACCGATACCGTGCAAATCGATGACTGTGCCAAACGCATACGAGGGGGGTGCCGCGAGCATGCCTGGGTATACCGCTGTTCCATCTGCGCCGCGAACGCCCTCCCCGTTGAACATTTTTTCCTCCTCGTAACTTCCGCGGAAGTAGCAACACTGGTCGGGCAGCGGCGAGTAGTAGGCAGTGACGACGAACTCCTGTTGATACGGCTCCTGGTTGGCGTAGTTGGCGCTCACGGGGGAAAACACGCTGCCCATGACCGCGGTAAGGACAACCGCAGCGGGATACACGCGCAACCTTGAAAGTTGGAAATACATGGGTGTTTGTGTGCGAAGAATCTCTTCAGTATACCAAAAAATAGCCCATCGGATTATTGACCGATACATGTAAAAATCGCATAACAATGAAATGTATATAAATATATACAAGTCTCGCGGCGAACAAAAAAAGTGTGTTGCAGTACGATCTGGGTGCGGCTACGATCCGGCGCGACATGAATAACGCCGCCCACACCGGCACCCCGGTGTCCGAAACGGACAGGGGTGGCGATTTTCCAAAAAACCCTATGCAAGAAACCATCCTCCTGCTCGGTTCCGGGGCACTGAAAATCGGTGAAGCCGGCGAATTCGACTACTCCGGAAGCCAAGCGATTAAAGCATTTAAAGAGGAAGGAAAGCGCGTGGTGCTGATCAATCCGAACATCGCAACGAACCAAACCAGCTGGAAGCTTGCCGACCGCGTGTACTTTGTTCCGGTGCAGCCGGAATTCGTGGAGCAAGTCATTCAACTGGAGCAGCCACAGGCAATTGCACTGAGCTTCGGCGGACAAACCGCACTGAACTGCGGGCTGAAGCTGCATGACTTGGGCATCTTGAAAAAGTACGGCATCCGCGTGCTTGGCACATCGGTGGACGCGATTCGCAAAACCGAAGATCGCGCCCTCTTCAATGCGGAGCTTAAGAGCATCGGCATCGATGTGCCGCGCTCCTTTGCATGCGAGAGCATGGAATCGGCTCTGGAAGCAGCACGCAAGATCAGCTTCCCGCTTATTGTCAGAGCCGGGTTCGCGCTGGGAGGCAAGGGCAGCGGCAGAGCTGCAAACGACGAGCAACTGAAGGAACTCCTGAAAGTCGCATTCGTGGAATCGCACCAGGTGCTGGTGGAGGAAGATTTAACCGGATGGAAGGAAATCGAATACGAGGTCGTGCGTGACAAGGCCGATAACTGCATCACGGTGTGCAACATGGAAAACTTCGACCCGCTGGGCATTCACACCGGGGAGTCTATCGTCATTGCGCCAAGTCAGACGCTGGATAATGAGGAGTATCAAATGCTGCGCAACATTGCGCTGAAAGTCATTCGCCACATGGGAATCGTTGGCGAATGCAACATTCAGTACGCATTGGACCCAAAGAGCCGCACGTACCGCGTGATTGAAGTAAACGCTCGCTTAAGCCGTTCGTCGGCGCTTGCTTCCAAGGCAACCGGATATCCCCTGGCGTTTGTAGCGGCCAAATTGGCACTGGGATACACACTGCCGCAACTGAAGAACTCCATCACCCGCGTCACCTGCGCCGACTTCGAGCCGTCGCTGGACTACGTGGCGGTAAAAGTACCACGTTGGGATTTGCAGAAGTTCTCCTTCGTGAGCGAGGAAATCACCAGTGAAATGAAATCTGTGGGCGAAGTGATGGCACTCGGCAGGAACTTTGAAGAGGCAATTCAGAAAGCTGTGCGCATGCTGAACATCGGAGCCGATGGCCTGTATCCGATTCCCACCAAGCTTTCGCGCAAGGATTTGGCTAAAGAGGTAAAGCTGCCAAGTCCCCGACGCCTGTTTGCAATTGCCGAGGCGCTGGCGCAGGAATGGACACCGGAGGAAATCAACAAGCAAACCGGCATCGACCGCTGGTTCCTGCAGCGTCTGCAGCACTGTGCCCGCATTCGAAACCGCTTGTTCCAAGGCAAAGCGAAGCAACTGCCAAACGACCTGTTGCTCGAGGCCAAACGTGCCGGCTTCTCGGATGCATCCATTGCATCCATTCGCGATGCCAAAGTAGCCGAGGTCACCGAGCAGCGCGTGCAGGCAGGCCTTGCACCGACGATTAAGCAAATCGATACGCTCGCCGGCGAATTCCCGGCGCAAACCAACTACCTGTTTGCCACCTACAATGCGGTGCAGCCCGACGTGAATTTTGATGCAACTAAGAAGAAAGACCGCGTGGTAGTGCTTGGCGGCGGTCCGTACTCCATCGGCTCGTCGGTGGAATTCGACTGGTGCTGCGTCCAAGCAGTGCACGAATTGCAAGAGCAGGGGTACGAAGTCACCATGATCAACAGCAATCCCGAGACTGTCAGCACCGACTACGACGAATGCGACGTGCTGTTCTTCGAAGAGCTTTCCTTCGAGCGCGTCATGGACATTTTGCGCTTACTCAAACCTGTCGGCGTGGTGGTCTCCATGGGAGGGCAAATCCCCAACTCCCTCGCGCCCAAGTTGGCTGCGGCAGGCGTACCGATTTTGGGTACCGCCCCAAAGAACATCGACCAGGCCGAAGATCGTCACAAATTCTCGGCACTGTTGGATACGCTGGGCATCCGCCAGCCGGAATGGAAGGAATTCGCCGACATGACCTCTGCCAAGCAGTTTGCGCGCAAGGTGGGCTACCCGGTCATCGTGCGTCCAAGTTACGTACTTTCCGGCGCTGCCATGGCGGTAGTGCACGACGAAGAAGATCTGCGCGGATACTTAGACGACGCCACCAAACTTTCCAAGGAGGCTCCGGTAGTAATCTCCAAGTTTGAAGAAGGTGCCAAGGAAATTGAGTTCGACGGCGTTGCGCAAAACGGAAAGCTGCTCTTATACGCCATCGGCGAGCACGTGGAGAACGCAGGCGTCCACAGCGGCGATGCCACCATCGTGCTACCGCCGCAGCGCGTGAACATCGAGACGTTCCGCAAGATAAAGGTGATTGCAAAGGGTATCGCCAGCGCACTGGATATCTCCGGGCCGTTCAACATCCAGTTCCTTGCAAAGAACAACCGCCTGCTGGTCATTGAGTGCAACTTGCGCGCCAGCCGATCGTTCCCGTTTGCTAGCAAAGTGACCGGCGTGAACTTTGCCAAGATTGCCACCCAGGCACTGCTCAAGCGCGCCGACACCAATATTCGCTACCAGACGCTGGACCTAGACCACGTAGGCGTGAAGGCCGCACAGTTCAGCTTCAGCCGCTTAAAAGGAGCCGACCCGCGCTTGGGAGTGGAAATGGCCAGCACAGGAGAAGTAGCCTGCTTTGGAGCCAACGTGGAACAGGCGTTGCTGACGTCGCTCAAGGCGATCGGCTTCCAAATGCCGCGCAAGAACATTCTCATTACCATTGGCAAACTGGAGGATAAAGTCGACATGCTGCCCGCCATTGCGGCACTGGAAAAGATGGGCTTCTCACTCTTCTGCACCGGCCGCACCCACGAGTTCCTTGCCTCGCGGGGCTTAAAGAGCGCTTTGCTCTACAAAATTTCCGAACCTCGCAGTCCAAATATCCGCGAGTACTTGGAAAGCAAGCGCGTGGATTTGGTCATCAACATTCCGCAGCATGCGTCTTCCACCGAGAAGACCGACGGCTACTTCATTCGACGCATAGCCACCGACCGCGGCATTCCGCTTATCACCAACGTCCAGTTGGCAAAGCGCATCATCGAAGCGATTCAGAATCTCGATGAGCACAAAGACATGCCCCTTATTGCCTGGCCGGATGTGCTGCAAAGCCATAGGCATTAAATTGACATTTACGAATACTATTCTCGTCAATTGGAATCCAGGGAACCCTGGATTGTCGGAGTCCTTCCAAGAACCCCTTGCACGCCCTGCCTCTCTCCCCTAAGCTACGTCAGCTTTATGGCCGTTTACGCTATCAAAAGAGGCGAAGAATCCAATGACCGCTTGCAGAGCCGCTTTAAGAAGCAGGTGCAAGAGGCCCGTTTTGTAAAGGTGCTGCGCGACCGCAAGTACCGCAAGAAGGCCCTCACGCGCCGTCTGCAGCGCATCCGCGCGTTAAAGCGCGAGGGTTTCCGCGCCCAGAACAAGAAGAACCAGTTCTACTCGAACATGTAGTAGAACCACCGATGGTTCTTGGTACTAACAGCTTTTTCGTTGTAACGGATTCCACGGACTCCCGGATTCCATGTTTGCGAATTTTAGAGACCATCGAATTGCAAACGCCTGAGTAGCTGGCCCAACAAGAACACCGGTAAGCCGACGATACTTGTCCAGTCGCCATCGATACGCTCGATCATCAGCTGTCCCTGGCCGTCGATCTGAAACCCTCCCGAACGATCCCGCCACTGGCCGGTAGCAATCCACCAGTCCATTTCTTGCTGGGACAGCGTCTTAAACCACACCTTGGAACTGGAGACTTCCTCGGCCTTGTTCCCTAACGGATCGAGCACGCATAGACCCGAATGCACCACCGAACACGTGCCGGAGTGGAGTTTGAGCATACGGCGGGCATCGGCTTCATCTACCGGCTTCTCCAGTCGATGGCCGGTGGCATCTACCACCAGCGTGTCACAACCGATCACGAAGCAGCCCGGCTCGCGTGCGGCAACGTCTTCCGCCTTCAGTCGTGCAAGCACGGCCGCACGCTCCACGGGATCTGCAACGTCGCATGCCTCTTCATCCACACGGCTTGGCACCACGCGGTACTGCAGGCCAAGTCCGGATAGTAGCGTTTTACGCTGAGGACTGGCCGAAGCGAGAATGAGGGTGCACATTGATTTCCTTATTACGATCTTTAACGCAGAAGATCCAAGGCACGCTGCAACTGGCTGTCACGATCGTCAGTGGGAACCACAATATCCGGTGCAATGCCTATGCCGTCCACCTCGTTTCCATTTGGCGTAACGTAGGTAGCCACCGTCAACTTGAGCGCCTCGCCGCCGCCGAAGGAGATGACCTCTTGCACGCTTCCCTTGCCGAAGGTCTGCTCGCCTACGATGGTTGCACGCTTGTAGTCCTTGAGCGCGCCAGCAACGATTTCAGAGGCGCTTGCGGAACCCTTATTGACTAGCACCACCATCTTTACGGTGCTGGCGATCGTCGGCTCCTGTGCAGTGCGTTCGTCGCGCGTTTTGCTGCGCTCGCGCACCTGCGTGACAACGCTGTTCGCCGGCACGAAGTTGCTGACCACGATGTCCGCAGCACTGAGGAGCCCACCTGGGTTGTTACGCAAATCCAACACGATGCCCTTGGGATTCTTCTTTGCGATGTCGGTAAAGACGCTGCGCACCTGGCGCTCGGTCGTTTCGCCAAACTGCAACAACTGAACAACGGCAATATCACCCTGCCACTTCACCTGAATTTCCGGGATGGAGATGAGGTCGCGTTGCACGCGGATGGAAATTTCCACGCCGCTGCGGCGGATTTTCAAGTTCACGAAGCTGCCCTTCTCGCCGCGAATGAAGCTGACAGCCTTTTCCAATCCGATGCCTGTAAGCGCATGGCCATCCGCCTCGATGATCTCATCGCCGGACAAAATACCGGCGCGTTCGGCTGGCGAACCGGGCAGCGGGGCAACAACAATCACCACGCCGGCCTTCTCTTCGACATGGGCGCCGATTCCGCTTACCTCGCCCTTGATTCCGGAGCTGAATTCGGTGGCGTTCACCGGGCGCATGAAGGTGGTGTACGGGTCGTTGAGCTCCTTCACCATTCCCTCGATTGCGCTGTAGGCCGCCTCGTCCGAATCCACCTTGTCGTTGCGGAGGTAGTCGCGCTGAATAATGGCCCACACCGCCTCCATAAGCTCCTGCTTTGGCAAATCTGCCGAAGAGCTGGTGTTGATTTGGTTGAAACGCACCGTAATCTGCAGCGGCAAGCTGCCGGACGCAGCCTGCAACAGCGACGATGCCTCGGTACCGCCCAGCAGATCGCCGTAGCCAAACAGCGTGGCGCTTTGCGGCACCATCCACTTCAGTGCAATGGCATTCATCACCGCCTGCTTCTGGCGGGTTGTGCGCACGTCTTTGAATGCGGAAACGTCAGCCGTCTTGCGCTTGCCGATGAGCTGTGTCAGCACATCCACGGCCTCGCCTCGGGTAATGGGCTTCCCCAAGTCAAACTCCGCGGTCTGTTTGCCGAAGGCGTCCAAGGCGCCGGAATTCAGCGCCAAGCACAATGTTGACTTGCGACCCTTGGGGTAGCGCTTGTACGGCAGTTTGCAGTCGTCGCTCTTACGAATGCCTGTGACCTCTGTAGCCCAGCTTAAAAAGTCCATGCGGGAAACGGTTTGAGCCGATACGTTAACGATATCGGTAACCGCGCGCTGTGCTGCGAATGCAGAGAGCGGAGAGACCAGTAGTACAGCGGTGACGGCGGATGCCAAAGACTTGCGCAACGACATAGCAGCGGGGAGAAAGCCGCTGCCAAATACAGCGGAGTATCGGCATGGTACGCGCTGGGTGTCGGCAAGACAACCCATGAGGCTTGCGTACTTCTACTGCACGAACGCCTGTGTTTCCACCACTGTTCCAAACTCCTTCATATCCTCTTTACGGGCAAACAAGTAGACAAGCAGCCACAGTCCGCCCACAACGTACAACACCGCCGGCACCAAGGTGATGGCGATACCGTTTAAGAACGAATGCTGATCGGCTCCGATGAGAGCGCCAATTGTCGCGGGGTTTCCGGGCAGCACATCCGGCAATGTAACTGTGAAGTCGAACAACCCATGGAGAATGATGGATACACTCAAGCCCACGATCATCTGGAACTTGCCGTAGACGGCTTCAGTTCGTAAGTCCAACAGCTTGCGAACCGCATTGATTACCGGATGCACGTTGCCCTGGGCAAACTGGTCGCGCAGCAACGGGGAAGCGAAAAACGCCAAGCCGAAAAAGTACCCCAGCACGCCAGTGGAGAGAATATGCACCATGTTGGTGAGTACGGCGCGTCCGACTACGTTGCCGATAAATACGCCCCACATGGGGGTGTCGGGCCGGATCAAGTAGTTCCGAACAAAGCCGACGAAGTAGGTGGGGTTGATGAGGTTTTCCGCAAAGGCAAAACCGATCGCCACAATGATGGCAAGCTGCATGACATCGTCGATGGAACGGAAGAACGATTTGCTGCTGTGACGCAGCACCCAGTACTTGCTTACCTCCTCAATGACTCCCACGATCATGTAGGTAATGAGCGTGGTCAGCACGACCGCGGTGGTTGTCTTGCCTGCCTCTCCGCTGAGCAACGTATTACGCACGAACGCGTTGGAGCTGCTGCCGAAGCTGAGCGGTGTAATCTTGAACAGGAAAAAGTTCAGCTGGATCGAGCGCGTCATCAACTCGTGGTAAAACAGGATCGGCGCCGTAGACAGCATGCCGGCAAAGAACGCCAGCGATACGTAGCTTAGGCGCTGCTTGTGGTACGACAGGAACAACTTGCACCAAATAACGACCGGCACCATGGCGACAATGGCAGCCATGGCGGTGGCAAGCAGCTCCTCGGCTTCCTTGTGGCGTAAAATGGCATACGCAACCCAGAAGATGAACGTCCCGAGTACCGTGGATTTGATGCTGGCACTCCACGGCCCGAACAGGAACTTCCACCCAACGACAACGCACACCACGCCAAGAGCCCCCAGGAATGGGTCTTGTTGAATACCCGTCTCGAACAATACACGCTTGAAGGCGATGAGAATCCAGGTGACGATGGTGCCAAGCACGAACGCGAAGAAGTACCGGTACCGGTCTTTGGAACCATGCCAGCGGGCCTGATCGAAGATGCCAAAACCGACGATAAACAGGAAGACAAGCAGTGAACGGTACGCCGTGGACGTATCCACAACGTCTGCAAAGACCGGCGTCTTGCCGTACCACATGGACAGGAAGATGACGACACCGGTGGCAAGCAGCGCGCCAATCATCATTTTGATGCCCGGCAGATACGGATGCTTGCTTTCCACGTCGGCCAGAGACTGGTTTTCTATGGAAGACACGTTCATGGCTCCGCTCCACAGCCGTATGAGCACGAAGGCTGCTATGGCAATGCCGATGGCAAGGAGAACTGGCATGCGTGGATATAAATCCGTGTAGTATACCAGATTTTTGGCTTCAGATAAAGAAATGATCACAGCGCTAACTGGCAGGATGCGATGTGATGCGGCTTACCGCTGCTGTCCTACGGCTTCAAGACGCTCCTGCAGCGTCTCGACTAGCGTCTGCTCTATTTCTGCCTGCAATACCGGGTCCAGACCGCTCTCGGCCAGCTTTGCCTTCATCTGCTTGCGAAACGCTTCGATTTTATAGTCGGTGGTCTGCAGTTTGTCGGCAGCCGCGTCTACCGCGACGTTTGTGGTTTGTTTGACGACCGGGCTGTTCTTTTTCGTTGCCCGCAGGAGGTTTCGGCGGTTGTTGGCAGCGGCATCGGTAACCGACGCTCCGTCGACCAAGTCTTCGATCATTCCCTTGGTTGCCGCGAGTTTCGGGAACTTACGCGTGATGAAGCCTTTCATGATTTTCTTGGTCAGAAACGAGGCGTTGTTCTCGGCCTCTTCAGCGGCGGCTGGGGCGGCCTCCTCGAGCAGCACTACCAACTCGGGCATGACTTCTGCCAACTTGTCGGACTCCCTTAGCACCGGCAGAATTTCGTCGTGGTGTTCGGCGCCAGCAAGCGCAACGCGCGCGCCTTTGCCAAGCCGAATTTCCAGGTATTGGCGAACATTTTTCTCCATGGTTTCCTGGTAGCTAGTCCCGCCAAGCATGCCGCCCACCGACTTCATAACGATGTACGTTTCAGGCCCCCACGGAATGGCCTTGCTAATCATACCCACTGCCTGGTCGAGGCCGTCGATCCCCTGCTCCCACTTGTCGGCCCTGCGGTTCAGGTTCTTGTATGCCTTGTCGGCGGCCAAAAAATCGTAGGGAATGGTCGCCGCTGCAGACGCAAACTGCTCCAATTGGGCCAGCGCGAAGTCGATAGAAACCGATTCGCTAGCCAGCGCCTCGATGGCCGCTTTCCTGTTTTGAAGATCGACGACGCGGTTCGCTTCGGCCACGCCAGTCTTGGTGATTTGCGTGCGCCGTCCCATCAGTTCCTCTAGTAAACCAAACGGCTTGCCCAACTCCTCCAGTTCTTGGCTTGTTTTCTTCAGCGCCGCCTGCGACGTCGCGATATTGCGTTCGCACGCGGCGACTAATACACGAATTTTTTCGTACTTGCGGCTGATGGCCTCATAGTGGCGTGGGCCCATATCGGCGATCATCCGCAGCGCCAACTTGGCTTCATCGGTCAGCGGAAATACCGATGCGTCCTCGACTGCCCTGCGGTACCGGGTGACCGCTGCGTTGAGTTCCTTGTTTTGTTGGTCGGCATATGACAGGCCCACTGCGGGACGCTCGGGAAGGTTTACACTTAGCGAGGCTGCCTGCGATTCGTTCAAGGGTTCACGGCTTTCCGGAGGCATGAATTTGTGTTTGTACGTTCAGTCTAGTATACCAGATTTTTGGCTTGTATGAAAGCAGATGCCGAACTCTAGACGATGAGAATTCATGTAGTGTGTTTTGTTTTTCCTTGGACTCCTTGGACTCTTTGACTTCTTTGACTTCCACCACGCTGCTATGCTCTGTATCGCCTCACTCCCCTTCACTTTGCCCGCCACCACCCTCGACCAGATCGTCTCCCTCTGCAAGCGCCGCGGCTTTGTCTTCCCAGGTTCCGACATTTACGGCGGTCTTGCCAACACGTGGGATTACGGCCCGCTTGGATTGGAGCTGAAAAACCGCGTCCAGCGCCTGTGGTGGAGCCGCTTCGTGCGCAGTCGACAGGATATGGTCGGCCTAGAGAGCGGCATTCTCATGAACCCCAAGGTCTGGGAGGCCAGCGGGCACGTCAGCAACTTCGGCGACCCGCTTGTAGACTGCAAGAAATGCAAGCAGCGCTTCCGCGGCGATAAGCTGATCGAGGAGAAATTGGGCGTGGAGGCCGCAGCCATTCTGAAGCTGGAGCAGGTGCAGCCCATGCTCATGGCCGAGAAAATCGGCTGCCCCAACTGCAAGAGTGTAGACTGGACCGTTGCCAAGAAATTCAGCCTGATGTTCAAAACCGAGCAGGGTGTGGTGGAAGGCGAAGGGAACGACATCTACCTGCGGCCCGAAACGGCACAGGGTATGTTCGTGGATTTTAAGAGTATCGCCGGCTCTATGCGCAAACGCCTGCCATTCGGCATTGCGCAGGTGGGTACCGTGTTTCGAAACGAAATCACGCCGGGCAACTTCACGTTCCGCACCCGCGAGTTCCAACAGATGGAAATTGAGTACTTCATCGAGCCTGGAACCGAAGGTGAGCACTTCGAAAAGTGGAAAAACGCCATGTGGCAGTGGTGCCTGGATATCGGCCTGCATCCGGATCGCTTGCGCGTGCGCGAGCACACCAAGGAAGAACTCTCGCACTACTCCAGCCGAACCATCGATATCGAATACAACTACCCGTGGGGTTGGGGCGAGCTCTATGGCCTGGCCAATCGATCGGATTTCGATTTACGCCAGCACGAGAAGTTCTCCGGCCAGGACTTACAGTACACCGACCCCGACGACCCGAAGAGGAAGTTCCTGCCGTTTGTGGTGGAACCGACATTCGGTCTCACCCGCACGGTGCTGGCATTGCTCCTGGAAGCATACGCCGAAGAGAAGGTAGCCGAAGATGACACTCGCACGGTGCTCAAATTCGCAAAGAAGATGGCACCAGTGGACGTTGCAATTCTTCCGCTATCCAAGAAGGAGCACCTTGTAGCCAAGGCACAAACCCTGTATCAAAAAATTGTTCAGGAAACCGATCTTACGGTCGACTTCGACGTCACGGGAAGCATTGGTAAACGCTATCGCCGCCAGGACGAAGTTGGTACGCCCAAGTGTATAACCGTGGACTTTGGTACGCTGGGCGAAGACGCAGCACAGGGTGAAGCTGACACTGTCACCATTCGCGACCGCGACACGCTCAAGCAGGAGCGCGTGAGCATTGCCGAGCTGATTGCAAAGCTGGCATAGCTGCATTTTTTGGCTCTGGCTAAGGTTTAGAAGAATGCAGGGAATACGTCATGAAAACCGTTTTCTTGACCACCTGTTATGAGTAGACCTTGTTTTTCTTGACTCTTCAACACCAGCATTTACAGTGCTCACCTCATTTCCATTGCCTCTATGTCCAACTTCTTCAAGCGCGGCGGCCTAGCCGTCCCCAATCGTTCCAACGGCCTGCACAAGACGCCGGCACGCCCCTGGGAACAACCCGAGAAATTGCCCAAGCAACCGCAAGTCGAGTCGGATTTAAGCCAACTCGGCCAGTGGTGCGCTGCAACCATCGCCCTGATGCTTGCAAGCAAAGACGATGACACTGCACAGGAGTAGCAAGCAACCCTTGCCCAGATAGCCAAAGGCCTGTATAAAAGCCCTACCAACCCGCTTCGGCGGGATGGCTCGCTCCCGATCGATCGCTGCGGTCCTGACTCCGAAAGGAGGATCCTCCGCGCTCGGCGAGAAGACGTCGGGAGTCTGAACCCAAGGACCAATCATCATACAGAGCAGTGCATCGCGCGTCATGCCCATGCTCGTTTCCCCCCCCCTTTCTTCCATGGCGATTCCGTCAGAAAAAGAACTCGTCCAAGCCGCATGCCACTTCGGCCACCGCAAGGAAAAGTGGAACCCCAAAATGAAGCAGTACCTCTTCGGCGTACGCCGCGGGGTGCACATTTTCGATATTGCCAAGACCCGCAAGGCACTCGAGAAGACCTGCTCCGAATTGAAGGCCCTGCAGAAGACCGGCAAGACCATTTTGTTCGTCTCCACCAAGTTGCAATCGCTGCAGCCAATCGAGGAACTGTCGCGCGCTACCGGCCAGCCGGTGGTCACCAAGAAGTGGGTTCCTGGACTGCTCACCAACTGGACGACGCTCAAGCACCGCATTCGCTACTATCTCGATTTGCAGAACTCGTTCCGCACCGGCGAAATTGAGAAGTACACCAAGAAGGAGCAAACCCAGAAGCGCAAGGAGCTTGCCAAACTGGATGCAGCACTGTCGGGTGTCGCCGGCATGACCGGTTTGCCAGATGCAATGTTCGTTGTGGATGCCGTTCGCGATCGCGTCGCCGTATTGGAGGCCCGCAAAATCGGCCTGCCGGTGTACGGGATTTGCGACAGCAACGCCGACCCCGATGCATTCAAGGTCTTCATTCCGGCCAACGACGATGCCGTTCGCTCCATTGCCCTGGTTCTCAGGACAATCCAAGCCGAACTTGCAGCCGACAAAGCCGCCAAGAACGAGGACAAGGACGCGTAAGGACTCCCCTACCTGCTTTCCCCATCTGCCATCATGGCTATCACTCCCGCACAAGTTGCAGAACTCCGCGCCCGCACGGGTGCAGGCATCTTAGATGCTAAGAACGCCCTGGAAGAAGCAAAGGGCGACACCGACAAAGCTATTGAAATCCTTCGTAAGAAAGGCCAGGCCCAGGCAGTGAAGAAGGCCGACCGTACCCAGAACGAAGGCGGCGTGTTCATCGCTGCTTCCGACAAGAAGGCTGGCGTAGTCTTCGTAAAGTGCGAAACCGACTTCGTCGCCCGCTCCGAACCCTTCCTCAAGTTGGGCCAGGAGTTGGCCAAAACCTTGCACGACAAAGGACAAGCAGGGTTTGACACCTTCGCCAAAGAGAAGGTTCCGGCAGCCGTGCTGGAGCTGGGCGAGAACGTTTCCGTTGGCAGCAACAAACTGGTAGAAGCCGCAGTAGTCGGCACCTACGTGCACAGCAACCGCAAGATCGGCGTTGTCGTAGGATTGGACGGCGGCACCGTGCTGCAGGCAACAGATGCCTCCATGCACGCCGCAGCCATGAACCCGACCTACGTAAAGCCCGAGGAAGTCGACGCTGCTGCCGTGGCGCAGGAGCGCGAAATCTGGAAGGAGCAGCTTGCAAAAGAGAAGAAGCCTGCCGAAATTATTGAGAAGATCATGCTCGGCAAGGAGAAGAAGTTCCGCGAAGAGAACGCATTGCTCACCCAGCCGTTCGTCAAGGATCAGAACCAGACCGTCGGCAAGATGCTTGGCAAGGCGAATGTCACTGCCTACGTACGCGTAGCTGTGTAATACCCTCTGCAGCCTAAGAAAAAAGCCCGGATCACCCGGGCTTTTTTTCAAGCGTGCTTCACTTTCTGGCTCAAGTACGGTAGAATGTACCTTATGGCTACATACAACGTGCTTATTGCAGAAGATGACACCGTCTTGCGCGACTTATACTTGCGGAAGTTCGATCCCGGCGTGTACAGCGTGCGCACTGCAAGCAACGGTCAGGAGGCCTTGGCACTTATAGAGGCACAAAAACCGGATTTGATGCTTCTGGATATCAATATGCCTGTACTCGACGGCTTTGGTGTATTGGAGAAGCTGCCACCCGAAAAACGCGGCTTTCCGGTGATAATTCTGACCAACTTCGCCGATCAAGCCAACCGCGACCGCGGCATGGCGCTGAAAGTGGATGATTACTTCGTGAAGAAAGACATGACGATCAAGTCGCTGATGGAAATGGTAGCGCGACTCTTGAAGAAGGCATAAGCGGCTCACCAGAGCCATGCGCGTGTTGTACGCAAAGCGTTTTTGTGCTATAATCAAGAGATTTATGCGCACTGGACGCCTGCCATTGGTTATTGTTGCCGCCTTGCTCGCAGCAGCATGGGCATCGCAGCATGCCGAGAGCGCCAGATTTGCGCATGCTTTGTGGCTGGCCGTGTCCGGAAACGACGGGTACCTGCTGCTTGCCCTGGGGGCAATAAACATACTCTGTGCCCTGGGCCTGCAATGGCGCAAAGTGGCAAGCATTGTCCGTGCCGCAAAACATGGCGCGCATCGCTGGGAATTGTGTCATACAGGCATGCTGAGCCTAGCCCTGGTAATTCTGTGCGCTCAATTCGCAGGTATTGCGTATGCCATCATGTCGTTATCGCTCCACGGAACAACTACCGAAGCAAAGCGCACGAAGAACGTGCTGATCTTCGACTACGACGGCGACGGCGATTTAGACGTAGTTGCAGCCAATGAGGAAAGCATGACCAGCACAGAGAAGGCCGATTTTTACTCCAACGACGGATCGGCAAACTTCTCGCTGGTCGCTCCAAGTTTTGGATCATCGGATACGTTTACGCGCATGCGACTGGGAGATGTAAACAACGACGGGCTTATCGACATGATTACGCAACGTGTTCCTCTCACGGTTACGACGTTCCACGTGTTTATCAACGGAGGAGGCGGCAGTTTTACCGAAACGACATTCGTACCGTCACCCATGGTGACAATGCTGGATTTTGCGCTGGCGGACTTCACCGCCGACGGCAAGCTCGACATTTTGGGCTGCCCGGCATCCGGCAGCTCCAACAGCGTACTATTAGGCGGCAACGGCAACGGAACATTTACGTCGGTAAACGCATCTACACTTACGGATTGCAACAAAATGGCGTCCGGAGACGTAAACGGCGACGGATACACCGATGTCGTAGTGAATACGCTCAATAGCCCGCAACTACGTGTGTATCTCAACAGCGGCACCGGCGGCATGAACGTAAGCAGCACCCGCAAAACCGGCAGCGATGTCACCGATATGGCGTTGACCGATATCGACAATAACGGAACGTTGGACATTCTGTTCGCCAGTGGCGCAATGATTGAGAGCTCCGTGAATATCGGCGGAGGCTTGTTTACAACGTGGGGGCAATTTGGATCGTCATTTGGCGATGCGCGCAGCCTGGCAGTCGGCGACATGGATAACGACGGAGATAGCGATGTGTACTTTGGACTTGCCGATCCGGCGGCGATTAACGGCGCGAATGCAGTCTGGCTGAATCTTGGCGGCGGAACATTTACGTTAAACGGCGCGCCGACGGAGCCGGGGGACTGTTCTCAGAGCGTTGCGGTAGGAGACCTGGATAATGACGGCGATTTGGACACCGCGGTGGGCAACTACAACACCGTATGTACAAGTGGCGGAAACAACCGCTTCTACGTAAGCGACCAGTCTGCCACGCTTGCCAATGCCACGCCGTTTGCACCGTCTTCGAACTTTACCGTCACAAGCAACACCGGCAGCAGCTCGGTGACTGCAACCACAAACCCATTGCTGGGCAGCGATTATGCCGGCACAGGAACTATTGCGTGGACGGGCACATCGAATATCACGTCTACTGACTCGACGTATGCAACTGTTCTGCTTAGTCACCCGGAGACAAGTCACTACATACTTGCAAGCAATTTTTCGTTCGCTATTCCAACCAACGCCAATATCGCCGGTATATCGGTTGCGTGGAGGCGCGGTTCTACGGGTGGTTCTGCAATTCGCGATGCAGCGGTACAACTGCTCAAAACAGGCATCGTGCAGGGGGAAAACAAGGCGGTGGCTACCGACTGGTATAACGCAGGTTTCGACTCCACGGTCACCTATGGCGGCCAAAATGACCGCTGGCAATTGCCATTAACTCCAACTGATGTAAACAGCGCTTCATTCGGCGCAGCAATTGCGGCAAAGAATGTCTACCTAGGAAGTACAACAACTGCGCGTGTGGATTCCGTTACCATTACTGTCTACTACTACACAACCACCGACCTTACGCTGCGCTGGGGTAGTGGGTCGGATACCGAAACACCCGCTCGTCAGTTGCAATACCAAGTCCGCGTAGGAAATGTAGTGAGTGGGTACCAGATTCTCTCAGACGTATCCGGCAGCCCGGATTACACGGTGCAAAAAAGCTCCAATGCCAAGAAGCGCGTCCTGCGCGGAGTCTCCTGCGACCAAGCGTATTACTGGGCAGTGCGGACGGTAGATAGCGGACTGCGCACTAGTGGCGAATCGACTGAACAAACCACAACCGTGAATGCAGACTGTAGCGTGTCTGGCGGAGGCGGTGGCGGCACCACAGGCGGCAGTACCGGCGGGGGTGGCAGCAGCAGCGTTGGCGGGGGTGGCGGCGTTGGATACTGGCTGGGCGTGGGGAGCAACGGCGATACGCAGACGGAGGAGCTGAACGCAGTGCCGACAGGAACGCTGAAAGGCAAGATCTTCGTGGATGTGAACGGCAACGGCAAGCAGGAACAAGGCGAGCGCGGCGGGTTTGGCGGGGTACGGGTGGAGGTGGAAGGAACGGACATCCGGGGAGAAGACGTCAGCCGCAGCGTGGTGACCGATACGCAGGGGGCATTCGTCCTGGCTGTTCCCGCGGGCAGCTACCACGTACGTGCGGTGGAAACCGGCGGCAAGCTCAGCGGCTTTGCCATGGTGCAGGCCGACGGGATTTCCGTAACGGTGGAAGGTGGCGCACAGGCGGAGGCGTGGGTGGGCGTGCGCAGCCAGAAGTTTGTGGGGACCTCATACAAGCCATGCCTGCAGGTGGGTACGGTAGAGACTGACGGGACGACCGACCTTGCCCAGGCGTTGCTCAACGGACTGGAGACGATCTACGGGCAGAAGCTGGTAGGCGAGGAAGGATTGCAAGGACCACTGGTGAGCCGCAAACAGTTCTTCGAACTGCTTACGGGTACTCAGTGTTTGAAGCTGGAGAAGAGCGGCGAGGCGTTAAAGCAGCAGCTGCGCAGTGCCGCCAAGGAACGTGGCTGGTCGCAGGCGGTGCTGCATGACGCGGCGGTGCCCGAGGGATTGGGCAGCGGCTGGCGCAGCAGCGTGTATGCGCTCCTGGCTGCCGGCGTGCCGGCTGGACGCAGTGCGGGCAAGGAGCTGGTCGCAGATCCCGAGGCGCCCATTACCAAGCGCGAGGCCATGGCGATGGTGGCTGCGGTACTCAAGCTGGAGCCGGTCACCGGGGAAGAGGTGGCACTGCCGCCGGATGCCCTGGAGGGCGACAAGGAGGCAGGTGTGTTTGGCGCACTCAAGAAGATCGGCGTACTGCCAAAGGGGTTTGAAGTCGCACTGGCAGGCGGCATGACGCCATCGGAAGCCAGCGAGCTCTTGGTAAAGGCCGCGTTTGCCGGAGGGAAATTAGCCATGACCGCATCTGCCGACGAAGAGCAGTGGGAACCGGTAGGGTTACCGGCGTACCTGGAGGCAGCCGGGATAGGCGCCAGGCGCGCATGTTTGGTACAGGATGGATCGCGGGCATTGGCTGTGCGCAGCGACGTGCTCCCCAACGCTCCAGGGCAGTTGTTCCAGCGACTCAGCCTGCTGCTGTCGTTGGGAATGAAAGATGAAGAAGGTCGTTTCCGCTGGCTGCTGACCGGAAGCCGGCCGGGTGAGTACGGTGTCCGGGCCGGCATCATCGGCATCGGGGAACGCAAGCCCGTGACGTGGGCGGCGCTCAGCGACATCGGCATGAAGTTCACCTGCCATCCGCTGGAGAGCTACCAGGAAGCGCTGCTGCGGACGGGCGGAGGAGGAGTAGACGTGAGTCAGGGAGGAACCGCCAACGTCATCTTTGCACCGGACCGCCTGTTTAACACGCCAGATGGTCCGGGGTACGTGCAGCGCGTGGTGCACAGCATGCAGCGTCCGGTACGGCAGTTCGATCTGTCGCCGGTGACGTTTGCCAAGGAGCTGACGCTGGAGCCCGCACGTGACATCGGCGGTGTGGTGAGCTTGGGCGAAGGCAGCAAGATGCTGGCGTCGTTCATTCTCTACACACGCGTGCAGGAGGGCGTACTGGGACGCGTGGAGGCCGAGGGAATTCTGTCGGATCTGTCCACGGCGATCTTGAGCGAGTTGAGCGGGGTGCCGAAGGAGGAGGCATGGCGAAAGGCGGGGGCGAACAAGGCCCAGGCACTGACGTGGAGCCAGCTGATTACGGTGCTGTCGGACGTGCTGGGACCGGAGATGGCGGATACGCCGCTAGAGGTACTGCCCCAGGGAGAGGCGTGGTGGGGGGTGCTGGGGAGATAGACACGTTGCGTGTTACCATATACCTGCACAAGATGCAGACACTACTGACACTCATCGGCATTGCGGCGGCAGGGTACTTCGGTACCCGGCACGCACTGCGTATGATGCGCCGGCGTGAAGACCGCAAGCGCGAGAAGCAATTGGTGTTCCTACAAATCCTCATGCCGAAAAAAGAAGGCAAGGAAGACAAGGAGCAGGAATCCGAGCAATTCTCGACCGGCAAGGACTTTAAAGAGGTGCTCGGCGTCATGGACCACCTGTACCAAACGCTGGGGAGCCTTGCGGAAAACAGCATCGAACGTCATTGGAAAGGTTCGCCGTTCTTCTCGGTTGAATACGCCGCATTGGCCGGGGAAATTCTCATCTTCTTGGTCGCCCCGCGTCGCATCGTCCCCATCATCGAGAAGCAAATCACTTCGTTCTATCCCGACGCCGTCATCGACGAGGTGGAGGACTACAACATCTTCACCAAGAATTCGGTGACGGCATCCACGTACCTGCTGCCTTCCAAGAAGTACGTCTACCCGTTCAAGACGTACCAGCACTTAAAGAGCGACCCGTTCAATGCCATTACCAACGCCTTCTCCAAGCTGAACAAGAACGAAGGTGCCGCAATTCAAATTGTGCTCAGGCCGCTGCTCCCAAAGTGGCAACAGAAGGTGCAAAAGGAAGCCCAAAAACTTCTGAACCCAAAGAAAGGCTCGGGCTTTGTATGGTGGAACCCCATGTCGTGGATGATCATGTTGTTCGACATGTTCACCTCCACCGACGGCAAAGATCAATTCGGTGAGTCTTCCAGCAATGAGCGCATTACGCAGATGGTGGAAGAAATGAGTAAAGCCATGGACGAAAAAGCCAACGCTCCGGGGTTCCGTGCCGTCATTCGCATTGTCGCATCTTCGGAAACGCAGGAGCGCGCCAATATGCTGCTGGATACGGTTATTGGCAGCTTCTCGCAGTTTAACGATGTGCGTGGCAACAGCTTCAAGCGCACGCGATACCATTCCAACACCGATCTCATTTACCGGTTTATCCGCCGCAATCCGGGGCGTCCCCGCTGGCAGCGTTGGTTTACGCCGAAATACCTGCTTGGCACCGGAGAGCTGGCAAGCTTCTTCCACTTCCCGAACATCAAGTACAACAAGGTATCCACCATCAAGTGGCAGAACTTCAAAATCGCCCCGTGTCCGAAGAACATCCCTGAAGAAGGATTATTCCTGGGATACAACACCTACCGCGGAGAACGAAAGAAAATCTTCATGAAGAACGAAGACCGCTTCCGCCACTTCTACGTCATCGGTCAGACGGGTACCGGAAAGTCTTCGGTCATTCAGCTCATGGCCAGGCAGGACTTCCATGCAAAGAAAGGCATTTGCGTAGTGGATCCTCACGGCTCGCTGATCGAAGACCTATTCCCGTACATCCCACGCGATAGAGCCGACGACATCATCTACTTTAACCCAGCAGACACCGCCCGCCCTATGGGCCTCAACATGCTGGAAGGCAAGACCGATGAAGAGCGCGACCTTATCGCATTGGATGCCATGAACATGATGGTGAAGATGTTCGGCGAGGAGATCTTCGGACCGCGTATCCAGGACTACTTCCGAAACGGCTGTCTCACGCTCATGGCCGACGAAGACGAAGGCGGCGCCATTACCGATTTGGTGCGCCTGTTTACGGATGACGAATGGGGAAAGTATAAGGTAGCGAAAGTGAAGAACCCCATCGTAAAGTCTTTCTGGGACAAGCAGATGGCTTCCACCGGCCAGCGCGAAAAGCAGGAAATGATCCCCTATTTCGCAGCAAAATTCGGACAATTCACCACTAACACCCTCATTCGTAACATCGTGGGGCAGGTGAAGAGTTCCTTCGACTTCCAGGAAGTGATGGACGGCCAGAAGATCGTGCTCATGAACCTTTCAAAAGGTCTCATCGGCGACGTGAACAGCAAGCTCTTGGGTATGATTATCGTCAACAAAATTCAGGTAGCTGCCATGCGTCGGCAGCGCCAGGAAAGCAAGGCGCGTAAAGACTTCTTCTTGTACATCGACGAGTTCCAGAACTACGTCACCGACTCCATTGAGTCCATCCTGTCCGAAGCACGTAAGTACCGCTTGGGACTGATTATCGCTCACCAGTATTTGGATCAGCTGGAAAAAGACAGCAAGCTTTCCGGGGCGGTAAACTTAAAGAGCGCGGTCTTCGGTAACGTGGGCACGATGATGCTCTACAAAATCGGCCCGCAGGACGCCGAATTCTGCGCCAAAGAGCTGTCACCGGTGTTCAGCGAACAAGACTTGGTCAACCTGGATAACTTCAAGGCTTGCATCAAGCTTTCAGTGGACGGACAGCCATCGCGTCCGTTCTCCATGGAGGTTCCCAAACCTTGGCTGGAAACAACCTATGCAAAAGATGCAAAAGCCGTGGAAGCCTATAAGCAGCTTTCGCGCCTGAAATTCGGCCGCGATAAGGAATTTGTAGATCGCGAAATCATCCGCCGCATCGGCGCGTAATCCCTGAAAAACCCGCATGGAAAAAACGGCGTTTTTGTGATAGAATACTTGAAAAGACACATCAATCTCCGTGAATCGCTCATCCCTCGTCACCGGCGCGATTGCTGTTGCATTGTTCGCTGCATCGGCCGCCCTTGTCTTGCCGCAGGCAGAAGGCACGGTGTGGTTGTTTTCCAGCATGGCAGCCATAGTAATTGTGACGCCGGAATACGCGTTGCTCACTTTCTCGGTCGCCGTGATTGCCGTAGCGCTTCTGGCACAGTGGCAACGGCTCATTGAACAGCATCGACTACATGTGTTTATCGATACTCCGGCGCAGTATTTGCAGCACCCGAAGCGTAACGAATTGCTGGCCACAGGCTCATGTTCCGGAGCGTTGCTGGCATTGTTTGTTCTGCTGACCGGACGCGTGTATACCGCATTGCCGTTCAACTACACGCTTTTCAGCAGCACCACTGAGACAAACCGCAGTCTTGCTGTCATCATGGCCGACTTCGACGGAGACGGAGACTTAGACTACACCGTCGGCAATGTAGACGGTGGGCCCGCAAAGCTGGATTTGTACCTCAATGACGGTGCTGGAAGTTATTCGCATTCTACCTATGGACGCTCGAATCAATTTAAGGATTTTGCCGCCGGAGATGTAGATGGAGATGGAGATATTGATGTAGTGGGCGCATACGACACCAATTGTGACCGTGTGTTCTTCAACAACGGTTCTGGCGTATTTACCGATCCAGGCGACATGACCGAATGTGCCAGATTCGGCGCTAGCAGCAGCGTGGTAGAGCTTTCTGACGTAGACCAAGACGGCGACCTAGACCGCATCACCATGAGCGATGCCTACACGTTGACTGAAGCCGTGGAACTGAATAATGGCAATGGCGGCTTTACGAACGTGCCATCAGTGTTACCGCCTGCTTGGGCCATGACCATGGCCGACTACAACAGCGACGGTGCCGTGGACTTGGCATTCACTAATCCGAACGGACACAACGTGTACATCTACGCCAACAGCGGAACGGGATCCTTCACGCAGCTGTGGTCTGACACCATCGTCACAACCCCGTACAACAAGAATCTGGTTTCCGGAGACATTGACGGCGATGGTGACATCGACCTGATCTTATCGGGAGAAAATGGCCAGCTGTACCCTATTACCAACAATGGCACCGGCATCATGACGATAGGTTCGGCACTCTCGCCCACGCAGACACGCAACATGGCGCTGGTAGATGGGGATATCGACGGAGACTTGGATATGATTTACGGAGCGTATGACATTGGGGCGACGATTGGAGGAACGAGCCTATGGCTCAATAACGGCTCAGGTATATTTAGTAATGGCAACACACCAACAACAGAGCGTGGTGACTGCACGACGGCTGTAGCAGTAGGTGATATCGATGGCGATTTCGACCCAGATTACGTTACTGCAAACGAGTCTGCAGACTGTTTTACTGGGGGTGCGGCAAACCGCATCTACGTTTCAGACGCAGCTCCTGCCCAAGCGAACCCGGCTCCATCGGCGCCGGCAAGCGGCTTCTCGGCAACAGGAAGCGTACGTACGGCGGGTACTGAGCAAATGTATGCCGGTGCGGGCTCCGCAGATGCATCCGCAGGAACTGCTGCCTGGTCTTCGACAATAAACATTGTGTCCAGTGACAACTCCTGGGCAACGTCGGATATTGCCGGAATCGCGTCAAGCTACTTCCTTGTGGGCAGTAGTATGGGATTCAACATACCCACCGGCTCCGAAATTACCGGCGTAAAAGTGGAGTGGGAAAAGCGCGCAACTGCGGTAACTAGTCCAATTTATGACAGTGCGGTACGCCTGTATGTGGGCGGCGTGATCAACGGTACCAACCATGCAACCGGCACACAGTGGCCAACGGCGATCGATTTGTACTCAAGCTATGGCGGATCCACCGATGACTGGGGGGTAACCCTGACACCAGCAATCGTCAACGCCGGCGATTTCGGCGCCGTAATCAGTGCCAATAAGCCCACTGGCGTAGACACCACCACGGCATTCGTCGACACCGTTCGCATGACCGTGTACTACATGAGCGGAGCCAACGTACGACTGTACTGGGGTTCCGGATCCGACGCCAACACGCCTGCTCGCCAACTGCAGTACCAGGTGCGCGTGGGCACGGTAAGTAACGGTAACGATATCGTTTCCGGGAAAACCACGAGCCCAAACTACACCGACAGGCTTATGCCCAACGGCCAAAGCCGAACACGGGCATTGAACAATCTCGCCTGTAACCAAACCTACTACTGGGCCGTACGCACGGTAGACAGCGGACTGCGCACAAGTGCAGAGTCCGCGGAGCAAACATTCACCGTTGGCACAGACTGTATGGGCGGAGGCGGTGGCGGCACCACAGGCGGCAGTACCGGCGGGGGTGGCAGCAGCAGCGTTGGCGGGGGTGGCGGCGTTGGATACTGGCTGGGCGTGGGGAGCAACGGCGATACGCAGACGGAGGAGCTGAACGCAGTGCCGACAGGAACGCTGAAAGGCAAGATCTTCGTGGATGTGAACGGCAACGGCAAGCAGGAACAAGGCGAGCGCGGCGGGTTTGGCGGGGTACGGGTGGAGGTGGAAGGAACGGACATCCGGGGAGAAGACGTCAGCCGCAGCGTGGTGACCGATACGCAGGGGGCATTCGTCCTGGCTGTTCCCGCGGGCAGCTACCACGTACGTGCGGTGGAAACCGGCGGCAAGCTCAGCGGCTTTGCCATGGTGCAGGCCGACGGGATTTCCGTAACGGTGGAAGGTGGCGCACAGGCGGAGGCGTGGGTGGGCGTGCGCAGCCAGAAGTTTGTGGGGACCTCATACAAGCCATGCCTGCAGGTGGGTACGGTAGAGACTGACGGGACGACCGACCTTGCCCAGGCGTTGCTCAACGGACTGGAGACGATCTACGGGCAGAAGCTGGTAGGCGAGGAAGGATTGCAAGGACCACTGGTGAGCCGCAAACAGTTCTTCGAACTGCTTACGGGTACTCAGTGTTTGAAGCTGGAGAAGAGCGGCGAGGCGTTAAAGCAGCAGCTGCGCAGTGCCGCCAAGGAACGTGGCTGGTCGCAGGCGGTGCTGCATGACGCGGCGGTGCCCGAGGGATTGGGCAGCGGCTGGCGCAGCAGCGTGTATGCGCTCCTGGCTGCCGGCGTGCCGGCTGGACGCAGTGCGGGCAAGGAGCTGGTCGCAGATCCCGAGGCGCCCATTACCAAGCGCGAGGCCATGGCGATGGTGGCTGCGGTACTCAAGCTGGAGCCGGTCACCGGGGAAGAGGTGGCACTGCCGCCGGATGCCCTGGAGGGCGACAAGGAGGCAGGTGTGTTTGGCGCACTCAAGAAGATCGGCGTACTGCCAAAGGGGTTTGAAGTCGCACTGGCAGGCGGCATGACGCCATCGGAAGCCAGCGAGCTCTTGGTAAAGGCCGCGTTTGCCGGAGGGAAATTAGCCATGACCGCATCTGCCGACGAAGAGCAGTGGGAACCGGTAGGGTTACCGGCGTACCTGGAGGCAGCCGGGATAGGCGCCAGGCGCGCATGTTTGGTACAGGATGGATCGCGGGCATTGGCTGTGCGCAGCGACGTGCTCCCCAACGCTCCAGGGCAGTTGTTCCAGCGACTCAGCCTGCTGCTGTCGTTGGGAATGAAAGATGAAGAAGGTCGTTTCCGCTGGCTGCTGACCGGAAGCCGGCCGGGTGAGTACGGTGTCCGGGCCGGCATCATCGGCATCGGGGAACGCAAGCCCGTGACGTGGGCGGCGCTCAGCGACATCGGCATGAAGTTCACCTGCCATCCGCTGGAGAGCTACCAGGAAGCGCTGCTGCGGACGGGCGGAGGAGGAGTAGACGTGAGTCAGGGAGGAACCGCCAACGTCATCTTTGCACCGGACCGCCTGTTTAACACGCCAGATGGTCCGGGGTACGTGCAGCGCGTGGTGCACAGCATGCAGCGTCCGGTACGGCAGTTCGATCTGTCGCCGGTGACGTTTGCCAAGGAGCTGACGCTGGAGCCCGCACGTGACATCGGCGGTGTGGTGAGCTTGGGCGAAGGCAGCAAGATGCTGGCGTCGTTCATTCTCTACACACGCGTGCAGGAGGGCGTACTGGGACGCGTGGAGGCCGAGGGAATTCTGTCGGATCTGTCCACGGCGATCTTGAGCGAGTTGAGCGGGGTGCCGAAGGAGGAGGCATGGCGAAAGGCGGGGGCGAACAAGGCCCAGGCACTGACGTGGAGCCAGCTGATTACGGTGCTGTCGGACGTGCTGGGACCGGAGATGGCGGATACGCCGCTAGAGGTACTGCCCCAGGGAGAGGCGTGGTGGGGGGTGCTGCGCTAGCGCAACGCCACCATATCGATGGGCACTGCGTGCACCAAGTAACGCTGCGAAATACTGTCTGGGGGCCAGCATGTGTAGAGAATAAGCTCCTCACCGTTATTATCGGGCTCGAACGCGGAGGTATCTTTATTGGAAACGGCGCGCTTGCTGATGACCTGGTACACGTAGAGATGCTTGTCGTAGGTAACGTACACCTTGTCGCCAACGGCCAATTTATTGATGGTACGGAAGATCTTGGTGAACTTGGATAAATCCCACGGATAACCGCTGCTGTGTCCGTAAATCATGATCTTGCTGCCTTGGCCCGGGTAGGCAAACAAATGTCCGACTCCGGTCTGCAGCGGAGCCAGCACCCCCTTCTGCGAAGTAGGGTCGCTTGGATGGGTGACGGTAAGATCCTGGATACCAAGACTCGGGATGGAGACGGCGAATTTCTGGCTCGAGGCAAAACGGGCTGCAGCGGTGCCGTCTACGACACCGGTGTGCGTGGCGCGGCGCACTTGCTGCTGGGGCTGAGCCGCCTGCACTTGCGGGACATATTGCTGTTGCTGAACTTGCTGCTGCACCGGCTGCTGTACTGGTTGGTATGCGGGCTGCTGCACTGTTGAAGGCTGTTGTACGGGTTGGTAGACGGGCTGCTGCACGACTGGTTGCGGTGTCACAACCTGGGAAGCAGGCTGCTGCACGACAACTTGCGGCTGCGAAGAAGATGCAACAGAAAGAACAACAGGCTGTGGTGTGCGCAAACGGTACATGAGCGTAAAGAATTGCCCGCGCGTTATTGCACCGCCTACCTGCATACGCGAAGACTCATCCAGTACATTGCGCTCGATTGCAGCATTGATGTACGGCGTAAACCACTGTCCTGGGACGTTGTTGATCGTCGGTGAGGTGCGGTATGTATTCGAGCCCTGGATTCCCTGCGACTTCAGTGCCAACGCGATAGCCTCCTCGGTGCGCAGCCAGGAGTGTGGGCGGAACAGGTTATCGGGGTAACCGGTCACCATGCCATGCGCGAATGCCACTTCTACGTACGGTGCATACCATGCACGCTGATCGATGTCGGAAAACAACGCAATTGCAGGCATGTTGGCACGGGTGTCGGCAAGCTCGCTCTGCAAATTCGTCTTGGCGTTCACCACGACTTTCAGCCCCTCGGCACGGTTCATGCGACCATACGGACGCGTCGTACCATCCGGATACCCCGACACAATCCCCTCGCCGGCCAACGCCAAAATGGCAGATTCGTACGGCGAGCCGTCCAGATCCACGAATGCCGCATGCACGCTGGCCATTGGCAGCACCATGGCTACCGCAAGCACAAGCGCAAGAACGCTGCGAAAACGCATAGTAGCGTATTTTAAATTATTTTCGATTTTTGTCAATATCTTATTGACGCTTCGCAACAATGCATCGAATGCCGCTTAAGTGCAGTTCTACAGAGCCGTCTGGAAGTTCTCGAATACCCTTGGACCCGTCATCGTTTACGCCGGGTAATGCCGTAATGCTTGCAGCGCCGCCGGTAATCCACGACATACATACGCGCTCCTTCTCGGCCGCAGTACCAGGAGTCCGCTTCAGTCTTTCCATAAGCTCTCGACGCACCGTGGGAACATACAACGTATCGCGCTCGATACGCAGACCCTCCTGCTGCATCTGCTCCGTAAATTCTGTCGGTTGGGTTCCGTAGTCTTTGCGCAGCTGGGGAAAGAACTTTTCCATGCATTTGGGCCGCTCACAATAGACAACGGATCCGCCCGGCATGACCGTTTTTGCGGCGGTACGTAACAAATGTTCGCGTACAGGCTGAGGCAAGTAGCGCAACACGTGGGCAAACAAGCAGCTGCCGACTTCGCGCTGCTGGATGATATGCAGCAGCTTTGCAATTTCCTCGCGCCCCTGTTGAATTGTCGCGTCCTCGGCAGTCGCCGAAAACGGATAACGCATCAACGACTCCAACGCCGAACGTAATGACTGCTCTCCCCACAGCTGAAACGGCAAGCGTCGCAAGTCGGCTCGCACCCAGTCGTGGAATGGGGCTTCAGATTCTGGCCAACCGTAGGCAATAGATAGCACCGACAACTTCCTGTCACGAAGATCTTCCGACTTGATTGGCCTGGGCCTTGCCCCTGCTCCGACTTCCAGAATTTGCGAACCAGGTGGCGTATGCTCAAGTAACAACGCATGTAGGACGCGCTTGTGCATGGCATCGCTCGGGTAGCCCCCTTGGGCTTCCTTGGCTCCGCGCCATTCATTCGCATGGAACTCGGGTGTTTCACACCACGTCCTATGAGGGCCGGCTTCCGGCTCACATTCGCCTACACGCAGAAGATCGATTCGTTGCATTGTAGCTATTACATAACAAAGTTAATATTTAGTCAATCTTCGAATCTTTTGCGCACACCATGCTATGATCCGGCGTCTATGAGTTTACGCATCGGTATCGTCGGCCTGCCCAACGTAGGCAAATCCACTCTCTTCAACGCGCTCACCCGCAGCCACGGAGCGCAGGCGGCAAACTATCCGTTCTGCACTATAGAGCCGAACATCGGCGTTGTAGAAGTTCCGGACCCGCGCCTGCGAAAGCTGTCGGAAATCGTGCAGCCGGAGAAGGTGGTGCCAACCATCGTGGAATTCGTCGATATTGCCGGCTTGGTGAAAGGCGCCAGCAAGGGCGAAGGATTGGGCAATGCGTTCCTCTCGCATATTCGTGAGGTGGATGCCATCTGCCATGTGGTTCGCATTTTCGAAGGCGGCGATGTCATTCACGTGGAGGGCTCGGTAGCGCCGCAGCGCGACAGGGAAATTATCGAAGCCGAACTCATCATCGCAGACTTGGATAAGGTGACGAAAAAAATCGACAAGACCCGTGGCGGGGCAAATTCGGGTAATAAGGATCTGCAAAAAGAACTGGAGGTGTTGCAACTGCTGAAAACCACACTCGAAGCCGGCAAGCTGGCAAGCACCTTGGAGTTAGCTAAAGATCAGCTGCCGTACCTAAAACAGCTGCAGCTGCTTACTGCCAAGCGCATGATTTACGGCTTGAATACCGACGAACAGTCGCTTGGCACGCTGCCCATTGCAGAAGCGAAGAAGCGCGCAGGACTGCCGGACAGTGCTACGGCGGTACTGGTGTCCGCGAAGTTGGAAGAAGAGCTCATTGCCCTGTCGCCCGAAGACGGTGCGGCAATGCTGAAAGAGCTTGGCATTGCTTCGTCGGGCTTAGACCGCCTCATTGCCGCGGCATACGAAGCGCTGGGCCTTATGACGTACTTCACTGCAGGCGTAAAGGAAGTACGCGCCTGGACGGTGCGCAAGGGCGCCACTGCACCGGAAGCAGCCGGCGTCATTCATACAGACTTCGAGAAGGGCTTCATTCGCGCCGAGACAATCGCCTACAACGATTTCGTTGCACTCGGCGGTGAAGCAAAAGCCAAAGAAGCCGGAAAAATGCGCACCGAAGGCAAGGAATACATCGTGCAAGACGGCGATGTCATGCATTTCCGGTTCAATGTGTAAGGTGTTGAAGACACGGGAGTTTCGTGCCACCATGTTCCTCCTATGCATCACAAAGAAGGCAGCGGCATCGACGATGTAGACAACTGGCGGCCGCACCACACCCGCAGCGAAAGAAAGTTTACCAAGACGCATGCCTCCGTTGGCAGGCAGTACGAACACGGTGTGCCGCTTGGAAATATGGTGCCAAAAATCGTGCGACTGCACCGGCTGAGCACCGGCTTCGACGGCAACGGCAGCACCCGAGACCTGCTGATGGATTTAGGCATCCTGCCGGAGGTGGCACCGCCGCACCTGGGTGGCAACTACTACACTACCCACCCCGTCGCAGACAAGGAGGATATCCCCACAATCGAGGAGGCGCGCTCTGAGCGCTACAGACTCCAAAGGGAGCGGGTGGTTGCCAACATGAGCGAAGACACCGTAACCCTTGTAGATGCCGAGCGACGTGTCGATGAGTTTGAGGATCAGTTGCACAAGGCATACGAGCGCGTCAGAATCTTCTAGCATGGTATTCATCCCCCGCGAGGAAGCCTTCAGCTGTGATCACTGCGGTAAAGACGTTACCCCTTTAGGCAAAGGGACGTATCGCGATCATTGCCCATACTGCCTATTTTCCAAGCATGTAGATAAAGACGGCCCAGGAGACCGACTTTCTTTGTGTCAGGGCATGCTGGTTCCAGTCGCAGTAGACTTACACGGCAAGAAGGGCCATGTCATTGAGTACCAGTGCGACGTATGCGGCAAACGCTCTCGAAACAAGGCTGCAGCCGATGATGACATCGTGGGTTTTTCCGAGCAGCTTGCCAAAATTGATCAAGAAATGTGATCAATTTATGAACACAAAAAGTATTCTTTAAAAACAGTTTACCAAAGGGCTCAACGGCAATTGATTGCAGAAAATACAAAGGAGAATAAGCTGCGCAGACGTGCGGTACTTCTTGCTTCTAAGCGTCATCGGCTGTTTGTTCATTAGTCTGTAAAGGCAATGTAACACACCATCGCTCTCCTGCGACTGTTTTTTACATGTATCCGGCAGCGTATTCGCTGCTATCGCTTCTTGATCTGGAACGACGATACAAGCTTGTCCTGGAAGGAAGGTTTTAACGGCAATGCTTCCGATACCTTGCCAGAAGGCGCGTCTATGGAGCCGCCTTTATCGTTGCCGCTGCTTGGCTTAATCCTTAATTTTGGCGATGCCTCTTGGCTGCTGTCGGCAATAACGTCGAATTTGCCGGCCTCCAGCGCAGCCTTCGTTTGCTTGTCCAGCTTTCCCTCCACGACACTCTGCACGCCTGCGTCGGCTATTTGTTCGGCGATGCTCTGTTTTACAGACTCCTTCATCCCCTTTTCCGCCTCCAATCCAAACGAGAATTCGGCATATTCGGAATTCTTACTCATTTCGCGCTCCAAATCCTCGGGGCCTTTTACCTTTTCGCGCAGACGCTCGTATTCCTCGGGGCTGCGCATGCGTCGGCGGATTTTCTCTCGCTCTTGGCTGGGAATAAAATCCAGGAAGCTGTCGGACATGCCGGGATGATAGCAAACTATGAAGGATTCCAAGAGACCAGGATTCCAAGGTTCTTCTGAAGCACATTGCCTGCGATATCCTGGAATCAAAAAGGCGGCCCGCAGACCGCCTTTTGGAATCCTAGGAGTTCCCTCTAAGAACACCCACTCGTAGCGCCGCAATCCAAGCACAGCTCACAGCTGCCGTTTCGCTTCATTTTGGTGCTGCTGCAGGCGCTGCAGACGGAACCAGTGTACCCTTGCAGTTTGGCGTAGTCGGCAGAGCTTTCATCGGTTGCAGTGGCCGTGGATGCGACCGGGGCTGTTGTCGCGGCATCGTGGCGGGCGGAACCCTCGTCTACAACGGGCAGGCTCATGGCGAAGGCGTCCTTGCTCTTGGTGCCGTCTAGGTACGACTTCTCCACCAAATCCTTGTTGTGGTAGCGCATGGCCTTCTCCTTGGTCAGGAATTTGAGCGCCAGCCAGCGACCGAGGTAGTCCATGATGGACTTCACCATCGGAATCTCTTTATTCGTGGTGCGACCCATTGGCTCGAAGCGGGTGTGCACCAGCTTCTCGCACAACACTTCCAGCGGTACGCCGTACTGCAGGTTCATGGAGAGCGAAAGCGCCAGCGTGTCCATAACACCAGAGAGCGTGGAGCCTTCCTTGCTCATCTTGATGAAGATCTCGCCTGGAGTGCCGTCTTCGTACAGACCAACGTGTACGTACGCTTCGTGGCCGGCAACGGACAGCTTGTGCGTAAGCGCCATGCGCTCGTCTGGCAGTTTGCGGCGGCGCGGAACCTCTTTCACCACGATCTTCTCAATAATCTGCGGCTCGGCTGCATCGGCCTTCTTGTCGTCGGACTTGTTGGAGAGCGCCTGGCTCATCTTGCTGCCGTCGCGATACAGGGCGTTGGCCTTGATGCCAAGCTCCCAAGACAGGTAATACGCATGCTTAAAGTCCTCGATGGTGGCCTCGTTTGGCAGGTTGATTGTCTTGCTGATGGCACCGGAGATGAACGGCTGTGCGGCGGCCATCATGCGGATGTGGCCGTCGGCGGAAATGTAGCGCTTGCCGATCTTGCCGCACTTGCTGGCGCAGTCGAACACGGCCAGGTGCTCTGGCTTGATGTGCGGGGCGCCCTCCACGGTCATGTGGCCGCAAATGACCACGTTGGCCTGGTCAATATGCTCCTGCGTGAATCCAAGCGCTTTCAGCAGGTTGAAGGTAAAGTCGTTCATCTGCTCCTCGGTGAACTTGAGACGCTTCATGGTCTCGTCGCCCAAAATCCAGCGGTTGAAGGCAAAGCCCAATTCGAAGACCTGAGGCAGGTTCTTTTCGACGTTGGCGATGTCGGCATCGGTAAAGCCCTTGGCCTTGAGTGTTGCACGGTTAATGTGCGGAGCGCCTTCCAAACTGAGCGTACCCATGACGTAGCGCATGATGTCTGCAATCTGCTCCTCGCTATAGCCGAGCGTTTGTAATGCAGGGCGCACGGACTGGTTGGCAATCTTCATGTAGCCGCCGCCCGCAAGCTTCTTAAACTTCACCAAAGCGAAGTCCGGCTCGATACCGGTGGTGTCGCAGTCCATGAGCAGACCGATGGTTCCGGTAGGCGCAATGACTGATACCTGCGCGTTGCGGTAGCCGTGCTGCTCACCCATGGCCAATGCCTTGTCCCAGGCCTCTTTTGCAGCCTGCAACAAGTCCGGCGGACACAGCTTCTGATCGATGGCGACTGGCTTGACGGAGAGCTGCTCGTACTCGTGGTCTGGGGCGGCGTAGGCGGCACGGCGATGGTTGCGGATAACGCGCAGCATGTGCTCCTTGTTCTTTGCGTACCCCGTAAAGGCGCCCAAGTGCTGCGCAAGTTCTGCCGAGGTGGCGTACGACTCACCGGTGAGAATGGCGGTGATGGCACCGCAGATGGTGCGGCCCTCGGGAGAATCATACGGGATGCCCATTTGCATGAGCATGGCGCCCAAGTTGGCGTAGCCCAAGCCGAGCGTGCGGTACACGTAGCTCAGCTCGGCAATCTCTGCCGACGGGAACTGGGCCATGAGCACGGAGATCTCCAGCACGATGGTCCACAGGCGAACCGTGTGCGTAAAATCCTCGATGGCAAAGGACTTCTGCCCCTGGGCATCGGTCTTTACATAGTGCATCAGGTTCACCGAAGCCAGGTTGCAGGCGGTGTTATCCAAGAACATGTACTCGCTGCATGGGTTGCTGGCGTTAATGCGGCCGTCGGCGGGACAGGTGTGCCAGTCATTAATGGTGGTGTCGTACTGCAATCCCGGGTCGGCGCAGGCCCAAGCCGCATAGGCGATTTGATCCCACAGCGCGCGTGCCTTCATGGACTTGCATGGCTTGGGGTCGCGGTTCTGCTCTTTGGCCTTGCGCAGCTCGGTGCGCCAGTACGTGTGCCAGTCGGCATCTTGCTCGAGCGCCTTGAAGAACTGGTGCGAGACGCGAACGGAGTTGTTGGAGTTCTGACCCGAAACGGTGGCATACGCCTCGCCGTTGAAGTCGGTGTCGTAGCCGGCCTTGGCCAGTGCAGCCACCTTCTTCTCTTCGTTTACCTTCCAGTTGATGAACTCCTCGATATCCGGGTGGTCGAGATCCAGACACACCATTTTCGCGGCACGGCGGGTGGTGCCTCCTGACTTGATTGCGCCAGCTGCGCGATCGCCGATTTTGAGGAAGCTCATAAGACCGGAACTTTTGCCGCCTTGCGATAACGGCTCACCGTCACCGCGCAGATTGCTGAAGTTCGTACCCGTGCCCGAACCATACTTGAACAATCGAGCCTCGCGAACCCACAGGTCCATAATGCCGCCTTCGTTGACCATGTCGTCGGCTACACCCTGAATAAAGCAAGCGTGCGGCTGGGGATGCGTGTAGGCATCTTCGCTCTTGCGGACCTCGCCAGTCTCCGGAACGCAGTAGTAGTGCCCCTGTGGCTTGCCCGTAATGCCGTAAGCGTAGTTCATGCCGGTGTTGAACCACTGCGGCGAGTTGGGAGCCGACATTTGACGAATAAGGATGTATGCCAATTCGTCCTCAAAAATTTGCGCATCTTGCTTGGTAGCAAAGTAGCCATACTTCTCCCCCCACCAGCGCCAGCAACCGGCCAAACGGCGGATCACCTGCTTGGCGGAGCGCTCGGGACCGGTGATGACTTCTCCCTTCTCGTTCTTCATCACATTTCCCTTGGCGTCGTACTGTGGAACGCCGGCCTTGCGGAAGTACTTGGACACCATGATGTCGGTGGCAACCTGGCTCCAGCTGGCTGGAATTTCGGCGTCCTTCATTTCGAAGACCACCGAACCGTTGGTGTTGACGATGCGGCTGGTGCGCTTGTCGTACTTTATTGTCTCCAGCGGATCGGAACCCGGCGTGGTGAAACGGCGCTCGATCACGAGGCCCTTGCCTCCCTTCTTCTGGTGCTCGGCATGCTGCACGTGCTTCTTCTTGGCACGATCGAGCTGCTTCTTTTCCAAAGGAATATCCTTGGCTTGGGCATGGTTGAGGGATGTGGCATTCGGGTTCATACAACGATGGGGAAATATCCCGCGGGGCGGGAGGGTGGGAAATGGGAGACGCGCCCTGGAAAGGGGTTCAAAGCGCGGTTAGAGCCGTCAAGTACCCAAACACAACATCTTGTGTGTGGAAACGATGACAGACACAACATCTCCGAATTCTACGCAGGAAACACTCTGGTACAAGATCATTCATTTTCCACCCTGTTTCGATGGTCAAAAAATGGAATTTTGTTTGCTGAACACAAAAACCAAAATTCGATCACCTAACAAAACATAGTATTGCGACAGATTGCGAAACCGGACGCCAGAGAAAAGAGGGTGAGTAGTGAGTGATGAGTGATGGGTAGTGAGTGATGAGTAGTACGTGATGACTGAGAAGCAGTGGCAGCGGTAGAAAAACAGCATTACCACTCTCTGCTACTATGCACACCTCGCATGTCGACACCTGCTACAACTTCGCACGAACTGACCACCTGCCAGCAGAGCGCTTTGGACATGCTCAAGCGCCAAGGCAACGTGTTTCTAACTGGAGCCGCGGGGACGGGAAAAAGCTTTCTCTTAGAGCAATATCTACGCGGCAAGCCCAGCGATGCATTCCCTGTTGTAGCCAGTACGGGAGCCGCAGCAGTACTGGTCGGCGGCCGCACGTTCCACAGCTTCTTTGGACTTGGCATTATGGAAGGCGGACTGGAGGCGACCATTGCACGCGCACTGCGTAGCAAGAAGTTGGTCACGCGCCTGCAACGGGCGCACTGCGTGGTGATAGACGAAGTCTCCATGTTGTCTGGCACAACGCTCATGGCAGCAGAAATCGTCACCCGCCGCGCGCGGGGAAACCTGCACGAGCCTTGGGGCGGACTGCGCATTATCGCAGTGGGCGATTTCGCCCAATTGCCTCCGGTAACGCGAGGAACCCAACAAAAAGATTGGGCGTTTCTGCACCGGGTTTGGCAAGACAGCGCGTTTGTGCCGGCGCTGCTTTCCACGGTGATGCGCACACAGGACACGGAATTCCTGCGCGTCTTGAACCACGTGCGTCTGGGTAACGTTAACGACGATGTGCGCATGTTTTTGGAGCAACGCACCAACGGCTACTTGGAGCATACCGACATCACGCGGCTGTACCCGCATCGCGACAAAGCCGAAGCCTACAATTTGCACCGTCTGGAAGATATTCCGGGTCAGGCAGAAGCGATTGCTACACAGTACGAGGGTGATGAAAAGATCGTGCAGGCGGCCAAGAAATCCATTCCGGTACCCGACACGTTGCTCCTCAAGGAAGGCGCACTAGTCATGCTGCGCAAGAACGACATGTCTCCGGAGCAGTTATACGTGAACGGAAGTCTTGGCCACGTGCGCCGCATTGGACAGGATAACCTGACCATCAAGCTCCTTGGCGGCGAAACCGTGGAGGTAACCAAGCAGGTCTTTAGCTATTTAAACGGCGACGGCCAGGTGATGGCGGCGGCACTCAACTTCCCCGTTACCCTGGCGTGGGCCACCACCATTCACAAGGCGCAAGGCGCATCGCTAGACGGCATGATCGTAGACTTGTCACAGCTGTGGGAACCCGGACAGGCCTACGTAGCACTCAGTCGCGTGCGCAATGCAGACCGCTTGTACATTCAGCGCTGGAGCGAAAGCTCCATTCGTGCCGAAAGTTTGGTGACTGCGTTCTACGACAGTCTTGCCGAAGACATGCGCAACTACGTGCCTCGGCCGCTGTACGAACCGATAGTGCAGGAAAGCGTGCAAGAACCCCCCGAGGACGATGCCAACCAAGACATGCCGCAGCGCAGTGCGCGCAGCGAACGTCCCCAGGGCGCTTTGCAGCGTCGTCGCAGCGCCAAAATTCGCGAGATGGTTGGCAACTGCGCACCGCTGGAATCCATTGCCCGAACCTGCGGCCTGCGCCCGGAGCGCGTGCTTATTTACCTGGAGAAATTCGCACTGACCGGCGAGGCGTTGAATATTGGCTACATGCTGGAAGACATTACCGATGTGGAGAGTATTCGCACCGCATTCGAGCAACATGGGTTAGATAGATTGGCCCCGGTCTACGAGGCGCTGAATGAGCAAATCCCCTACCTTACGCTGCGTTTAGTGCGATGTGCGATGGTGGCCGAAGGTTAAGAATTCTTCATAAGGAGTTTTACAACACAGTGCTACACTCCCCCGCATGACAGCCACCCAAACCACCGCAAACATCATCGTCATTGTCGCCGGCACCAACGAGCCCAGTAACAGCGCTACCCTGGCAGATGCCTTTATAGAAGGTATGAACAAGGCTCAGAACGTGCAGGTGACCAAGTACCGGCTAAAAGACATGCACATTCAGCACTTTTCCATAGAGCGCTACGAACCGCACTGTAACAACAAAGATGACGACTTCTGCAAGCTAGAGGATGCGCTTAGTTCGGCCCATGGCGTGGTATTTGCCACTCCGGTGTGGAACTTCTCGGTTCCCGCACACTTGAAAAATTTGATCGACCGCATGGGCGCATTTGCCCTAGATCAGGAAACACACTCCAAGGGGCAACTGCAAGCCAAGCCGTTTTACCTGCTCTTCACCGGTGGCGCACCCATGATCGCCTGGAAGGCGCTCATGTACTTAACGACACTGCACGTCTCCGAAGCGATTAAATACTACGGCGGCACAGTGATTGGAAAGCACTTTGAACCCAAGTCGCTGCCTGGCCGCGGCAAATTCGGCCTGGTGGTGGATAAGCGTCCATCGACGCTGGAAAGCATGCGCAAGAAAGGGGCCAAGTTTGGAGCTATTGCAAAGCACTATGCAGAGAACGGTTCGCTGCCGGCACAAACCAGGTTGGCATATGCGTTCTTCTCGTTTTTGTACCGCGTGGGGAATAGAATTATGTATCCGATAAGCACGCTTCAATAAAACATCTTCCCAGAGGACCAGGGAACATTGTTTGGTTCCGAATGTTCTTTTTCCCAAGCGGAAAAAGAACCAAAAACGCGTGCGCAATGAGCCACCACGGCCTCGTCGGTTAGCCTCCTCGGCCAGACCTCCGTCCCCCGAGCGCATTGCGCGCCGCCCTTTGGTGGCTTGAAAAGATAGCTCAGACCCTCTTCGTTTTTGCCGCCTTGAAAGGGTTCGTTGTATGAACTGAGAAACCCAGATACTTTCCTTTCGTTCTTGTCTGACTGTTGGACACGGAGGGATGTGTCGCGCATCTGGCTGGTGCCGTCGTGCTCCCGCCGAAGCAGTCCGTGAAAAGTCGAAGACTTTTAGGACTGCAAGGCGCGTGGAGCACAGGCCAGCCAGCCTGCCGCGCGACGTTTTTACCCCACTTTTTTAAAAAAGTGGGAAA
>CAZENR010000004.1:0-36044 GCA_964513925.1 uncultured Candidatus Peribacteria bacterium
CTTCCCGCCCCCTCCCTTTCGCGAACGCCGCACCGAAGAATGCATCTAGCTCATTGACCAACTCTTCCGCCGATGGGAGATAGTCCTGTGGCATGGCCGCACGGTATAACATTCTCGCGGTGCACGCGCAACAAAACGACTACTACTGCTCCCGCGAATGCCGGCGAAGAAATAGCGGTTCTCACAGAAAGTCCTGTTATGGCGGATACCATGCGCACCTTGTTCGATTGTCTCTGGCGAACATCGAGTGCGAGACGTGAGACGTAAGATGCAGAGCGCCGCAGATCACATACCATCCGAGAAGTACTGCGTAGTTGCCATCATGCGGTGTTGTCGCGAATGTGGACTGGATGACGTCCTGCTGTACGGCAGAGTCACACTTTCTTTGAAATGATTTATTCCTTATGCCGCAGAAGAAACTTGCGCGTCGCCCATGTTTCGCCGTGATATTTGAATCGGAAATCCCTCAGCATCTGCTATAAAAAGGCTGGGGTTCGATACACCGTTAAATTCATTGCGGAATACATCAGCGAATGTGGCCGGAATGGCATTCTTTCTTTTTAGCTGGAGCGTTTCGGAGAAGAATGCACCGCCGAGTGGTGATCGCAGATCAGAATAAGCCAATTGGCCGTATTCCGATGCTCCAAGTGAAATAGGGCGTGGTTCCCCAGTAAGCTTACCGTACAATTTGCGGAGAAACGTGGAATTGTAGCAGCTTTGGAAGATGAGGATATCGCGCGCAGCCAGATCGGATGTAGGAAGATTGCGCGAACGCTCATTGAGTGCAGTAGCAAGTTCATCGAGAGTAATGCACTCATCGTTGCCTTCTGACTTTGAATCATTCGGGAGCACTCCGAATCCACGAATTGCGCCTCCTTCCTCATTCATGACTTTCGGAACATTGCTTGGTGGCCTTGGGTCTATGGGGCCACCCCCGCCGGACAGATGAATTGCGTCTGGCGTCCCATGTCCGTCGAATATGAATGTGGCAGGACGAGGGAGTGTGCGGATACGACTAAGCATTGCTTCCTTTGCATCACGAAGGGATGCAGGCGTTTTCTCCGGACGGATAAACTCGAAAGCATCAGCCTCTCCCTGCTGCGCCCTAATTGCGCTTCGCAGAGCAGACTTGCCGAACCGGTGTGAGTCATCCGATTCCATTTCCCATTGTGCATACGTCATATCGTCGTGAGCCGATCCGTCGGGCTTACGGACATCACGTAGCATTTCGGAGTGCGCCATGAAGAGGATGTTTCTACCTCTGAAAAGAGGTGTGTTCGCATATGCATCGCGCAGTGCAAGAATACGGGCGAATTCTTGCCGAACCGTATCTTGGTTAACGTCGCGATTCCGCAAGAACAAGTTGCGTGCGATCATCGCCTTCATCTGCAATCGCCATACGTTTGCCTGCGCTCGTGTCATGTCGGGCATTCCGGAACGTGCCCAGTCGATCCATTCGTCCCGGACATCGGCCCAATGAGTGAGTGCAGGATCTTCAAAGTTGGGCCGAGGAAGCCCAACGGCGTGTTCGGCCATGTATTGTCTTGCCATGGAATCTGCGTCCTCAGCAGAGGTGATAGAGCTTGCGCCACGAGAGAACGTGATTGTCCTTTTCACTGCGCCCTTCTCCGAGTAGGCCCAGAAAAAGTCAGTCGTTTCTCCAGTTACGTCGCCTTGCTCGATTACCTGCATGCCATTGGACGATTTGAGAATTCGACGGAATGCAATGTTGCCCGCCTGGCGCAGAGCAGCCTCTGCTTTGTCGAACGCGGTTTTGGCGTAGACTTTGCGTGTAGGATTGCTTGGGCTTGCTTCGTTGGCATGGTTCAGCTCCTGTTTTGCCGCAGCCAGCTTATCTTGGGCTTTCCTGAAGTTCGCAGCATCTGCTTCTTGCGGGGCATCAATCACCTCCAAGATGTCATCGGGCGTCGCAACGAAGTGACGGGTGGCGTAGTTTATAGTTACATCGAATTCATATCGCAACTTATCGCGGCGGTAGATCATGAGGCCTGTAAGTACTTCCGGCGTAAAATATGCGGCAAGATTGTTGAGAATCTTGCCGATAGCATTCCGATCGCCTGTATTGAGCTCCTCAAGTGTAAGCGGAGGACTGCAAACAATAATCGCCCCTCGAGAGCGGATTTGTGTGATTCCATCGCTACGCACAACAGCTTCCGCTCTCTGCTCTCCGAGCATGAATCCCAATCCGTCGGGACTGAACTGCAGGATCTGTAGGTCTGGGAAACGCTTCTTGAGCACTGTCTCTGCTTTTGCAAGATATGGGGACACTTCTTGGAATACGTCCGTTCGGATCGTTGCTAGCGTGTCAGGATCAGATCCTGAGATTTGGGCCTGCTTTTCCGCAATTGTGTTCAATGCTGCGGCAAGCGAACCGTCCGACTCCCCTGCGTTATTCGGAGACAATCGAATCGAATCGCGAAATGCCTCGAGAATTTGGTGCGTTTCCGTCCGAAGATCCTGCAGTTGACGATACCTGTCGGGCCCGGCGTATCGTGGAGCCTCTCGCCATAGCAGGCGGGCTTCGGAAAGAGTGGTCTGATTTTTTGCTATTGGCGACATGTGTTTTATCCTTGCATTATAGCAGAAAAACCGATTCATGAACATGAGTCCCACCTGCTAGGAATCTCTTGTTTCTAAGTTTCGTGGCGGAGCCAACGGGATTCGAACCCGCGACCTCTTCCGTGACAGGGAAGCGCTCTAACCAGCTGAGCTATGGCTCCATTTGAGACAGCATCAATGGGGCGTCACACGGTTCCCATTGGGCTACAAGCCTAGCAAAGAAGATTGCGGAACACAATTCCCCCTCTTTTGCTTCCTAGCGCGGGGGCGCAGCCTTACCAAACAGTCCGCCGATGTGCCGGCCCATGGCTTGCAAACCTGGCGTCAACCCGCCGTGCGCCAGCGCGTAACCGCCTACGGCCAACCCTGCGCCAGCGGCGCCAACTACGCCCGCGGTGGTAAGGAAGTGCTTGGCGTTATCCTTGAATGCACGCCACTCCACCGTCCACCAATTGGGAAGGCTTTCACCGAAGAAGGCGGAAATCTTACGCGCCCAACGCGTGCCCCACATGCGGTTCATGTCGATATCCAAGTTGCGGATGTTACCGATAAGCGCATTCAAATTCCTGTGCGTGCTGCGGCGGTCGTACGACCCGTCTGCCTCATCGTGCATGCGCAGCAATCCGTTCTTTTCAAGCTCCGAATCACGCAGTTGCCGCAGTGTTTGCAGCACGTCGGAAAGACCGTCGTTCGCTTTCAGTTCGGCAAGCAGCGCAGTTCGACTTTCGCCGCCGCGGTTATATCTGTCGATAATATCCTTCGCCTTAGCGATAGTGCGCCCCAGCACTTCCTGATGCTTGTGCATATCGTCCGATGCCGCCAATCCGCGCTCTGGTCCCTGTTCAATATTTCGGTCAGCCATGATGAAAATGGGTGAAGAATTAGAGTTCTTTTGCAATGCGCTCCAGCGCCTCAATCTGTTCGTCCAGCGTTTGGATTGTTTGTACGCTGCTGACCAACGGACTGAGCGCCATGATTGCCTGCGCGTCCGCCTCGGCACGGTCCGTGCGCAATTCTTTCAGCAGTGCGATAAAGGAATCGCGCGAAGAGTTCTCCATAGCCTTGTCGCTCTCTAGGAGCAGGAGGTACGCGTCTATTTGTTCCACCGTAAGCGTTGCCAAATACTCACCGAAAGAGGTTGCATCCTTCAGGATGAACTCCACCTCTTTGGCAGTCAGCTTGCGCCAGGGATTTGCTGGCGCTTGGTCTGCGGCTTTCTTTACTCTGGGCTTTGCCATGGGGATGTGGGAAGGAGGTAGCGAAAGTATGATCGAAGGCGCGTGCGCCTCCAACAAAATGTTCCAGTTTATGCGTTCCAGGCCTTTTGGATGTACTCGCGTACGGCACGATGCGTGTTGAAGTATCCCATCAGCGCAATAGTGCGCTTCATGCGGCGCATCCAGCGTACATGGTCGCTGTGGTAGTACTCCGGAATCACTTGGTATTGCAGCTGCGTGTATAAATCCTCTGCGTCAATTTGCCGCGTGTCATCGGCGTCCAGTGCCTGGGCCAACGGGCCAATACGCCAACCGGCTTGTGGGTCCATCTCGTATCCTTCTATCCACCAACCATCGAGCGTGGACAGGTTCAACGTACCGTTAATGCAAGCCTTCATTCCAGACGTGCCTGAAGCTTCGTGCAGGCGCGTGGGCGTGTTCAGCCATACGTCGGCACCCGAAACCATCATCTTGGCCAAATCGGGGTTGTAGTTCGGGATGTACACGATGCGCAATTTGTCCGACAGCGATCGCGATCGTTCGATCATGCGCTTGATCACCTCCTGCCCGAAAGGGTCCTGGGGGTGCGCATTGCCCGAGTGAATGATTTGCAGCTTGCCCTGGCCCACCTCTATGAGGCGCTCCAAGTTGGTGTAGATCAACTCCGGTCGTTTGTAGGCAACCACGCGGCGCGCGCTGGCAATAGTGAGCGTGTTTTCATCCAGCGTGGTCATGGTGTGCTTGTTTGCTTCTTTGAGCAGCCTGCGCTTTGCGGCGCGGTGCGCTTGCCACAGCGCATCGTCGGGGATGAGCTTGCTTTTGTCTGCCAACACCGAAGGGTCGGTGCGCCAGCCCGGACAGTACTCATCCAACACTGTGCGCATTTCGTCGCTGGCCCAGTGCTCCGCATGCACGCCGTTGGTAATGTGATCGATGTCTTCACCGGGGAACATGGCCCTGGATACCATGCCGTGCACGCGGGCGACGCCGCAGGTGTAGCGACTTAAGTGCATGGCCAGCAGTGTCATGGACAAGCTGTCTTCGCCGGCGATTTTGCGTATATGCCACGGCAGCATATCGCCTACCACTTTGTAGGCCATGTCGTACGGGAACACATCGTGGCCTGCCTTGACCGGCGTGTGCGTAGTAAATGCGCAGCTGGGGCGCACGTGTTCATCTTTGTATTCGCGCTCTTTCAGGAGTTCCAACGTCAGGAATGCAGCGTGGCCTTCGTTCATGTGGAACGTGCCGATATCGGCATACCCCAACTTGCGCAGCATGCGTACGCCGCCAATACCAAGCACTACTTCCTGTTTTAGGCGCATGTAACCGTCGCCGCCGTACAGGTACTTGGTAATGTCTCGATCATGGGGTTGGTTCTCTGGAAGGTTCGTATCTAAAAAGTACACCGGCACCGTATGGTTGCCGCTGTGCAACTCCAGCACCCATACTCCCACTTTCACGGGACGGCCCTCCACGATTACTTCCACCGTGTGCGGCAATTTCCGCAAATGCTCCGCGGGGTTCCAATTGGTTTCGCTGTACTGCTGCGAACCATCGGCATTTATGGACTGCTTCATGTAGCCGTGTTGCCAACACATGGTCATACCCGCTGCTTGCACACCCAAATCGGTAGCTGAGCGCAAAATGTCCGCTGCCAGCACACCAAGACCTCCCGCAAACGTTGGTATTTGCCGACTGAAGCCTACCTCCATTGTGAAGTAGGCGACGGTGAGATGTTGTTTGGCAGAAGTGCTCATGTGCTGTGTGGCAGCTACTCGTTATCAATGCGGATCTGCGGAGCAATGACTTCCGCAAAATTTCCATCTTTCGCAATGACATCTCCCATTGCGCGGATGAGTTCGGTTTGCGTCATGCGAGATCCAGGTCCGCCAACTTTCAACTCCTTCGCCATGAAGAAACGGTTATCTGGCGTGGCGTACATCAGCGTTGCCGTGTTATCCGGACCCATCTGCACAGTGTACGTGTTTTGACCGTTGAGCCGGCGGAAACCCGGTTCATTGCAGGCGGCTTTGAATGCGCTTTTCAGAGCGAGGTTCAACCGTAGTTTGAATGCCTGCTGTTCTGCCATGTCGCGAACATCGCGATTCCCATTCAATGCATCGGCTACCAATTTAATTTTCCCTCCAGCCCGATCGCTGGGAGTTTCATTCGATGCAGGCAGGACCAGCGCAGCTTCGCCGTTTTGATCTGGCGCCGCATTTGCCTCGGCAATGCGCGCCTCGCGCACGGTGTTCTCCTGTCTTTCACTTGGGGTAGCGCCACCGTTGGTTGGCAGAATGAGGGGGGCCTCTTGCCAGATATATCGTGCCTCTCGCAAAGAAAATTGCATTTGCGAACCCTGGTGCAAGGAACGTGTTTTCATAAACAGATGAGGAATTGGGAATATGTTTTGTAATATTATAACATAATTTAATTATTTTGACAATAATGCAGTCTAGCTGCAGTTACAAAGCGGTGTCCGAGAAAAATAGTGCAAGCGCGGAGACAGAGTCTGGAAAGTGAATGGAAAATCGCACTCCTCAAACGCGGCGGAAATGTCTATTCTCGTAGCCGATGGCCATCGACCCCCATATCTTCCGCGCGTACGACATCCGCGGGAAAGCCTACACTCAACTTACCGCAGAAGCGTGCTGGTGGATTGCCACCGCATTCGGCTCGGTGGTTCGCGAGAAGTATGCATCGGAAACAGTGCGCCCTACAGTAGTGGTTGGCCACGACGCGCGTACGCACAGTCCCGAATTTCTGGCCGAAGTAGTATCCGGCCTTATTGCTGCCGGTTGCAGCGTAAAGCGCATCGGCCAAACACCCAGTCCCGTGAACTACTTTACGGTGTGCAACCGCGGTTTCGATGCCGGCATTCAAATCACCGCCAGTCACAACCCAAAGGAGGACAACGGACTCAAGCTGCATTTGCGCGGCGCCGAAGCGTATGCGGGTGAAGATTTGCAGCGCTTGCGCGAACGCATAGAACGCAAAGACGTGTTGGTGGGGACAGGATCGGCAGAGGACATTGAAACCGAAGTAACGTACATCGAGTACTTAGAGCAGCTGTTCCCGCGCGTTGGCGCCAAGCGGCATGTAGTCGTAGATGGCGGCAATGGCGTGGCCGGCCCCACATACGCGCTTGCGCTGAAGAAGGCTAAAGCCAAGGTGACGGGTATGTACCTGCAGCCCGATGGCACATTCCCCAATCACCCGGCAGACCCGAGCAAGCACTCCACGCTCGCCGATCTGCAGAAAAAGGTGGTGGAGCTCGGTGCCGATTGCGGCTTTGCCTTCGACGGCGACGGAGACCGCCTTGGCGTTGTGGATGAGAAGGGGCAAATCGTCACCGCAGATCAGCTCTTACTGCTCTTGGCGAAAGATCATCTCAGTCGTGTTCCCGGCGCTCCGGTCATCTTTACCGTCAGCAACTCGGGGTTGCTTGAAACCGAAATCGCCAAATGGGGCGGCAAGCCCGTCATGTGCAAGGTGGGACACTCGTTTGTGGAACATGCCATGCGCGAGCACGGGGCGCAGCTTGGCGGCGAGCAGTCGGGGCATTTCTTCTGCGCAGAGGGGTACTACGGCTTCGACGACGCCCTGGTGGCAGCATTACGCGTGCTGAGTATTTTGGGCGCGAACAAGAAAGCGAAGCTCTCGGAACTGATTGCGGAATTCCCCAAGGTATACCAAGCCCATGAACTGCGGCCGCACTGCGATGACGCAAAGAAGAAGGAGGTCGTTGCCGGCATCTCAGCCCATTTTGCCGCCAACTATCCGGTGAACACGTTGGATGGTGCACGCATCGACTTTGGCGACGGCGCCTGGGCGGGCATTCGTTACAGCAACACCAGTCCATGCTTGTCTGTGTGCATAGAGGCACGAAGTGAGGAGAAGTTGCAGCAGGTGGAAGCAGAGGTTCTGACCCAGCTTAGAACGTATCCGGAGGTCGAGCTGTAGACGAAAAGTGGTTGTGGATTCCTTGGACTCCCAGATTCCTAGACTCCAAGAAGAATGTCTCTCGTTAGGATGAGGTCATGCATCAACGTCCTCATGAACGACTGCTTGTTTGGCAGGAGGCATACAAGATCTGTCTTCTGGTGTATCGCATGACATCGGAATTTCCATCGTTTGAGCGATTTGGTCTTACGAGTCAGCTAAGGCGTGCCGCGACAAGCGTCGCATTGAATATCGCGGAAGGGAACGTTCGTCGTACTAAACCGGAAAAGGCCCGCTTTCTAGAGATTGCCGGTAGCTCGATAGAGGAATTGCACTGTGCAATACGCCTTAGTTTCGATTTGTCATATATAGATGCAACCCGGCTTGCCCGACTAGATGCACTCATACAAAGTGTAAGTATTCTTCTTACAAAACTGCGCAGAACATTTCTGTAACATCCTTGGAGTCCAAGGAGTCTTGGAGTCTTTGATATCCGATGTATGGTATACATCCTCTACTCATGTCTCATCCTCTCTCCCTCACCGGCCGCCACTGGGTGCTGCGTCGCGAGTCCGCCGACGACATCGTGAGCTTGCTGGCGCAGGAGCGGGGCCTTGCGGATGTGGTGACCGGGAAGCAGTTGAAGTTATCCGATCCCAAGAAATTTCCGCAGGCAGAGCAGGCGGTACGTCGCATTCGCCGCGCCATGGAGGCAGGAGAAACCATCGGGGTATTCGGCGACTACGATGCCGACGGCATTACAGGCGTAGCGCAACTCGCGCGCTTTTTCCGCAGACACGGAGTACAGGTCGTCATTCATTTGCCGCATCGGCTTTCGGAGGGCTACGGCTTAAAGTGTGCGAGTATCGATGCACTGCACGCGAAAGGCGTACGCGTCCTTATCACCGTGGACACCGGCATTGCCGCTACTGCCGAGCTGGAACACGCGGCGAAGCTGGGCATAGACGTCATCGTCACCGATCACCACCACGCACCGGCCGGCATGCCTACGGCGCATGCGGTACTCCACCCCCTGCTGCCGGAGCCGTTTCCCAATCCACACCTCTCCGGGTCCGGCGTTGCACTCATGCTCGTGCGCGCCCTGGAGGAAGGCAAGTCGTGGGCTGGCATGGAGCAGGACATCGTCCTTGCTGCCATCGGCACCATTGGCGATCTGGTGCCGCTGACAGGCGAAAATCGTTCGCTGGTCATTCATGCACTGCGGCTCTTACAGAAACTCCCCGACTGTCCGCTGAAAGACTTTGCAGAGCACGTGCGGGGCCAGAGTGCGCAGGCGCTCACCAGTACAGACATCGCATTTCGTATCGTGCCGCGCATTAATGCCAGTGGCAGGATCGATCATCCCGATGTGGCGCTACAGGCATTGTTGGAAGGCGGTGAGGCGCTAGAAAAACTGCATGTGCTCAACGAACGTCGTCAGGGAATGACCGGTGCTATGGTAGAACGGGCTGCCGCTCAAGTGGATGTCCGTCAGCCGTTTCTTTGCGTTGCCAGCGAGGAATTTCATTCCGGAGTTGTAGGGCTTATTGCCGGAGCGCTGTGCGAACGCTTCGGGCGGCCCGTGCTTGCTGCATCGGTTACCGACGACATGTGTACGGCATCACTGCGCAGCGTTCCGGCCGTGCACGTCGCGGATATGCTGCATACAGAAGACGTGCGTCGGCTACTGCTTACTTTCGGTGGTCATGCGCAGGCCGCAGGTTGTACGTTTGAACTCCGTCAGTTCGAAGCGCTGCAAGAAGCACTCAATGCTCGCATGCATGCACTCGGCCACACACCGGATTCGCTGCGGCCAGCGCTGCACTTGGATGGCGAACTTGCACCTGCATCGGTGTCACTCCCCTTTGTCGATTCGCTCAAGCAATTGGAGCCGTTCGGCATGGGCAATGATCAACCCATGTTTCTTCTCAGGGCACAGCGTCTGGACCTGGTACGCACGGTCGGTAGCGACGGCAAGCATGTCCAATGCCGCGTGGGCGACAAGAAAGCGGTGGGCTTTGGACTCGGCGCCTACGCCGAAGCCATGAAGTCTCAGCAATGCTGGGACATTGCCTGTACGGTAGGAGTGAATGAATGGAACGGCAGGAAGGAAGTGCAGCTCATGATTAAAGACATTCGTTCCGCGTAGCCAGGCATTCCAGAGGACTACAAAAAGGACTCCGTCGCGGAGTCCTGGAGTCTCGGAGTCAGAAAGATCTCGTTTAGACCGGTACCAAACTTCCCTCTACGGAGAACACCTCGGTTACCGGAGCGTTGAGAGCCATGGAAATTTTGTAGGCCAGCAACACCGAAGGGTTGGTGGCACCGCGCTCAATGGACATGATGGTCTGGCGGCTGACACCTACGCGCAGCGCAAGCTCCTCCTGAGTCATGCCGCGCTCGAAGCGCAGGCGACGGATGTTGTTGCGGAGGGTGGCGGAGGGCATCGTTCGGGAAGGGAAGAAAACCGTTAAGGGTACAAAGCGTACCGGACCAGGCGCGGGAATTCTACTCATCTTCTCCCATGCAGCAAGAGTATTTTCGGGTAGTTGCTAAGAACCCCGTCCAGGAGAGTAGGGGGCTGCGTTTGTTGAATATTGACTTCTTTGCAAAGTAGTGTGCGTATTTTTAGCCTTGTCACCCTTCCAGATAGATGTCTATAAGCTCATAAATGACAAAAATTGCCATAGAGGCTTTTTGCGCAATATAAGCCGTGTTCTGTACCATGCTGTACCATGATCCCTTCTCCGTTCCACGGCATTTTCTCGGCGTCCGCTGAGACGAATGCCGGCGGTGCCCCAGAACGCCGTGCGGCTGCCACGCACAACCATGGGAAATCGCAGGTGGTGCGACCGGCTGCGCCGGCACAGGGTGTGCAGACCGGAGGGCAGGTGGCGCTGGATATTTTTGAATTCGATAACTACTACATTCTCAAGGCTCCCATGGCGGGAGTGAAGTTGTCCGATCTCGACATCGAGATTAACGACAACGTCATCACGGTGCGTGGTGTTCGCAAGCAAACCGATGATATTCCGCAGGAGCACTATCTGCTGCAGGAATGCTTCTGGGGCGAATTCAGTCGCTCGGTGACGCTGCCATGCTCCATTGATCCTAAAAAAGTGAAGGCCACCTTCAACAAGGATGCCATCTTGAAAATTCTCGTACCCAAGGAAGAGCGGGTGAAAATCATCCGCATCAGCGAGTAGCGTAAGAAGATCATTTCGCCTGCAGTAACCGAGCAGTGTATGGTGTGCGCATGCGTCTCCTCTCTTGCTTTGCCATTTTCTCCTTACTGTTTGTCGCCGCATGTCGTGATCCGAATGCCGGCGTGAAAGAGTATCAGCAGGCCATGCAGTACTGGCAGGGCGAAGGCGTGGAGAAGGATACTGCAAAAGCATTGGCGCTCTTCACGACTGCTGCCGATGCGGGCAATACAGAAGCCCAGCTGACGCTTGGTTACTTATATATGAAGGGCGACGGTGTCACCGCAGATGCAGCCAAGGCGTTGTCGTTGTTCACCCGGGCCGCCGAGGGCGGCAGTCGGGACGCACAGTACAACGTAGGTCTGGCCTACATGCGTGGTCAGGGAGTCAGCCAGGATTTGGAGCAGGCTTACGGCTGGTTTCTTAAGGCAGCAGAACAGGGTGACTCGGGTGCGCAGTATAACGTGGGTGTCATGCTTTGGAACGGCGAGGGCATCGCTAAGAATACGTCACTGGCCATGGCCTGGTTCACACTTGCGGCAGAGGGCGGTGATGCTGCGTCCAATGAGCAGCTGCCCGATGTCAGCGCATCGCTTACACCGGAGCAAAAGTCCGATGCAGACAGGCTGCTCTTAGATTTACGTAAGAGGGTGCGCTCGGACAAGGCAACAACGCGGTAATGGTGATGAGATAAACGACGAGGAACCTGCTTTCGCTTCCGTGTGCGAATGCGTACTCTGTCCAATGGCCCGCAAGGGTCATTTGTACTCCGGTACTCGTGGGAACCCCACGAGTACCGGATACTGCCGTCAGCATCCTTGCTGACGCTGCACTACACGAGTGTCTTTTTATGGAGTGCGCGCTCCATGCGGCGGCGCAGCTTGCGCATGCGGCGCTTCCGCTTCCGAACCTCGATGCCGTGCTTCTTCGGGTTTTTCATGGCCTTCCCTTTGTGTAGAACTGTGGATGCTGACAATCCCTGCCACCGGTGCCCCCTCCTTGAGTGAGAGGTGTGCGGATAAAAGCAGGTTCCTTGTCGCCGCTGGTGTGAATGAGCAGAACGTCCAAGATCCCCCCGGTCGCTTTGGGGGGTGCTGTGTGCGTGGTACCAAGATTTTCTTACACAACAGCATTCCCTCCGCAGCGGACGGTGCACTTGTTCTGGCGAGCCCACATATGGAGGATTGCAGTGTTCATTCGATAATTCGGCATGCTACAGAGCGTTCCTATTCCGTCAATCAAAATCTTTGGAATTTCCGTACAATGTCCACGTGCACGTGTACCTTGTCGACAACTACGACTCGTTTACCTACAACTTGTACCAGTGCTTTGGAGCACTGGGCGCCCGCGTGACCGTTGCAAAAAATGATGCTGTGACAGTTGAGGGCATTCGCGACGCTCGGCCGTCACATCTTGTCATTTCGCCTGGGCCGGGAACGCCCGCGAATGCAGGCGTAAGCATGGATGCCATCACTGCGTTTGCCGGAGTTGTTCCGGTATTGGGGGTGTGCTTGGGGCATCAATGTCTCGGTGCGCTGTACTCGTCACGTGGCCTGAAAAACATCGTGCATGCGCCCGAGCTGCTCCACGGCAAAACAAGCAGCATCCGGCATACTGGCCAGGGGATCTTGCGCGGACTGCCATCGCCATTTATTGCGGCGAGATATCACTCGCTACTCGTACGGGAGATGCCGGCATGCATGCGCTCCATGGGAACCACGCGTGCGGCGGATGGCAGCACCCTCATCATGGGAATGATGCACGCATCACTGCCGGTCTTCGGAGTACAATTTCACCCAGAATCGTTCCTGACTCGGCACGGACAGCGACTGTTGCGCAATTTCCTCCAAACACGGGTATGAAGACGCTACGCTTTCCCGCCGGCGATCCGCTACAGTTCCTCGCTCGCCTACGCACCTCGGAGAAGCACGTGGCATACGCCACCGCCGACGGCGTGACGATTGTTGCTTGGAATCCGGTACGTACGGTGTCCCGTTTGCAGGACATCGAATGCGAGCGTCGGCTGTGCATCGGCTACGTCGGCTACGATGACGGTGCGGCAATGATCGGTGTCCGCACGACGGCGAAAGATGACTTACACCTCCCGAGCTCGCGTTTCCATATATACGACGGGTCCATCGCCATTGAGGGGCGTGTCATCAGGGTGTTGGGCGACGCACGATTTTTCGAGAGTGTCCGCGCCATTCTCAAGCGCCCGTTCCCCGCTCCGTCCGTCATTGCGCCGCCGCGCTTTCGCGCACGCATGTCGAAGGCCGCGTATGCCAAGGCATTCAAGCGTGTGCAGGAGTTCATTCGTGACGGCGAATTTTATCAACTCAACCTGGCGCAACGTTTCGATGCCGTCTCGGATGCGGATCGCCGCGAACTCTTCATGCTGCTGGCACGGCGCAATCCGGCCGCATGCATGTCGTTGTTTGAGATGGATGGGGCCGCACTGTTATCCCTGTCGCCCGAGACATTCGTTCGTATCGATGGCAGGCGCATTGTCACCTGCCCAATCAAGGGGACGCGTCCACGGGCAGCGGCTGCCGATCAAGACGCAGCGTTGCGGGAAGAACTGCTGCGGAGCAGCAAGGAACAAGCCGAGCTGGCGATGATTACAGATCTCCTGCGTAACGATGTCGGCATGGTCAGCTGCGTGGGTACGGTGTGCGTGGAAGAGGAGCGTGCAGTCCAGTCCAACCCGACCGTTTGGCACACGTATTCCGTGGTGTCCGGCAAGCTTGAGCGCGGCATGACGCCGGTGAACGTTTTGAGGAAGATGCTGCCCGGCGGCTCCGTCACCGGTTGCCCCAAGAAGCGTGCAGTGCAAGAGATAGACGAGCTGGAGCCACTCAAACGCGGGCCGTACACCGGCGTGCTGTGCATGTTCCATGGAACGTTTCTGCGTTCTAGCATTCTTATCCGCACGCTGGTATCGAAAGGTAGGCGCCTTTCTCTCTCTGTCGGAGGGGGCATTGTCGCGGATTCGAAGATGGCCGACGAGTACGACGAGACATTGGCGAAGGCGCGAGCGTTCTTCGATGTCGCACAGTCCAAGACTGCGACATGGATCAATGGCATGCCTGCCGACCCTCTGGATAGCAAGCTCGCGCTCCTCGATCCGTTGCGCGCTCGGGGGGTAGCGGTGTTCGAGACGCTGCGGACGTACAACGGACGTTTATTCGAGCTGGATGCGCACTGTCGTCGCCTCCGCAAGTCGGCTCGTCTGCTTGGCATGCGCCTACCTATGCCAATGGGATCCATCGCCGATGCATTGCGTGCCGCGGCATTCTGCTGCGGCCCGGGTCCACTGAGAATCAAGGTGGTTGCCACCGCGCGAGATGTCATCCTTCATGTTGTGCCGCTTGTGGAGCGACCGGAAATCTACCGTGGTGTACAAGCCATGTTTGTCCATGCCGAGCGGCACACCCCGCGCGCCAAGGCATTGCCCTACGATGTCAGCGCCCGGGCGCATGCGCGCGCCACCAGGGACGGCTGCGAAGAGGCGTTGCTCCTGGCACCAGACGGGCGTGTTCCGGAGGGGGCGTATTCCAATCTATTCTGGGTGAAAGATGGCGTGCTGCACACGGCTAACAACCGGGTGCTTTTGGGCATCACCCGCGGCGTGGTTCTGCGCTCTGCACGAAAGCAGGGCATAGCCGTCCGCTATGCGCTGGCGCTGCAGAACGACTTGCTGCATGCAGACGAAGTCTTCATTACCAAAACCACCACAGGCCCCATTCCCATCGTACGTATTGGCGGCAGCCGTATCGGCACCGGAAAACCTGGCAAGACGACCATGCGCATCATGCAAGAATTTCGTCGCTACTACGATTCCAAGCTGCGAAGGAGTTCTGCAATCATGCGTAGCTGCTGAGTCAGAATAATTCCTTCAGTCGTTCCCTCCATGGCATGTATCGTCGCAAGCAACCGGGCATGCGACTGCACCAATCTCATTTGCAGAATCGCAGTGGCGCCATCCATGGTTAATCGTTGCTGAATGAGCGCGCTGACATCGTCAATCGCGCGATCCACAATAGCGAATACTTCCTTTCGGTGCGTCTCCTGCAGCTCTACCGTAGGGCGTTCGCCATCTGCTTGTCGCTGTAGCGACGAGAGCAGGCCAAACACTTTTCCATCAGCGTGGCCTGCCTGCATGATCGCTTTCGCGGCGTTGCGACAAATATCGAGCGCAGACAGCATCTCTGTTCCTACATCAGCTTCCAGTGCTCCCGCGGCATCCACTGCCTTTTGTATGTTTTCCAAATATTCCTGCTCTCCAGCTCGATACTCTCTTTGTGGCAGTGCAACCATATGTACATGTAAATACAATTTTCATATTTGGTCAACATACCATCGTGTTATACTCGCGCACCCATGAAGCTCACTCAAGCAATTCTCCCTGTTGCCGGATTCGGCACGCGGTTCCTGCCGTGGACCAAAGTGGTTCCCAAAGAACTCCTGCCCATCGGCAACGTTCCCATTATCGCGCTGCTCGTAGACGAGTGCTTAAGCGTTGGTATCAATGACATCTGTTTCGTCATCAGCCGGGGCAAGGAAGCCATTCCCGAATACTTTGAGCCTCACCGCGCACTGGAGCGCGAGCTGGAGACCCGCGGCAAATTGCACATGCTCGAAGAGCTGAAGAAGTACGACAACGTGAACTTTCATGTCGTGTACCAAAACGAAATGAAGGGTGACGGTCATGCCATCCTGCAGGCTCATTACTGGGTAGGAAGCGACCCCGTAGCGGTGCTCTTTGGCGATGATCTTATTACCGGCAAGAAGAACGGATTGCAGCAGCTTGTCGCCGCGTACGATTCCGTAAAGTCCAAGCGCGACGCGGCATTCCTCTGCCTGCAAAAAGTGCCCGAGAAACTTGTCAGCAAGTACGGCATAGTCGCCATCGACCAGAAATTATCCAAAGGCAGACTCAAGTCCATCACCGGCTTGGTCGAGAAGCCGCAACCGAAGAATGCCCCTTCCAATTTGGGCATCGTAGGGAAGTACCTTATTCCACGATCCACCATCGAGGTGCTGCATCGCACCGAGGCCGGACATTACGACAAGGAAATCCGCCTCATCGATGCGCTGAAAAGCCAACTCAAAACCATCGACGTCTACGGCTATGAATTTGAAGGCAGACGGCTGGATACCGGTACGCCCGAAGGGTACCGCGAGGCCGTGAGCGTGCTTGTATAGACGTCTAGTATTCCTATCAACTTGCACAGAAAACCACGCATGTTTGTCGGTATTTGGCTTACCATCGTAACTTTGATTTATTGACGAAAATGTGTTTATGCATATAATCCTGCGCCCATGCACACGCCAAGAAGCTACAACATCATCGCCCCCGCAGATGTAGCGGGCTGGGAAATTATGGAGTCATTACCCCCCGAGCTGCTGCCCGTGGAAGTGCTCAAGCGTGACACTGCCGAACGGGCGTGGGCGCAGGTTGCCGATACGCGCGCGCAGACGTTGGTGGCATCCATGCTGGAGCAGGGGGGCGAGCGGTATCTCGGTGTCGTCCTCAAGACGCGGCCGCGCCTTGTGCGTCCCGAGCGCGGCAAGCCGGCATCCGACTTTCCGGCTGGGATGCAAATTGAAGCCGTTTCCAGTGTGGAATTACCAACAGTCGAAGATAGTGGTGTGGATGGATTTGCGTTAGGGGAGCTGTATGCCAATCCGGCACATGGAATGAAGCCGACACATATTCGTTTTGATTACACCTCAAAGCCGCGCACGGGCCTTCACTACATCGGTCAGCAAGAGCTACGCGAGGTGCTTGCGAGAGGTGGTGTAGATGCCCGCATGCTTGCCGCAATTCTCATGATACGCGCCAAACAGCAGATGACGCTTGCGCAGCAACCTGCCGAGCAGGGTATGGAATTCGTGCAGCGCGTACTCCCAATTCCCCCGCTTCCCGCTACGGTGCTAGCACAACACACGCTGCAAGCGCGTCTGGGTATTGCCCACGTTACGGCGGGTTGGATTGAGCAGGGCATCGAGCGCCAACAGCTTGTCCGCATTGAAAACGGCACGGCGATTGCGGCCCCAGGTATGGCGTTGCCGCACTATCGACGAAACGACGATGTTCTACAAATGGGTGTAGTAGAGAACTGGCGGCCGCTTGTTGCAACAAACGGTCGTTGGCTTACCGAAATTCCCGGTGGCTTTAAGGGCTGGAGGAATGAATTGAAGGGGGAATTCGGAGCCGAGGTAGCCGAGCAACAGGTGCAGAGCATGCCGACTATTGTCGCAGACCCGTCCACAGAAGGATTCGATCTCGATTTGCGCTCTATGGAGGTGCGTACGACTGGCTCGCAAGAACTCGATGAAACAGAAGACGGCATGATGGTTCCTCCCAGCTGGCTGTCCGACCGCCGTCTTATCCACTTCACGCAGGACGGTACCATTGCAGACGGTCGCACAATGGCTGCCATGCAGATGTTGGAAATACTCCAAGGCGCGGATTTCCTTCGCGGATATCGTGCATGGCAAACGCAGATCGCCGATGAGGCACAGCGTCGGAAGGGGCAATAATCCTCAGCAGGATCGCGCCGTTATGCCTCGCGCCTCAACAGCTCTATTTCGTCGCGCAAGTCGGCAGCCTTCTCAAATTCCATGTTTTTGGCGGCCAAATCCATTTGAGCCTCCAGCTCCTCGATAAGGCGCTTCTTTTCGTCCTTGGGAATTTTGGCATGGTCGTACTTCTTGCTCTGGCCCAGCTTTTGCTTGCTGTGCTCCTCTGCAATGTCCTTAATCGCCTTGATGATGGTTTTGGGAGTGATGCCGTGCTTCTTGTTGTACGCCTCCTGAATGCTGCGTCGCCGGTCGGTTTCTTCCATGGCGGCCTTCATGGCGTCGGTAATCTTGTCCGCGTATAGCACCACGTGGCCGTTGATGTTGCGTGCCGCGCGTCCAATAGTCTGCAGCAGGGCGTCGCGAGAGCGCAGGAACCCCTGCTGATCTGCGTCGAGAATGGCGATAAAGCTGACTTCCGGAAGGTCCAAGCCTTCGCGCAGGAGGTTGATACCCACCAAGATATCAATCTCGCCGCTGCGGAGCTGACGCAGAATTTCCACACGCTCCATGGTTTCGATATCGCTGTGCAGGTATCGCACTTTGTACTCCAATCCTTGGAAATAGGTGGCCAAATCCTCGGCGCTCTTCTTGGTAAGTGCCGTAACCAGCACGCGTTCGCCGCGCTTGATAGTGGCGTTGATCTCTTTGGTGATGTGGTCGATTTGGTGCTTCTTCGGATGCACGGCCACCTGCGGATCTACCAGGCCTGTGGGACGGATGATTTGCTCCACGATGTAGTCCTGCTTCGCCGCCCCCTTAGGCGGCTTGGCCGTGTGCTTGTACTCGTACGGGCCGGGAGTAGCCGACACGTACACCGCTTGGTTGATGCGCTCTTCGAACTCCGCAAATTTCAGCGGCCGGTTGTCGTGGGCGCTGGGCAGGCGGAAGCCGTACTCAATCAGCGTGGATTTGCGTTGGTAGTTCCCTTCGTGCATGCCGCCGATTTGCGGAATGGAAATGTGCGACTCGTCCACGAACAGCAGGTAATCGTCCGGGAAGTAATCCAGCAGCGTTTCCGTCGGCTGGCCGGGCTCGCGATTACCCAGGTACCGTACGTAGTTCTCAATGCCGGTGCAGTACCCGGTCTCGCGCAGCATTTCCATGTCGTACTCGGTGCGTTGGCGGATGCGCTCGGCTTTGGCATGTTCACCTCGCTTCAGAAAGGCCTTTTCCGTTTCAGTCATTTCGGCCTTAATGCGCTCGATGGCATTGTCGATCTTCTCCTTGGTAGTCACGTTGTGTGCCGCAGGGAAGATGGTCACCTCGTTCATGTCTCCGATCAATTCGCCCGTGAAACTGTCCACCTCCTGGATTGTCTCAATTTCGTCGAACGGCATTTCGATGCGAATGACCGTATCGCCGCTTGGCGGGAAAATTTCCACCGTGTCGCCCAGTACGTGGAACATGCCCTGCTTAAATTGCATGGTGCTGCGGCGGTACTGAATGTCCGTCAGCAGGCGTAGCAGACGCTGGCGCTGGAACGGCATGCCGCGCTTGAGTGTCAGTGCCAGCAATGAGTAGTCCTCCACACTGCCAAGGCCGTAAATGCACGAGACAGATGCCACGATAAGCACGTCGCGTCGTGTCAGCAGGTTGTGCGTTGCAGCGTGGCGGAACTTGGCGATTTCCTCGTTGATGCTGGCATCTTTTTCAATGTACGTGTCTGTGGTGGGTAGGTAGGCCTCGGGTTGGTAGTAGTCGTAGTACGACACGAAGTAGCTCACCGCGTTCTCCGGGAAGAACTGCTGGAACTCGCTGCACAGCTGAGCCGCAAGCGTCTTGTTGTGCGCAAGCACCAGCGTGGGCCGCTGCAATTGCTGCACGATGTTGGCCATGGTGAACGTCTTGCCCGTACCGGTCGCCCCCAGCAGTGTTTGGTGGCGCTCCTTTGCACGTAAGCCTTGTGCCAGCTTTTCAATCGCCGCCGGCTGGTCGCCGGTAGGCTTGTAACTGGAGACAAGTTTGAAGGGGCGCTCGGCTACTTTTGGCAGCTGCACGCCTTGTGCCGGATCGGTTGGGTTGGTGGCCATGAGCCGTGGAGTGTACACGAATCACCCTTCCGAAGAAAGGCTGAGACTCCCGGGCAGGGCTATCTCCGGCGTGGCGCCAGAGCCAGCTTGTCGAATATCCATACGGCACCCAGCACCAAGAGCATGCCGGCTACTCCATGAAACAACTCCATGCCCAGCATGCGGTCGTAGCTGCCGATGATCATAATTCCTGCAATACGGATGCCATTTGCAAGAAAGAGCAGGCAGGCGCATGCAGCACCTACGATAACCGCCCGCAGCGGATACTGCGCAGACCGGTAGTGCCAACAGGCGTAGGCGAGGAGGATGAACAACACGACTCCGTCCAGCGCCGCGCATTGCGGCCCCACCCTGGTGGCAAACCCGCGGAATGCGATGACGAATGTGTGTGGGTCCACCTGCGTGGCTCCACTATCTACCAGGCGCAGCAACCACCCTGCCAGTGTCAGCGCTGGCCCCGCGAGGCTAGCGTGATAGGCTGCGGAGAAGACGCCAGCGGCAATAAAGCCCATGCCAAGCAGTGTGCATGCACCAAGCGCGCGCAGGCAGTGACGGAGTGCGTTCCACGGATACAGCAGTCCAAACCACAGCGCACCCGGTAGCATCAGGCAACCGTACATAGCGAGTGTGAGGGCAATGCCTTGCATGTGTGGGAGCTGGCGCCAGTGCCAGAAGAGTGGTTGTGATGGATGGCTTACCCAGAGCGCCAGGCATGTTGCTGCAACAATGCAAGCTCCCGTTACCACGCGCTGCCGCAGCGACGGCTCTCGCACTGCGTTCATGCGGTTGTCTTGCGCCAGCCAGAGCGCAAGCGCCATACCCAGAATGCCCAAGTGATAATGCTGCGGCGGTAACGGCAGGAAGCCCAGAGCAACCGGACCTATGTATGCTCCGAAGGGAGCGGCGTACACCAAAAGCGGCATGCCGATGAGTGCGCCGCAAAGAATCCAAACCCGTCTAGCCGAAGCGGTATTTGCGGTGCTCTTCACAATTAGTAGTTCTTGTCGTCATCGCGGCGCTTTCCTCGTATGAGTCGGTGCCCCACAACGCCTATGGCCGGTATCGCCAGCCAGCCAAAGAACGGTGAGTCCCCTTCAGGAACAGGGGGTCCTGCAACAGCCAAAGCGGCATGCGGCATAAGCCAGGCAGACATACCGATAACAAGAGTGAGAATGAGATGCTTCATGTTATTGCCCGGATTTGTCTTTCAGAATCTGCTTTCCCACTACTCCTATAACAGGGATTGCAAGCCATCCAAAAAACGGGGAGTCGGGCAGTGGAGGGGCTCCTACAGCTAGTGCCGCTGCAGGAACAAGGCATGCTGCCACGCCAATAATTGCATTGATCCAACGTGAACTCATGGCACATACGCTACCACTGACTTGCGACGAGAAACAATCACGAATCAAGAAAAGACTGGAGTAGACTGTGCGCATGTCCGTTGCATGGAATCCGGCTCAAATGCAGGTGCCGTGGACCGAATCCCCTTTTTTTGCCGAGCTCCTTGCCACCTCGGCACTCTCAGGGCAACAGCGCGCAATGGCCGAGGCATTTTCCAAAGACGGCTACATCGTACTGTCGCCCTCGTCGCCGGAGTTTGCAAACACAGTTGCGGCACTTCGTGCGGCACCACCTTCATTCTCCGGCGACCGTGGAACCGACCTGTGGCGCACCGACGCGCGAGTACGCAGTCTTGCGCTTGCCCCCGAGGTGCTTGCCGCATGCAACATGTTGTACCGGCGCGATCCGATTGCGTTTCAAACCCTCAATTTTCTTCGCGGCACGCAGCAGCCCACGCATAGCGACGCCATTCATTTCCATGCGTTCCCGCAACGATTTCTCTGTGGCGCATGGGTGGCGCTGGAAGATATAGACGAAGAGAACGGGCCGCTCCACATTTTCCCAGGGAGCCATCGTCTGCCGTTATACGACATGCACGATATCGGCCTACCCTCTTCTCGCGATGCATACCCGGCGTACGAAGAAGCAATCGGCCGGCTGGCTACTGCATTGGGTTTGCAAAAGCGTGCGGTTACTGTTCGGGCAGGACAGGTAGTGCTGTGGGCGGCGAATCTGCTGCATGGCGGAGAGCCCATTCGCGATGCGACTCGCACTCGTCTCAGCCAGGTGACGCACTACGTCTTCCGTGACTGCATGTACTACGCACCTATTCTGTCCGACCCGTTTGCGGGCTGCGTCCGTTTGCGGAACATTGTCGATATCGCTACCGGGAAACCGGTGCCTCACGTATATCGTGGCGCGCCGCTGCGCGTGTCGCCCGACCAGGCATTTTGGCAGGATCCTTCGCTCGGCACCTTCCTACACACGGTGTTTGCGCGGGCACTGCGTGCACTAGAAAAGGTGGCAGCACGCCTGGGGGTGCGGTAGTCTGCGCGCATGATTGACCTAAACGATCTCCGCACACGCCCCGATGCATACCGTGATGCCGCCAAGAAGAAGCGCCTGAAAATCGACATCGATGCATTCCTCAAACTAGACGAGGAGCGCCGTACATTGCTGCACGACGTCGAGAAGATGCGCGCAGAGAAAAACAAGGTGAGCGCCGAGGTGCCCAAGATGAAAGGTGACGAGAAAGCCAAGGCAGTCGCCGCCATGAAGGAGTTGTCGACTTCGATGAAGCAAAAAGAAGAAAAGTTGGCTCTCATTGAAGCGCAATGGTTGGACCAGCAGTTGCGCCTGCCGGGCATTCCGTTGCCGCAGGTTCCCGAAGGAAAGGATGACACCGAAAACAAGCAGCTGCGCACCTGGGGCGAGCTGCCCACGTTTGCATTCGAGCCCAAAGATCACGTCGCACTTGGAACGGCGCTGGATATCATCGACATTCCGCGCGGCGTAAAGGTTGCCGGCAGCCGTTTCTACTTCCTCAAGGGCGATGCCGCCCGCCTGGAGCTGGCCGTGCTGCAGTTCACTGTGGATTTGCTCGTGAAGCGCGGCTTCACATTATTCATCCCACCGGTGCTGGCCAACTGGGATGCCATGATGGGCACCAGCTACTTCCCGGGCGGAGAGGAGCAGGCATACGCACTGGGCGTGCGTCGTGAGAAAGGCGGCCCCATCGAGGCAGACGATTTGTACCTAGTGGGGACCTCGGAAGTGTCGGTGGCCAGTTACCACAAAGACGAAGTTCTGGATGCACTCCCCCGTCGTTATTGCGGCCAGAGCTACTGCTTCCGTCGCGAAGCGGGAACCTACGGCAAGGACACGCACGGCCTGTATCGTATTCACCAGTTCCAGAAAGTGGAGCAGGTCATCTTCTGCGAGGCGGACGCCGAAGTCAGCATGCAGCTGCACAAGGAAATTCTTGGCAATGCCGAAGCCGTACTCCAGGCGCTCAAGCTGCCATACCGTGTTGTAGATGTCTGTACCGGAGATATGGGTCTGGGGCAGGTGTACAAGAACGATATTGAAACCTGGATGCCCAGCCGCAAGGCCTACGGAGAAACGCACAGCTGTTCCAGCTTCTACGACTTCCAGTCGCGTCGCTTGGGTGTAAAGTACGTCGCCAAGGATGGCAGCAAGAAGTTTGCCTACACGCTCAATAACACCTGTGTCGCCAGCCCGCGCATTCTTATTCCGCTGCTCGAGATGTATCAAAACGCAGATGGCTCCATCACCATTCCGGAAGTGCTGCGTCCGTACATGGGAGGCCAGGAGAAGATCGTGCGCAAGGCTTAGGCTTTACGGCGGATAATCTCCCATTTGCTTCCGGCGGGAACCGGCATCGTTTGGCCTGCGGTGTCTTCGGTGTGCTTGGCGGAACAGGACTCTGCGCCGAACGCGCGACAGCGCTCCAGAATGAGCGGGAAATCGATCATTTCTTTCTGCATATCCGACAAATGGCAGCGCCACCGCATGACACGCTTCTCTATATTCAGCGCGCGTGCCAAGCCGTTCATGGCGCGCACGTAGTTCATGCCGTTCAATGCATCCAGCACATCGGCATGAATGTCGCCGATAGGCTGCGGAGACGAGAGACGCGTGAGTGCGGTGGATAATCTGTTCAGGCACTGCGGCACCGGGTGCAGCGGGTCTAGCAGCGTGGCCGCCCAGCGCTCTCGACGCTTTATGTTGCGCCTGTGAAACAGGACATTATCTCCTTCACCCAAAACATCGATGATCTCGCCGGTTTCCTCGGTGTACTGAATGCCCCGTTCCACTAACAGTCTCACAACCGCACGCATGCCGCTGTCTCTGCGCATGGCGTTCATCATTGCTGCAAGGGGCCTGGACTGCTGCACCGCCAGAAATTCTTCGCGCCCCACCGGCGCATCATGCTCTGCTCCTGCATCCAGCACCAAGTGCTTGTTTACCCGTTCGTATCGGCTGACGTACGGGTGTGTCCTGGGCAAGAGAGGCAGCCCTTTTGCTTGCGCATCTGTATCGGTGACGGTGCCAATTTCATTCCCGTCCCAATCGGTATGAAATTCGGCATAGCCGCAACACAAGCGCTGTACCCCGCTCAAATCTATATGTTGCTGCGCAATGACCAGGCGCTGTTCGCCGGTATCGCAGGAATGCAGCATGGCGTGCTCGTGCGGGAACCAATGCTCGTCGCGCATGTACTTTTTCAGTACATCCATTCGTTTCCGATGGACTTCCAATTCTTCTGAAGACGATTCGTGCAGTCCTACCTTTAACACGAAGGGAAGGTGGTACGGATTGCCCTTGAGTGGCAGGCGCATGCCGGTCAACACCATGCTTTCTCCACCATGCCCCAGCGGGCGAAACACCATCGGCTGCCTGCCGTCGGCCACGGACGTATGAACGAGTCCGGTGCGAATTTGAGCGACGATATCGTCGATAAACCTGTGGTGCAGTTGCGTCGCCTCAGGATGAGGCTGCTCATCAGGTGTTCCTTCATCGCTGACTTCCGAGGTTTCAGCCATACTATAGTTATGACAGAAAATTAATGTGTGACAACTATCTGCTTGCTGTGCGCCTCCGTACAGCACAGAGATGCGAAAAGATCGTCATGCCGTATACTGCGTATCCATGCATATTCTCTTTACCCGCTTCCCGCTGGAGGCCGCTTATGGCGGTGCAGAGGTGCAGACGTTGGCGCTGATGCGCGAACTACAGTCGCGCGGGCATACGCTTTCGTTCCTCGGCAGCTGTCCAGTGTTGCTTGCAGAAGCGCCAAAAGTCGGATGCGCTGTCACCAAGCTCGTGCTCGGCAAGCCCCCGGTCACCAAGGGCGGGGCAATCTCCTTCCTCTGGCGCAAGTTCCACATGGCCCGCTTGTTGCAGCAGGCGTACGCGGCACTGCCGCATGTCGATGCCGTATGCATGCTCAGCCTCTCCGAGAAACTCTTGCTCACGCCGCTCATACCCAAGACCAAGGTGGTGTGGATAGAGCATGACCGCGTCGGCAGGTGGCTGCGCCGCAATCCGTGGTTGCCGGCACTGCGCAGGGCATCGGCGCGCGCTACCATTGTCTGCGTATCTGCGCTAAGCCGCGATGTATACGTGCGCCTGGGGTTCGACGCCAATCGCGTTGTTGCCATTCCCAACGGCATAGATTGCAGCCGTCTTGGCAGCGGAGCAATCAACGCAGATCCGTCGCCACCGCTGCGCGTCGGTTGTGTCTCGCGCCTTTCGGAAGAAAAAGGTGTGGATGTCCTTTTGCACGCCATACGCGCTATCCCAGAAGCATCACTCGACGTTGTTGGCGTGGGACCACAGGGGTCGTACATCAAGTATCTGGCCCAAGAATTGGCAGACATGGAGTACGCAGACGGGCGCATTCGCATACTGGGTCGCGTCAAAGATCTTGGCGCGTTTTACAGGTCTTTGCATGTGCTTGTACTCCCCTCCATCGATCACGATCCGTTCGGACTCGTTGCAGGTGAGGCCATGACGCTGGGCATTCCCGTGGTCGTGACAGATCAGTGCGGCATAGCGTCGCATGTTCAGGATGGGTTGCATGCACTCGTGGTACCCGCAGGCTCGGCGACAGCCCTTGCTCACGCATTGCATTCCTTGCGCGATCCCAAACATCGTGCGCTGCTGGCTTCGGCAGGCATGGAGCATGCCAAGCGAACGTTCTCCTTGGGTGCCATGACCGATGCGTACGAACAATTGCTGAAAGCATAGTCTCGGCATTCCGTCATCATCTATACTCGCCGACACATGTGTTTGGTTTGCGTGGCAACCGCCGGCATGTCCCTGCTGATGCCGACGGGCATTGCGCCGCATGCAGATGTGACGCACACATATGCCGAGCCGGTAGACGCGCTGAGCGTTGGCCTGGCAACAGAGCATGATCACGCATCGGTGAGCTACTTTGCCAATGGCGTCTGGAGCGATTGGAAACTTCTTGGCGTGGAGAACGAGCAAGATCCTTCTCTGAAGGAATCCAGCTTACTCGTGTTCCCCGAGCCTGTATCCCAGCTTCGCTTACGGAGCGAGAGCGGACTTGCGGTGGTGCATCCAATCCGCGTGACTCGCGATGCAGTTCGCGTAGAGGTGGCTTCGACGCTTGCGGCAAATACATCCGTACCGCGCATTCTCTCCCGACGCGAATGGGGTGCAGACGATTCTCTGCTCTATGTCGCTCCTACAACCGAGAAATCCGATGCCAACGTCTCTGCGGGAGATAACGGCAGCAGCACGACTGTTTCCCAGCGCGTGCACGATTGCCAGGAGGCGCAGAAGAATTACCCCGAGGAGTTCAAGGTGCAGTCCACCGTGAACACCGATGCTTCGGGCCGCAGTTACCGTTGGCCGTTGTCGTACAGCAAGGAAGTACACCTGCTTACGGTGCACCACACGGCGTTGTATATCAGTGATGACTCTCGCCCTCCCGTAGAACGCATGCGCGCGTTGTACCAGTACCATGCCGAAAACCGCGGTTGGGGAGACATCGGCTATAACTACGTTATCGACGAAAAGGGCCAAATTTACGAAGGCCGCCAGGGCGGTCGCGGGGTAGTGGGAGGGCATGCGTACTGCAACAACGTTGGAACCATGGGCATTGCGCTCATGGGAAACTTCGAGCTTGAGCAGCCTTCGCAGGCGCAGGTGCAAAGTTTGCAGTGGCTGCTCAAGGAGCTGTCCGATACGTACGACATCAACCCCGATGTTGGCGTGGTGCACCATGGCAAGAAATTCGTCACGCCCTACGTTGGCCACCGTGACTTGGTGTCCACCGACTGTCCTGGGTACTACATGTACAACGCCATGGGGCAGGTGACCGCCAACGTGCGGAGCGGCAATGTTGCGGCTACCGTCAAATTCCCGGCAACGACCAAGACCACCAAGAAGACCACGAGTTCCACGCCGCCTCCGGTTGCAAGAGGTATCACCAAAGTCTCCGAGGGCCTGGAGGCGGTGGGGCGCACCGGTCTAGCGCTGGCGCCGGGGTCCAAACAGCGTATTACGCTCCTGTATACAGCTCCGCAGACCGGCGTGCATGCCAACGGCCGTATTGCGCAAGTGGCGCTTTCCAGCAGCGATATCGTCATCGTGCAAGAAGTGGGCAACAAGCAGATTCCGGTAAAAACCAGCCTGTCTTCGGAATACGACGTTCCGGGTGGTGACCAGCTCACTATCAGCCTGCTCATTCAAGCTCCCTGGGACACTGGCAGTTACTGGTTTGAGATAGGCGGCATTAAGTACACATTGCAAACATCGGGTAGGCGTTCGCGCGCGGAGTCGTACGCGAATCCGTTTGCGCAGCGTGCCTCCATATCCTCATCCGCCCCGGCGCCTGTGCAACGCCGGGTCCGCCCGCAGGTCAGCGTACCGACTGTGACTACTCCGAAATCCTCAGTCCGTTCAATCACCCTGCCGAATTTCACTATCGCGTTGCCATCAGTCGCACGCATTCGCCTCTCCGCGTCGGCAACACCCACGGTGCGCTATGAAAACGGCGGCATTGTTGCAGGGAATCAGGTCTTGCCAAACGCCACCGTGCAACTGAGCGTGAATGGCAATACGTGCCGTGCACAAGCGCCGGGCATAGACACTTCAGCCGCTGCCATTTCTTTGGCACCCACGGCGGGAACCGCAACGGTGGATACCGTGAACGGCAAAACGCGCAGGTACCGCGGCACGCTGGAATGCCGTGCCATCGACGGGCAGTTGGTGCTAATCAACAGCATTGGCCTGGAGGAGTACTTGCGCGGCCTTGCAGAAGAACCAGACAGCGAGCCGTACGAGAAGCAACGTGCGTTTGCCGTTGCAGCGCGGACGTACATGGCCTACTGGATGCAGTCCGAGAAGCGCAAATTCCCGGGCATGCCGTACGATGGCACCGATAGCCCAGTAACGTTCCAGGCATACGGCGGCTACGATTTGGAAGTTGTAAACCCCAAGTGGGTGAAGGCCGTGGATGCTACCAATAGCAACGTACTGACGTTTAATAACCAATTGGTGCGTCCGCCGTACTTCAGCAGCGACGACGGCCGCACGCGCACACCCGAGGAGGCCGGCTGGAACAACTTCCCGTTCTCACAGGAGCTCTTCCGCAGCAAGCCCGATCCGTGGTGTAACGGCTTCCCCATGGCGGGACACGGCGTGGGCATGTCGGGCTGCGGTGCCGAGGGCCAGGCACACGAAGGCAAGACCGCCGAGCAGATACTGCAGTACTACTATCCGGGCGCGGTGGTGCGATCCCTTACCCGGAATTAAGGCTTCCTCGTTGCAGTCCGGACGCCTGTAGCGCCTTCGCAAGCGCTTTTTTTTGACATGTCCTGGCGCTGCGATACCATCCCCCTCCTCTATGGACACCCCCACCTCCGCCCCTGAGCAGCTTCGGCAACAGCGTTCTAAGTATCCGGTGAAAGAATTGATCGAGCGTGTGCAGCGCGGACGCTTCGTGCTCGACTGCTCCCTGGAGGCGTTTCTCGAGGGATTGCAGGGAGATGCCCAGGCTGCGCACGGTGCCGGCGGACTCGGCTTCCTTGCAGGCGAAACATATGGCGCGTACGAGAAGGCAGGGGTCAATGCCGCAGGATGTATTCCCGGGTACAGCACCTTGAAGAAAGGCGATGTGCAAGTGGATGTGCCATGGGAAGGCAGCGGCGCAGTGCCGTTGACCGATGAAGACGGTCAGGTCGTGCGATGCGATGTTCCGCTCAACGGCCATACGCTCCCGGCTGAATTTTGGGTGGTAGAAGAGGGAACAACGCCAGTGCTGCTCATCCGGCAGCCGAACATCTTCCACGTTCGTTACCCCGACGACGCCGCCGAAAAACTGAAGCAGTACATGTTCTTTGGTCGTGCGGTCGTAGAGATGTGCAAGCGCTTGCGCATCGATCCGTCCGTCATTCGCATCAACGAAGCCCAGTTGGTTCCGGTCATCATGGCGGTCGACCATCACCGCGAGCAGACACGCGGACAAATCGGTGCATTGCTCGACAACACCAAATTCGTGTTCACCAACCACACCCAGGAGCGCGCAGCGCTGCCCTCATGGGCCAACCGCCGGTGGGTGGAAGGCGTGGTGGGTCACGACACAATTCCGCGCAACGCATGGTCGCAGCTGCCGCAGTACCACCCCATGGTTCAAGCCGACGAGAGGCAGGGGTATTTGGGCCCCCCAGCGCGCGAAGGCGAAGGAGGCGTGCGGTACTTCGACTACATTGAGCCGCTGAACTACGGCCTGCACAGGGCCGCCGCAGTGAACATGGTTTCTGCGGAGCACGGGACAATCAGCCGTGATGTTGTGTTCCCAACCCAGTCGCCAGACCAACGCTTGGCGCCGGATATTAAGGCAAAACTGCTTACCGTCACCAACGGCTCCGATCGGCAGCGCTGGACCAGCCCCGCTTTACGTACCGTGCAAGCCGGCAAGACATCGCCGGATGACGTGACGGGTGAGGAGTTGCTGGCGGCGCGCCTACAGACAAAAGGTGAGCTGAACGATTATCTGGCGAAGAACGGCCTTCCGACCATCGATGCCATTGGCCAAAGGCCGCTTATCGCCCTGACGCGCAGGCATGTGGAGTACAAAGAAATCGGGTCGCTGATTCCGCTCATTCGCTGGATGTGCGGCGATACAACGCAAGAGTACGATGTTCCCGGTGGCCGCAGAAACGGCCTTGGAGCCAATGTGCTCATTGGAGGCGTTGCCAGCGACACCGTGGGCAGATCTTGGAAGGATCAGTTCAATGAATTACAGGGCGACCCTGCGCTGAGGGGGCGCTTCGTATTCGCGCCACGCACCGGCATTGAATTCATGCGTCTATGTACCGGTTCGGCGGATTTCTGGATCCATGGTCCGCGCCCAACCCGCGAGGCGTGCGGTACATCTTACGAACGCGCGGTGTTCTCCGGAGGGTGGAATATTTGCACCGCAACTGGAGGCCCCATGGAGCACATTCGCGATGACGAGAACGGCTCCATCGTGAACTTGTTCCCGGACATGAGCCACGAGCTTGTAACGAGAATTTTCGATGGTGAGCACGGCGAAGAAGTGCAAAAACGTCTTGTGGCGCGCTTTCAGGAGCGTTGGCAGCAGTATTTGCTCGTCAAGCTTACCGAGTTGGTAGCACGCCATGCCGTACCAGGCGGTGCCGCCAAGATGGCGAAGGATGTGTATGCGACCTCCGAATCCATGGGCATAGATCGCATGGCCAACACGTATAAGCTGCTCTTCCGCGCCGTGATGGACAACACCCTGCAAGATCGTCTGCGAGACGGTACGCTCATGCCGGCAGAGCCGTTCGAGAAGCACGCGGACGTCGCGTCGCTGCTTCGCTGACGCCTACTTCTTGCAGTTCTTGGCTTTACGCCAACCGGCATCCTGTGCCTGTTTTTCACTGCAGAACCAACGCTCTCCGCTGGCTTCGTCGATGATGGTTTGCGTATACGATGCACACGTAGGCAGGTGGTAGATCTTCTCGTCCCCCTTGGTGGAAATATTGCCTTTGATGTTGCAGGCAGCCGCAGACGATGACGAGCTGCGCGGCAGCGTAGGCTTTTTCTTTGCCGCAAGTACAGTGCCGCCCGGAGCAGAAATCAGCGTGGCGATGACGACCAATTGGAGCAAGGTGCGGCGCATAACCGCATAATACAGCAAAACACGGCGGCGCGATTGCACCGCCGTGCAATGACGGTAATTACTTCACTGCCTTTTTCAGTTCGTCGATGCGGTCGCAGATTTCCCATTTTACGCCGACATCCTCGCGGCCCATGTGGCCGTAGGCGGCGATTTTCTTGTACTGGGGCCTCAGAAGGTCCAAGTCCCTGATGATATGCGCCGGGCGCAAGTCGAACACCTTCTTTACCGCCTCTTCCAACTTGGCGTCACTCACGGTGCCGGTACCGAACGTGTCGACGCGGATGCTCACCGGAGCTGCAACGCCGATTGCGTAGGCCACTTGCACTTCGCACTTCTTTGCAAGACCGGCCTTTACAACGTGCTTGGCCACCCAGCGGGCGGCGTAGGCAGCAGAGCGGTCGACCTTGCTTGGGTCCTTGCCCGAGAAGGCACCACCGCCGTGACGGCTGTATCCGCCGTAGGTGTCCACGATGATCTTGCGTCCGGTTACGCCACAGTCACCCGGAGGGCCGCCGATAACGAAGCGTCCAGTGGGGTTGATGTGGTACACGGTCTTTGCGTCCAGCCACTTGCCGCATACAGGCTCGATGATGTGCTTCTTGATGTCTTTGCAAATCTGCTCATGCGTTACGTCTTCGGCATGCTGGGTAGAGACCACGACTGCGTGCACGCGCTTGGGCTTGCCGTCGTCGCCGTACTCCACGGTTACCTGGCTCTTGCCGTCCGGACGCAGGTACTTCAGCCCTCCACTCTTGCGCACCTCGGCCAATTTGCGCGTGAGTTGGTGCGACAGCGAAATAGGAAGCGGCATGAGTTCCGGAGTCTCGTCGCAAGCGAAGCCGAACATTAAACCCTGGTCGCCGGCGCCTTGCTCTTCCTTCTTTTTCTTTTCGGCAACACCCTGGTCGATATCGGCGCTCTGTTCGCCGACGCACACCACGACGGCGCATGCCTTGTGGTCGAACCCGAACACGGCATCGTCGTAGCCGATCTGGCGGATCGTCTCGCGTGCGATTTCGGCCATGGGGATGTACGTGCTGGTTTTAATTTCTCCGGCCACAACGACAAGGCCGGTGGTAACGAGGCATTCGCATGCAACGTGCGATGCCGGATCTTTAGACAAGGCGTAGTCCAGAACAGCATCGCTGATCTGGTCGCAGACCTTATCCGGGTGACCCTCGGTCACCGATTCTGAGGTGAATAAGGAGGACATGGAAGGAAGGGGGGAAGAGAGACACACCGCGCAAAAAAATCACTCTCTTCCGTGGAGAGATCGAGTGAGTGGTAGATTCACTATCTGTCCCCGGAAGGGGCTGGATTTCCCACCGTCCTCCAGGCTTGGAGAGGTTGGGGGGCGTCTTGATGGGCCAGTTCCCGTGACGCCGCTCGTGATAGCGGTGATGTACCGGCTAGACTACCAAAAAACATGCGCCGTGCAAGTTAGCCCTGCTTTGCAAATTGCGGGTGGCGCAATGCTTCTTGAATGAGCGTGCGGTAATCCGCGTACGAAGGGCTTCCTGGCCAGAAGTCGCCCAATGCACGAACGGGCTGCAACTCAACGCGCGGCAATCGTATACGAGCGAAGCGCGCATCTGCATGGCGCAGGGCATCCACCATGCGCTCTACCTCGCCGCTCACCTTGTAGACTGCGCCGGGCATGACGGTGTACCTCCCTTGCGAATCGACCACCGTACGCAATCCCAGCATGCTCAAGTAGCCAAACCACTTTATTGATCCGACCGGAGTGCCATCTTCGCTCTCCAGCAACGTACACGCGCCAAAATCTTTATGATCCGGGTCCAACGTTTTCTCGTGCCATGCTTCCGCGCTGGCGCATGATCCGAACATTGTCGGGTCGATGTAGCGCCGCGGTGTCACCATATCGCTCTCCACATGATCGGCGTCAGTCTGTTCTGCAATTGCCGCCGGGGATACATGTGGCGGAAGTGCAGACGGCGCAGTGAATGCTAATACCGGCGCAAGCGCCCGATGCTCGCAAACAATATCCCAAATGGCATGCACGATTGAGCGGTCTTCTTCGCCTGGCATGACTCGTAATACCTTGGCGAACTGCTCGGCATAGTCCAGGGCGATTTGCGGCGATTGATGTATGACTCCGCGGTGCAATAGCACGCCGAACACGTCTTGTAATTGCTGCGGCTTCGCAAACTGCTTCAGCAGCCCCAGGTGCTTGAGTGATTGCCGCACAGCCTCGCGAACGGACAAGATGTGCCCTCGTTTTCTATGAATTGCTTCCAGGACTTGTGTATGTCCATAGGTTTCCAGCAAGGCAGGGAGGTGTCGTAGTAATACCTCTGGCCCGCATATTCGATCTTTCAAATTCAACGCAGCGTCAATGCGCAGCTGCGTACTGGGCGTGGGATTGTACGTGTTATATGCGTGGACACCGGCAAATTCCGGATCATATTCCTCGCTCTCTACAAGAAACTGCGCGTACTCACGCTCATTCATTATTCTATAAAACTATATTAAGTATTACTTGTCAATATACTCACTCGTCTTTCTTGGCCCTTACGCTGCAGAGCGCTGGTCCTGCGAGAGTTCCGGGCTGCCACCCTGTGCGGCCAGAATTTTGCGTACGCTGGCTTGGGTTTGCTTCAGCTGCAGAATGCCTTCGACATCGTTCTTGGCACGTAATGTTGCTTCGGCCTTGGCAAATCCTTCGTTCAACAGCGTTGCCACCCTCTCCGGTCCGTTGTTTACCAGGAAGTCGTGTACTGGGCCGCGGTCTAGATCCGTCTTCAGTCCAAGCGCTTCCACCACGGTGTCCACCTGATCCGATTCGGCAACAGCATGCAGCGCGTCGGCCACTTGCTTGCGCTGCTCCGGCGTGACGTCCGGGTTCCGCATGAAGTTCATGCGGCTGTTGTCCGGGCCGCGTTCCGGTGCGCGTTCTATTGGGCTGGGGTGTGACATGGGTGAGAGGGGTATGAGTTGTTAGTCTGCGGTTTTGCGGTTTTGTTCCTGAGCCTGCTTCACCTTATCCGGGTGTTGCGCAAGCCAATCTCGGAAGTTTGGCAGGGAGTCCGTTGCGTCAATGGGGCGGCCCACTAGCTGCTCTCCGTACTCTTTGACCAAAGCTGCGCGCACGTTTTTTTCGTCACTGTTCGCGTTGTTTTGTTCGCAGTGGCCAAGCGCGTCGTTGCACTTGTCCACCACTGCGTTGAACTTCTTCGCGGCACCGCGTTCCTGCTCGTTTTTTGGCTGTGAAAAAATGAGCTGGCGATACGAAATTTTGTCCGGAGTCTCTCCTTTCTCCCAAATCAAATTACGGAATTCGCGCATGGCATTCCTGGAGCGACCAGAGAATGCCTTGTCGCTCGGCGCCGCGCGAACCACTTTCACCTGATCCCCGTTGGTTTCGCGTTGTTCGCGCTCCTGCTCGGGGTTAATGCCGCGCTTTTGCAGCTCGTCGACGATCTTCTTTTCCATAATTTCCAACGACTTGAGTGCGGCAGTCTTCAAAATCTCCGCCGCCTGCTGGGAGTCCGCTCCTTTCATGCCGCCTTCGCCGGCGTCGTCCGGGTTTTCCGCTTTGTAGGCGTCGAATGCACGCTTCAGCTCTCCGCGTAAACCGGGTGCGGCACTCTCTGCCGTGTGACTGGAGACGAACGCGCGAGATTGCTGGATGAGCGAGTACTTCTGTCGCAAGTCGTTCGTGTCCATGCGGGAGAAATCGGTGTTCTCGTTCATGCCAAGCTGGCGCTGGCACGTTGCCTCGAGCTCACGGCGAATGAGCTGCTGCAGACGATCCGGGCCTTTTTGCTTGTCGTTGCCCTCTGCGCCGCCCTGCTCTTGGTTCAGCTTGTCCAGCTTCTCATTACGAGCGCGTTCGCTGGCCACTTCCTTGCGCAGCTGTTCGGCGGTTTTCTCGCCGCCTTGCTTTTCGGAGGCCTCCTTTTTTTCACGCTGCTCAACGTCGTTTTCGGGCCCTGGCTGTGTTTCGTTTTCGGGCATCATGCGCTTGGGGTGGAATCGGATGCGGCAAATGCTTCAAGCGATTGCAGCGCGGTAGCTGCATCGCGGTCCAACTGCTTGCGTTCAATATCATGCGACTGTTGTACCAAGACGCGGTGCCGATCTTTCTCTACCTGCAACTCGGCTTGCAACTGAGCGATTTCGCTCTGGTCGTCGGTTGTTGCCGAGAAGAATCCGGGGTTTGGCATAGATGTGTTTGTGTATCGTTTCAGTATAGCACAAATGTGTGGTTTTTGCCTACTCCAATCCTTGCAATTCCCGTTCCATGGCGAGCCCCTCGTGGAAGAATTCCAGCAACTGCGCGCGGGTCGCTCCCAACTCGGCGGCAACACGCGCCAATTCCGCATCGAAGCATCGCATATCGGAGCGCACTTCTTCGCCACCAACACGCCGAATAAGCATTGCTCCGCTGAGTGTGTTCATCTTTACCGTTGTTTTGGATGCGTCTGCGCCAAGCGCCTGGAGCTTCAGTTCGCCGCGCGGCTGCGCGCACATAAAGCTGTCAATTGGGTGGGGAACATTTGGAATCTGAATTGGCGAATCCGTGGCAATACGGTGGTGCAACATGCCCGCAAAGTGACCACACAGCAGCTGAATATGCAGTGTTTCTGCCTGCGGCAACCAGAAATATCGCAATCGACGGTCGCCTTCTGGAGGAAGGGGAAGCGTTGGAATTTCTTTGGCGTTTGCCCTGCCGCGAACATCTTCTAGCATCACCGGCTCCGATGCCAGCATAGAAATTTCACACGCGGCACGCTCCCCTCCTTCACCTACAAACGGCACGATATGCCCGGCAGTTCCCCGGCCTTCATAGTTGTAAAATTGCACCGCAGTGTTTGTCTTACTTGCGCCGAGCAGGCTGGCAAATACCTTGGCTTGGTACAAGCAATCTCCACCGAACTTTGGGTCCGGACTTTCTCCGCGTTGCACAAGTAGATTTGCAAAGTTGTTGTACGGACAAACGCGCTGCGTTTTGCGCAGCACCTCTGCGGCCTGAGACAGCGATGTACTACACTTCATGAAGTTGCCAACTGTACTCCACTTACGCTGTTGCTTCCACCAATCTCTGTGGAATCTTTCGTACCTGGAACGAGTGTCCGGTATGGCCTAGGAATGCCTTGAAACCATTGTGGTCAATAGTGAGCGTGGCTGTATTTACCAAGGGATGGAATCGAAACGTGCCTACGTTCCACGCGTCTTCGTCCACAATCACTTCTACGATTTTGTTCTTATCGAACATCAATCCGAACGGCGTGACCGATCCCGGTTCCACTCCCAGCAATTCCATAAGCAACTCCGGCGATGCAAAACTGAAACTCTGCACCCCGTATTCCTTGGCCAGCGCGCGCGTGTCTACGCGTTTGTCGTGCATGACGATTGCCAATACGTGCTTATCCCGCTTTTTGCTCCGGAGCAGCAGTTGTTTCGTATGCGCGCCCGGCATGGGCTGGCACAG
>CAZENR010000004.1:36144-102267 GCA_964513925.1 uncultured Candidatus Peribacteria bacterium
TTTTGCTCCGGAGCAGCAGTTGTTTCGTATGCGCGCCCGGCATGGGCTGGCACAGGCTGTCGGACTCCTCGCAGGTGAAGACCGCCGGATGGTCGTACCGCTGGTAGGAAATGCGCAGCTGCTCAAGAATGCGAAAGAGTTCGTCCATGCAGCTGGCAGTGTACACGCCAATCACTGGTCGCGTCGGCCCCGGCGCGTTACACTCCGCACATGCTGCGTGCCGAACATCCGTTCTCGCTCATCCTCTTCGGGGCATCGGGGCATTTGGCAAAGATCAAAATTTTCCCCGCACTGTATTTCTTGGCGCTCAAAAAACGCCTGCCAAAGCAGTACTCCATTGTGGGTTATGCGCGCACCAAACTCTCGCAGGAGCAGTTCCGTGCAGATTTTGAGCAAGCAGTGGTAGATGCGGTTCCGGAGGTAAACAAGAAGGTGCTCAGTGAGCTGCTTGAGCATGTGCACTATCATGCCGGCCAGTACGACAATGCCGCCGATTACAAGGCGTTGGCCGCAACGCTCTCCCGTCTGGAAAGCGGCGCTGCGCACGTACGGTTGGCATACTTCTCCATTCCACCATCTGTGTTCGGCGCAGTCATCGACAACATGTGTGTCAGCGGATTGCACAAACACGTGGATGGAGGCAGCGACTTCCGCTGCATTCTGGAGAAACCCGTGGGGCACGATACCGCCAGTTTCGAAGTATTGCGCGACAAGCTCTACAGCTGTTTCGACCCTGGCGAGGTGTACATTTTGGACCACTACCTAGGCAAGGAAGCGGTGCGCAATGTCTACTACCTGCGCTACGCGAATCCCGTCATCGAATCCCTGCTCAAGAATACGCTCATCACCTCGGTGCAAATCACCGCGGCAGAGAGCGCCGGCTTAGAGGGGCGCGCAGGATACTTCGACGCCGTCGGAACGTTTCGGGATATGGTGCAGAGTCACTTGTTGCAAATTGCCGCCCTGCTCTGCATGCGGGTGCAGGGTGACGACGCCGCGCTGAAAGCCGCGCGACTGGATGCAATTCAGAAATTCTACCTTCCTCCGGCCGCCGACTTAAGCGAGGTCGTCATACAGGGGCAGTACGCTTCGGGAACGGTAAACGGTGCAGCGGTGCCGGGGTACCGCGAAGAAGAAGGTGTCGCCAAGGGTTCGCGCACGGCAACGTATGCCGCGCTCAAGCTGGCCAGTCGCAGCTCGCGCTGGGAGGGGGTGCCGTTTTTCCTCCGATCGGGAAAGCGCCTGAAGGCAAAGGAAACCCGCGTCAGCATCCAATTCCAACAATCTATTCCCGCCGCCAAGACCGGCGTGATCAATAACCGGCTCGATATCATCTTGCAGGGCGAAGCCGGTATGCGGCTGCATCTGCAAACCAAATTAGGCGGCAGCGAACCCAAGTTCCGTCCACTGCTGATGGAAGACCCATTGGTGTGTATGGGTGACTGCATGGTGGAGCACAGCCTGTTGCTTCTGGAGGCGATCAACGGCAACCAGCAGTGGTTCTTGGATCCGGCGGAAGTACATGCATGCTGGAACCTCATAGACCCGCTGCAACGCTACCTCGACGCCCCTTCAACACCGCTGTGGGAGTACGCCTCGGGTTCCAATGGTCCTGCCGAAGCGGACGCCTTTATCGCCAAGCAGGGCTATTCCTGGTTTTAATCATGCGCATTGAACGTGTTTCTCCGGCCGCATTTGCTTCCATGTCGGCTTCGCTGCTTTCGGTTAGGGTGCGTCGCGCCATCGATACGCGCGGCCGCTGCGTTATCGGGCTATCCGGAGGCTCTACGCCCAAGCCGGTGTATGAACTGCTAGGTACAGATGCCTCCATAGACTGGTCGAAGGTCGGCGTGTTCTTGTACGACGAGCGCTACGTTCCCGCCGCCGATCCAAACAGCAATCAGCGCCTTGTGCGTGAAACGTTACTGAAAGCCGCGCGCATCCCTGAAGCGCAGTGCGTCTTTCCGGATACTGCGCTGCCCGTGGACGCATGCTTGCGCGACTACAGCGTGCGTGTGAAGGCACTCTGGAACGATCACCTTCCCGATATCGGCATTCTGGGCATGGGCGATGACGGACACATTGCCTCGCTATTCCCGCCGCTGTCCGACCTTGCCTTGTCCGACGAGCGCTTTGCGCTGCATACAACCACGGAGCGCTTTGCAGTGAAGGACAGATTGTCGTTGTCGCTCAACGTCGTATCGGCAGCGCAGTCGCACACGTTCTTATTTACGGGACAAGCGAAATTCGATGTCTGGAACGACATGCTGCAAAGCCCCGAAGACGAACGACGTTGGCCCGCCAAACGGGTGATAGACAGTAGCCCAGACGTGACGGTGGTGTTTGGTATCTAGTAGCCTTGGAATAAAGGAGTCCAAGGCATCGCCTTATTTCAAATACAGCAGCGGATTTTTCTTGTTTCCATTCACGCGTACCTCGAAGTGAAGGTGAATACCGGTGGGTCCGTGCACGCGTCCGGTATTGCCCATGAACGAGATGTTCTGGCCACGGGTGACAATATCTCCTTTTTGCACGTACAGCTCTTTATTGTGTGCGTACAAGGTCACCAGGCCGTTACCGTGATCGACTTCGATCACGTTTCCGTAGCCGCCGTTCCAGCCGTAATCTGCACGGATGACCGTGCCTGCTTCGGCGGCAAAAATAGGCCCGCCACCCTTCTGCTGCAGGTCTATGCCGAAGTGGCCGGCGTTGAAGTACTGCGTGTAGTAACAGTCGCATGGGTTTTGCAGCACGCCGAATGTCGGGGCAATAGTGTAACTTACCTTCGGCGTTGACGGTGTTTGCGGCTGCTTGGTTCCGGGTGTCGTGGGGGTAGTGGTCTTTATAGCGACAACGGGCTTCTTTACCTCCACGATCGGTTTGCCGCCGGGGATAATAAGCTGCTGTCCCGCCAGCAGATACCCTCCGCGCAACTTGTTCTGGGTAGTGATTTTCGATGCATCTACCGCGTACAATTCGGCAATAGACGACAGGTTCTGTCCGCGTTTTACGGTATGCAGAACGCCATCAACCGGCAACAGGAGTAACTTCTGTCCCGGCTGCACGGTGGCGCTATCTGCCAAGTTATTCGCCCAGCGCACGGTATTCGCCTGAATACCTGCATTGCGCGCAATGGATCCAATACTTTCATTCGGCTCCACGGTGTGAATAACTCCTTCACTGAAAGCGCTGCGGGTTCCCTGCTCGGTGAGCGATGAGGTTTTCATGAGGAAGCCTTCTTCTACGAATGCTAACTGCCCTTCGTCTTGGTCGCCTAAATCTTGCGGGGCACTCTGTATTTCCGGTGAGTAGGCCGGCAGGAAGAGAGACACGACAAACACTCCGACACACATCAGTCGGATGCGTAGTGAAAGCCAGTGCTGGGCGGGGGTGCGTTGCCGCATGAAACTACGTTGCTTGCTCAACTGCCTGGAGCACATTGAGAGCGTCAGTATACCTGTCCGAAGACTTTAGGAGTACGAGCAGATACGATCGCTCCTTGACGACGAATGCCACGATCAGGCATTCGCCTGCAGACCCTGTAGTCCCCGTTTTTACGCCGAAGACACTTTCGTTGTAGTGCAGCATTTCGTTCGTGTTCTTCAGCGGGAATTCCGTGCCGGCGGCACTCACGATGGTGGCAGTACGCATGCCAACCGTTGCACGAAAAGCGGGTTGCCGCATGGCAGCGACCGTCAGCCACGCCAAATCGCGAGGTGTGGAGTATTGCTGCTGATTATCTAGACCGGCGGGGTTGGCAAACTGGGTGGCGCGCATGCCAAGAGCATCGGCTCGGCGGTTCATTTCTTTGACGAATGCTGGCACGCTGCGGCTGTGGTGCAGAGCCAAGGCGTATGCCACGTCATTGGCCGATGGAAGTAGCAGCGCCTTCAGCATGGCGCTTAATTTCAGCTGCTCGCCAGGCTTGGCCTTAAGCGTGCTGCCGTTTACATCTTCGGCAATGGGCGGAACTGTAACAACTTCGTCCAACTTATGATGCTCCAAGAGGATCAGTGCGGTCATGATTTTCGTTAAGCTCGCCATGGGCCTGGGGACATCCGGATCTATCGAGAAGAGCTCTTCTCCGCTGTCCAAATCGATGAGCATGGCCCCCGAGGCGCTGAGCGCCGGTACTTGCAGGCGTTCGCCGATGTGTGAGGGTGCCGCAACGGATACCACCTCTATGCTCGGCAAAGAGGACAGGCGAGTGGTCGTGTCCGTTGTCGGCGGAATCATGCCGAGGAGCAGCAGCGATGCAATAGCGCGGTACATGCGTGTGGTAGGCGGGTTGGAAAGAGGGCGCTCACTTGTAAATAACGCGGTCGGAGATGCGTAGGTCGATGTAGTCCTTTACCTGCTCCAACGGCACAGTTTTCAGGAAGTCCCGGAAGCGTTGGAATTGTAGTGCCAGCGGACTGGCAATATCAAACCAGAGCGAGACTTTATTCGCTTTAATATGGAACTCCTGCGCCCGGATATACATCGTTGTCTCCGAGACCGTGAAGCCGAAGTTCTGTGCCAGCATGTCGCGCGCCTGGAAGACTGTTTGCAGGAATTCGGGTGAAACAAGGTATGTTCGGTCGGCAGGCTTTACACCCCAGTCGACAACGTGCAGTAGCGGCAACTTGCCGGAGTCATTGAGCTTCATGGGCGAGAACACCGTGTATCCCTCGGCGGTGAGATAGGCGTAGCTTCCGGAACCTGCGGTTGCGCCGCTGCCGTAGATCGGCTGATCCAGTGATAGTTCTGCCACGACAGTGTCTAAGTATGCCGAAATTACTAATGTGGACGGATACTGCTTGGCAATTTCCACGCGCCGGATGTCCGGGTATTGCTGCTGTAGGAGGGACAATACTTGCGCCTTGGTCACAAGAGGCAGGCGCGTATGGAACAACGGCGAGAGCACTTGCTGCACCTCTTCAACGTCCAGTCTTGCGTCCTGCCTGCGTACTTGAATTTGCTTTACGTCGAACAGCGGCGAGAACAGCACAATGCCAATGCCAACAGCAAGGCACAACCCCGCAGCAATTCCTGCCCATACCTTGAACTCCGAACCTACTGCCGCAGCCACCTTCGTCCACTTTCGGGTACCATGTGCCAACGTGCGCATGCGCCTCCGGGTAACGGTTGCGCCGTAGTATTTCTTCGCCATCGAACGCACCAGCGGACTTGCCGGGCGGTTTAGGTGCTTCGGCAAGCGGCTCGGTTTCTTGAGCGGCATGGGTGCCAGTGTAGCAGGAGCGCGCACGGCGTGGGGTTGCGTAGAACGCGGCGCAGGTGTGAATGAGACAAACGCCTTCAAACCGGCTCGTTTCGCCACTACCATGCACGCATGCGTCTTGCCATAGTCGCGGATTGGCTCCCAACCTTCGGCGGTGCCGAACATGTGATTGCCGCAATGCATCGCATGTGGCCGGATGCTCCGATGTATACATCTGTGTATAACGCACAACGACTGCAGGCGATCAGCGGAGCCGATGTGCGCACCGTAGGGAAGTTGCAATGGCTGTATCGTCTGCTGGGCAGGCACCAGCTGCTGCTGCCGTTGTTACCAAGGGCCATGGAAGATATCGATCTTCGCGGGTACGACGTTGTGCTCAGTTCTTCGCATGCGGTCGGCAAAGGCATTGTCCCTCCGCCTTCCGCGGTGCACGTGTGTTATTGCCATACGCCCATGCGTTATGCATGGGAAATGGAGGCCGAGTATTTGCAGGATTTTCGCTTGCGCGGTTGGATGAAGAAAAAAGCCAAACAGCAGCTAAAACGCCTGCGACGCTGGGACTTGTCCACAGCGAGGCGTGTCGATGTGTTTTTAGCCAACTCATCGGAAACCCAGGCCAGAATACAGCGCATCTACGGTCGCGATAGCACAATCATTTCTCCACCGGTCGACGATGTATTCTTTCATACTCCGCTTGGCTCAAAAACGCCGGAGTATTTTTTGGCGGTGGGGCGGTTGGTTCCATACAAGCGTTTCGATCTTCTCATTGAGCTAGCCAATGCACATTCGCTGCCGCTGTGGATAGGCGGCACCGGACAAGATGAGACGCGGCTGCGTGCGTTGGCGGGTCCGACCGTGCGATTTTTAGGATTCGTACCCGATGCGGATTTGCCGCAGTTGTATGCCGGAGCCAAAGCAGTGTTCTTCCCGCAAGTGGAAGATGCGGGGATTGTCCCGCTGGAAGCCCAGGCAAGCGGCACTCCGCTGATCGCGTATGCAAAGGGGGGCGTGTTGGATGTTGTGCGTGATGGAGTTACGGGAGTACTGGCAGATGCGCAAACCGTACCTTCATTTGCGGATGCGGTGCAGCGGTTGAGTGCGCACACATGGGATCGTAGTGCCATTCGCGAGCATGCACGGCGCTTTTCCGAGGAGCACTTTCGCACATTGCTCACCAATGCTGTGCGCCGTGCACAAGAAACATTTCGCATGGGGAAGTAGCACATTGACTTTGCGTCACTCTTGAGACGCAATGCCTTTGGCGCCTACTCTGTTCGCTCTACACTACACCCATGCAGCGGTTGGCCGATTCGCACAAAGGCGACAACGGCAAGGTAGCCGTCATCGGCGGTTCGGTGCATCAGCACGGAGCGCCCCTGTTCTCCGCCCTGGCGGCAGAAGCTGCTGGTGCAGACTTGGTGTATGTCATGGTGCCGCTGGTACATGTGGAAGCGGCAAAGAAAGCGTCGCTGAATTTTCAGGTCTACGGTTTTGGGTCTGCGTCTGCCCCGGATGAGTTCACACCCAAGGATCACGAAACACTCATCGAGCTGCTGGCCACCATGGACTGTGCAGTAATCGGGCCGGGGTTGACGCGCACGCCCGCCATGCTCGGCGCCCTGAAAACAATTTTCGAATCCGCGCCTTGCCCCCTGGTTGCCGATGCAACCGCATTGCAGCCTTTCACGCTCAAAAAACTCAGCCATCGCCAAGCAGTGATTACTCCGCATTTGGGAGAACTGGAGCGCATGGGACTGGAACCTGCAGACGTCAACGATATGGCGCAGCAGGCCGGCACAACGCTGCTGGTAAAGGGGGTGGTAGATCGCATTGTGTCGTCAACCGGCATGGAGCGCGAGGTGTCCGGCGGCAACGCAGGGCTTACCGTTGGCGGCACGGGTGATGCGCTCGCCGGATTGACAGCGGCGCTTGTGGCTCAAGGCCTATCGCAATTCGATGCGGCGGTTACGGCCAGCACAGTCATCAAGCGCGCCGGCACAACACTGTTTCCCGACTACGGGTATGCATACGGTACGCGCAGGGTTATCGATTGCATTCCTACCCTGTTGCGTTCGCTGTAAGCGGGTATGCTGGCGGCGTGATTCATCATCCGTTCGAACATCTGCGGCAATTCCGCGAGGCGCTGGATCTCCAATTCCTCACGAAGGAAGACGGCGTTTCCAGCGATGCAGACATCAAGCGTGTAACGGGCGTTTCGCAGCTGGCAAGTCTTCACCAGAAGCACGGGAAGCAGGTGGCAGTAGTCCGCGCGCCCACATCAAGAATCGAGCCTGCCGATGCCATAATCACGGATGTTGCGGGCTTGTCGCTCCTCATTCGTTTTGCCGACTGCCAGAACTTTGTGCTATTTGCCCCAAAACAACGAGTGGTCGCCCTGGTTCATGCCGGATGGCGCGGCGTGGTTGCGGGTGTCATTCCGGAAACATGCTCGGTATTGCAGCGCGAGTGGGACATTGCCCCCGGTGATGTGTGGGTGGGTGCCGGCCCGTCGCTGTGCATGCCGTGCTCCGACTTCACCGATCCGTTCACCGAGGTGCCATCACTGGCGCGGTACACCTCCGGTCGCACCGTGAATTTGCTTGCTGCGGCCCACGATCAACTCATAGCATGCGGCGTGCCTGCCCAGCGCATAGAGCGCATGCCGCAGTGCACCCGCTGCATGCCGGAAACATACTGGACGTATCGCGGCGGTCATCGTGAACAGGTCAAAAACGGATATACCAACTGCTTTGTGGCTACCCTGCGCTAAGCCCAAATCATCGCTTGTTCATCGGGCTCGAAATACGTTTCAACGAATGCCACTTGCACGGGGTGCTCTCGAGAGAAGTCTGCAAAGCGCAGTCCCCGGATAATCTCCTTGATCATGCTTGCATCGTGCTGTCGTGCGTACTGCAGGAGCTGAGGTAGTCCCAATCGCCGGAACAGCCCGTGATCCAGGTGCGATAAATCCTGCACGTAGCGTATGGCAATGCGCACCACGTCTCCTGCTGTTTCGATCATGGCGTCGCGCGACGGCGCCGGCCCGTCGAATGCGCGCCCAGGCTTGCGCTTCAGCAGTGCAAACACGTTGTTGGCGGCCAAAAATGCCGCCTGCTCAATGGATGCGACGCTCGGGGGCGAAGTAAGGTGCATGAACACCGCCTCCAACATTCGTCTGTATGCTCCGCCGCGGTTGCCGGTCCACTCATTGCAGACCCCGGGTTTGTGGGGCGACGCATAGATGGCACACACCAGTCCGCCTTCTTTGTCTTGGCCGAGGTGCGGGCAGAATTCGCCGGCGATTTTTTTCATAGTCAGCGGCTGCCCGTTGTTCCCCATGGCTATGTCGCCAAGCTGTGCGCCCGGAGCCGGCATGGCATCGATTTCGTGCGCCCAGCAGCAAGCGCCACACTTGCAACAAGCGCCGGCAGACTCGCATGCGCGCAGCGCATCATCGTCAAACGTGTGCTCTGTAGCGTTGTTGTGTACCGGCAGGGAAATGCGTTGCATGCCCATAAGGCGAAGCAGCCTGCCCACTGTCATCTGCACTGTCAATTTTTCGGCTAAATGTTTGGTTGGGGATTGATGCCAAGAGTACAATTCGTGCATCTCGACGACCCGTTAGCCCGCGCATACTTTTTCTCTGACTTATCTTACGGGAGATCTAATCACTTCACGCCGTGGCGTGGAGATGCGGTCACCCACCTGGCATTCCAGGGATAGAGTCACGCGGAGCGACGGTCGTTTGGATGCATTCGCGAAAGGGGCTACGCCCCTCTCGCGGACTCTCCTCAGATATTGTGCGGCTCCAGCGCGGGAAACCCGCGCTTCGCCGGTTTTTTCAAAGGCCGATTGGTCGATCGGCCTTTGAAAACTAGAAATGCCGACGGTGCGTTAGCACTATGCCGCGGCCTCTTCAGCTGGAATTTCTTCTTCCTTCAGGCGAGGCGCTTCTGCATCTGTCTTGGGTCCAAGCAGTGTCAGTTCCTCAATCACGATATCGGTGCGATACTGCTTTTTGCCTTCGCCTTCTGGCTCCCAACTGCGCGTGTGCAGGTGGCCTTCTACGTAGAGAGGCTTGCCCTTGCGTACGTAGTCGGCGCAAAAGCGCGCCAGGCCGCCCCAGGCGACTAAGTTGTGATACTCGGCAACGCTTTGACGTTGGCCGTTGGCGTCCTTCCAGGTCCGGTTTGTAGCCAGGCCGAAGGTGCAGACGTCTCTGCCGCTTGGCAGGGTTTTGTGCTCGGCATCGCGCGTTACATTCCCGAGCAGAATGGTCCTGTTGACCGTTTTCATAGAGAAAATGGGGAAAGAAATACAGGCCAACCACCGTACAATTCACGGGCTACCAGGCGATACGGTCTCTGCAGTCTTGCCGAACAACGAACCATGTTTTTTGTCTTACGGAAGGGCTCCGCCCGGTTCTGTCCTCTGCCGGATCAGCGCGAGCTTTTCCTCTCGTGCGCCAGGCGAAGCAAAATGAACGCACTCGGCATGTGCACTTTGGGCGAGCGAAGCACGCGATCAATCGCCTCCTCCAGCGTGCACGCATGCACCTCGATCATTTCATCTTCGTCTTGGGGCAAGGGATCGTGCGTGAGGTCATACCCGGCGAAGAAGTGGTTGGTGACCGCAAAGTTCTCCGAGTGCTGCACGCTGCACATATGCTCCATGCGTTCAGCGCGGTAGCCTGTCTCTTCACGCAGCTCGCGCTGCGCCGCCACCAACGGGTCATGTTCTTTATCTATGTGGCCGCTGGGCAGCATCCATACATGCGTCGCGTAGAACGGTCGGTACTCGCGCAGCAGCAAGATGTTTCCGTCGTTGGTATGCCCCACCACGTGAGCACGGTCTACGTTGTGCACGCGCAGAACCGTCTTCTTCCGCCCGTCTGGCAGCGTTGCGGACTCCTCGGTGATTCGCCATCCGCGGGAATTGAATAGCTCGTGCATGCATCTACGGTACCATGGTGGAGCACATGTCGTCTCTTGCCAGCAGAATTGCATCGGCCAACGCGCTACTCGCACCGTATGCCGTGCCGCACTCAGGCGGCCTCGGACGCGAGCATACGGAAGCAGACGATCTCACCCGCTTTCCGTTTCAGCGCGACAGAGATCGCATTCTGCACACACAGGCGTTCCGACGCCTCATGCATAAGACTCAAGTGTTTGTCACCGGAACCGGGGACCACTATCGCACCCGCATTACGCACACGTTGGAAGTGGCGCAAGTCAGTCGCGATGTTGCTCGAACACTCCGTCTCAACGAAGACTTGGCCGAGTGCATCGCGCTGGCGCACGACTTGGGACACACCCCGTTCGGGCATGCCGGCGAAGAGGCGCTGAACGAATGCGTAGAGCCCTACGGCAAGCGCTTCGAGCACAATATTCAATCGCTCAGAACAGTCACCGTTTTAGAAGATCGCAGCAAGCGATACCACGGTCTCAATCTCAACCGAGAAGTGCTGGAGGGGCTCATGAAGCACCGCACTCCGCACGATATGCCGGAAGACATGCATATAGAGCGATCGCCGTCGCTGGAGGCGCAGGCGGTGAACCTTGCCGACGAAATCGCCTACACCGCCCACGATATCGACGATGGCTTGCGCGCAGGAGTGTTTGCCATTGCCGATTTGCAGCGCCTGGCACTGGGTGCTCGCGCGGCGCAGGAGGCGCATCGTTCCGGCACCGAAGTGCGCGGGGCAATTGTGCATTTGCTGGTGACAGACTTGTACGCGACGACCGTCGAAACGCTGCGTCAGCATGACATTGTATCGCTGCAGCATGTCTATGCCGCCAAGGAACCGCTGGTGTTATTCTCGCGCTCCATGCGTGACGAGCTGGCAGAACTGCGACGCTTTCTTTGGGATCGCCTCTACATGCACCCCGATGTCCTGCGCCAAGCCAACCGCGGCAAGGACATTATTCGCATGTTGTTTTCGCAGTACATGCAGCAGCCCCCTGCCAAGGTGTTGGCATTGCAGCGCAAGCAGGACGGAGCCCTGGACGAAGCCGTAAAAGACTACATTGCCGGCATGACAGACGTCTTTGCCGCCGAGCAATGCAGGCAGTCGTAGCGACTTAGTTCACGAACGTGGCTACGTACTTCAGCGGGTCTACCAGTTTGCCATCTTGTCGTACGGCAAAGTGCAGGTGCGGTCCGGTCGTCAGCAGTCCGGCGCCTTCGGAGCCTGGGCGCCCGCCGGAAAGTGCGATGGGCGAACCCATGCGTACGCGATCGCCTTCTTGCACCAATGCGCCGCTGATGTGTCCGTAAATAGTCTGTACGCCGTCGGCATGGTCGATGGCCAAGTAGCTGTATCCCAAACCGTTTAGCGATACCTTTGTCACGGTTCCATCCGCCGGAGCCTGAATCACCGTCCCCTGCTCTGTGGGAATGTCGATTGCATGGTGCGGAATGCCGAAGCGCGCTTCGTATCCATCATCCTCAAAATGCGCCGATATGCCGTACTTCGGCTCTACTGGCCACTGCAATGCAAGCGGCTGGCTGGGCGTTTGCTTGGTGAACTCCGTGCCTTGCGCGTCCCACAATTCACCAAGGGACATGGTGAGTAATTTTTCCGATGCCTTGCGCTGCGCAATAATGCCAAGCAGCACTTTGCGGTGCTCGCTGACGTCGCTTGCCACCCGCTGGTCGCGAGTGCGTGCAGCCTCTTCTTCCAACACCTGCAATTGGTAGCGCAAAATCTCCTCGCGCTGTGCCAGAACCGCCTGCCGAATGCGTTCCCTGTCTACTGTTTGCTGGGCTTGCGCAAGCGCAATACCTGACGTGGTTCCGCCAACGCCTTCAGGCGTCTGTTGCGTGCCAAGCGGACTAAACGGACCGGTCACCCAAAAGAAGATCAGCAGGATCGCCGTCAGGGTTTGCCATGGCCGGGGAATATGGATCTGAATTTCCATGAAATCCGTTCAGTATACATCAAAACGCAGAACTGCGCCGCACCTCGATATTGACGTATTTCTAAACAGTTTCGCAATATCCAAACAGGGTGCTGACACTGCAAATTACATATTTCACAATAATTTTAAATATATGCAAATATAAACCCCACAAGAGGGGGCGAATTTCTGGTATACTAGTAGGATTTTGACATACACACACGCACACCACTGGCAGCGCAACAGCGTCGTGCTCGCCGCGGCATGTGTCGTGATGTGGTACATGCTCTGCATTCCCGCCGTGCATGCGCAATCGAGCTGGAATCCAACGCTGCTGGTGAACACCGAGGCGTTCCAGGTGATCGACGATGCCGACACCACCGCCAACATTTCGGTGCGCTTCGGCTCCACGGTCAACGAGAGCATTGTCTGGAACCGCACCATCGGCATGTTCCAGTTCTCCGATGACATCAGCGTGCTTGGCGTGATGTCCGGTACGTCTTTGCGCGTAGACCGCAATGCCGACATCAATGGCTATCTGGCTGTGACAGGCGCCATTCTCACCGAATCCAACCTGACGTTAAACAGCGACGACGGCGCCACCGACGTGGTGCTGACGTTCATGAACAGCGGCACCGACGAAACCATTTCCTGGCTCGATACCGCCGACAAGTTCCAGTTCTCGGATGACGTAAGCGTTGTGGGTAACCTGTCCGGTTCCTCGCTGCGCATCGACGGCCTTGCCGAAGTGCATGGCGCGTTGGCTGCATCCGGCGCAGTGCGTACCGACAGCAACCTCACGCTCAATGACGATGCAGACGCAAACGATGTCGTGCTCACGTTTGGCAGCAATGGTGTGAATGAAACTCTAACGTGGCTCAATACCGACGATAAATTCAGGCTGTCGGATGACCTGGACGTTATTGGTACGCTTTCCGGTGTATCTATCCACGCCGGAGGCGGGAACGTGCAGATTGCCGCAAACGGTGGCAGCATATTCAACATCAACCGCTATCCGGATGCCGATTTCCAAGTTGATGCGCCAGCCACGCCCAAGCTGTTCTTCGTAGACTCCAGCACGCAACGCGTCGGCGTCTTAAGTTCCACTGCAGATCCGGAATACAAGTTTGACGTGTGGTGGAGCGGTGCCAGCGATTGGGTTGGTAAATTCGGAGGCACAGACGCCTCGAGCGACGCGCAGACAAGGATTGGCCTCGGGAAAATTGGAGCATTTACCAACGGGGCTGCCTCACAGCTGCTCTTAAACCCCGATGGTGGCAACGTAGGCATCGGGAATACGGCGCCCAAAGCAACACTCGCAGTACAGGGCATCATGTCCGGCTACACGCTCTATGCCAACAGGTCGTTCTCTGGAGCCGGACTTACAGATTGTGACACGGGTGGGAGCAGCAAGCTGTTGTGGGATGCCACAACCGGCCGCTTCTCCTGTGGCACCGACCAAACCGGCGGCGGCAGCGGTGGCAACTGGTCTAACACCGGTTCGCTGAATGCCTTCTTCGACACCAAGTACGTCAACGTTGACGGCGACACCATGACCGGCGCGCTGATTATCGACCTGAAGGACACCACCTCCGGTACCGGACTCATTCTGCGCGAGAAGGCGTACTTTAGCAGCGGTGCGGTGCTTTCCGGCACGCTCATGATTCAAAACCTGCAGAACACGGCAACGCCGTCGCAGGCGCCTGCTGGCATGCTTAAGACGTACTCGCAGACCATTGCTGCAAAGCCGTTCTTGCAAAACCGCGGCCAGTTCGGCTCGGGGTATGCCCTGCAACCAGCGCTCTTCAGCAAGATGGTCATGGCCCTCAACACCGGCGGCGGCACCACCGTCAACGGCATTGGTACTACGGTGACCAATGACACCACTGTCTCGCACCCGGCTGCAGACCAGACGTTTGGCTACATGACCAACTTCGCCACCGCCGCAACCAGCAACGATACCGCCGGTACCAGCTCGGTGAACACCACGTTCTTCCGTGGCTCTGCCGGAGTGGCGAACGGATTCTTCTTCTCTGCACGCGCAGGCGTTGTGGACACGACATCCATTCGCGTGTTCACAGGTCTTGCCAACCAGACTATTGCCACCATGGTGACTGCGGATAACCCCGCCGGTCACTACGTCGGCTTCCAGTTCTCCACCAACCGTGGCGACACCACCTGGCAGTTTGTTACCAAAGACAACACTACGCAGAACGTGGTGAATACCAACGTCGCATTTACCGCAAACAACGTGTACGAGCTTTCCTTTAACTGTACATCCACGTGTACCACCATCAACTGGCAGATCGATAACCTTACCCTGGGGACGCGCGCCAGCGGTTCCACCAGTTCCAATTTGCCTGGCGGCTCCACCGCCCTGCGGCTTATCCATGGCGTTTCCACGCTTACCACCGTTGCAAAAAACTATCGCATGCAACACGTCTATACCGAAGCTGACCGTTAAAACACACACATGAAACTCACTCGTATCATCAGCATCGCGCTCGCACTGATCATCGCCTTCCCGGCGATGGATGTGCCCGTGTACGCATCTACCTACGACAGCGCCACGCAAACTGCCTTCGATGCCGTCGACGATGCAGGCATGGGCGAAACCAGTTATGCGATTCGCTTCGGCAGCACTCTTCAGAAGGAGTTGAGCTACAGTAGCACATTAGGAGTATTCATTTTTGCAGCAGGATTAAAGGTAATCGGCAACCTATCCGGCTCGTCGCTCGTTGTAGATAGGGCTGCGAATATCGGCGGTTCACTCACTGCCACCGGAAACATCCTTACAAAGAACACCCTCTCCGGTCGCACTCTTATCGTGTCCGGCGTTGCGTCATTCTCCGGTGCCGCTGTGTTTAAAAACGGCGTCACCTTAAAGAACGGTGGCGTGCTTTCGGGCAAAACACTGCGTGTTTCAGAGAATGCCGACGTGCATGGGGCTTTAGCTGTTACGGGGGCCATTCGCACCGATAGCAACTTTACTCTTAACGACGATGCCGACACCAACAACGCAGTTCTTACCTTCGGCAGCGACACCACCAACGAAGCGCTCACCTGGTTCAACACCGCAGACCGCTTCCAGTTCAGCGACGATGTCAGCGTGGTAGGCCTGCTTTCGGGTTCCTCGCTGCGCGTAGACGGCCTTGCAGCGGTACACGGAGCCTTCTCGGCATCTGGCACCATTCGTACCGATAACGACCTTTATCTTAACGACGACATCGATTCCAATAACGTAAATCTTACCTTCGGCAGTGACACCACCAACGAATCACTCACCTGGTTCAACACCGCAGACCGCTTCCAGTTCAGCGACGATGTGAGCATTGTCGGTGCCATTTCCGGGTCCTCGCTGCGCGTGGACGGTCTTGCCGCCGTACACGGAGCATTCTCGGCATCTGGCACCATCCGTACCGATAACGACCTGACCCTCAACGACGATCAAACCGCAGCGGATGTCACATTTACCTTCGGCAGCGACGGTACCAACGAAACACTCACCTGGTTCAACACCGCAGACCGCTTTAAGTTCAGCGATGATCTGGATGTCATTGGCACGATTTCCGGAACCACGCTGCGCAGCTGGGGCGGTGCGGCCAACACGTTCTCGGGAGCAGTGGTCACTGAAACGTCGTTCTCCGGTGCCAGCTTCTTCGGTTCTGGCTTGGGCAGCTGCAGCAATGGCACGACCGACAAGTTGCTGTATAACCCCACAACCGGCAGGTTCAGCTGTGGTACCGACCAAACCGGCGGTGGCAGCTCCGGCGGTGGCATGACGTATGCCCAGGCAGAAGGCATGTTCGTAAACCAGGGTGGCGACACGATGACTGGAACCCTAACAATCAACGCCACCAGCGCCGATATCGTCAAAAGCACGACGGGAACCTCTGGTGCGACAGATTTCTCGGTAGCAGGCTCCACGCTGCTGAATGTCCAATCACAAGACGATACGCTCACCATTGCCGAAGGCACGGTTCCAAGCAGTGGTCAGGGAACCATGTCTACATCGACCACGGTCACCTCTGCAGCTGCGGGCGCGGGGTCGCACACCATCATCCGCGACGACGGCAAGTATGTCATTATTTTGGGTAACGCCTCTACAACCGTGAACATTTGGGATGGTATCGCTGGCGGCACCATCACGGCTGGTACCGCAACCAACGCCGCAGTCGGCGCCGGCGGCATGTCGCTACGGCGCAGCGATGGCCGCTATTTGGTTATTCACGGAGGCGGCGCTACTACTTCCACATTGTACGACCCGTGGAATATTACAACCGCCGCAGGTCCCACACTGACAAGCTGCACGGCTACCACAGGTACCAATGCCTTCCTGGCGCTATCCGGTTCGTACATTATTATGTGCGGAGGCTCGGGAAACTGGGGTATTTATAATGGCACAAGCAACGTGTATACGGCTCAAACGGCTCTTGGCGCGAACTTCGGCGCCGGCGCACACGCCATCCAGCGTGACGATGGCACCTTCCTTGTCTTTGCCGGAGGCAACACGACCACTCACTGGCTGTATAACCCCCACTCGAACCTTTGGAAGATCAACCCAATTACCAGCAACGTGCCCACCATTACTACGGGCGCCTTCTCTATCCGTCGTCCGGATGGTACGTTCCTCATTCTGCCGGGCGCAGTGAATACATCGTACATTTACGACCCGCGCCCAACATCTTCCGCTGAAGGTGCTGGAACATTTACGGCGCAGACCGTGTCCGCGGGCTTTGGCCCCACTGTGGCATTGGCCGATGGCGCACAAGCCATTTGGCGCCAAGACGGCAAGTACCTGTTGTTGATTGGCGGCGCTACGACCACCAACATTATCGATGTCACTCGCACCGATGCCAACCAGTTCACCACTGGGCCCGCTCTTAGCAGCACGATTGGCGCAGGCGCGCACGCCTTCATTCGTACAGATGGCAAGGTGCAAATTATCCATGGCGGTGCCAGTACCACCACCAGCACGTACGACATGGGCTACGTTATCGGCGGCCCCTCCACTTCCACTGGCGCCATATACGAAACGGAGTGTATTACCGCCCCCATGCTTGGTACCGGTTCACGCATGGAGTGGAGCGTCAATGCGGAAGCCGCCAGTCTGACATTCCAGGTGCGCACCGGCAACGGCGGATGCTCCGGCAGCTACCGGAACATTGCCTACAACGGTGACTTGGTGTACCCCACCCCCGGTCATAACCGCGTGCAGATGCGCGTCATTTTTAAGCGGCCGCTACCTAAATTTGCCGACCAGGAGTGGGGCTTGCGCCGCGGCTTAAGCCAGGTGCGCTACCGCCGAACCAACAAAGATCCAACTTTGTTCGATGTTATGATTCGTAATACGGTTCTGCTCCATCGTACGCAGTTTGAGTTCGGCGGATCCACCGATGCTTCTGGGCCAATAGCTGTCAATATCCAGAATGATCGTGGAAAGAGCCTGCAGATCGCACTGGCGACCATGGCGACCTATGGTACGACGTACAACGCTACCAACGTGGGGTTCTACAACGGCGCTATTGGGCAACATCCTAACCTAACGACCGCCGCGAGCATTGGCACTATCGTTATGCGTCGGCCGGATCGCAAGTACATCATCTTGCCCGGCGCTGCCGCAGGCGGAGCCGGCGCGGCGATGATCTACGATGCCAACACGTTTACCATCAACACGCAGACTGCCGCTCCGTCCACACGCACGTCCACCGGCGCTCTGGCTTTCAAGCGCCCCGATGGCAAGTTCTTCATTGTGCATGGCGGAGGCACCCGCACCACTACTATTTACGATCCGGTGGCCGATACCTACACCGCAGGACCGCTCATGACCCAAATTGTGGCCGAAGGTGCGCAGCCTATTCCGCTACCAAACGGTAACGTGCTCATTATGCACGGCGGATTCCGGCGCACCACTACTATTTACAACCCGTTTGCCAACACCACCATGTCCGGCGCACTGACCGCACAGGTGATTGGCCGTGGCTCGCTAGTCATTCCTCGTCCCAACGGACAGTATCTGGTCGTACCGGGGTCCAGCAGCCACGCATGCGCTTTGCAAACAGCGACAATGCTCTACAATCCGTATGTAGGCACCTTCGTAAACAACGCAGGTGTGTCGAGCACGGGTACAGGTCCGGGTGCCGTTGCCTTTGAGCGTAGCGATGGCACATGGATGATTATCAGAGGCGGAGCCACTGCAAACAGCTGTGTTAGCGTCTTGCCGACAAACATTTATAGTCCGGTCAACAATCGTATGATCGTGGGGCCGTCACTCATTACTACAGGCACCCGCTTTGGTGGACAGGTGCTGCCACGCCCAGACGGCTCCTGGCTTATTACGGCCGGAGGAGGTGCAACCAACACCAACATCTACTACGAACGTGCAGGTGCGTTTACCACCGATTTGGGTACGAACTATGGCGTAGGTATATTTATCGCAGGACCGGCATCTCCTAGCGCCACTGGCACTGGTGCCGTCGCATTCCAGCGTGATGATGGAGCATTTGCGATTATTGCTGGAGCCAACGCAGCAGGCTCTGCCGGCACTACCACCGTTATGCGTTACGATGCCGGCTGGGTGACAAGTGGCTTCTACCGTAGCGAGCACATCAACATCCCGAACTTGGACAGCACCGCAACGCTCAGTTGGAAGGCGTCCCCAAGCTATGCTGGCATTTCGGCCGAAGTCCGCACAGGTACGTCGTCGTTGTCATTGCAAAAAAATTCTTCTCATGAAGTGCCGCGCTCCGGGGGCCCTATTAACCCCACCGCCGGAGATACCTGGTTGCAGGTTACTTTTAACTTGGCGCGCACTATCCCATCGTATCCTGGCATCTACCAAGATGTTTGGTGGGGTGGTGGCAGTAGCATCCTGTATTCCCAGCGCGCCATTCCTACTCCGACAATTTCCGAATTCTGGGTAGGGAGGGATACGAACTTAGTGGATTTGAAGGCCGATGGCACGTCGCTCTTCCGCGTCAGTAGCAACGGCGACATTTATACCGGCAACAAGGGCTCGGTTAATACCGGCGGCGCCGACTTGGCCGAGCGTTACACATCCGCAGACGGGCTAGAGCCCGGCGAAGTAGTCTCGTTCGACTTCACCGACAGCCATAGCGTCCGGCGCTCTACATCCGCATATCAGCCCGAAGTCATGGGCGTGGTTTCTACATCTCCAGGCTTCGTTGCAGGTGCGTTTACGAAAGGCTCATACCCCATTGCCTTGGTCGGACGTGTGCCTGTGAAAATAAGCTTGGAAGGCGGCGCCATTCATCCTGGCGATCGGTTGGTTGCCGCAAGCATGCCTGGCTACGCCATGAAGGCATCCAGGGCCGGAAGATCGGTCGGCGTTGCCCTGGAGGCACTGAACATGGACAAAACGGAGCCTTGCAAACAGGATCCGAAAAAGCAGTGCGGTACGGTGTTGATGTTTGTAAACTTAAGCGATTACCCCGGACCTCCGAAGTAACCCCCGATACCATTTGCATCGGGGGTTCTTCGCGAGTGGAGTGCGTTACTCCTGGAATTCCAAGATGAGCTTGGGTGCTAGCGCCGGAGCGCCGCTTGCACCTTCTTTGGAGTAGAAAGTGATGTTACCCGGATGGTTCTGGTTCACCTTTTGCACCAGCCAGCCATGCGTGGCACCATTCAGGACGTCTTGCGTTACGTTGAAACGGATTTCGCCACTCATGCCGTTGGTCACCGTAATGGTGGGTGCGGTGCGAGAGGCAATGTTGGCATCGCCGCCTTCCCAGTTACCGGTACAGTCTTTTTCGGTGTTTTCAATGGCGGTGTCGGTGGCGCACTTCCATGTTGTGCCGCTGCCGCTGCCGCGCGTTGCTTCTGCTTCCGGAATGTTCCAGTCTTTACCGTTGCCTTCGGTCCAGGCGGTAAGCAGGCGTCGTACCTCTATGGGGTTGCCTTGCCCGCCCCAGTTGGCCGGTGGCGTGCCGCCAATACTGAAGACCAGCGTTGCCTTGCTTAGGTTGGCAAGATTTACGGAGCTTAAATCAAATTGCACCAGCGAACGCACGTCTCCTTTCTTGCGTACCAGGAGCATGGGGTTGGCACCCTCGTTTACGTTAGGTTTGCCCTCGCGCAAGAATGCATCTTGCGTCAGCGCAGCTAAACGAATAGTGGCGCCAGGGCCTATGACCTGGGTAGTGGCGCCGATGTTCACCGTAATCGAGTCGGGGTTTTGCGCCGGAGCCGAGAACGCCGAATACCCGTCGAATCCAAGAGTGTTTCCTGCGTCGAACGTCGTAGTGGTGGTAATGCCGTCCGGAGCGACAAACGTGCTGTCCACAACACCTTTTTCCACCGCAATGTGCGCGCTGCCGCACGTCACGTCTATCGCATCACCTGCGTCCAGCAAGCTCTGCGCCAGGTTTTGACAAACGCTGACTTCGGCAGGAGTTGCCGGACCGCCGGTTTTTGCTTCTATGGAAACGCCCTGTGTTGCTTCGCTGTTGCCATCGTCTGCGTCATCTTCAATCACCAGGTTTTGGTCTGCACGGTCTACCACCGAACCATTGGTGATTCCGTTGTGCAGCTCGGCATCGCTGAATTCGTCGCTAAAGTTTTCCGGATAGACGTCGACTTCGTTATAAATTCCGTCGCCGTCGTTATCCTGCTTGTACTTGATCATAAAGCCATCCTGGCCACCGCCGCTCTGTTCTCCCGGAAAGGTGCCAAGCGTGTGGCCTATAGCGAAGACATGTTGCAGCGATCCGTCCAGCGCGACCGCGGTACCAGCATCGTCAAATGCGGTTCCTAGTTGCGTATCCCACACAGTTTGCCCGTTCCAGGTATCCAGCTTGCGTAAGAAGACATCCGTTCCGCCAGCATTGGTCTGGCCGGAGAACGTGCCATCGGTCGTGCCGGTAACGAATGCCAGGCGATGGCTGACCGCATGGCCGATGCCGTTTGCACTGTCGTCACCGCTTGTTCCAAACTGCGTTGTCCATTCGAATGCATTCTGGACGACGAAGGATTTTGCAAATGCATCCATGCCGCCAGCGTTGGTAAATCCGGGGAAGCTCCCTGCTGTTGCGCCGACCACAACTACCAGCTCGCCGCCATAGGTAAGAGCCGCTCCATTTCCTTGGTCATTTGCGGCGGTGCCAAATTGCACCAGGTCTACGGTGTTGCCAAGCTGCTGGTCAATGCGCACATAGAACGCATCGGTTCCGCCGGCACTAGTTTGTCCTGGCAGCGCGGATGTCGTGGTGCCAGCACCGGCAACTTCGCTAGCCGCATTTGCATAAATGCCGTTGATGACATCATCTCCGACCGAACCAAATTGATTGGCCCAAAAAATGTTGAGATCGGTCCCAAATCGCATCATAAATGCATCATCGCCGCCGGCGTTGGTTGCACCCGGGAACGCACCATTGGTCTTGCCGCCAATCAGCATGGCGCCGTTGCCGTACGTTGCCGCAAGCGGTACATCGTCTCCTTCGGTGCCGAATTGGCGAACATACGTATTGGCTGTCTCTAGTAGAGGGTCGTACTTGCGTATGAAGATGTCCGTTCCGCCAAGACTGGTTTCACCAGGGAAGACGCCGTTGGTATAACCGACCACATACACACCGGTGGAGTCCATGGTCACGCCTGTGACGATATCGTCACTGGAAGTGCCGAATTGCTCGCTATAAAGCAAGTTGCCAGTCCGGTCGTACTTGCGAACCCACCCATCTACGCCGCCGGCATTCGTTTCACCCGACAACGCGCCATCGGTGGTGCCTACTATGAATGTATTTCCATCGTCGTCGACCGCACGTGCGCTTTCGGTACTGGCGGCGGTTGCGCCTATCTGTCGTATCCATGCCAGCTCGGGCGTTAGCGCCGCCAAGCTGATTTGTGGAGCCAGCATGCTGACTACCACACTTAGGGCGGCAAAGGCGCGAATCCCTCGCGACCTTGCCGCAACTGCATCTGAGATGTAAAACATAAAAAAAGAAAAAAGGAAGTAAATAAAAGGTAAAGTTAAACAGACAAAACTATAGTTTTTCTTTTATTTAAAGCAAATGACGATTGAAATAAAAATGAGATTATGCAAATTTTAGAACTAATACAATTCCAACAAACAACCTACTTGCCCTCGTGCGCGACTACAGGGATCATGGAGGGCAACCTGCCCTATCAGCACTTGCTACGCGCCACAAAGCTAGGCACCGTTCTTGCTCTCGTAGTCGGAGTCTCTCTTGGTGTCTGGGGATATCACGAATGGCAGGAGTGGGGAGTCGGGACATGCACGCGATACTCGTTGCTCAATCCACTCGTGCAGTGCAATCCGAATGCCACTGGCATATTTATGCCGGAATACGAAGAGTTCGAATTGCACCTAGAAGAATGGATCAATGCAGAGAAGGCATCCGGAAAAATCAAAGAAGGGGCCATCTATTTTCGCGATCTGCAGGGCGGGCCCTGGTTCGGCGTGAACGAAGATGCCGAATTCACGCCGGCGAGCCTATTCAAGGTTCCGCTATTGATCGCTATTTTGCGGGCATCTCAAGAAGATCCTCAGTTGCTCAAGCAGGAAATCATCATGTCAGGTGCGTATTTGGGGATCAGCAATGTCGAGCATCCAGATGCCGAGACGTTGCAGCCCGGCACCCCGTATACCGTGGAGCAATTACTGGAGAAGATGGTTGTCTATTCGGACAATGCATCGGCAGATATGCTGAAGAATCTACTGCAGGTACTAGATGAGCGCGGCAGCCTTCTGTCCCTGGTGTACAAAGAGCTGGGTATGTATTCAGCTGCTGTAGATCATATACTTACGGTAAAGAGTTACTCAGCGTTATTCCGCGTCCTCTACAACGGTCGCTACTTAAAGCCTGACATGTCTCAAAAAGCGCTCGATATGCTAAGTCGCTCCGCATATACCCATGCATTGGTTGCCGGAGTACCGCCTGGAATCGTGGTAGCGCATAAATTCGGCATTCGGGATTTTGAGAATGAGACGGAGAAGCAATTCCACGACTGTGGGATTGTGTACTACCCAAAGCGCGCATATCTACTATGCGTCATGACCCGCAGCGACAATGTGCAAAACGGAATCGAGTTCATTCAAGAGGCATCACGCAGGACCTACGAGCAAGTGGATGCCCGCATGCGTGCCGAGAATAGCCAATCTGCTTCTGCGCGGAACTAGGCACAATTCCCTACAACGAAAAACCCCTCCTGACCTGGAGGGGCTTCTCGTTTGAAGAAAGTGTTCGCTAGGGTTAGAGCTACGGCAGCGTGTTCTCGAAGTTGAGGTTAATGAAGCCTGCTGCGGCGTAGGCATTCGTCGTGTTATCGGATGCCAGCTTTACGTAGATGGTAATGTAGCCCTTGGGCGTCCATGTGCCGCCGCTTTGCGGGCCGGTGATTTCGGCCGTGGTGAATGCGGTGTTAGCCAGGTTCTCGCCGCCGGTCAGTGGGCGCTCTACGCCTGCCGTGTCCTTAATGCGGATGGAGACATAGTTGTTGGAGTTGGAAGCGACACCGGTCTTGTAGCGCAGGACAATCGGCCTGACTGGGTCCCAGCTGGAGAAGTTGTCTGGCAGACGTACGCGGGTGGAGATCCAGTACTGCTGCACCGTGCCCTTGCTGGAAGACCAGCGGTAGGTGTTGTCCAGAGCGGTGGTACCGCCGGAGAGCGTCATTTGACCAATGTAGCTGGCTCCGCTGGCGAAGTAGATGGCGCCTGCGTATTCCGGGTGCAGCGAGATGATCTGGCCGCTGCCGTTGCTACCGGCACCGGTTTGGTCCGTGGCACACTCGAACTTGTCGGTTGCGGCGTTGTACACCAACTTCTGCGTTGCGCTGTTACAGCTGGCGAGACCAAAGCCTTCGATCGTGGAACCCGAGAGCGCGCTCTCAATGGTGAGCGAGCCGGACATGGTGTGCGTGCCGTTGCCCGAAATCTTGAGCGTGGTACCGGAAATGGTTCCGTTTACGTCCAAGTCGTCGGACAGGTAGAACTTGTCGGCGGTGTTCAGCCAGGTCAGCGCCTCGTTGGTACCGTCGCTGCCAAAGGTCAGCGCGACGTCGGTTGCGGTCTGGTCGTCGTTCAGCGTCAAGTTGCTGTCGGTGCGGACTGCGCCGGATACGGCCAACGGGCCATGTACCTCGGCAAGGCCGTCGATGCGCAGCGAGGAACCGGACAGGTTGCCCACAACGCTTACGTCATCCGAGAACTGGAACTTGTCGGCGGTGTTCAACCAGGTGATGGTTTCGTTGGTGCCGTCGCTTCCAAAGGTAAATACGGCGTCTGCGGCGGTCTGGTCGTCGTTGATCGTCAGGTTGCCGTCACCACGAATGGCGCCGGATACGGCCAACGGGCCATGTACCTCGGCAAGACCGTCGATGCGCAGCGAGGAACCGGACAGGTTGCCCACAACGCTTACGTCATCCGAGAACTGGAACTTGTCGGCGGTGTCGAGCCAGGTGAGCGTTTCGTCCGTGCCGCTATTCATAAAGGTAAGCGTCACGTTGGTTGCAGCGTCGTCGCCGCCCAAGGTGAGGTCGCCTTCAGTAAGAATGGAGCCGGTTACGGACAAGGAGCCGTTTACATCGGCGTTACCAGAAACGCGCAGCGTCTGGCCGGACAATACGGTCTTGGCAGTAATCCTGCTCATGCCGGTAATGGCACCGGTAACCGTGAGCTGTCCGCCGATGGTGGCGTTATGGTCGACGTTCAAGTTCGAACCCGACATGGTTCCCAGTACGCTGATACCGTGCGAGAACTGGAACTTATTGGTTGTCAGGAACTTAATGAACTGCGTAGTCAGACCAAACCGCAACTCGATGTCGGTCGTGCCGTCACCGCGGTCGATCATTTGGAAGGACTCCGTGTTCACCAGCAGCGTGGGGTTCCAGCTGGACTGGGCGCCGGCAGACTGGGCGAAGCTGGCAAATGCCAGCATGCCTACAGCAGCGCCAGCCAAGACTTTAGAGGCCTGAGCGGCGAGCCGGGAGGGAGATAAGGTGTTCATATGGGTTTTGGGTATCGTGTTAGTATAGCAGAGAATAAGGTGAGTGTACAATTGGCTTATCTTGACTAACTTGTAGAATATATTATGATAACAAATGGGGACGGAGAGGAAATTTTGCGGATAAGCATAGGTTTTGATGGGTAGGAAGTGGGAGAAGCGGGGTTATTGACTGCTATATATAAAGGTGTTGTAAATATTATTGGGGACGGAGATCCACGTACTGCATCTTCAGCGTGCCAATGTGTACCTGGAAGCTGTCTTTGGCATAGCTGCGGATGCGTACCAAGAATTCCTGTCCCGGCGTCCACGTGCCGCCGCTCATTTCTGCGTTCACAGTCGTCCAGCTGGTGTTGGCCAAACCGGTGACGGAACCGGACATACTCACCGGCACGCCGTTGGTGTCGTAGATCTGAATGTCCAACTTATTCGCGGCGTTGCTGGCATTGGTGGTGCGGTACGTCAGGCTGAACGGATTGTTGGCGCCGTCGGTCTTCCAGCGGACGAAGTTATTGGACAGGTGCACGCGTACCAAAATGTCGTAGTCTTGCAGCGTGGCTTTGGTGCTGTTCCAGTTGTAGTAGTTGCCGAGCGTGGAGTTGTCATGGCTTACCTGCAGCTGGCCAATGTTGTCCGTGCCGTCGCCCTGGTAGCTGGCATGCTCATACTCGGGGCTAAAGACCAGCTGCATGGAAGTCTCGCGGTCATCGCTGTTGAGCACGCGGCGGTCGAGCATGGTGGTGACGTTGCTTCCATCGGTGTTTACTTCCGCAACCGGAATGTACGACTCGTCGGTCGGGTAGCCGCTGGTGCGTACGGTCAGTCCTCCGGAGCCGAAGAACACGTAGTTAGTGGTGTTGGCGGCCACAGCCACGCCAGTAGCGCCGGCGTAGTTCACGACGCTGCCGTTTAGGCGGTAGCTGCCGCCGGAGACACCAATGGTCAGACCGGCACCGGCGAATGCCTTCAGTGCTCCGGTGGAACTTTGCAATGCGCTCAAGTTCACTCCATTAATGAGGCCGGTGACCGTAAGGTCTCCCTGGATGCGCACGTCATCATTGAAGTTGAAGCGTCCGTTGGTAATGTCGTATGTCAGCTGCTTGGCAATTGTGGTGCCGAACTGCAGTACTACCTCTGTAGTAGCGGAGTTGTCGCTATCCAAGACAAAGGTGTTGGCGTTCGTGCCACCCGGGATCGTGCTCTTGGGCAAGAATCCGCTGAGATCCAAGACCGGAATGTTGAAGCTGCCGGTACCGGTGTCATGCTGGTCGAGCAAGTCGGCGTTGCGTGCAAACGGAACTGCCGTCACTTGAGAGCGATCCTTGGCGGCATCGCTGCCGTTTACGTCTAGCAGTTCGTATGCGGTGTCCGGAGCGCCTGCGTTCTTTACTTCTACTTGCAGGTGCAGACTGGTGAGCGTGCTTACCGGCAGGTTGGCCAGGTTCACAAGTGACGTTACGCTGCCAAGTTCGACTGCGAAGTATCCTTGTGCGTTCGGCGTCACGTTCTGCACCTCGGTCCAGCCGACGTAGTTGGTGGCACCGGTGTTAATTGCGCCCGTTGCGGTGACATCGGTCGTTACGTAGTCCGCACTCTTCCAGTAGCTGAAGCGGATGGTGACCGGCGTGCTGATGGGCGAGCCGCTGCTGTTCAGCAAGTTGCCCTTGTAGGTGCGCAGCAGCGGAGTGGTGTCGTTGGCGGCATGAGCCGACAGCGGTACGCCGAGCAGGATGATGCTGACAACGAAGGACAGCAGTACGCCGATGACGCACAAGATGTATGCACGGTTGCTCTGCTTGCGCAGGTACTTGCGGATGACCTTGCGCTTTGCGTATGTCAGAGCGCCGCCTCCTGCAGCCAGAGGTACGACAATCAACAGCCACAACAACCAAGTCCAGTTGCCTCCGGTCGGTGCGGCGCTGTGCAACACAGCCGGGGGACACAGCGGATCAACGGCATCGAAGTAGCGTAGCGAGAGCGTGTTGCTGCTTGCCGCAACATCCGTCGATAGCGGCGGCAATGCAGGCAGGCCGACAGAAGCGGCACTGGAAGAACTCTGTACCGCAGGAATGCTAGCCGCGCTGGAACTTGCTGCCGGGCGCGGGCGGCGAGAGCTGGAGCTGCTGGATGCGGAGCTTGGCTTGGCAGAGGAGCTCACGCTGGAAGCACTGCTGCTTGCACTGGAACGCGGGCCGTACTCGCCGCCTCCCACACCGCTGCCTCCGCCTCCGGTAGAGCCACCGCTCGCACCGCCGGCGCCGCTACTGCTGCTGGTGCTACTAGAACTTGTAACCGGTCCGGTGGTAATGACGAACGTGTTGCTGGTGAGCACCGAGTTGTTCCACGTCATGCCGTCGTTGACATGCTGGAACGATGTGCTGGTGCCCGGAGCTCCAGTCGTGAAGTGACCGTAGTCTTCCTGCAGCTGGAACGAAGCGCTCTGCTGCGCCCATGCGCCCGGTGCACTCAGTGCGAGTGCCAGGACCGCCATGCCGATGGTGGCGAAGAAGCGACGCATGGTTACGACGTCGGCAAGGGGGGAAGCGGCATCACGCCGGAATCGCCGGCGGCTTCCGCGGTTGCGGACTCCGTCGGCTGCAGAGCGATAGCGTTGTTGGTATCCGTCACCACCTCGCCGCGCTTTTGGGCGTGTGAGGGTTTCTCAGCGAAGAACAGTTTGTGGCGCGAAATCACACGCCCCACGGTCGACACCGAAAGCTCGATGCCGTACACCTCGCGCAAGAGCGCGCAAATGCCGACCTTGCCGGTCGTTGGATGTGCAATGCGCAACGTGCGAATGCAGTCGATGGCGTGTTGGTCCGTCTCCGGTGCGCGCACCGTGTGCGGTCGGCGCGAGCAGTCCTCCAGGCTCAAGATGTCGCTGGCATCGAAGCGTTGCCACCAGCGAACGAACGTCGTGCGGGCAATGCCGAAATGGCGGCACGTTAAGCTGACGTTGTTGTCATGTTCGAGAGCGTATGCAAACCACTTCAGCCGCTGCACCGCACCGGCGCTCAGCTCCAACTCGGCCGCCTGCTTGAGCAGACGTCGCACGCTGGCCAGTGAAGTGTCGCGGACGGACATGTTGTCGAATGTGTGTTTGCGTGTTTGCGAGTACTTTGTTCTGTATTATTTACTATGCTTAATTTTATCAGATTTTAAAAAAATTGTCTATACCTTGGATCACAAGTATCTGAACTTCGCTTATAAAAGCCAAAAAGCATATGTTCTTGTAGCTGGTTTTCAGGTGGAGCGTGTGTGGTTGAACTTGTCATTTTGTAATGCTAATTTAACTTTTTGCAAGACATTCTCCAACTTTCAACGTGTAGCGAGTGTATTTGGCCCTAGCCTAAGCCATAAGCACGAGGTGCATTCTCAGCGGCTTGCTCGCTGCGTTGCCGCAGGTGTGATTGAGCATCGCTCTCCTCGCACGCCCGCAAATACACACGCGCTTGAGCAGGGCGCACTCGGAGATGTTTCTGAACTTCGACCATGCAGAGAAATCATTATGCGCCATCCACCTGAAAAACGGCGGACAGCGCGCTTCGTTGCAATACTTCACTGCTGCGCATGTCTTTGAGCTTTTCTTGCCATGCAATCGTGTGGCAATCGAGTATTCGCTGTCTCAGCGCCGTAGTGCAGTGCATGATTCTGGCCTTTGTACACGGCGAGGGCTGATGGCTGCATCAGTAAGTTTTATGCGATGCAAACGTTGCATCGTGCATAGTTCCCTACACATGTAGCGTGTGTATGTGATCTTTGTGCAGGCAGGCGAGGCGCTGCGATTGCAAACGAATACAGGACAACTTCGATCGTCTTATCCAGTGGCATGTATTAGCCCATGCCTCCACCGGGCGACATCGATAACGCATGCAGCGTATGTCTATGAACTTTGTTTGCCGAAAACGGGTGGCGGCAAATGACGATGCCGCGTGTCTAGTCATGCGTACATGTAGCGATTCTGTCTGAGCTTTTTCTCTGCCAGAGAACTGGGTGGCGCACTACGAATGCCACCGTGTTCATGCCAGTCTTATACGTGGCTTACAGACAGCATGTATGCATGTACGCTGCATACTAGGAGCTGCCGCGCGTGTATCGGGACTTTTCGCTTCCAGACGGATGGCGTTACACAGCCCTGCGATGTTTTTGCCGTAGTGCGAAAGCGAAGCGTGGCATACGCACATCTTTTTGAGCTTTTCTTTTCGTGCAGGGCTCTTGAAAGTTCTTCGGCACATGCACGTCTACATGTATGCAGGCCCTTCAGCACTCATGTAAGCCAACTGAGTCGCATTGCTCTTTCCAGGAAGGCGACCAGTCGCATGTCTTCGATCTTTAGGCATCTAGCTGCGATCTCCTTGTCGTCTGTACCAGTATTTTGGTACGATGCCAGACGCTCATTTCTCGTCCCTCCATGCACACCATGTTCCACAAGAAGTTCATCGGTTCCGTTGCAACTGTCGCCATGCTCGCAACATCGGTGGTTCCGGCCTTCGCGCAAACGCAAACACAGTCCTTTGCAGACGTGCCGCCGACGCATGCCGCGTTCTCCGCAGTCGAGTACCTAAAGAGCAAGGGCATGGTGCAAGGAAAGCCCGATGGAACATTCGGTCCGGACGAAAAGCTGACGCGCGCAGCAGCCATCAAAATTTTGGTGGCCGGCCTGGCCAGCGGCGAGGATATTGCCGCTGCGGGAGCAACCAGCGGATACAACGACATGGCTTCTACCCCATGGGCGATTCCGTACGTGGAACTAGCGTACAAGAAGTTCAAGATCATCGATCCGCCAAGTCAAAAGGCATCGTTCAACCCGTCTGCCATCGTCAAGAAATCCGAGTTCATTAAGATGGCTGTGGCCGCTCGCCAAATCGATGCCAAGGGTGCGTTTGCCGACATCACGTTACCGCTTGCAACAGACGTGGCCAATGCCAACGAGTGGTACTACCCGTTCATGCGCTACGCGCTGTCTTCGTCCATGACTACCGTCAGCGTCGAGGGTTTGCTCAACCCTTCCAAAGAGGTCAACCGCGCAGAAATGGCGCTGCTCTTGTACCGCTTGGACATGTACCGCGCAGGCCGCCGCACGCAGGCATTGTTGTCACAAACCGAGAGTGACATCGTCAACCTGCTCAAGATGTTGGATGCCAAGGACTTAAACCAAGCCAAGTACGCATCGGCACGCGCTATTGTTACATCGCGCGGAGCTCTGGCGGTAAAGCCGAATGAAGCTGTGGTGAAGGGTGCAGTGAAGACCGCCGAAGGATTCGGCATGCTGGTGCGCGCCTACGAGGCGGGCATTGCCGGAAAGTTCGACGAAGTCATTGCGTTATCCAAGGACGCATGGGGTGCCGCCGACAAGGCTCGTGCATTCAGTCCGAATTTAGAAAGCATCACCACGCAAATGCAGGCCATTGCAAAGAAGATGGCCGACGACGCCCGCACCATGAAGGCCGGCGGCACGCCCGCTCAGTAAGGCGTTACAGGTACAGCAATGCTTCCACCGGCGCGAAGTCGTCGGTGAGCAGCTGCGCTGCCGCAGTGTCGGATACGTCTATGGCGTTTGCCAACATGTCTTGCACGCCCGCGGTACGCGTTGCCTGCAATTCATGCGGCGCTACCACCTGCTTCGAAGCGACTACGATGACGTTCATAAGCCCTGTTGCGGCCTGTGTACCGGGCCGCGGCACGCGAAAGGCCATGACCTGAGGGAAGACTGCTTGCAGCGTGCGCACTTCGGCGTCGAGCAATCTGCGCGAACGACCGCTGTCTGAAGCGATGATATTCAGAACGTATACCCCTCGCTCGCTGAGCACGGCGGATACTCCCTGCGCCGCTTCCACAGTCGCAAGATGGAATGGTATGGCATGGTCCGAGCCGAAAGCGTCGCCATACACAATGTCGTATGCACCCAGTACGGAGCCATCGGCACCTTCCGGCCCGGCGCGATTGAGAAACATCCGTGCGTCATCGTAAAACACATGCACTGCATTGCCGACGGGGCGGTCGAAATACCGGTCGGCCATTTCGGTTACTACGGGATCTATTTCCACGATATCCGCGGTACTTCCCTGGTGGCGACCAAGAAAGTCGCGCACCACGGTAAAGCCGCCCCCTCCCAGCATGAGTGCGCGCTGCGGCTGAGGTTGGAAGGCATCGGAAATGCGGTAGTAGGCGGTATATGGAAATACGTGCTCATTGGGAGTTTCCGGAATGTAACCGGCGTGTTGCCCGTTATTGATTTCCAGATACCGCGTCATTTTCCCTGAAGGCGCTTGCGCAGCGATCACTTCCTGCACTCGGATGTTGCCATATGACGATTCGCGTTCGGCGACGTACCCATGTCTCCGCATGCGCTGGGTATACAGCCACCGCTCGGCGAAGAACACGCCTGCTATGAGCAGGAGCAGGAGTAGGAGGCGCAGCAGCGCCTTGGTCGAACGTCCTGCAGCAACAAACGCGAGCACGCACGCACATGCCAGCAAAATGGATGTTGTTCCAAGTAACGGAATGAGCATGAAACCTGCCGAGAACGTACCCAAAATCGATCCGACGGTGGACAGCGTTGCAAGATTTCCCACCCTGTCGCCCACATGGCGCACATCGCTCACCGTCAAGCACACTGCATACGGCGATACCATGCCCAGTAACACCGTGGGCACAAAGAGCAGCGCCATGGTTGCGCTAATCGCCAATGCCATGGGGCCGGGCATGACTCCGTGCAGCATGGAAATGACCGGCTGCCGCACCAATGCCAGCATGGCAATCCAAACCGCTGCAGCGTAGAGAATGTGCTGCAGCAATGGAAAAGACTTCTTCCTGTCGCCCAGAATCCCGCCCATGCTGTAGCCGCAGGCAAGTCCAGTCATCATCACGCCGATCACGCTGGTCCAGACGAAGATCGATGTGCCGATCATGGGCGCGAAGAATCTTGCTGATACGATTTCTAAAATCATCACTACTGCTCCGCTGCAAAACACGATGGCACGAAGTTGCATGTTGTTCAGCGTATCAGAAGTTGCGCCTATCGCGTCATGCCTATCGTTGCCACTCCGGCCACTACCAAGCCTGTGGCCAGCATGAGCTGCCACAAGGGCTGTTCGCGCTCGTTAAACCACACGTACCCCGCAAGCGCCGCGATGATAATGCTGGTGCGTTTTACAGAAAGTACGTAGGGCACCGGCGCCATTTGAAATGCCAGCATAGTGAGAATTTCTTGCAAGATGCTTGCGACGGCAAATGCCGCAAGCAGCATGATCGTGGTTTTCGTCCACTGTGTCTTGCGCCATTCGGGCCCTGCAAGCAGTGCGTTTACCGCGAATGTCGCGCTTAAGTACAAGCCGCTTACGGTAATGGGATGCGGATATACCGTCAGTGCCATGCCCGCCAGCAATGCGGCAATACTAAACAGGATGATGCCTGCAAGCACCATCCACGGATACGGCGTTTTCCAGACACTCCATCGGCCGTGGTACAGCACTGCAAGCCCCGCTGTGGTAATGAGTACTCCCAGCACGCCCCATGCGGTGAAACGTTCACCCAAGAGCAAAATTGCAAACAACAGCGAGAACAGTCCGGACAACCCCGATAGCGGCTTGATCACGCTTACTTCTACCCGCTGCGAGGCATACGTCATCAGCAGCAGTACAAAAGGGATCACCAGACAATCGAACGCGATGTAGCGCTGCCAAATGGGGTCGTGCCACGGCATGGGGTAGTACAGCAGGCCATAGACCAGCGCCACGGGACCCAGTGCCGCCTGCGATGCCGTGACCACGCGACTGGAGATGCCGTTACTCGCACGTGCGAATAGCCACAGCGATGCGTACAACGTCGCCGATAGCAGCGTGACCGCAATCCACATGCGTGCAGTGTAGCCCATCGCTGTTGCAGATCGTGCGCTGTTGCAGTCTCTTTATGCATCGAGGCGTTATACTCTCCAGCAGATGGACTTCACTTTCTTGTTGCCCCCGGCCGCCATTGCCAATCAAATCGTTCTGGCAGGCGTGCTCGGCGGCATTATCGGCATCGAGCGCCTGATTGGCGATCACCCCGCAGGCATTCGCACCTGTGTGCTCATTTCAGTGAGCTCGTGTCTGTTCACTATCATTTCACGTTCGGCTTTCAACGAGGCGGAAACCGCCCGTATTGCGTCGGAAATCGTCGTGGGTGTGGGGTTCATCGGCGGCGGCTGTCTTATTCGCGCTCATAATCACGTGCACGGACTGACGACTGCGGCAACTATTTGGGGCGTTGCGGCAATCGGTATGACTGTCGGTGTCGGCATGTACGGCACCGCCATCTTCACCTGCTTGTTCACGCTAGCGGTGTTGCTCATTCTGGCGCCTGTCAGCAAGTGGCTGGAAGAAGCCTACGGAACCAAGCCCGATATGTCGGAAACCGAGGACTGCGATGTCCCCAAGAATGGCAGCCGCGCCAAGCATCGCGAGTAGTTATGCCGCCAACTCCCGCGCCGCCGTTTTGACTGCGGCAGTGTTTGCGCTGTCTGCCAGTGCACCTTTCAGCGCTTCGGTCAGACGTGTCTCTTCCGACGCCGTCACTGCATCGCGAATGCTCCAGCATGCCGCAGAGTCCGGATGCATGTTTGCGGCGAGCTGAGCCGGAAGTGGGAATGCTTCGCTTAATCGGTTTCTCAGTAACTTGTAGGCAATCGCGCAGGCGCGCATGTGCTCGTGTTTTTGATGTGTGTTGTCACCATTCCGCAATGCTGCCAGTCCGCGTTGTTCAAACCCTTCTATGGTAAACAGGCTGCGCCTGTGTCGTGAGAGCAAGTGGTACGCCAGTTCTCCGGTAATAGGCGTCACTTCACCTATCGCTCTGTCGCTTTTCAGGAGTGCACTGATTTCTTGAGAATCTCCCGGCGAGTGCAGTGTTTCATGAAACGCGTATCCGGCAACCTCGTGGATCAAGTCCTCTTCCTGGAAGCCTTCCGAACGTAGCAGGCGCATTTTTTCCAGGAACGTGCGCATGTATACGTTGAAATAGCTGTCCATAATGCCGTCGCCGGCATTGCGACTGTAATCCAGTTTGAGCACCTTACAGAGTGCGCTTGCCGGCAATCCGAATGCGGCGGCGATGTTGCGCTGCTCATGCAAGCTGGCTGCAAGTACGTACTCCTCCATCTCACGTTGTCCTGGCTGCATCTGCTTCAGCAGTTCTTTTGCCTGCGCGGCCGAACCGCGAGTGAGCAGATGTCGAGCCAGACGTACGTCGTTGCCAAGTTGGTCGTAGTACGAATGAACGTGATCAAAATACGCTGACGTCGTGCCGCGGAACGGCATGCGCAACAGCGGCCCGCGCACGCCGTGCAGTTGCTCTATGCGCAACATATCCTCTGCGGCATCGCGCGTGCTTTGGTGCGTATCGGAGGGCACTGCAACAAACGCGCGAGGCACGCGAGATTCCTGCTCCGGCAGAGGCTTTGGCACTTCCGCCATAATAATATTATATACTATTTTAGTAATAAGTCTATATTCTGCGACTGCGACCTAGAACGTACGTACGCTGAAAATTGGTGCCATATTTCAGGATGTAACAGTGTTACACTGCGCGCATGACCACTCACTCACGAATCGCCGCACTATGCGTTTTTGGCTTACTTGCCAATCCCTGTGCAGCTCTTGCTGCTACGCCACGACAGGGCGCATTGGTGCCGGTAGATATTCGTACCGAAGGAGTCGGCAATACCTACGGATCGCGCATCAATGCCACCAATCTTGCATCGTGCCAGCGCAAGACCTACACCACCCGTGCCGGAGATGCGCGCATGGAATTGCAGCCGGGAACGTACGACATTTTGGTTGAAGCCAGTCGCTACGGTTTCCCCCAGGAATCGCGCTTGGAAGTTGTGGGTAGCGACGGCGAAACGGTGTTGGCGGCCTTCCCAAAATCCCACGTGGGAGTGCATAACGTCGAGCTGGCCACTGGCAGCATATTGCGCGTTACCCTGCTGCCAGGAGTGCGCCCGTACAACTCGTCGTTCTTCACCATTGGCGAAAACAACGTCGCCATTCTCTTTGCTCGTCCGTATCCGTCCATGGACTATGGCGTAGGAAAATTCAATGGCAAGGAGCAGTTCAGCAGCGCGCAAATCGCACTCGGTTTCTGGGGGATGAAGCGCACGCTGGAACAGCCGGCGTTGGCAGAAAAAGTGCGCAAAGAAGGTTTCGCAATAGACGGGGGTGCCATCGTTCGCAATCCGGAAATGGTGCTTGGCGCATGGGTGCTTGCCGATGATTTGGCCGATGCGTTTCTCAAGGCGAAATCGGGTAACTCGGAAGATGTGCGCGGCCAGTTCCATGCCACGCTGCTCATAGAGCGAACGCGAGACGGCAAGATTCCTGCGGCCATACTCAAGCTTAACCGCCAGCAGCTGCGCGATGTGCTGCAGCGCCAGATTGTCTGGATGCTGTACCACAATATGCATCGCCCGGCGGAAGGCGGCGGCTATGCGGGTGCCACGTTTGCCGTGGTATTCCAAGAAGGTAAGAAGAAGGCGCTGGCCTGGCCCGGCATTAGTCGTCAGTCCACCGAGCTGTTTCGCGAACATGTTGCCTTGCTGGAGACACAGGCAAAATCCAGCGGCTTAGACGCGGGCTTTACGCCGCCATGGGAAGAGTCGTTCCCCGACGACTGGGCAGACTTGGAGCCCGGTGCTTGTGGGCGCAAAGGTGGCGGCTCGGGGCAGGATTCCGTGCGCGCGCTTCTGCGTGAAGAATTGAAAAGCCTAATCCGTGCCGCGCTTCGGGAGCGTGCAAACTATGCCAATTATCCCGTCCAGTGGCTGGATGGCGTTGGCAATGCACTAGCACCGCAGACTATTGCCCAGCGCGATGCCATGCTAAAAGAGCTGATTGCACGCAGCGTCGATCGGCTCGCCCAAGTTGCACCGGGACATGAGGCAGAGTTCCGATAATGCAGTCACCAGCACTACTGCCTACAGCAGCGAGTGCTCTGCTGAACAATATGCAGAATGCGTTTGTCTGTGCTTGCTCTGTAGGGCTCATCGATTCTCAAAATTTGCATGATATCCGCGTCTTCAGCGCGGATATATCCAGTGTCGATCATCGTCTGTTGTAGCCACTGCTTCTTCTTCGTCCAGAATTGCCCTGCGCCCTCCAAGCAAAGCAGCGGTACGCGTTTTACAAGTTGCATTTGCATAAGCATCATCACCTCGGACACCTCGTTATCGGTGCCAAAGCCGCCGGGATACATAAGGAATGCAGATGCGGGCGTGAGTAGTAAAAATCTGCGTGTGAACATCAATCTGCCCATTTCAATCATGGAAGCCTGCGAGTACAGCTGGTCGTCGCCGGGGTGTTCCGAACTCAGTAAGCCGTTGCGGATTGCGAGTGATGTAATGTCATCGGCACCATTCGATGCGGCTACGGCTGCCATATTCGCCGCCTTCATTATTCCCGTGCCTCCACCTGTGAGTATTGCGCAACCGCAATCTCGAACTAGCGCACCGCATATTGCGTGGCAATGATCGAAGAAGATATTGCCGGGGTTCACTCTTGCAGAACCCATGATGGTAATAATTGGGCGCTGCACTTGTTGCAGTAAGGCAAACCCTGCCTGCAAATCGGTTGCAGCCTCTTGCACCAGTTCTGGAGTCAGTAAATCCTGATTGGGCTTCATGCGCTAATGGTAGCGCATTGTTTTGGCATGAAGAACAAGTAGTATACGTAGACTTACGACTCTGCTTTTCTCCAATGCGTGTATGACTACCACTCCTACATCGTCAACGAATCAGATGCGCATGCTCTGGCAGGCATTGCTATTTGCTCCTCCCATGTATGCCGTAGTTGCTGTGCTTATCCACTACTTCAATCCCACATTTATACATCCGTTTTCCGGAGAGGTAGGTAGGACGATGTTCTATGTTCTACTCCCAGTAACAATTGCGCTTGCGGTCACAGCAAAGCATTTCACTGCGTTGATACTGAGCAAGCGCCCTGAGAATGTCACTGCACCACAGAAGCAAGCGCGCTTCATCCTGGAATGTGTCTATATAGAAGCTGGGGCCATACTCGGATTGGTGCTTTTTCTAGCGAGCGGACTGCTTGCAGAAGGGTTTTTGCTCATGGCAATAGCATGGTCCGGACTTTGGCTCCATAAACCAGAATGAAGAATAGAGGCTGCAATATCGCCAAGCGTGTGCATGCACATCGAAAAATGGCCTTCGATAAAGCCGCGGGCGGCAATTGAAGCTAAGCGCCTCACTACACGGCGAGCAAACTGGCAGGCGCTGTAGGGATCGAACCTACGACCTTCGGTTTTGGAGACCGACGCTCTACCAACTGAGCTAAGCGCCTAGACTCGCCCCGGCATTGTACGGAAAACGCATGCCAAGAGCTACGCTTTCTTCTTCCAGCCGCCGCGGCCTTTCCACTTGCTGGGGCCTGCCTCGCGCTTCTTCTTGAGCATCTCTATGGCCAGCTCGGCGGTAACCGCATCCACAGTGAGCTTCTTGCCCAGCGATACGTTGGTCTTGCCGTCGGTGATGTAGGGGCCGAACCGGCCGTCCTTAATTTTAATCTCACCCTTGGATTCCGGATCCATGCCCAGCGTCTTTAACGGAGCAGCGTTCTTTTTTGCGCTTGCGGTAGCCAGAATGGTTTGCGCCATGGCCACATCCACATCGAACGGGTGTATGTCTTTGCCAATGGACGCAGTCACGGTATCGGCCTTGAGGTACGGGCCGAAGCGGCCTAAGTGCAATTCGATCGGGTTGCCAGCAGCGTCTTTGCCCAGCGTTCGTGGGAAGCTGAGCAGTGCCTGCGCCTGTTCAAATGTCACGGTGTCTGCGTGCATGCCAGGCAGCAGCGACACGGCGCGCGGCTTGGCCTTCTTGCCCTTCTCCTTGTCCCATAAGCCTAGTTGTACGTAGGCGCCAAAGCGTCCGGTGCGCACGACAATCGGCAGTTTTGTCTCCGCATCGGTGCCAAGCTCGCGGTCTTTCATTACGCTCTCCTTGCTGATCTCGGTAGTCTTCTTGGCAACCAGGCTGGCAAACGGGCCATAGAACGATTCCATCAGCGACACCCACTCCTTGTTCCCCTCGGCGATTTCGTCGAGCCAGCCTTCCATCTTTGCGGTAAAGCTTAAGTCCACGATGTCGGTGAAATGCTCGGCAAGCAGATCCGTCACGGTAAAGGCAATATCCTCCGGAATCAGTTGCTTACCTTCTTTCCGGATGTAGCCGCGCTGCTGAATGGTGGAGATGGTCGGAGCGTAGGTGCTGGGGCGACCGATGCCTTCTTCTTCCAACTTCTTCACCAAACTTGCTTCCGTGTAGCGTGGTGGCGGCTTGGTGAAGTGCTGTTCGGGCAGCAGTTCCTGGCATTGCAATGCTTCGCCCTCGGCAAGCGGCGGCAGGAACTTTTCGCCATCCATTTCTTCCGCTTCCTTGTCTTTGGTCAGCTGGTCTTCATCCTTGTCCTCGAAGTACACGCGCAAGAAGCCGTCGAAGGTGACGGTCTGGCCCGTGGCACGGAACGTGTAGGCGTGTTTTACGCCCTTGGCGGCAATATCTGCGCCTACGCGCTTAATCTCCGCGGTGGCCATTTGAGTGGCCATGGTGCGGTTCCAAATGAGGGTGTAGAGCTTCAGCTGCTGCTCGTCCAACGCGCCGGCAACGGACTGCGGCGTGCGATTCATTTCGGTCGGACGGATTGCTTCGTGCGCTTCCTGCGCACCCTTGGATTTGTTCTTGTACGTACGGGGCGTTGCCAGCACGTACTCGCGACCGTACAAGTGCTCGACGGTTGCTTTTGCATCATCCAGCGCTTTCTGGCTTAGGTTGACCGAGTCTGTACGCATGTAAGTAATAAGACCGGTGGTGCCAATCCCCTTACCCAGGTTCACACCTTCGTACAACTGCTGCGCCACCACCATAGTCTGCTTCACCGAAAAGCCCAGCTTGCGGCCGGCTTCCTGCTGCAGGGTAGATGTCGTGAACGGCGGCGGGGGAGTTTTCTTTAGCTCCTTCGTTTCCACTTTCTGTACTGCGTACTCGGCATGCTGCAGGTCGGTGGTTACGGCATCAGCTTCCTGCTGCGAACCTGGCACGAACTTCTCACCGTCTTTTTCCTTGAATTGCGCAACGAATTCTTCGCCGCTCTGCTTTTTCATGTTGGCATCCAGGCTCCAGTATTCCACCGGCTTGAAGGCCTTAATTTCACGCTCGCGGTCCACAATTACGCGCACGGCAACCGACTGCACGCGGCCCGCGGAGAGGCCGCGGTACACCTTCTTCCACAAGAATGGCGACAGCGTGTAACCCACCAGGCGGTCCAACACGCGGCGCGCTTGCTGCGCGTGCACCAACTGCATGTTGATGGTGCGCGGGTTGTCCACTGCATGGCGAATGGCGCTCTCGGTGATTTCGTGGAACACGATGCGCTTTACCCCCTCAGGATTTTTCACCTTCAATGCCGACAGTAGGTGCCAACCAATTGCCTCTCCCTCGCGGTCCTCATCAGTCGCGATCAGGATGTCGTCAGCTTCTTTCAGTGCTGCCTTCAGGTTTTTTACGGTTGCAGCCTTTTCCTTCGGAACGACATACGAAGGCTCGAATCCGTGCTCCACATCGATGCCCAATTCTTTCTTGGGGAGATCGCGAATGTGGCCCATGCTGGATTCCACAATGTACTCCTTTCCAAGGAACTTTTTGATGGTTTTGGCCTTGGTCGGGCTTTCTACAATAACAAGGTGAGTCGGCATACTGAGCAGCAAGGGTCTTTCATCGCCGCGTTCTTGTCAAGCAGGGCGTGCGTAATCGCATCTGCATGCGGTCGCAGATCGTCTTTTGGCACACAATGTGGTATACTATTCCCAATATGCGTCCTGGCCCCTCTGCGGAAACCCCGCGCGAACAACCCGAAGTCGCACCCGATGCCGGTGCGGACTCCACAACCACCATGCTTGAAAAGCTCAAGCAGGACATCATCGCCCTTCCGGTAAAGGAGGACGATTTGCCGGGGGTGCAGGTTCCCTCGGGACTGGATCGCAAGGAAGTCCTGCGCCAGGAGGTGAACAAGATGTACAACGAAATCGAGCGCAAGATCGGCTTGGCCGTGGAAAGCGGCGCGCTCACCAAGGACGATGCCAAGCACATGGAGCGTTTCCTGGAGCAAAAGCGTGAGGCGCTTGCAAAGCACGATCCGTACTTCGAGGCATCTACCCGCGATAACGTCATTTCGCGCAGCGTGGGTTACCTGCGTGCCTATGCCGAGAACAAGGCAAAGGAAGGAACGCTCATTACCAATGCGGTCGACGGCGCCGGAAACTTTGCCACCTGGAGCGGCTTGTCCCATTCGCTTGGTGCGGCCACTACCGCAGCGTTGACCAAAGCATCCTTGGGTGCCGCGGCAGGACCGGCGGGCATTGTCGCCGGCGTTGTCGGAGGTATTGGCGGTTCGGTGGTTCTAGAAAAGTTGGCCGGCGGATTGGAGCGCGTCGGCATTCCGCGCAAGGTTGGCGGACTCATTGCCAAGGCAGGTGCCATTGCCGCAATTGCGGCACTCTCCCCTGCGTCGCTGCCCATCATGGGTTCGTCGGCATTGGTGGGCCTGGTGATGTACGGTGCCAACCGCGCCATTCAAAAAGCGAACGAGGAGCAGCGAAAAAAGCAGGCGTTGTCCGCAATGGGAGCATCTGTGGCGTAGCAATTTTGGCACTCTTCGCTTCCTGTTTTTGTCCAGTGAAACGCTACTAAACCGTAGACTGTAGCCATTTTTCACACAAAACGTCATTGTTTCGCCTAACGTGCAAGTGCATGTTTTTTGGCTTAAATAAGCCAAGTTGGCTTGTGAATCACGTTTTTTTGAGCATTTCAAGTCTTTTTTGGCTTGCCGACGCGGTTTGTGATCCTACAATTACAACATCTTACTTTCTCCCCCAAGATTCTCATGTCCAAGCAGGATCTGATTGCCGCCATTGCGGACGCTTCCGGCGTCACCAAGCGCGCTGCATCCGACGCCCTCGAGGCGCTCATCTCCACCGTGACCAAGGAGCTCAAGAAGGGTCACAGCGTCACCATCACGGGCTTCGGCACGTTCCGCGTAAGCAAGCGCCAGGCTCGCATGGGTGTGAACCCACGCAACCCGTCCCAGAAGATCAGCATCCCGGCTATGAAGGTTCCTTCCTTCAAGGCTGGCAAGACGCTGAAGGACGCCGTTCGCTAATTGCATTCGTCTTTCTAACGCAACACGAATCATCCCGCCGTAAGGCGGGATTTTTCGAAATGCACGAGGAAAACCAATTGGTTTTCCTCGTGGGCTCCTTTTCTTTCAATGGTGCGCTCAGCCCGGAGCAAGTCCGTGCTTTGCGCAGGCCTTTTTATTCCGCCCCGGCGCTCTACAGTTTTCATTTTTGGTCTTCCGCGCTATCATCCCGGCGATGGATCAACTGATTATCGACACCTTAGGCACACTCCTCAAGCTTGTGGGGATTCCGTTCACGGGCATTACCGTAAAGCAGGAGGGCGATGTGTTGCGCGTAGACGTTCTTTGTCCCGAGGCGAGCCGTCTTATTGGCTGGCATGGCGAGACGCTGAATTCCGTACAGCATCTGCTCAAGTCCGTCATCCGCTCCATGAAGAAGCTGGAGAAGGCGCCGTTTATTGTCATGGATGTCGACGGCTACCGCCTGATGCAAGAAGACAAGGTGCGCAAAATCGCAGAATCCAAGGCGGATTTCGTACGCCGCACGGGCGCACGCGTCACACTGTCTCCCATGAGTCCGTACTTCCGCCGCATCGTGCACATGCATGTTGCAAACACGCCTGCGCTGGCAGACATGGCCACCGAGAGCATCGGCGAAGGCGACTACCGCCAGGTTGTCATCCGCCTCAAGGAAGACAAGAACATCATTGGCGGCGGCGAGCTATCCCCCGTCATGGCCGACGCGCCGGATGGGTTGGAGAATTTGGATATTTAGGACTCCCTGATTCCAGGGATTCCAAGACTCCTGTGTATTGAACAGGCTTGTATGCAGACATGGGAGTCCAGGGACTCTTGGAGTCATCGGCGCCCTACTTCTGCAACTTCCTCAATTGCTCGTACAGGTGCTTTTCCTCTTTGCCGAGCTTGGTCGGCATCCGCACGCTTACCGTGACATAGTGATCGCCGTGACGGCTGGTATTGAGTACCGGCATTCCCTTGGCCTTTAAACGCAGCACTTGGTTTGGCTGCGTACCGGCAGGCACGGACACGGAGGATTTGCCATGCACCGTCTCGATATCGATCGTCGCCCCCAACACTGCATCCGCCACCGAAATTTCCATACTGCTGCGGATATCGTCGCCATCGCGTTCAAACCGTTCATCACGCTCTACACGCATGCGGACGAATAAGTTGCCTGCGGCCGCGCCGTTGCGACCGGCTTCGCCCTCGCCAGTCAGGCGAAGCGACTGGCCATCGTCTATGCCTGCAGGAATGCGGATCTTTACAGTCTTATCACCTTTTCTGCGTCCTTCGCCGTTGCACTTCTTGCACGGCTTCTCCGGCACTTTCCCCGCGCCGTTGCAGGTTCCGCAAATACTCTGCTGCTGAATGGTTCCAAAAATAGATCTTGCCATGCGCGTTACGGTGCCGGCACCACTGCACTCGCCGCAGGTTTTCATGCCCGAGCCTTGTTCGCTTCCGCGACCTTCGCATGCGTCACATGGAATCTGGGTGGTAAACGTCACCTCGCGCTCCGACCCCGTTACCGCATCGGCAAAGGGGATGGTCATACTCATTTCGGTGTCGCGTCCGCTGCCGTCGTCGCGGCGCGCCCTGCGTCCGCCGGCTCCGCCGAAGAACGTTTCGAATAAGTCGCCAAATCCCTCGAACTGCGATGGGTCGAATCCTTGTCCTTGGAAGCCCGAAAAATCAAACCCTCCGAATCCCCCACCTCCGCCGAAACCCGCACCATCGGCGCTGCCGAACTGGTCGTACATTTGTTTCTTCTTCGGATCGCTCAAAATTTCGTAGGCTTGGTTTACTTCCTTGAAACGCTCTTCCTTCTCCTTGTCACCCTTGTGCTTGTCGGGGTGTAGCTCGCGGCTCAATTTTCGGTATGCCTGTTTAATGTCCTGCTCGGAGGCACCGCGTTCCACGCCAAGAATCTTGTAGGGGTCTTTCGCCATGTGTCGCACAGTGTACCAGAGCATGCAACATGGCCACTCCCCGTGCGAAAAGGGGCATGCCCTGCCGTACGGGGTGGTAAATATACTTTTCAGAAGGTGAAGTTTCTGGTACACTGGTGCGATGGCCTCACCGAACCAACAGTACGTCCTGCACGCTCTCAAGTATGCCACGATCACCGTGGCGGTCATGGCTGCTACCGTGGCGATTGCCGGCGTTATCAAGAGTCCGGAGAACCTAACCGGGCGCTTGGTGCCGCAGCAGCAGAACGGCGTCATTCCAACCGTCAACTTCACCAGTGACGATGTAGCCAGGGGGTTCTCGGTTCCGGCGGATACCCACGTCATTTTCACGCTGCCACAGAACGTACGCATTCCCCGCATTACGTTTTTCAGTCGCAAAGGAGATGCCGCCCGCTACTGGGGTTACTGTTTCACCGGCAACGAATCAAAAAATAAGTCCGCCGGCGCAATCGGATCACGAATGTACGATGGAGATTTCTTCTACTCCAAAGGCGAGCGAGATGCGCAAGCAAACCGCCCGAAGCCGGGCGATACCGACTTGCTTGGCATTAAGCAGCAGAACGATAGGAATCTACGCGGAGCCGCTCCGCAGGAGCCGAACACCATCGCCGAAATCTTCAACGGCGGCGACACGTGTTACATCATGAGTTCGGTGGTCTTGGCCGCCGGCTTGGATGTAGACGGCGACGATTACAACGATAAAGAGGAGCAGATGCTCGGCACGAATCCGTACAACTCCGACACCGACGGCGACGGCATTCCCGATGGTACCGAGGCGTATTTCTCCAAGACCAATCCCCTTGTTGCCGATACCGACCACGACAGCCTTAGTGACAGCTGTGAGGACGTAAACCGCAACGGCAAGCTCGACAAGGGCGAGACTAGCGCGCTCAGCGCCGATACCGATGACGACGGGCTTTGCGACGGCAATGCCGAAGACCCGCGTGCGGACGGCTGCCCAGAAGAGCACCAGGTACAGTGCACCACGCCGACGTTGGACCCCAATGCGCCAGGTCGCACCTGCCGATCGGTCGTTACCTCTCCGGTACACAGCGAGAACCCAAACAAGCTCTGTGGCGGCTGGGACAAGCGCACGTTCGATTCCAAGAAAGGCGAAACCAACCCCACCGACCCCGAAACCTACGACGGCAAGACCGATTTCCAGGCCAAGTGGGACGCCCTCCAGGCGCAGAATGGCAACCGATAGAGATATTGTCTCTAAACCAAAAAAGTAGTATAATAGACTAGAAAAGTAAAAAACACATACCATGAAGACAATCAAAATTGCCATCGGGACCCTCACTCTTGTCGCCGTTTGCCAGGCAGCACCGGCGTTTGCATACCTGTCTCCCGACCAGGTGTTTGGCGGCGCAGGTCTGACGCTTGCCCCTGCTCCTCCAACCATGCGCGAGGGTGCAGACGTGGTCGCTGCTCAACAGCAGCGCTCGGCTACCCTGCGCAGTGCCGCCCAGGCACAACTGCCGTCGTTGGACGACGAGCCGGTGGACAACTATGTCGCCCCCACGACCAGCACCACCCGCAGCTTGTTTGATAACAACACCCAGTACGAAATCCGTCAGCAGCGCATTGCCAACCGCAACTCCGGCACGCCCACCATCATCATTACGGGCAATGGCGGCGCTATTACCGATGCCAATGGCACCGTGCTGCACAGCGGCGCTCCACGCGTGGCAGATACGGGCCCCGAGCACGTAGCCATGGCAGCCCTTGCACTGGCCTTGCTGGCCAGCGCAGTCTACCTCTGGCGCCGAGCTTCCGCAGTGCCGGCAATACTCCTCCGGTAACGCCATGGATAAAAACGCCTGCATTACGCAGCTCCTGGTAGGCGCAGTGACGCTCCTCCTTGTCGTGTCCGCGGGCGTGTACGTTTCCAAGCAGGCACATAATTCCGGGCAGCAATTCCACGCTGCGGCAGCCAAGGAATAGCAGGGGACTACAAGGCGATCTGACGATGCATGTCGTCATCCTCATTTGGCGTGTCCGTTTCGGTACGCAAAATACGCGCTACAGGGTGCCCGATATGCAGAAAGCTCACCGGATGCACGCGTACGTTTCCTCCCTCTTCCTGCGCGGTATCCGCGCCGAAATATCCTACTTCCAGCGGCACCGCACCCGGCATACATATTCCTCGTTGTATCGGTTGTGTTTCCAGGAGTTCGTAGACCTTCTGCTTGCTGGTTTTGAGCAGTGCTTCGGCTGCCTCGGCCGGCAGGAACACTATCGTACTCGCGACAGCCGGACTCACGGTGTACAGACCCGATGTCGGGTCATGCTTAAAACGTAGGCTGGCACCGTCTTTGCCGACGAAGTAGTTCGACCCCATCCGCGTTTGGAAAATGCAGCGTACTGCTAAGCATCCGACCTCAAGCAACTTGCGCATCGTATCCCGCACCTCGGCATCCGTTTCATCCCGAAGCGAATATCTCAGATGGTCCAACACGAGTCCATCCATGCGCTCCAGTATACCAAAACAGCGGTGAAAGGGTGCTATAACGTCGGCCTTTTCTGATGCCACTCCGTTGCGCATTGGTACGCGTGCGCGGCCGAAAGTACCTGCGCCTCACCCCATTGAGGCCCCATCATTTGCAGCCCAAGGGGCATGCCTTCTTTGGTGAAGCCGCAGGGGACTGACAATGCCGGTATGCCACCCATAACCGCGCCGTCCATGAATACGTCTTCCAAGTACATGGCCAGCGGGTCGTTGCTGTTGGCGCCTACCTTGAACGCTGCGTGCGGTGAGACGGGCGCCATCACCAAGTCCACCTTCTTGAAGGCCTCGTCGAAATCTTTGCGGACCAAGGTGCGTACCTTTTGCGCCTTTAAGTAGTAGGCATCGTAGTACCCCGAAGACAGCGCAAACGTGCCGATCATAATGCGGCGCTTTACCTCCGGGCCAAAGCCCGTACCGCGGGCGCGCTGGTAGTAGTCCAACAGGTCTGCGGGCTTCTGCGCGGTGTGTCCGTAACGAATGCCGTCGTAGCGTGCCATATTGGAACTTACTTCGCAGGGACACAGCACGTAGTACGTTGCCAGCGCATACTTGGTGTGCGGCAGGCTAATGTCCACCAGCGTGGCGCCCAGTGATTCCAGCACCTTGGCAGCCTCGCGTACCGATTGCTCCACATCCTGGCGCAGACCATCGATGAAGTACTCCTTGGGTAAGCCGATCTTCATGCCTTTTACGTCTTTTTTCAGCAAGCTGGCATACGGGGGAACCGGCCGGTCGCTCGTCGTTGCGTCCATGACGTCTTTGCCGGCAATCACTTCCAGGATCAGCGCCAAATCTTCAATCGTCTTCCCAATGGGCCCAATGGTATCGAGCGAACTTGCCATGCTCATGACGCCGTAGCGGCTGGTGCGTCCGTAGGTCACGCGAATGCCGCTCACGCCGCAGAACGCCGCAGGCAGGCGGATGGAGCCGCCAGTGTCGGTACCCAGTGAGAACAGGCATTCGTCGGCGGCAACGCCGGCAGCCGAGCCGCCGGAAGATCCTCCCGCCACGCACTGCGTGTCCCAAGGGCAGCGCGTGACGCCGTAGCACGACGTCTCGGTAGATGCGCCCATGGTGAATTCGTCGGTGTTGCTTTTGCCAATAGATACCGCACCTGCAGATGCAAGACGCTTGGTTGTCGTGGAATCGAATGGGGGAATGTAGTGCTTGTCTCTTAGCATGTTGCTGCAAGCCGTGGTGGGCACGCCACGCTCACAGAAGACGTCCTTGGCCAGGTAGGGGATGCCCGTAAGCGGCTTCGAGAAGTCGCCTCGCGCATCCAATTTCTTGGCATGCTCCAGGGCTCGGTCGCCATTCACATGCACGACGGCATTCACTTGCTTGTCCACCGCGACGATGCGGTCTAGGCACGCCTGTACAAGTTCCACAGCCGAAATGTCTCCACTCTTCAATTTCTTGTGTGCCTGGGCAATGGTGAGTGCGTAGAGCTTATCCATGGGCGTGCGGGGACAGGATTTGATGTTCTTCCAGTGGCAGCGGTGAGCATGCCAGCAAGTCGTCGGGGGCAGCTTCACTTGCGTGTACGACGTCATCGCGCAGCGAGTTGGTGAGTCCTGTTACCTGCGCAGTAGGCTCTACGCTGTCGGTGTTTACCTCGTTGAGCATATCCATCCATTTCAGGATCGACGTCAGTTCGCCGGACATCTTCTCCATTTCCGTAGGAGTCAGTTCCAGGCGAGCCAGCTTGGCGATGTGAGCGATTTGCTCTTTGGTGAGTTGCGTGGCCATCGAAACGAAGAATAGAGACGCTTCAAACCAGAGGCAAGGCGGTCTGTTTTCCGGGCACTGCAAACAGCCCGAAGATTCGGGCTGTCGCTAGGTTGGCCGCGCTAGCTGTGGTTTGCCATGTCGACCGCCGGCAGCAGACGTGCCGGGTTTTCACCCAGCTTTCCATCCTGATTGTGTGCCAGTACGGCCTGAATCGGGCCTCTGTATTCTGGCATGTCCATGAATTGCGCTAAGGCATTTGGGCCTGCGACAACAGCATCGGCTGCATCCTGGTGTTCGGCTGGTCCATTGGAAGGCTTCATAGAATTGGTGTGTAAAAGGAAGGATGCGCCAGTATTCCTCAAGGGCGCTTTCGGGCGCGACTCACATGCACCCCGAAGTGGGGTCGCATGCACGCAAGTGGCTGCACACGCGGCTCCAGTGTGGTTGTGAGATCTCGCAGGACAATGCACTACGCGAGGATGTCTAACCCGCTATGCTATATCCATGCATGTAGTGCGTTTGCCCGGCCGGAAGAACTGCGACCGCGTCCGCACCAAAGGCTCGCTATGGAAGGGGCGTCATGTGCACGTGCGATGGTTGCCGGGGCACCCGTATCACCTTTCGGCAAAGCCAACAGAGGCTGCAATCTACGTTGGCGCGCTTTCCAGTGCAAAGCTGGATAAGTCCGCCGTTAAGCGCAACACCATGCGTCGCCGTTGCCGCGAGGCTCTGCGCCTTGCTGCGGCGGTGCGAGAGGCTGTGCCTGCGCATGCTGTGCAATTGCTTCTCCTGCCGCGTTCCTCTAGCCTAAGGTGCACCTTCGGTGAGATCCAAGACGACCTCGCCCGCTTCCTTTCCTCTGTCCGACTGTGAGCCCCGCCCCGCAAACGAAAGGCCGTATCAACTCGCTCGAGTTCATACTCACGTTCCTCATCCTGTTTTTTGCGGTCAACTGGGGCCTGAAATTCTTCTTCCCCGAGCAGTTTGGCGACAAGCCGCAGGAGCGTCCGGCAGTGGAGCTTTCCATGGAGTACAAAGACGTGCGCGAAGGAACGAACCCAGTCGTCTTTATCCGTAACAATACAGACAAGCCCCTGCCGCTTCCGCAGCGCTGTCCGCAGCCCGTTGTGGATGTGGCGTACGTGGATCAGCTGTCCGACGGCGAGCATTTGGATGATGTCATGGCCAACGAAACGGCACTGCCTTGTGAAGAGCACGCCACTGTCCAGCCGCACGAAAAACTGCGCGTGGAGCTAACGCCTTGGAAGTACTCTCTCTTCTCCAAGCTCGGCATCTACGAGTTGGGACTAGATGTTCCGGAGGGCTATCTTAAAGATGGCGCCGCGGGTCGCGTAACCGTGCGCTTTACCCTCAGCGAACCGGGGACTGCCACCAAACTGTTCCGCACTTTTATCACCAAGCCGTTGTTCAACGGCCTGGTGTTCATCGCAGCGCTTACCCCGGGTCACAACCTGGGCATTGCGGTCATTATCCTCACCGTCATCGTCAAACTCATTCTGCTTATCCCCAGCCAGCACGCACTCAAGAGTCAGAAGAAAATGCAGCAGCTGCAGCCGCGCATGGATGAGCTGAAAAAGAAGTACGCCAACGACAGCAAGCGCATGCAGGAAGAAACCATGAAGCTCTGGAAGGAAATGAAGATCAATCCGTTCGAGTCCTGCCTGCCCATGCTGCTGCAGTTCCCCATTCTTATCGGATTGTTCTACGTCATTCGCGACGGCGCTCACCTGGAGGTGGCACGCCACATGCTCTACGACGTGTACCAGAACCTGCCCTGGACATTGGGGCATACGTTCTTGGGCATGGACCTCATTAAGCCCAATTTGTACGTGTTGCCGCCGCTGCTGGTTGCTCTGCAGTTCTGGCAAGTGAAGATGATGATGGCCAAGAACAAGAAGAAAGAGAAAGTTGTAGAGGTCGGAAACAAGCCGAAAATGCCCGAATTCAACCAGCAAACCATGATGCTGTACGTGCTGCCGCTCATGATCGGTTTCTTTGCCCTCCAATTCCCCGCCGCAGTCTCGCTGTACTGGGGAGTATCCACGCTGTTCGCTATCGGTCAGCAGTGGTTCGTGATGGCGGAGAAAAAATAAGAGCGCACGGATTGCAAAGGCTTGTACGGGGCCATGACGTACGCATTCGATACTTGGGCAATATGCACCCCCTACCTTCGCTCCTTTCTTCGATTTCCTAGATTTCTTTCGCACGATATACTCCAAACCACATCCTCTTCCCACTACCTCCATGATGCTTTCCTTTGCAGATATCAAGAAGGCTCTCGGCGACCAGGCCGAAACGCTCCTGAACTTCAGTTCGCCGAAAATCAGCAAAGATCGCATCCAGGTTCCGCGCAAGAGTTTTGTGAAGGACGTATTCGGCATGAGTAACCGCAGTGCCGCCACCCAGAAGGCCATGCAGGAAATGTTCGATCATGGCAATTTGGCCGGTTCCGGCTACCTGTCCATTTTGCCGGTGGACCAGGGTATCGAGCACTCTGGAGGCGCTTCGTTTGCAAAAAACCCCGATTACTTCGATCCGGAGAACATTGTAAAACTGGCCATCGAAGGTGGCTGCAACGCCGTTGCCTCCACGTTCGGAGTGCTGGGCATGGTATCCAAAAAGTATGCCGACAAAATCCCTTTCATCGTGAAGATCAACCACAACGAGCTGCTTACCTACCCCAACAAAGCCGATCAAATTTTGTTCGGTTCGGTGAAGGAGGCCAAGGCCATGGGTGCACTTGGCGTGGGTGCCACCATCTACTTTGGCTCCGATAACTCTGGCCGCCAAATCGTAGAAATCGCCCGCGCATTCGAAGAGGCGCACTCACTCGGCATGTTCACCGTGCTGTGGTGCTACCTGCGCAACAGCGCCTTCAAAAAGGACAAGGATTACCACAACGCAGCTGACTTAACCGGCCAGGCAAACCACCTGGGCGTCACCATTCAGGCCGACATCATCAAGCAGAAGCTGCCGACCAACAACGGCGGCTACAAGGCCTTAAACAGCGGTGACAGCAGCTATGGCAAACTCGACGAGCGCATGTACACCGAGCTGTGTTCAGACCACCCCATCGATCTGTGCCGCTACCAAGTGGCCAACTGCTACATGGGTCGCGCGGGTCTCATCAACTCCGGCGGCGAGTCTGGGAAGAACGATCTTGCTGCAGCCGTTGCCACCGCAGTCGTCAACAAGCGTGCCGGCGGCATGGGCCTTATCTCGGGTCGTAAGGCGTTCCAAAAGCCGCTCAAGGAAGGCGTCGAGATTCTCAATGCCATCCAGTCGGTGTACCTGGCCAAGGAGGTCACGGTTGCCTAGCACAAGGCACAATCTTCACGACGGCAACGTGCGGTAGCCCGTGTAGTATTTTTGACAAAATCTCATTTTTTATTATTATATACAATATATGCGAATTGGCATTCTTTCAGATCTTCACGCTGGTTTAGGCAGGAATGATGCTGCGCTGCGCACGCTGCAAACGCGCGCCATGCGTGTGGCGGTAACATACCTTGGCGACGCCGATCTGCAGATGCTGGTTATCAATGGCGATGTCACGGACCACCTAGCCAACAGCCTTTCTCAGCACACAAGTGTCGACATAGCCCGCGAACAACTCGCTCCACTTGTGGAGCTTGTACGAGAGCGTCGCGCCGAAATGCAGACAGTGTGCATTGCAGGGAATACCGATTGGCCGTTGGCTTCGAAACATCCGACGGAACGACAGGTATATTTCGGCGCCACCGGCTTTGCTTCGGGCGATATTCAGATGCCTCCGGGCGGATTGATGCACTATGACAACGCGCATCCGGACATGGCATTCATGTTCACGCACGGTCATGCCTGCAAGCCGGAGTTCCACACCGCAGAACACGCATCGACCGCGACGTACTCAGAGATGATGAACGGAGTAGATAATCCCAGCGAACAGCTCCTGGAGCGTATTGCGGCCACGAGCGGCTCTCACCGTATGGATTACTTGAAAGCATGTGTACTGGGTGCGGCGGTAAAGCCCCTGCCGCGCTTTGTACGCGAGCCCGCAAATTCATTTATTGCCAGTCGCTTTACCCGTGGATACGAACAGCATGCTGCCGGAATGCTGGAAGTATTCGCGCGCCACATGCAAAAGAAGGCATTGGTAGTAATGGGTCACACACATGTGGCCGGCATTCGTACGTACGATGGACGAACAGTGCTGAATACCGGCACTACCGGCGCTAAACCGAATCCTCTGCAGCGCAATTCCGATCCACGCGGTCACGCTGCCGTCATCGACACCGATCGTGGCGAAGTGGAATTGATCCAAACGTTCAATGCGGCGCGGCCGAATGCAATGCCAACGCCCGTTGATCGTCGCACATTTTCACAGCTCTAAATTTCTCCGCACTCTTCGCGCGTACTATGTGCCAACCTTTTTCATGTAACCCCACTTCCCTTTTTGCCTAGCTGGCATCACGTTAGAAAAACTAGACATCGTAGACAGCGAACGGGCAGAAGTGCATATAGTTTACTTTGCATTGCGACTAGTTTTCTTTCCAAAAACGTAAGAAATGCGTTCAGACGGGCGATCGTGTAGAGTACGAAGTGTATGTCGATTCGCCTCTATAACTCGTACGCAAAAGGACTCCAAGAATTTGCACCGCAAAACCCGCCTCTCGTGACCATGTACACGTGCGGACCAACGGTCTACGGCCGCCCGCATATCGGGAACTACTCTTCCTTCCTCTTGGCAGATCTCCTGCGTCGTTGGTTGGAGGTTCACGGTTACAACGTGAAGCATGTGAAGAACATTACCGACGTCGGCCACCTTGTCGCCGATGCCGATTCCGGCGAGGACAAAATTGAGAAGCAGGCGAAGCTAGAACAGGTCGATCCTCTGGCAATTGCGCAGAAGTACACCGAGCTGTATCTCGATGACGAGAAGCAACTCGGCATGCTCCAACCCTTCGCGCGTCCCAAGGCCAGCGAAACCATTGCCGAGATGATCACCATCATCGAACAACTGGTCAAAGATGGCTTTGCATACGAAACGGAAGACGGTGTGTATTTTTCCGTCGAGCGCTTTCCCAAGTACGGAACACTCTCGGGAAATACGCTGGAACATCTCTCGGCGGGTGCGCGCATCGCCGTCGACGAGAAGAAGAAGCACCATGCCGACTTCGCACTCTGGAAAAAACTCGTCGGCCACAACGCCAATCACATTCTGCGTTGGCCTTCACCTTGGGGAGAAGGGTTTCCGGGTTGGCACATCGAGTGCTCCGCCATGAGTACCAAGTTCCTCGGAACAACAATCGATATTCACACCGGCGGTGAGGATAATATCTTCCCGCATCACGAATGCGAGCTTGCTCAAAGTGAGTGTGCGTCCAAGCAACAGTTCGTCCGATACTGGGTGCATCGCAGGCGCATCGATATCGATGCCGGCAAGGCGGGGGACGGAGAGAAAATGTCAAAAAGTCTTGGCAATGTAATTAGTTTGCCAGACATCATGGCCAAAGGGTTCCATCCGCTCGATTTACGGTACCTGCTTCTGTCCGTCCACTACCGCACGCGGCTTAAATTTAGCTGGAAAGGCCTGGAAGACGCCCACAAGGCCCGTAAAAAGGTAAATGAGTGGATGGCAGAGGTGCATGCAAAACACCCCGCAGATCCCGCTGCACCCATCACATTGCCGCAGCGCGGACGCAGTACCATTCACGACTGCGCTATTCGTTTTCGCGAGGCAATGGATGACGATCTCAATGTCTCGGCTGCACTGGCCGCCGTGTTCGATGCCATGTCCTGGTCCCGCACCACTTCCACATGGTCTCCGGAAGAAGCAGATATGCTTCTCGCCTTTCTGGCAGTGGTTCGCCACACCTTCGGCTGTTTCGATCTTCCGTCCGCCCCCGAGGTGCTGCCGGCAGAAGTAGCGGCTCTTGCTGCGCAGCGCATACAGGCAAAGGCGGCGAAGAACTTTGCCGAGAGCGATCGCCTGCGAGGCGCAATCAACGCACTGGGGTACGAGGTACGCGACAGCGCAAAAGGTCAGGAAGTAAAAAAACTCTGACATTTTCTTGCAAATGTCATATCAATCGTACAGTGTGGATAGTTTGCTGTGCTTTGTTGCGACTTCACATAGTCAGGCACCAGATGCAGACACGTGAAACACAAAAATTTCCATCGCGTGCATGTACCAAGTTTCGATCTTCACTTTGCATGACGAGTTTCCCCGTCTTGGTGTCACGAGTGAGGCATTTTTCAAAGTATAAGTACACAACGAACACTACTTTTGATCAACACAATTCACAGAAGTGCGCAACCCCAAATTTCACTCCGAAACACGTGTATTTCGGCAGAGAATAGCGGTTTTACCGCAGAGAAAAGCCTAAAGAGCACGCTGCCTATACGTGTAACACCGGACGTTTTTCATCGTTTGAGAGTGTGCACGCAGGAGAGGCCTAGGTCTTGAAAGGCTTACGCCATTCCCGCTAGGATCTCTCCGATCCCTCCATAGAAGCCCCGTTGTTGCGTGGGTTCTATGGGTTCCGAATCGTTTGGAAGGGATCGCGTGCGAAGTGTTCATTCACATATCGGCACCCCCACTTCAACACTGGGGCTTTCACATTCGCTTCTCCTCCTTTCCGGAGTGAGAAGAATCGTGCTGTCTTTCGATTCAGACTGTCGTTCCATCGTATATCCTCTTTATATCTAAGGAGATGTCCTTTCACCGCTTGCGGCCCAAGGGACGCCCGATACGATCGATGGTCATTCTTACGCGTTTAAAAACTTTTATTTCGTCTTTTATTTCTCTTACACATTTCTATGAACATTTCTCGTTTGAAGAAAGTGTTCGCAGGTGTGTCGGCTACGGCCATCATGCTCACCCAGGTGGGTGTTGCTTTGGCTGCTTACTCCGACGTTCCTGCGGGTGTGTGGTACGAGGACGCTGTCAACGCTTTCGTTGACGCCGGTTACCTCGATGCTGCACAGACGAAGTTCCGCGGTACGGACAACGCCAACCGCGCTGAATTCGTCAAACTCGTCGTCATGCTGAATGGCGGCGTTATCAACACCGTTCCTTCGGTGCCCTCGTTCGACGACGTAGCCACCGGTGCGTGGTACTACCAGTACTTCGAGGAGGCCGGTAAGGAGGGTTGGGTACGTGGTGATGGTTCTTGCTACGGCAAGCACCCTTGCTACGCTCGCCCGAGCGCGAACATCAACCGCGCCGAGGCTGCCGCGATCATCGTGCGCGCCTTCGGTCTCGAGGCTACGGGTTCCGCTCCTCAGTTCGTCGACAACCCGACGGGCAAGTGGTACACGGCCGACATCCAGGCTGCTGCCGACCACTGCGTCCTGCAGGGTGACGACTCCACGGGCCGCGTGCGCCCCAGCGACAACATGAACCGCGCCGAAATGGTCGTCATGTTGCACCGCGTTGACCAGGGTCTGACCTACGGTACGGACTGTGGCGACGTTTCGACTGGCGAGCCGATGGTCAAGGACGCTGTTGCTACTTCTGCCACGACCATCGAGGTAGAGTTCAACGTTTCCGTTGACGAGACTGTTGCAACCGACAAGACCCACTACACGGTCACCGGTTCCCCAGAGCTCCCAATCGACTCCGTCAAGATGACCTCCGACAGCATGGTTGAGATCACTCTCGCCACCGCTATGGACGCTGGTCACCAGTACACCCTCACGGTCGTCGACATGATGACTGCTGACGGTGACGAGTTCTCCGACTCCATGACCTTCACCGGTTACACGACTGTTGTACAGGGTGACGGTACTTTGGAAGTCACTCTCGCTGCCAAGAACCCCGTCGGCGACACGATCCCGAAGGGTGCTGTTGGCGTCGTCTTCGCTTCGCTCGACCTCACCGCCGCTTCTGACGACGTTGTGATCGAGAACCTCACCATCCTCCACGAGGGCTTTGGTGACAGCGCAGACTTCTCCGGCGTGTACGCCGTTGTGGACGGTGCTCGCGTAACCCGCAAGCGCACCATCGACAGCCAGAGCTACACTGCTACCGTTCGCTTCACCAAGCCGCTCACTGTTCCGGCTGGCAAGACCGTCACCCTGCAGCTCGCAGGCGACCTGACGACCTCCGCCACGACCGCTGCAGAGCACAGCCTGTCGGTTGAGCTTCCAAGCGACTTCGTAAGCAACGCTAAGTCCGTAACCGGCAACTTCCCGCTGAAGGGCAAGACCTTCCGCGTGGCTGCTGTCGCTTCCGGCACCATGACCATCACCTACCGCTCCGTAACCCCGTCCAACATCAAGGTTGGCGACAAGGCTTCGTCGATCGGTAAGTGGGAGGTATCGTTGGACTCCACCGAGGACCAGACGATCTACTCCATGACGCTCGAGAACGATGGCACCGCTTCTGATGGTGACTTCGTAAACCTCGCTATCAAGCGCTCCGATGGCACAATCCTGACCAAGACCGCCGCCGCTACGGTTGGCGACTTCGTCACCCTCGTCTTCGATCCGCCGTTCACGGTGCTCGAGGGCGACCGCATCACGATGACCGTCATCGCCGACATCACTGGCGGCGCTGCCAAGAACATCAAGATGCACTTCGACGAGACCGGCGACATCTTCGCTGTCGGTTCTCTGTACGGTTACGGTGTAAACGGCCAGCTCTACGGTTCTTCCGTAACGCTGCCGACCGAGACCGCTACGCTGCCTGCTACCGTCACCATCGACGCTGGTCAGTTCACGATCAGCATCGACGGCCCGGTCACCGAGCAGTACACCCGCAAGGACAAGAACGTCGTTCTCGCTAACGTCTGGTTCGAAACCGGCGGTGAGGACGTCGACGTAGAGAACCTCTACATCTTGATCCAGGGTACGACCTCCACCGGTGCTGCCTTCAACCAGGGCCGCACAGAGGTCACCTCTGCAAACGAGATCCACGAGGCTCTCGAGAAGGTTGAGCTCCGCAACGTTTCCACGGGCCGCACGGTCTCTGGCGTACGCTTGACGGGCACTTCCGACGCTAAGGCTCGCTCCACCAACGGTACCGGCACTGGTGCATACCAGGTCTACCGCTTCGATGATTTCATCATCAAGGGCAAGGAGAAGTACGAGTTCCGCGTCAACTTCATCGACAACTCCGGCACGAGCGCTTCCGCTGCTCCTGCTAACGGTGACAAGTTCCGCGTCCACATCTGTGGCGAGGCAACTCACACCTTGAACACCAGCAACGACTTGGTTGCTAACACCACGGGCTGCACCATGGGTGGCTTCTTCGCTTCCACGGTCACCACGTACCAGATGAAGATCAAGGGTGTATCGACCAACGACCGCGTTGGCGACTACCGCCCAGGCGGCACCATCTCCGGTAACTACCAGGAGATCAAGACCGCTGGCTTGACCCTCACGACCAAGGCTCTCTCGACCACCGACACGACTGTTGAGAACGCCAAGAACGTGAACCTGCTCCGCTTCGAGGCTCGCGCTGACGAGGCTGCAGACGTCTTGCTCACCGACTTCATCTTCACTCGCTTCAACTCGACCATCACGTTGGTCAACGGTCAGAACTACACGCTCTGGGTCGACACCAACGATGACGGTGTCGTAGACACCATCCTGCAGAAGGGTGTTGCCTCGCAGAGCCAGCAGCTGACCTTCGACAAGCTCACGGGCGGCGGTTACGTCGTTCCGAAGCAGAAGGCTATCGTCTTCGAAGTCCACGGCGATATCTCCGCTTCGCTCTCCGGTCTTGCTACGTTGGCTATCCAGTTCGACACTGGTGCAACCTTCGTACAGGCTGAGCAGGTCAGCGATGGCACGTCGCTCTCCGGTATCGGTGTCAAGCGCTCCGACAACACCTACGCTGTAGGTAGCGCTACCTCCGAGATCCAGGCTACGGTTGTTCCGTCCACGATCTACACGCTCCGCAACCAGGGTGATCTGTACGTCACGAAGTCTTCCACCCCGGTTAAGGCTAAGCAGCTGCTCGGTGGCGCTCTCGGCGACGAGATCCTCCGCCTGCAGTTCCACGCTGAGTACGAAGACATCGATGTCACCGACCTCGTCTTCTCGGGTTCCGGTGCCAACGCTGCTTCTATCGCTACCAACGTTGACCGCCTTGAGTTGTACCTCGTCGGCGCAACCACTCCGTTTGCTACCGCTACGGTTGCAGGCTGTGGAAACGTCGCAGTTGCTTCCAACTCGATGTGTGCCAACATGGACAACCGCGAGTTCATCGTTCCGAAGGGTTCCAACACGAACATCTTGATTCGCCCGCGCATGCGCACGGACGTTGACGGCGCTACCGCCGGCCACGTTGTTGCCCTGAAGATCGACCGCACGGCTAGCACCTCCACTGGTGCAGTCCGCGCTCGTGGTCTGCTCTCCAGCAACGATCTGGCTGCTAACGACGCTGACGCTACGCCGGAAGGCGAGGTGTTCATCGGCGCTAGCTCGGCTGGCTCCAACACCTTGATGGTTTCCAACCTGAACCACGTCGTCCTGTCGAAGGTCACCGCGATCACGAACGCCGACCCGAACGCCAACGGCACCGCGATCCCGACCGGCACACAGCGCGACCTCGGTATGTTCAAGTTCGCTACGGCTGCCGCAAGCAACCTGAAGAACGGCACCAACAAGTGGACGCTCTCCGGTGTGATCTTCACGGTCAACGCCACGAACGTCGACTTGAACTCGGACACCTTCAAGATCTACAACACGGCTGACCCGACGCAGAAGCGCCGCTGCTCCGTCGACCAGACCTCTGGCTCGAGCTCCTTGCTCGTAACCTGCCAGAAGCTGCCGACCGCTTCGGGCACCGTCGTCATCAACACCGAGATCGATCCGGGCACCGATGCTACCTTCGTGCTGAACGCAGACGTTCAGAACGCTAAGGTCAGCAACAGCGCCACCTCGACTCTGCAGGTGTCGATCTCTGGCTTCGAGACTCCGTCTTACACCACCTTCGGTACGGCCGCTGGCCACATCGCTTGGTTGGACAAGGACAACTCGAACACGACCAAGTTCTTCTGGATCGACTACCCGTCGACCAGCATCAACGGCACCAGCTACAACGGCTAATCGCCTTCGTAGCCTGGCAACCACTTGATTGCTAGAACGCCAAAACCCCCTCCCTTACCGGAGGGGGTTTTTGGTTATGTACAAAAATCATCTCCAGCCATTTGCAAAACAGAATCGGGGAATCCTGGAGTCCAAGAATTCCTGGTTTCTTATCCCAGAATGCTGCGCTTCAGCTGCAGCGCCAGGCTGGTAAACGGCCTGAGCATGTACTCTTGCTCAGCAGGGTAGTACACGACCTCTCCGCCGAATTTGCGCTTGAACTCAGTAACGCCTTGCCAGGCGGTGGCTACGCCTCCCGGCGGGTCTATGCCCAGTAAGTCGTAGGAGCGACAGCCGCGGTTCTTGCAGTGTTGTATTGCCTGCCACTGCAGCAGGTAAGGGGCCATGAGCGACCGGTGTTCGTAAGACGAAGCTCCGTAGTAGTACGTACCGGTTGTACGCCAGGTCACACCTAAAAGCCCGGCAATGGGCGTATTTTCGTGCCAGGCCAACAATAAGAAGCTGCCTTCGAGTGATTCTAGAAAACGCGTGTAATGCGATTTTTGATGGATTTTAAAGGCATCGCGTTTGCCTGTTCGCTCCAAAAGAGCGTAAAACGCCGAAATGTCGCTCGATGGGGCAACGGTGACCCCATGCTTCTGTGCCACTTTAATATTATAACGACATTTCTGGTGCATTTGAGCAAGAATTGCTTCGTCGGATTGATCGATGTTCAACAAGACCGTTGCTTCGGGGTGCACATGTCTGCCACTGGCGTGGAAGCCATGCTGCGGCAGGCGCCAATCGAACGGCGGCGATGCCCACAGGCGCAGGCACCGACTATTCCTGGCGCTGGCTACAATGGCCGGCAGTAACTCGGCAACTGACTGATCGTCGGTCCATAGCGGACCGCGCGGGCATTCCCACGTACTCAACCCGCCGCTGGTGGTATCTGCCACCACCGCAGCGCCGGCAAGAATGGATCCATCGCGTTCGGCGGTCCATATGCGCACATTGCGCCCAAGTGCCTGTTGATAGCTTCTCCATGCCGAAGATTGCCACAGCATCGCATGCGGATGGGCAAGCACCCAGGCATCGAACTGCGCAATTTCCTGTGCCGATGTACGTTCTAGCACGGTGCTCATGGGGCAGTAGTGTCTCCTGGCACAGCAAATTGGGCAAGCTGCTTGGTGCCCAGATAGCGCCATGTATACTCGCATCGTTCATTCCCCTGCTCTCCGCATGGCCCACACGCTTCCACAGTTGCCGTACGCCTACAACGCATTGGAGCCGCATATCGATGCGCGCACGATGGAAATCCATCACACCAAGCATCACCAGGCGTACATCAACAACTTGAATGCTGCACTCGAGAAGCATCCGGAGCTTGCAGACAAAACCGCAGAAGAGCTGATTGCAGACTTAGACATGATTCCAGAGGATATCCGCACTGCGGTGAGAAATAATGGCGGGGGACACGTGAACCATTCGTTCTTCTGGGAAATCCTTAGCCCCAAAGGCGGTAAACCCGAGGGAGACCTGGCCAAAGCCATAGATGCCGCTTTCGGCAGCTTCGCGGCATTCCAGGAGAAGTTTGCCGCTGCGGCCGCAAGTCGCTTCGGCTCGGGCTGGGCGTGGCTTGTGGTAGACGGCGCAGCGCTGGCCATTGTCAGCACGCCAAACCAAGACAATCCTATTACCGAGGGCAAAACGCCCATTCTGGGGCTAGATGTTTGGGAGCATGCCTACTATCTCAACTACCAAAACCGTCGTCCGGACTACGTAAAAGCATTCTGGAATGTGGTGCATTGGGCCGAGGTAGGGAAGCGGTTTGTTGAAGCGAAATAATGCTGGCGCATGTCCAGAATCAGGGTTTGTGACCAACGTAGCAGTAGAGTATCTTCATATCACCTGAGCATGCTTGCACATCGATCCGCCAAATTGGCTCTAGGATTTCTGCTCGTAGCCGCTGCAGTCGCATCCGTTGGCTATTCCGTTCACTCCACTTTACGGGGTCTTGTCTGGGAGAATAGGCCGCAATCCGAGAACGTTGTCGATTTGAGGTACAACTACGCTCCTTGTGCCAACCCTACGAACTGTGTCGCAGGGTACGTGAGTGAGTGCGAGCCAGCCGCTAATGCCATTGGCTGCAAGCGGGAATACAATACGGGTTTTTGCGCAAAAAATGCTGACGGCACTCTGACAACACGTTGTGCTACAACACTCGAATCGTGCAATGAAGGCCCGCTTTGCACTGGCTCACCTGGCAGTAGCTCAAGCAGTACAGCTGCAGACGTTCTCTACTGCTGCGATAAGCCAATGGAGCAATGTACGGCAATGTTGGCGCAGAGTGGACCCTGTCCAACGGGGCAAACAACGTATCAGGATCGGAATACCTGCAAGAGCGAATGCAATCCGAATGGTCGGTTTTGCTGCGCACTAGAGACTCGCACTTGCAGCCTCATCCCTCTCAACGGAACCTGTCCCGCTGGCAGTATTACGTACAGTGATAAATTCACTTGTGAAGAAGATTGCGGTCCGCACCCAGATGATCCCCCGCCACCAACGCCTGCGGAGGCGGCAATGTAGCAGGGATGTAACTTAAGGGAAGTTTTTGCAAAAAGAGCCATAACAACATGCGATGAGAAATGCCTTTGACAGGCTCTGACAGCCCTGTACACTGCACCGGTCACAGCGGCTTCCGATTGTGTTCCGAGGGCTGTGCGAAGTTTCCGCGTCTTTGCGGGAACTGCGCGCACCGTTTCGCGTTGCGCATTCTCTTCCCTCACCGTTCATGTCCGCCAAGAACACAGCGAAGAAGACTGTTAAGAAAGCAGCAGCTCCCAAGGCAAAGGCCAAGGCAGCAGCTCCGGAAGCCAAGAAAATTGCCGCCAAAATGTTGGTGGCCGACAAGAAGAAGCCCGGCAAGCCCGGCAAGGTAACCAAGCAGGCGTACAAGTACGATGTAGAAGCCGCAATTCTGCCGCAGCTCACCGAGTTCCGCATGCCAGGCGGCGAGCGCACCCCGGCGTCCCTAAAGGACATGCAGGGTGATCTGGCCCCCAAGCGTGTGGTAGGAGGACGCGTCTTCCTTACCGATGACGACTCCATCGACATGATGCGCTCGCTCATCGACGTGCAAATTCAAAGCTACCGCTGGTTCTTGACCGAAGGTTTGTCCGAATTGCTGAAGGAAATCAGCCCGATTGCAGACTTCTCGGGCAAGAAAATGGAGCTGAACTTCTTGGGTCACACCTTCGACTTGCCCAAGTACGACCCTGCAACCTGCAAGCGCCGCAACTTAAGCTACGAGGCCGCCATGAAGGCTCAGGTGCAGCTGATCAACAAGGAAACTGGTGAAATCAAGGAGCAAGACGTGTTCTTGGGCTCCATTCCGCTTATGACCGACTCCGGCACCTTCGTGGTCGGCGGCATTGAGCGCGTGGTTGTGTCGCAGCTCGTCCGTTCCCCGGGCGTGTTCTTCTCCACCATGCCGGATTTCCCCAAGTACCACGCGGCAAAAATCATTCCCAAGCGCGGTGTGTGGATGGAAATCGAGACCGATCGCCGCGGCATCATCACGTGTAAAATCGATCGCAAGCGCAAGATTCCCATCACCCAACTGTTGCGCGTATTCGGCTACCAGCACGACACCGATATCATCGAGTTGTTCAAGGACGTCGTGAAGTCCGACAAGGACTTCATTGGCGCTACGCTGGACAAAGACACCGTGCGCAGCGTGGAGGAGGCCTACCAGAGCATTTACCGCAAAATCCGCCCAGGTGACCTGGCAACTGCCGAGAACGCCAAGTCGCTGATCGATGCCCTGTTCTTCGACTTCAAGAAGTACGACATGGGCAACATCGCTCGCTACAAGCTCAACCGTCGCTTCAACCTCGAAACCCCCAACGACGAACAGCACCGCGTGTTCCAGGTATCCGATTTCATCGCCATTCTTAAGGAGCTCATCCGCTTAAACAACGGCGAGGGCTTGCCCGACGACATCGACCACTTGAGCAACCGCCGCGTACGTTCGGTCGGCGAGTTGGTGCAGAACAAGTACCGTGTGGGTCTTATGCGCACCGAGCGCATCATGAAAGACCGCATGACGGTTATGGACCTAGAAACACTCACGCCCACACAGCTCATTAACTGCCGTCCGATTACGGCCGCATTGCGCGAATTCTTCGCAGTTGTCGCAGTTCATGGACCAAACCAACCCGCTCTCCGAGCTGGCTAACAAGCGCCGCTTGTCTGCCATGGGTCCCGGTGGATTGTCTCGCGAGCGTGCATCGTTCGACGTCCGCGACGTGCACCCCTCTCACTACGGTCGTATTTGTCCCATTGCCACTCCGGAAGGACCGAACATCGGTCTCGTGGTGCACTTGGCCGCCTACTCCAAGGTGAACCAGTACGGCTTCCTGGAAACGCCGTACCATGAGGTGAAACACGGCGTAAAGCTGGATGCAGACGCCCTGCTTGGCCGCACGCTGGACACAACCATCCGCGATGGCCGCACGGTCGTTGCCAAGGAAGGCGAGGTGATCGACACCAAGGCCGCAGCCGCCAAGGTGGTATCTGTACTCAAAAAAGAAGGCGCCAAAGAAGTTCCTGTTCGCGCATTCGTTATTCCCAAGGAGATCTACATCGACGCCGACCGCGAGCGTCATCTCACCATTGCCGAGGCCAATACGCACTTCAATGACAAGAGCGAATTCATGTCTACCCGCGTACACGCCCGCCGCCGCGGTGAGCCAATTTTGACGCACGTCCGCGACGTGACGCACATCGATATCTCTCCCAAGCAGATCTTGTCGGTGTCCACATCGCTCATTCCGTTCTTGGAACACGACGACAACACCCGCGCGTCCATGGGTACGAACATGCAACGCCAAGCTGTTCCGCTTATTGCCCCGCACGCGCCGTTGGTCGGCACGGGTATGGAAACCATTGCCGCCCGCGCATCGGGCCACGTGGTGTTGGCACAGGACGATGGCGAAGTGATCGCATCCGATGCCAAGGAAATCACCGTGATGTACCAATCAGGCAAGCGCCAGACGCACTTGTTGGATAACTACGTCCGCAGCAACCAGGGAACCTGTTTCCACATGCGTCCGCGCGTGCAGGCAGGCCAGAAGGTAAAGGCCGGCGATGTCCTTGCCGACGGTTCTTCCGTAGAGCAGGGTGAATTGGCCCTGGGTCAAAACTTGCTCGTTGCCTACATGCCGTGGGGAGGTTACAACTTCGAGGACGCCATCATCATTTCCGACCGTATCGTGGAGCAAGGTCAGTTCGACTCCATCCACATCGAGTCGTACATCACCGACGTCCGCGACACCAAGCTGGGTCCCGAGACGGTTACCCGCGACATTCCGAACGTTGGCGAGAACAAGCTCAAAGATCTGGATGCCGACGGTATCGTCCGCATTGGCGCCACGGTGCACGAAGGCGACATTCTCGTGGGCAAGATCACGCCGAAGGGCGAGACCGAACTCACTCCGGAGGAGCGTATTCTGCAGGCGATCTTCGGCGATAAGGCCAAGGACGTCAAAGACAGCTCGCTGCGCCTGCCCGGCGGTGCCGGCGGCAAGGTGGTCGACGTGCACGTCTTCGACCGCGCCGAGGGCGACGAGTTGCCTACAGGCGTGATCAAGCAGATCAAAGTGTTCGTAGCGCAGACCCGCAAGATCCAGGTGGGTGACAAGATGGCCGGTCGCCACGGTAACAAAGGTGTCGTTGCCGCCATCGTTGCAAAAGAGGACATGCCGTTCTTGTCAGACGGACGCCATGTCGACATCATCCTCAACCCGCTCGGTGTGAGCTCTCGTATGAACATCGGTCAGGTGCTCGAGACGCACTTGGGTTGGGCTTGTCAGGTGCTCGGCATCAAGATTGCCACTCCGGCGCTCAACGGTATTTCCACCGAGCAAATTACGGGGTATCTCAAGGCAGCAGGTCTGCCGGAAACCGGCAAGGTGCAGCTGTTCGATGGTCGCACCGGCGAGCCGTTCGCCTACCAGACCACGGTTGGCCAGGTGTACATGCTCAAGCTGCTCCACTTGGTAGAAGACAAGATCCACGCTCGTTCGGTCGGTCCGTACTCGCTTGTTACCCAGCAGCCGCTTGGTGGCAAGGCGCAGCACGGTGGCCAGCGCTTCGGAGAAATGGAAGTGTGGGCTCTGGAAGCGTACGGCGCAGCACACGTGCTGCAGGAAATGCTTACCATCAAGTCCGACGACGTGGTGGGCCGCAGCAAGGCGTACGAAGCCATTGTGAAGGGCGAATCCATCCGCAAGCCCTCCACACCGGAATCGTTCAACGTCTTGGTGAAGGAATTGCAGGCGCTGTGTCTCAAGGTCGATCTCCTCAAGTTCAGCGACGAAGTAAAGGCAGAGGAGGTTCCCGTAGTCGAAGTAGAAGGCCAGGCTGCCGAGGTCATCAAGCTCAAGACGCGCTTCGATGAAGAGCAGGAGAGCGAAGACCTCATTCCCGCCAGCGACAAAATCAGCGATCTGAATATCGATGAAGAAGATCCAGACGAGATCAAACGCGGCATTGAAGAGGGTGCCGAGGTCGGCGCATCCGGCGCCACCCAAAAGCAGGAGCTGAAGGAGGCGCTCGAAGAAGAAGGTGATGACACCAAAGAGTAATCGCGCCTGAAGCAAAGAGCCTGCCCCATCAAGGGAGCAGGCTCTTTTGCATGGCTTATAAAAGCCAAAAAACAGATATGCATAGCCTTGCACATACGTCTCGCTGAGTCGTCTACAAAATTTCGTCACTTTTCTGCTTGACCCATCTTCGTGCAACGGTACAATGCCCCGGCACATGTTGCTTACTTGCGCTTATCCGTAGCGTCAGATGCCCCCTCGGGGATCTGGTTCTACGGGTGCGCGCAAGCCACCCGTTTTTTTTGCCCCGGCGCAAAGCCGGAGTGGAATTCGGGCGCGGGCGTCACCGTGATCGTTGGAAGCATCGGCATCGTTCTGTCGTCGGTACGACGACAGGACTGGAAAGAATTTCTACGAATTACAGTATTACGATAACAACAACTGTCGCGTTCCTTAGAGCGGCCGTACGTGTCTACGTATTGCCCGCATCATGGGACGTGAACAGCACAATTTCACTTTGGTTTCTCCGCAAGGAGAGCCAAAGTCTCGATATTACATGTTACTCAACGCATCACACGGATGCCTCGACTCTCAATTCCGATGAAGGACGTGGCCAGCTGCGAAAAGCTTCGGTCAGCCGCTAGGCAGGCGCTATCAGCCGAAGATGTCCGAATGGGGAAACCCCACAGACGGAATGGTCTGTGACTCCGCAAGGAGAGGTATACTCGGTGAACTGAAACATCTCAGTAACCGGGGAAAAGAAATCAAACGAGATTCCCGTAGTAGTGGCGAGCGAACCGGGAACAGCCCAAACCTCTAGTTTACTAGAGGGGTTGTAGGACTTCGATATTCGATTGCTCAAACATAGGCAAACGACCTGGAACGGTCGGCCATAGACGGTGACAGCCCAGTAGCCGAAATGTGCGAGCACGATGAAGTTTCCTGAGTAAGGTCGGA
>CAZENR010000005.1:0-50505 GCA_964513925.1 uncultured Candidatus Peribacteria bacterium
TTCGAGCCGCCGCAGTACAACTTGTAGGACTCCATGACTCCTTGAAAGCGCTACGGGCGCTTTCGGACTACAGGATTCCGCAAGCAAGACCGGTTTATTTGGGAAGTTAGGGAGTCCATGGAGCCTCGGAGTCCGTCGTTTTCCCTTGCAAAAACAGCCCCATTCGTAGTACTATTCTCCTAGCCGGCGCCCTTTTTCAGCGTATGTCCGGTTTCCGCTTTCCGCTTATGAACGCCATCGTCCAGTATTTCCAAGGCAGCGTCGAGGAGCTGCGTCACGTAACGTGGCCCACCCAGCAGCAGGCATTGCGCCTGACTGGCATTACCGTTGCATTCATTATCGTCACCGCCGCATTCTTCGGCTTGGTAGACGGTCTGATTACCGAGGCTATCCGCCTTACTATCCGCTAAGTCTTTCCCCTCGCCTCTCATGGCAAAACAAGATCCTTCAGCAGGTCGTAACTGGTACGTTATTCACACGTATTCTGGTTACGAGGACAGCGTGAAAAAGTCGCTGGAGCAGCGTGCCGAAACCCTCGGCATGAAGGACTACATCTTCTCGGTGGTGGTTCCGAAAGAGAAGCAAATCGTCTTCAAGAAGGGTGAGCCGATCGAAGAGGAACGCAAGTTGTTCCCCGGCTACGTCTTGGTCGACATGATTGTGACGGACGACAGTTGGTACATGGTGCGCAATACGCCAAACGTGACCGGCTTCGTCGGTTCAGGGAACATTCCGGTTCCGGTTACTCCGGAGGAATTCGGCGTGATCGAGCGCCGCGTCGGCGAGCAGGGTGCCAAGTTCAAGAGCGACTTCCAGATCGGCGATCTTGTGGTCATCATCGACGGACCGTTCAAGAACTACGAAGGTTCCGTGGATGCCGTGGACGTCGACAAGGGCAAGCTTACGGTTCTGGTGCTCATCTTCGATCGCGACACTCCGGTGGAGCTGGACTTTACGCAGGTGCGTAAGAAGTAGCTCTTCTGACTATCAGAAACCATATTCGAGCAGCTGGCCAGTAATGTTTGGGGTACCCGTACGTCTAAGGCCATGTACACTTTTGCTATCCCCTCCCCCATTCCGCCATGCGAAAACTGCTCGGAACATTGCTTGTTGTTTCCATCCTGGTGCCCTCATCGGCACTGGCCCTTGAAGGTCGCGGCCCCCGCGTAACCATTACGGGTTCCGTGGAAGAGGTGCGCATTACGGATAAGCAGAAGTTCAATCAGGAAGGCGGAGAATTCGTCATTCGTGCCTCCAACGGCCAGTTGGTTACCGTCATACTCGGCACCGAATCCGATTACGAGATCATTTCGGAAGGCCGTCTGAGTCGCAAGTACTTGGTCCCGAGCGACGTCGTGGTAGGCATGCAGGTGCGCGTTCGCGGCTGGCGCGTGAATTCCAACACGCTCAATGGTTCCCTGTTCATTATCACCAACATCGAACTGAACCCGCAGCTAACCACAAGCGGCACCGTGCAGGAGGTTGGCGCAAACACCATTACCGTGTTGCTGACCAACGGCGAGTCGAAGACCTACGAGGTAACCAACGATACCCAGGTGCAGCTGAGCTACACACTCACCGGCCCCTCGGCACTCAGCCTGACAGGAAAGGTTGCCTTGCTCACGCTCAGTCCGTATAACCCGAACCAGGTGCGCATTGTGCGCATTACCGGCGATGCCGACCCCACGCGTACCACCAAGCCTTCGACAGTTGAGCTGAAGCGACGCTAAGAGACTTCATAGTGTCTACAAAGGCGGCCGCGGGCCGCCTTTATTATGGCTGTATGAGCACGCCCGCAGGCTCTAGGTCTATCCTCCGAAGTTTTCGACGCATGAGCGCTGCAAGTAGAAGTCCGAGGAATGTGGCCTGCGCTACTTGTGCTACCACGTATGCGGTTGCCAAAGCATACACGCCAAGGCTGCCGACCAGTGCATACGCCGTGGCAATGGCAATAGCACAGGTGAGCGCGCTTGAAAGTGCGGGCCACCCGGTGTTCTTGAGCGAGTAGAACGACCGCAGCAGAATATGGTTCGTACTCTCGAACGGCACTGCAATGCTGTAGACCACCAGGGCGGCGCTGAAGATGCGTGCAGCGTCACCTTGTATTTTCAGAAGCCACACTGCCACTGGAGCGCACAGCGCCAGGACTACCGCTCCCGGTATGGCAATTGCCAGGTTGACCCACATGCCGGTGCGGATGTTGGATGCAAAACGGTGGAAGTCGCCGCGAGCAGCGGATTGGCTGAGCAGCGAAAATGCAGATTGGGCTATGGCTATGCCTACGATTCCGGGAATGACCGACTCGAAGTTGCTGGCAAACTGGTTCAGCGCAACCATGTTCTTCCCCAGACCCGAACCCAGACGGTCTAAGACTAACAGCTGCAACTGCAGCGCGCCGAGTGCGCCCATGCGCGGGATGATAAGCCAGCCCATTTGCTTCCATTCGGGGTGAATGACTCCCTTGGGAACGCGAAACGAAAACCCCGCACGCACTACGCCGTAGCAGCGCACCGCTACATAGATGACGGTGCCAACGACGGTGCCGAGCATCGGCCCCAGTGGGCCGACGATGGGCGTTAGTACGTACGTACCGCAAATGGTACCCAGCGACCACAGAATTGGCGTCATGCCATACACCCAGTAGCGCTGCACGGCGATAAGGTATTGCCCGACGGTATTGCCGAAGACAAACAGGAAGTTTGTCAGTAGCGCGATGCGACCGAACGTAATGTACAACTCCAGACTTTCCCCGGTGAACTTGGTCATTCCCGGCGCCAGTTGCGGAAAGAATATTGCCATCAGCAACGCGACTGCCCCGAAACCGCCGCCGAAAATGATGAGCGTGCTTGTGGTAATGGCATTCATTTCCTCGGTGCGCTTGTGGGCCAGGTGGCCTGCCAGGAACGGTACGAGGATTACACTTAGACTCGACATCACAAATACCTGAAACAGCAGGTCGCTGGGCCGAAATGCAGCAATGTACACCGACGCAACACCCAGCGGATCGCGTTCCAGCGGAAACATGATGGAAAACGCCTGATCACGCAGAAAGCCACAAACGGAGGCCGCTAGCTGGGTTCCGGCCAACACTGCGGCGCCGCCGGCGATACGCCGTTGCGACAGGAGTGAACGTACTATGTTCTTCACGCGTTTTAGCATACCAAACATTCACAATGCTGCGTAGATATGCTATAATTTCGAGATTTGGAACACACAAACACACTCATGCAGGCGGGTATGCCGAGCGCGTGCCCCTCACAAGAGCGCCGTCTGGCTTGCGCGACGTTTCTTAAGCGCGTTTTGCTGCCGGCAATCGTACTCGTGCTGCTGCAACTTTCGATTGCATTGACGTTCGCGCATCCCAAGACAATGCAGCGCAAGTATCTTTCGCTCAACCAGTGGGATTCTCGTTGGTACAGCTACATCGCCACACAGGGGTACAAAAATGCGGCCCCTCCGATGTCGGGCAAACCCGGCGAAGCCAACCTGACCTTCATGCCCGGTTACCCTGCAGTGGCAAGCGCAGTGCAGCGTGTCAGCGGCTTCCCTATTCGCGTGGCGCTACTGGTGACCGCCCAGGTCTCGGCTGTCGGCTTCTGGATGTACTTCCTGCTGCTGTGCCGCTTATGGAAGTTCCCCCGCACGGTCACGGCGTTTACCATGGGCGCAATCTTGTCTTTCCCCACGGCGTTCTACTTTGTTTCGGGCTACGGAGAGTCGTTCTTTTGCATGAATTTGCTGGGGCTTCTCTACTGGAGCAGATGCGGTAAGCCACGCGCCTGGATTCCGGCCGCAATCCACGGATTCCTGCTCAGCGCGACGCGCATCGTAGGTGCGACACTCGCGTTCGTGCCGCTGCTGTGGTTTAGGGACTGCAGGACAAACAAGTCGTCACTGCGCATGCCCTTCGCTTGGTTCGTTGCTGTTGCGACCGCATCGGGCACGCTGCTGTACTTCGCATATGTCCATGTTGTATTCGGCGACTGGCACCTGCCGTTCGAGCTGGTAAAAGCGCCAGGATGGAACATCCGCGTAAACTACGGCGGCGTCTTCGATTTGCGCAAGTACGCGCTGTTCGTACCCAAGATCGTCAACGGCGTTCCGAGCACGCAGCACTTAGGCCGCATGGCTTATCCTGTCTTTCTTGGCCTGCTGCTAACATCGCTCTGTTGCGAGGGCATACTTGCCATTCGCAACCGTTCCAGAGGCTTTTCGCAGCGCGCGGGCATGTATGCAGCTTTTGCAATGCTGTGGTTCGTGTATATGGGCGCCACGTACACCAACACCATTAGCGCTATTCGTTACATGTTGCCGCTCTACATTCTGCTCTGTTTGTGCCTGGGCCACATGGTGGCACGGTCGCGCAGTTCCACGTTGCCTGCAGCGCTGCAGTTGCTGGTACCCATCATCCTTGTCGTTTCGGCAATAGTTCAAACGGCGTACATCGCCATGTTCACCGCAGGAAAGTGGATTGCATAGCGGCAAACGATTACAGGTGACGCACGGGCGCGGAGCGTTTACAATCCTGGCACTTCTTTTTGAGTATGCCCACACCCACGCTGCCGTTTGCCGACATGACCGACGCCCAAGTGAAAGATGCGCTGACCAAGCACCGCATCGGTTTGACGGTAGATGAAGCGCGCAAAGTCCAGGAGATGCTTGGACGCGCACCCACGGTTACCGAGGCAACCATTTGGGGCATTCAAGGCAGCGAGCATTGCAGTTACAAATCCAGCAGGCGTTTCTTGAAGCAGTTCCCGGTTCAGGGAAAGCACGTGATTCTTGGCCCCAAGGAAGATAGCGGCATTGTTGCCATCACCAACGGCCCCAAAGGCAAGCGCTGGGGTTTGGTTGTCAGCCACGAATCGCACAACCACCCGTCGCAGGTCGTCCCGTACGAGGGTGCCGCTACCGGTGTGGGCGGTTGTGTACGCGACGTGGTGTGTATGGGGGCCCGCGTCATCGGATCGTTGGATTGCTTACGCCTAGGCGACCTCAAAGACGCAGAAACACGTTCCATTAGTAAAGAAGTCATTCGCGGCGTAGCCGGGTACGGCAACGCGCTTGGCATTCCGAACTTGGGCGGCGACACGGTGTTCGACACCGCGTTTAACTTAAGTTGTCTGGTGAACGTTGTCAGCGTGGGCATCATCCGCGAGGATGAAATCATCCATAGCTACGTGCAGCCGGAAGCCGGCAAAGTTGGGTACGACATCATCATCGTGGGCAAGGCCACCGACCGTAGCGGGTTTGGCGGAGCCGCATTCGCCAGCGTGGTGATGGAAGAGGAAGATGCCGAGCAGAACGCCGGAGCCGTACAGGAGCCGAATCCGTTCTTGGAGCGTCATTTGCTCCAGTCCACCTACGATCTGTTCGACTGGCTTGTGCAAACCAAGAACTTAGACAAAGTCAGCTTTAAAGATCTTGGTGCCGGCGGCAACGTGTGTGCGTCCGTAGAGCAGGTGGCTCCTGCAAACATGGGTGCCGTTGTCGATTTGGATAAAATTCATGTCGCACTACCCGGCTTACCCCCCGAGGTCATTGCCTGTGCCGAAACACAGGAGCGCCTGTGCTGGATTTGCCACCCCAGCCTTACCCAGGCGATTTTGAAGCACTACAACGAAACATGGGACCTGCCCAGCGTGGCTGAGGGCGCCAGGGCCAGCGTTGTAGGCAAGGTGCACGAAGATCCGGTGTACACCCTGCTGCACAACGGCAAGGTGGTGTGCAGTGCAAAAGCCACCGATATTACATCGGGTTTGCAGTATGTCCGTCCGACCAAAAAGCCCGAGCAGACGTTTGCGGAACCGTCTATCAGCTGCAGCGGAGACCGCGTAAAAATCGGCAAGAAGGCGTTTACCATCAACGAGGTATTCAGCGCCATGCTCAGCCACCCCTCGCATGCCAGCAAGTCGCGGGTATTCCGACACTACGATAAGAACATCATCGGCAACACGCTCATTGAAGCAGGCGAGGCCGATGCCAGCGTGGTCATGCCGCTTGTGGATTTGCAGAGTTACGTGTTGACCGGTACGCACCCGGGTTGGAGCGAAGACCTCGCTCCGGAAGATGCGTTCGTCGGCGTGGCACTGGCCGCCGGAGGCAACGGCAGATACGGTCGCATTTCGCCTTACCTGCAGGGCGTCAACGCCGTGGTGGAAAACATGCGTAACATTGCCGCGGTCGGCGCACTGCCGCGTGCCGTCACCGATTGTCTTAACTACGGCAACCCCGAAATCCCCGAGCAACTTTGGGCGTTGGAGCAGGGTGTTGCCGGAATTGCAGATGCACTGAAGGGCGTGAAGGTCGGCGGAGAGCCGGTTCCGGTGATTAGCGGCAACGTCAGCTTGTACAACGCAACCAAAGAAGGGCCTATAGATCCTACGGCAAACGTATGCGTCATCGGTGTCATGCCAGATGCGCGCAAGGCTGTGGACATGCGCTTCAAGCAGCCAGGATCGCAGCTGATTCTGGTCGGCAACCGCAAGGACGAGTGCGGCGGCTCCGCGTACTACCAAATCCTGGAGCAGTTGGCCGGTACCGAACGCAACGCGATGCTGGGTGCACATGTGCCGTCGCCGGATTTCAAGGAGGTGCTATCGCAACTGGAGTTGGTCTCCGCCGCCGTGCAATCCGGACTGGTGCTTTCGTCGCACGATATCAGCGAGGGAGGCATGTTGCTGGCGCTGTTCGAAATGACATTGCCGCAACGCAAGGTGGGTGGTGACATTGGCGCGAAGATAGATTGCTCTTCCGTGGCGCCGCAGCTGCGTAACGACACGGTGCTGTTCTCAGAGACCGGCGGTTTCATTCTCGAGGTGGATCCAAAACACCGCAAGGCGTTGGATGCACTGGCCAAGAAAGCCGGTTGCGAGCTGATCGACATTGGCGAAACCACCTCAGCCGCCCGCCTGACCATCGGCCGCACCGGCACAACCATTTTCGATGCAGATCTCGCCGCACTTCGCGCCGGCTGGAGCACTGCCCTGAAGGATGCGTTGGATGGTCGTTAATCTGCAGGTCTGTCCACTGTAATTGCTGTACATGTGTGTTTGCGGCACCGTAGGATATTTGCCGTATGCGCACTTCTGTTTCCATCGCGACTCTCTCTATCGCCGTTCTTGCTTTTGCCCATGTTCCAGTGGGTAGGGCAGCCGTTCAGGGCACCGTGCGGATAGACCAGCTCAGTCCCACGACGCTGGGGAGTTGGACGTTGCTTGCCGCAGACGGTACCACACGAAGCAGCAGCGATGAGGGCGTGAATCCAGCCAGTTACTCCTACTCGGTAAGCGAGGTGGGGCAAATGGTATTCAGCGTGGTGCCGCCGACCGGCATGTCATCCAAAATCAGTGTGTACAGAAACGATGAGCTGACAGCCACGCTCAATGCCCAGCAGTACGAATACACGCTGTTCCCCAACGACAACTACAAGTTCTTGGTGCAGTATGCCTATACCAAGCTTGGTCTATTGGGTGTAACCAGCGAGCCATCGGGGCTGTCGTTTCGCGTGCGGGGACCAAAAAACTTCTCCGGCAAGACGCCTGCATCGTTTACCAACCTGCCGGCAGGCAGCTACGCCATTTACGTCGGCAACGTTTCCGGCTGCCTTAAGCCACCACCGCAGACGGCTGTGGTTACCGAAGGCGGTCGCACTGCAAAAGTCATTAAGCTTACTTGCAACGTGGGGTCCGAAACCGAAGCCGTGCGCACCAAGCACCAAAGCCGCCGATCGCTACAGAACACGGTGGAGGCTCGCGAGGCTAAACCCCGGGGCGAGCGTAAGTAACTAGGCGGATTGCACCGCCAGGCGTCCTGCCAGCGCGGTGCTATCGCCTGCTCCCAGCACCACCGCTACGTCATCTTGCTTGAGTACCGTTTGGTTTAACAATGCCTCTGCGGCGCTCAGGCTTTCCACAACCCTGCACGGTACTCCGCTGCTGCTTGTAATGGCGGCGGCAAGCGCGGCTGTGTCGGCCAATTGCGCATCCCGGTCCGGCCGCGCGTCGTATACGGGCAGTACCACTACCTCGGCAGCATCGGTAAAAGACGCCGCGAATTCGTTCCACAATGCCAGAGTGCGGTTATTGGTGTGTGGCTGAAACACAGCGACGATGCGCCGCGAAGGGTACGCCTCTTTCGCACCCTGCAGAGTGGCGCGAATTTCCACGGGATGATGCCCGTAATCGTCAATAACCGTGGCACCTGTAGCCGTGCGCCCCTTTACTTCCATCCGGCGCCACGAACCGCTGTACCCAGAGAGTGCCCGCTGCGCGCGCTCAACATCCAACTTCCATACTGCGGCAAGCGCAAGTGACAATTGCGCATTCTTTCGCATGTGCATGCCGGGAGTAGCCAGTGTAAGCAGCGGCTGAGTGTCGGCATCGATCAGCTTCCGCCCGGCCCTTTCCACAATAGAGCGTACTTGGGCATCTGCTCCGTGAGCTATGACAACGCCGTCTGCGGGCAGCAGTTTGATAAAATCCACGAACGCAGATTCGTATTCTGCAATGTCGGCGTACGCGTCGTAATGGTCGCCGTCGGCATTTGTAAGCAAGATGATAGATGGCTGAAGGTAGTGGAACGATTTGCGGTACTCGCAGGCTTCCACCACCCATAAGTCATTGGCAGACTTGCGCCAGTTTCGGCCGTCTAATTCGCGTAACTTCGTGCCAACAACCACGTTGGGGTCTTGCCCAAGCTCCATCAGCATGCGCGCGGTCATGGCGGTTGTGGAAGATTTGCCGTGCGTGCCGCATACGGCAATCAGCCGTTGGCCGGCGGTCATTTCGCCAAGTGCCGCAAAGTACGAAATTTGGCGGATGTCTCGTTGCCTTGCAAGTTCGCGCTCCGGAGCCGTAGCCGGAATAGCCTCCGAGTACACCAGTAGGTCCAGCTGTGCAGGAAGCGCACTACCATCTTGCTTGAGAGAGACTTGAATCCCCTGCTTTCGCAAATCGGCAACGAGTGCGGAGTCGTTTTTGTCGCTGCCCCACAGGCTGTGTCCGCGTGCATGCATGTGACATGCATAGGCAGAAAGTCCAATACCGCCGATGCCGCTGCAGAAAATATTCATGACCGAATGATAGCAGCAATTGTTTCGCTTGAACGTGCAATTTGCTGCGTTTCCCCGCGTGGGATTGCGTGGCTATACTGACGCTTGTGCCGTACAAAGATGCAGCGCCGTTTCCCAAGCAGATGACCATTGTCATCGGCTTGTGCGTGGTGGGCCTCATGGCGTTTGGTTTGGCATTGTCGTACTACAAGAACATCTTGTTCGATCAACAACTTCTTACCATGCAGCAGCGAAACGCAACGTTGCAGCAGCAGATAGCAGCGGGTTATCAGCGGTTTGAGTACCTGCAATCGCGACAGTACAAGGACAAATACGCCAAAGAAAGCATCGGCCTCTTAAACCCCGGCGAGAAGGTTGTTATTTTCGCTGCCAAGCCGGATCCGGTGGTTTCTCAGCCTGCCAGCGAACTGAGCGAAGCTGAGCGTCAGGCCATTTACGAGGAGAACCTGCGCAACATCCGCGTGTTGGATCATTGGAGGTTGTTCCTGTTCCACAGGGACCAAATAGACGATTTGCGCAAACCCATTTAGCAAACTCCTATAAACGGGATTGTGTTTTTCCCATTCTTCTCGCATACTCTCTGTCGCTCGACGCGGGGTGGAGCAGCTGGTAGCTCGCCAGGCTCATAACCTGGAGGTCACAGGTTCGAATCCTGTCCCCGCAACCAATTAGGCCGGATACCCGGCTCTTTGTGTGCTGACGATATCCGTATATTTTCACTTGTCATTCAAAAACTTCTCCCTATACTAACCCGGTATGGCAACCAAAAAGGCCGGTGGGTCTACCAGTAACGGCAGAGATAGTCGGTCCAAGCGCCGAGGCGTAAAGCGCTTCGCAGGTGAGACCGTCAATGCGGGCGAAGTTCTCGTCCGTCAAAAAGGTTTCTGGTACCGACCGGGCCAGAACGTCTACGTAGCCAAGGACTGGACGCTACACTCTTCCATTGCAGGTAAAGTTTCTTACCGCAAGGCAAAGGTGCAGAAGTTCAACCGCAGCCGCGAGATGGCAACCATCGTCAGCGTTTCCGCCTAACTCCTAGTAGTGTCGGGTTCAGCATCCCTAGCTTTGCTATAAGGCGATGTCTTTTCTTCCCCACTGCTGCGAGTAGACAAAAGAAATTGTGCTCTAACCCCCTGGAGATTTTTTGCACTACCCCTTGTGGGCCAGTAGCTCAGTTGGCCTACGAGCGCTTGACGCGAGTAGACAAAAGGAAATTGTGCTCTAACCCTTGGGGGAATTTTGCTACACTACCCTGTGTGGGCCAGTAGCTCAGTTGGTTAGAGCACAGGACTTATAAACCTGCGGTCGGTGGTTCAAATCCCCCCTGGCCCACCAAAATGGGTACTAAATAGCGAAGAAATAGGACACCTTTTGTTCCGAGGTGAACCTACGAAAAGACTGCAAGTAGTTGACAAACTAGTAGTATGGTTCAACATGGCATTATGCAAAATGACGCTCCCCAGGAACAGGTAGTGCCACAGTGGCAGCCATCACCCGAGCAAATTCTTGCTTGTACAGACAGTAAAGAACTTTTAGATGAAGTGAATGCATCCATCGTTCACAGAATGCGCGCTCTACTGCGCACTGCGCAGACAAAGGGTTGCCCTGGATTGCAAGTACTTGGTTACGAATTGAGTGAGTACATCGAAGCCCTAGATGACCCGGAAGGCAAGGGTGAGAAGATGCTTCAAAATGACAGAGTTACCGCATTGCTGGCATTGTACGACATGTTGAACACTAACCCTGATTCCAATCATCATCGTACGCCGTTGCTGTACTTACTTACTTGTAGGGCAGTATTGAAGGATCGACTCGAAACACAGCAGGACTAGTGTTGAATAAAGAAAGTACTTTTATTGATCGTCATTTGCACTGCAAGTATACTTACTCGCTATGGCAGTACGCTCCGGACTCGCAGACGACTGGGACGAGATAGACGAGGCAGTATCTATGGTTCAGAGTGCAGTTCCCCTAAGTCGTCACGACGCAGATGAATTGCTGCCTGAATTGCGTAAGTTGCACGCGGCCGGCATACCCAGGGAGGCTCTTTCCATCGTGCACTCCGGCAGCAAAACGGCAATTGTCATTCAACTTCGTCTATCCACTGTTCTGGAACAAGTGCGTGCACTGCATCTTCCCCACGTGCTAGCGGACGGTGCTACACCCCTACAGTAACGCCTGCAGTGCCTGCGGCAGTTGGTAACACCCGTTTGCACCGCTGAAGTGCTTGCCGCCTTGCACGAGGATTGCCTTAGCTCCAAGAGCTGTATGCATACGCTCAAACTTCTCTAAAGAAATATACTCGTCGTTTTGCGAGTAGATGCTGACAATCTTCTTTGCCGCAGCGCGAATATGCTTACAGTCAAACGGCTGCGAGACGAAGCCGGCTATATCCGCAATGCCCAGGTCCTCCATAAATCCCGCTACCAACACGACAGTGCCAACTGTTTGGCCTTTTGGCAGTGTTTCTATGTACCTAAGGATTGCCGGGCAACCCAGGCTGTGGCCAATGAGGTGGCAACTTGCATCCGGCGTGCCAATGACGTCGTGCAGCTCTTCTACCCATCGCTCTGCTTTGGGGTGCATGGGATTGGGCATGCTTGGTGTACGAACTTGAAAACCGCGGGCGGAAAGCTCGTTATTTAACCACGGCTTCCAGCCATCCAGCGGCTGCGATTGCCACCCATGCACAATGACCGCGCGCTTCATGGATGTTTGGGGCGAAATTGTTCCAAGAAGGCACGCGCCTCAGCCTTCTTGGTGACCTGTTTCTCCAATTGCGCCTGGTGCAACTGTTTCAGGATGTCCCCTACCCGCTCTCCTGGTTGAAGACCGAGTATCTCCATGACTTCGGTTCCCGAAAGCAGCGGTTTCTGCGGACGCGGATGCGAGTCTAGAAATGCGTTGTAATCGGCAACAATGCTCTCATACAAGCCAAAACCCGACGGAGCAGTTCCGGCGATGTCCAGCCAAAACAGCTGTAGTAACTCCTGGAACCACGGGTGGTGGTACCAGTGTGATTTGCGCTGATTGTTCAGTCCGGCAAACGAGCCCATCATCATGTGATGCCGAATGAGCCAGCAAATTTTCTCCCGACGCGCGGATGGCAACTGTACTCGCTTAAACACTTCATCTGCGATGTCTGCGGAAACTTCCGCGTGATGGTCGAACCGGATGCGCTCCTGCACCGAGAATGTCTTGGCTTTGCCGCAGTCGTGGAATACCGCCGCCAAGCGCACGTCTATGGAGTGGTCCTCTGTAAAGCTTGCGGCGCAGCGTTTGGTATGTTCCCAGACATCGCCTTCCTGGTGGTACTCCGGAGGCTGTGCCACGCCTTTGCACGCAGCCAGCTCGGGGAACACGTACTTCAGTATGCCGGTTTCCCACAGGTCTTCTAGCGCCGCTTCTGGCTTGTGGCCAAGCAGCATGCGTTCAAACTCCGCCAACTGGCGCACGCCAGACAGTTCTTTGGCAAGCGGCGCGCATGCACACAGTGCCTGGAATGTTTGCGGATGGTACTGTCCGCCGATGGCGGCCCGAAAACGCACCGCACGAAGCATCCGCAGTGCATCGTGGCGGATGCGCGTTTCCGCGTCTCCTATGAAACGGATCAATCCGTTATGCAAATCCTTCTCGCCGTCGTGCGGATCGAACAGCGCAAGCGTCTGGGGTTGAAAGTAGATGGCGTTCACCGTGAAATCGCGGCGAACAGAGTCTTGTGCGCGATTGCCAAACTTCACGCTCTCGGGGTGGCGTCCGTCCGATGCGGCATCGTCCTCGCGGAAGGTGGTTAGCTCGAGCTCGACGCCCTTGTGAGCAGCAATAACGCTGCCAAGCGCAGCGGCCTGCATGTCGCTTTTAGGGAATAGCCGTTCGATGTCTTTCGGCAGCGCCGATGTCGCGATGTCGATATCGTCGGGAATACGGTCCTGCAGCATGTCGCGCACGCAGCCACCCACCCACCAGGCCTCGTAGCCCGCGTTACTGAGTACTTCCACCGCGTCGAAAGCGGCACTCCCCTGCTTTGTAGAGAGCGTTCTTTCGATGATGTCACGCGCAAGTGGCACGGCACGATTCTACCATCTACACTACTGAAGTATGTTGCATTTTGCCGTTGCGGGCGTCCCGCATTCCACGCCCAAGCCCGGTGGTACCGTCGTCGGTTTGCGTCATGCGCATTCGCTTGGCATAACAGCCATGGAATTGGAATGGGTGCAGCGCGTTCCGGTAAACCCCGAACGCATGCAGGAAATCAACCGAACAGCGCAGGAGCTGAAGATGTACTTAACCGCGCATGCGCCGTACTACATCAATTTGAATACGGAAGATCCCGATAAAATGGCTGCTAGCAAACGGCGCATTTTGGATGCCCTGGCCATGAGCCAGTTGGCCGGCATTCGCTCGGTGTGCGTGCATGCGGCGTTCTACTTAGGCCAAGACCCCAAGCGCGCGCTGGAAAATGTGCGCCGCGCGACAGATGAGATCTTGAAGCAGAAGAAGCGCCTATTTCCGGATGTGAACCTTGGGTACGAGACCATGGGCAAAGGCACGCAGTTTGGCACCCTGGAAGAGGTGTTGGCCGTCAGCAAGGAATTCGGCATCTACCCGGTACTGGATCCGGCTCACTTGCACGCGCGGTACAACGGAGCCATGAATACTGCAGCAGAATGGAACGACATGTTCGATGCGTACGCCTCGGCGCTCGGCAAGAAAGCGCTGCAAAGCGTGCACATGCACTACTCGGGCATTGCCTACGGAGCAAAAGGCGAAAAACATCACTTGCCACTGCAAGAGAGCGACGCCCGCTGGACGGACTTCCTAGGCGTGCTGAAGAAGCGCAAGATTGCCGGAACCGTGGTGTGCGAGTCGCCGCTGCTGGAACAAGACACATTGCTTCTGCAGAAGACCTACGCCAAGCTGAAGACGTAATTGCAGAATGTATAAAAATGTTGTATAATATTGTTTGAGTGTACCCTGCACTTTGGCTGGAAACAGCCGCGAAAGGTACGCGCAGCACAGGGAAAACCTGCTACATTTCACACATTCACATCCTTACCCTACTTGTATGAACGTCGCCATTAACGGCTTTGGCCGCATTGGACGCCAGGCGCTTCGCATAATTTTGCAGAAGCACCCGGACGTAAAAGTGGTATTGGTCAACGACCTTACCGACGGTGCTACGCTGGCTCATTTGTTCGAGTTCGATTCCACCTATGGCCGCTTCCCGGGTAAGACCAGCCATTCCAGCGACAAGCTCTCCGTTGCCGGGTACGGCGATATTCTGCTGACCGCACAGAAAGACCCTAAATTACTTCCGCACAAAGACCTGAAGGTGGATGTGGTACTGGAGTGCACGGGGTTCTTTACCAGCCGCGAGGGTGCCGCTTCGCACCTTGCTGCTGGGGCCAAGAAGGTCATTATCTCTGCTCCCTGCAAGGATAAAGCCGACGGAACGTTCTGCATTGGCGTCAACCACGAGTTGTACGACCCGAAGAGCATGCATGTCATTTCCAACGCTTCGTGTACCACGAACTGTCTGGCACCTATGGCGAAGGTACTAAACGATGCATTCGGCATTGAACAGGGCATGATGACTACCATTCATAGCTACACCAACGACCAGAACCTGCTCGACTTGCCGCACAAGGATCTGCGCCGCGCCCGTGCCGCAGCCGTGAACTTGGTTCCCAGCACCACCGGTGCCGCCAAGGCCATCGGCCTTGTGATCCCGGAGCTGAAAGGCAAGCTCAATGGCACTTCAGTTCGCGTACCCACTCCTACCGGAAGTATTACCGACCTGGTGTGCACCGTGAAAAAGGCCGCGACAGTAGAGTCTATTAATTCAGCGTTTAAGGCTGCTGCCGAAGGCCCCATGAAAGATATTCTGGGCTACGAGGAGGCTCCGTTAGTACTTCGTGACATTGTGGGAGACCCGCGCAGTTCCATTATTGATGCGCAAAGCACCATGGTCATGGAGGGCGGCAAGCTCATTAAAACCTTCTCGTGGTACGACAACGAATGGGGCTACTCCAACCGCCTTGTAGAACTAGCCAAATACGTTGGCGCCCGTCTGTAGCCTTCTTCTTCCTTCTCTATGTCTGCATCCACAGCGTTCTGGCTAACCAAGGATGAAATCGCCAACCTGTTTGAAAAACTTCCTGCAGCGCTCCAGCAGGAATGGAAAAAGCATGTCGTTATCGAGTCTCTATCCTCGTTCGAGACCGAGGCGCAGCTACGCAAGAACTTCGAGCAATCGCGCTTTGAGATGGCCGGCCTGAAAGAGTTCATCGATTCCGTTATTGCAGGTAGCCCAAAGCCCTTTCCGGAGATGACCGAGAAAAGCCTGTCGCAGGAGTCGCTTGCGGAATACTTCGCAACGATAGGCGCAAGCGGTATTTCCGCTTTGCTCCACATGGCTCTGAGCGAGACAGATGTCACCAGCGAGCAGCTAGACCAGCTTGCTGGCATGTCACGCGTGCGCCACGTCATTCTGGAGGCCAATTCCACTCATACCCAGTAATTCCACCCTGCATATATGACTGCACAAGTTCGCACCATCGAAGTTGTAGAAGAGGCCCCGCGCGAAGGCTTGGCCGAGAAGATTCTGAGGGCTCCTGGACGAGGCCTTGCTAAAGCCGGAAAGTACATTTTGGAAAACCCGTGGAAAACCGCTTCCACTGCGGTGGGCGTTACAAGCTTGATTGCGGGGGCTCATCATTTGGGACTCTGGCAACAGCTTTCGAGCATGGCTCCTGCAGGCGGCTTCCAAACTTTCCTACAGAGAACCGGCGCAACGCTGCACCGTGGCTATGGCAATTTTGGTTCAGCGGTGCTGGAGCGCATGCCAAGCGCGGTTAGCACACCTGTTCGTTGGCTGTTTGATACAACGAACCTGTCTACTCCGCGTCCGTAGTCGTTGAGAATTGATTGGAAGGGCTTACTTCTTCTTTTTGCCCTTCTTATCCTCTTCTTTGTCGTCTACGACTTCGGCGTCGATTGGGCCATCTTTGTCCTTTTTCTCGGCGGACTCTTCTTTGGCCTTCTTCTGCGCTTCTTCGTACACCAACTTGCCGATTTCCTGCGCTTCGGTGGCAAGAGCTTCAGTTGCCTTCTTGATGTCGTCGGCGGATGCATCGTCTTTCTTTAGCACCTCGCGAAGGTCGTTCATCTTCGTGTTGACCTTCTTCTTCACGGCATCGTTAATCTTGCTGTCGTGTTCGCGCATCTGCTTTTCTAAGTTGAAGATGAGTGCGTCGGCGGTGTTGCGCGCGTCTATCTTCTCGCGCTTCTTCTTGTCTTCCTCGGCGTTGAGCTCGGCGTCTTTCTTCATCTTCTCCACCTCTTCTTTGCTTAAGCCGGTGGAACCCTGAATGGTGATGTGCTGTTCCTTGCCGGTGCCTTTATCCTTGGCTTTCACATGCAGCAAGCCGTTGGTGTCGATGTCGAACGTCACCTCGATCTGCGGCAGGCCGCGGGGAGCTGCCAAGATGCCGTCGAGAATGAAGCGTCCGAGTGACTTGTTGTCGGTTGCCATTTCGCGCTCGCCCTGCACCACGTTAATCTCCACGGAAGTCTGGTTATCCGCAGCGGTGGAGAACACCTGGCTCTTGCTCGTGGGAATGCGCGTGTTGCGCTCAATGAGCTTGGTAGCAACTCCGCCAAGCGTCTCGATACCGACGGAGAGCGGAATGACGTCGACGATGGTGATATCGCGGTTGATGTCGCCGCCGATCTGTCCTGCCTGAATGGCGGCACCGATGGCAACCACTTCGTCCGGGTTTACGCCTTTGTGCGGGTCCTTGCCGAAAAGCTCTTTTACCTTGGCTTGGACAGCCGGCATACGCGTCATACCTCCGACCAGCACTACTTCGTCAATATCCTTCTTGTTCAAGCCTGCGTCCTTCAGTGCGTTTTCGCACGGCTTTACGGTGCGTTCGATCAAATCGGCTACCAGCGCTTCCAGCTTGGCACGCGACAGCTTGAGGTTGATGTGCTTCGGGCCAGTGGCATCGGCCGTGATGAACGGCAGGTTGATTTCGGTCTCGGTGGTGGAACTCAGTTCAATCTTGGCCTTTTCCGCAGCCTCGCGCAGGCGCTGCAAAGCAATTTTGTCCGAGGACAGATCGATGCCCTGGTCCTTCTTGAATTCGGCAAGCAGCCATTCCACAATCACCTGGTCGAAGTCGTCTCCTCCAAGGTGCGTGTCGCCGTTAGTCGACTGCACTTCAAAGTGGCCGTCGCCAGAGATTTCGAGCACCGTTACGTCGAATGTGCCTCCGCCCAAGTCGTACACAATCACCTTCTCTTCCTTCTTCTTGTCCAAGCCATAGGCAAGCGTTGCCGCCGTGGGTTCGTTGATGATGCGCACAACTTCCAGGCCGGCGATTTCACCTGCTTCCTTGGTTGCCTGGCGCTGGTTGTCGTCGAAGTACGCCGGAACGGTAATGACAGCCTTGCTGACGGTCTGACCCAAGAACGCCTCGGCGTCCTTCTTCAGCTTCATAAGAACCTTGGCGCTGATTTCCTGCGGGAACATTTCCTTCCCGTTTGCGCTGATCATGGCGCGTCCCTCTTTGCCTGGCTTCACTTCAAACGGCATGTGCTTGGCATCCGCCTTTACCTCCTCGCCGCGTTTGCCTATGAAACGCTTTGCCGAGAAAATGGTGTTCTTGGGGTTGGTTACCGCCTGGCGCTTCGCTGCAATACCCACAATCACTTCGCTGTCTTTAAACGCCACAACCGACGGCGTGGTATTGTTGCCTTCGCTGTTCGGAATCACCTGCGGCTGTCCGCCTTCTATGACGGCAACGCAGGAGTTGGTCGTGCCTAAGTCGATACCGATGATCTTGGACATAGAGTGAGGTAATGAATTAGCACTCACTAGTTTAGAGTGCTAACCAGCCGACGGTCAAGAGTCATTTCGCCGTGCATTACGCGGCTCATTTTGACTATTTCGCTTTGGCTGGCGAAAAACGCGCGTCCTGCTACAATCCGCATGATGTTTATTGACGAAGTCATCATCGATATCCAGGGTGGCAAAGGGGGCGATGGCTGCGTGGCCTGGCGTCGCGAGAAGGGCGAACCCCGCGGCGGCCCGTTCGGTGGCGACGGCGGCCGGGGCGGAAATGTCATCCTACTTGCAGATGAAAACACCGATACGCTCAGTGACTTCGCCAGCAAGAAGCGATTCGCTGCCAAAAACGGTGAACACGGCAGTGGAAAGTGCTTAAACGGACATGCTGCGGAGGACCTTATCCTGCATGTGCCCCCAGGAACCATTGTCTCCGAATACAACCGAACAACGGGTGAGCGCATTGGAAAGCCCATTGCAGATCTGCAGCAACATGGCGACCAAATCGTCATTGCTCACGGCGGCAAAGGCGGTTTCGGCAATGCGCACTTCAAATCCTCTACCAGGCAAGCGCCGGACTTTGCGGAGCTAGGCGAGCCGGGTGAAAAGCGAAGTGTTGCTATGGAGCTGAAGCTGGTGGCCGATGTGGGTATTATCGGTTACCCAAGTGTGGGCAAATCGTCGCTGATTGCCGCCGTGTCATCTGCCCGCCCGAAAATTGCGGAATACCACTTCACAACACTTGTGCCAAACTTGGGCGTTGTACAGGTATACGATCGCGAATTCGTCCTATGTGATGTGCCGGGTCTTATAGAAGGCGCGAGCGAGGGTAAGGGTCTTGGAGATAAGTTCCTCAAGCATATTGAACGTTGCGGCATTCTCATCCACATGCTGGACATTAACCGCGATGACCTGGTGGCCGACTATAAGATGATCCGTAATGAGCTGAAGGCTTACTCCCCTACCCTGACAAAGAAGAAGGAATTCGTGGTACTGAACAAAGTTGACCTGGTAGGCGGCGATGCCAGCGATTGGGAGAAAGATCTGAAGAAAGCCAAGATCAAAGTCTTTGCATCTATTTCTGCTGCATCGCACCGCGGTACCAAGGAGCTGATGCAGTCACTGCTGCCGTTCGTCATGGAGGAGCGCGAGAAGCGCAGGGAGCTGGAAACCGCCGACGAGCCAGAGCGCGATGCAACGCTGACCGTGCTCAAGCCGCACTTGCTCTCCGAGCGCATGGGTGCCTACCGCATCGTCGAAAACAAAGACGGAAGTGTCACGGTTACCGGGCGTCGTTTGGAGCAGTTCACCCGTATGACCGACTTCTCCAACCAAGGTGCAGTACTGCGTTTTGGCGACGTGCTCAAGCGCATTGGCCTACAGAAAGCACTGGAGAAGCTTGGCGCGGGGAGTGGCACCACCGTATTCATCGGCACAACCGACGTATCGCAGTATCTCTAACGCGCAGATTTCATCGCTTTGGTGTGATGCAGGGTGCTGTCTGCAAGCATGCGCTTATATTCTGCAGTCTCCCTGCCGATAAGTTTGATGTTGCCGCTTTCATTGAAATGCATACCCCATCCGTATGTTTTACCAAGCGGTGAACAGCGTAAACACGGTTGTCCCTTGCTGAAGAATGCCACTCGAGCTTTGGCGCGCGCCGCCTTGGGAATAGCAGCCCTGTCGGCGTACACCGTAAACAACACATCTGGCTGTGAATAGACATATGGATGGCCATGCAACATGGCAAACTGCAGCTGGGCCACAGTAGGTGGACCAGTTCGCGTCGGTGGAATCGTTCCGGCACCGGCCTTGCAGTCCTCTGCAACTGCAATGAAGGTATCCACGTAGGACTCTTCTCGCATGGCTAAAGTATATGCGCCCTGCCTACACCAGGCAAGCACATTTACTCCTGACGGATGTTCTTCTTGTATGCAGCCTGAAGAAGCTCCAAAGCGACATGCGCAGGGTGTTTTTGATGCGCAAAGCAAGCGTGCACCGTCACTTCCGGAGTATGTCTATTTAACGGCATGTCTTGGAAGACTCTGTGTGCGGCAAATGCATACGCTGGCTCAACCGAAGTCCCGTCGAAGGCCAGTCGCCCGTTTCGTAACGCAGCTGAACGAATCCGATCTGAGATATATGCGTAATTAAGAAAGTGAGCGAACGCGGTTGCATGCTCCCCTTTCTCGATGCATTCGGACATGAGTTGTATGAGCCCGCCTACCTGACCTGCAAACTCGCTAATGCTGAGCGCGGCGAGGTATGCGCACGACGGATCTGCAAGGTCACGCTGCAGTTGGCGAAAATGCACAGCAGTGTCGGCAAGCAGGGTATCGGCGACAGCTCGGTTGTCGTCGATGTTGGGATGTCGAGCCTTATAGTCGTTAATTCGTGCACGGTCGTAAATATGCTGGATTTCCTCAGAGAGAAGGCGGGGGCCCTCCAGCATTCGATCGTATTGCTCTTCATCTATCCCCTCACGAGCAAGCAATGGCATCAGCCTCATGGAATAGGGCGTGCTCTTACGTTGAATGCCTTGGAAGTGCTCATTGCTCTGGCGCCGTCGGGCTCGGAGATCGGTTAGCGCGTACCGATCGAAGAACAGTGCTGTTGTGCCAGTATCTCCTTCCCACTCCACAGTGGCAGACCAGCCTTCTTGCCCATGCTGGTTGCTGTGTCGCGTCCAGTCTGAAGTGATGCTTCCTCGCTGATACATAGGCGTTACTCCCACGCCGAGTACCGATGGAAGTACTACCTTCTTCTGAGATAGAAGAACGGCATTCACTGCAGTGGTTGCATTTCGAACAACGTCATCTGGATTGCGTCCTGCACAATCCAAGGTCAATGGTATGCCCTGCTTCTGTGCAACTGACAGCATGGCGCTAGCATGCCTTTGCATGGATTCGCCTGAGTTCGCGCAGTAGGCATTGATCAGCGCATAGTAACTACCAAGTAGATCGGTGGCAGGAACATCGACAGTCTGCAGTCCAGTTGGCAATTCGTATTGCGTTTCAGGCCTAGAGAGCAGCGAACGCACCGGGCCCAGTAGCTCATAGTACATGGCGGTTATTTGCTGTCGCAGTTCCGCAAGAGTTCTTTCGGCATCCGGCCCAGTTTGCTGCTCGGCATGTACATGGAGCCGTTGCAGCTCGTCGAAGCGCTCCCAGGATGCAGTTGGTTGCATAAGTATATTATGAACTTGTCCAGCAAATAGTCAAATTGCCGAAAGTGCTGTGATCGCCCGTCTAATCTTTGACACTTGCAATATCTGATACTGCATGCAAAAAGCGTCTTCCCTCACCCCCTTCGTCATGGTACATTCTTGCGGCCCTAAACGGGGTATGTTTGTACAACGCGGCCCGGTAGCTCCGCTATGGAGCGTTGTGATACAGGGGCCGTGATCGATCTCTGCTTTCCATCGGTAATAGTCGTACCACGTGGCCCGGTAGCTCAGTGGTAGAGCGCAGGCCTGAAGAGCCTGGCGTCGTCAGTTCGATTCTGACCTGGGCCACCAGTTTATTGTGAGCCCTTTTGCAACGCGACTAGCAGTTTATTCCCCCAAGTCTCAATCTTCGCTTCTTGGCCGTAGGGTTCGTTTACGATGATGAGCGGCATGAGTAGCTCCACTGCACCGCAAGCTTTCTGAAATTTTTTGAAGTGCTGCGTGCACCTTGTCGTAAAATAGTAGCGCGAATCGCCAAGGCTAATGAATGCGATTGGTTTTCCGACGCGCTGGACCTCTTTTGCCTTCTGGAATAGCAGCTCATGCATCTTTTCATTCAGCTGCCCCTCCACTCCCCCAAAATTCCATGTTCCGGAGGCTAGTATGAGTACATCTGCATCCTGCAGTCCCCTCGCTGTCTCTAATTCAGCGCGCTTGGAACTTGTTTGTACGCCCTTCGCCTTCAATACCGCCTCCAGCACGGAAACAACATGCTCGGTATGGCCGCTGGTGGAGGCGTACACAATGTGCGCAGACCGCATAGTTGCAGCCTAGTCCCGTCATGCCAGCGCCGCAATGTCTAGGCGCTTTATAGGAATGCATTTGCATCTAGTGCCAGGCTGGGAGCACGATACGCATATATGGCAGACAGCACCACAAACGCAGCGCTGGATCAGTTCGACCAGCTTGCAAGGCAGCGCAAGAGCATCCGTTTCTTCGGCGCCAAGCCGGTGGAGAAAGAGTTGGTGCTGAAGTTTATCGACATTGCCAACCAAGCCCCTAGTGTCGATAACACAAAACCCTGGCATTTTCATGTCATCTACAACCGGGATCTGCGCCGCCAGCTCATGGAGACCAGTTGCTACGGTAACTTCGTAGAAGGCTCGGGGGTGTTCTTGCTGGTGACATGCGATAAAAAGGCTAAGCAGGAAAGTAACCGCATCCTCTGGAATCCTAAGGAATTGGAGTATTCCTGCGTCGGCGCCATTACGCACGTGCTGCTTGCGGCAACGTCTGCCGGCATTGCTTCCTGTTGGGTGTCCATGCACCACGGCCACGCTGCGGCGCTTCTCAAGCTGCCCAAAACACACGCAATCATTGGTGGAGTGATGCTTGGCTATCCGCGTAAATACGATGACGAGCGCATACTGCCGGTTGGCCCGGCTAAGCCCCCTAAGGCCATGTACACCATTCATGAGTAGTATGAGCACACCAGCTATCTGCTTTGTGGAGACAGACCAAGAGGATGTGAACTCCATTCGCTCCATGTTTCCGGAGGCCACTTGCATTGCAGCCACAGTAAGCGAAGCCGATGTGCCAAAAGAATGCCGCGATGCCGAAGTGCTTTCATGCTTCGTGCATAGCAGGGTGACATCAAAAACACTCGAGCAACTACCCAAACTCAAACTGTTGTGTACTCGGTCGGTTGGCTACGACCATATTGACGTTCCAGCCTGCAAACAACGTGGCATTGCCGTTTGTAATGTTCCTGACTACGGGTCTCACGTGATTGCAGAACACGTGTATGCGTTGCTACTAAGCACGCTGCGCCACGTACCCGAAGCCAGCAAGCGCGTGGAGGGCGGGACGTTCGATTACCGCGGATTGCGCGGAATGTCCTTGCGGGGCAAGACCATTGGTATCGTTGGTACTGGTAAAATCGGCCGACGCGTTGCACAAATTGCCCATGGCTTCGGCATGAACATCCTGTTGTTCGACCAGTGCCGCGTCATAGAGCTTACGGATCTGCTGGGCGCCCGGTATGTCACATTCGATGAGCTGCTTGCTTCGTCCGATATCATCACGCTCCACATTCCCGGCACCAAGACAACGGAGCACATGCTGAATACAGATGCATTCGCAAAAATGAAAGATGGTGTGGTACTGGTCAACACTGCGCGCGGATCGCTTATTCATTCCCAGGATCTGCTGAAAGCGCTCGATTCCGGCAAGGTGGGGTATGCCCTGTTAGATGTCCTGGAGCACGAAACAAATTTTGAAGAGAACAAGAAGCTGGTGAAACATAAGCGCGTCATCACCACACCGCACATTGCCTTCTACGCCGACGACAGCATGAAGGCAATGTACAGCGACTGTTTTCAGTCCATCCAGCAATGGATCCAGGGGCAGCAGCCGGCGCACACGGTAAAACCGGTCAGCATCGTTTGCGACCTGCCGGGCTTCGCGCGAAAGTAGCGCGGTGCACTAGACCGGAGGCACGAGCGGCTTTTTGCGCCTGCCCGAAATCCAAAGTCCCAATCCGGCCATGATACAAATCACAACGCCTACTGCATACATGGCGACCTCGAAGATGTCGAACGGCGTGACGAATCCGCCGTTCTTTACGGGGTTGGCGACGGAGACCGAGAACGTATGCTCCGCAACAAGCTGTTCGCCGCGAAGGAATTGCACCTTCAAGGCGTAGTTACCGGAGGCTGGAAACGCGGCAGTCGTTGAAGGCGTGTCTACGTTATTTGCAATTTTGCGGCTGTAGACGGTGTTATTGTTGAGAGACAGCTCTACGTACACATCGGAGTAGTCCGCTTTCTCTTCAACGCCGTCACGGCGGATGTTGAATAAATTGAAATCGAAAAGGACTTGCTGCTCTGCGACAAGTTCCTGGTCATACCCAACGTCCACCAGGTAATTGCCAACCTTCTCTTCCAGCGAAAAGCCGGAAGTGTGAGCGTTTGCTAACGGAACGCCCGCAACGCAGAATAGCAGCAGTGCGGTGAGTGTGTGAGTGATGCGCATAGGATCAGTATCGCAGGGCGTTGCCTGCTTTGGAAGAGATTAGCAGCCGCAGTCCTGTGCTGCATTACACAGCGGACATACTTCGATGGCAGTGTTGCCACTAAGCCAAACGCCGAGCGCGTCGCGAAGGGGCAACATGCTCAAAAATACTTTCAAGTCCGCTGCACGACGCATCCACCAACCTAAGCGTCCGTACACCCGTAGCGGGCCGTATGCCACGGCTGCCCATCCTGGGCCTACCGGCACGGCAAATGCAGAGGGCTCCTCTTTGCACGGAACCAACTCAGTACCGCGAATAGTGCGCAGAATTGCACCTGCAACATAGCCGCCATCACGAACTGCAGTTTGTGCTGTGCCAGAGTATTTGGTGGCAGCAGCATCTCCAATGACGAATACGCCGCTGTGCCCCACCGCCTGGCGATGCGCATCGACTTCAGCCCGTCCGCGCTTGTCTACAGCCAAGCCTTTAATTCCGGAAAGCATTCGATGTGCCTTTACGCCAGCGGTCCAAACAACGGTTTTCGTTTTCATCTGCATGTCTTGCAAGTAGACACGCTCGGCATCTTCCTTGGTTACACTGCGCCCAAGTAGCACGTTGACGCCAAGTGCGCGTAGTCGTTGCAGGGCGCGACGCGACATTTCTGGCTCCAGCGTCGGGAGCACGCGTGACATTGCTTCAATGAGATCTATGGTGACAAGTGTGGGGCTAATACCATGCTTTCGCGCCAGTTTTCGCGCATACACAGCCAACTCACCGGCAAGCTCTACACCACTGGGGCCCGCACCAATGACCACAATATGCGCGGCAGTAGTCCGATCCTGTTGTTCGCGACAAGTGCGCGCCTGCTCGAATACCTCATGCAAGTGACGCTTCAATTCTGCGGACTCTTGGGCTGTCTTCATTCCATATGCCAGCTCTTCCATGCCAGGAATGCCAAAGTATGCGGTTTCGCTACCAATAGCGATAATCAAGAAGTCGTAGTCGTAATGAGACCCAGATACGCCGGTCACGCGTCTGGCTTGCAGATCGATAGAAACGGCACTGTCGCGCATGTGATGAATTGCGGTGTTGCGAAACAAGGTGGCGTAAGGAATACACACTTCGCGTGGAGATCCACCTGTTACCACACGGTAGAACGCAGCGTAGTACTCAATATACGATTTCGGGTCGATGATTGTTACATCTACTTCGGCGCCGCTTTTGGCTAAATCTAGGGCTGCGCGGACACCTCCAAAGCCGCCTCCGACAATGACGATTCGCTGTTTCGTCTGGTGTGTCATAGATGTGTGTGAATTTGATACTATTATACCATATTAACGTAATTCCTCCAATGTAGCTCTAACGCCTAGTTTGGGGCTTTCTGCAGTACTTCGAACGAGCGTTTGTCACTGCTTGTACTCTCGAAAATTGCTTGCACCGTGTGCGTACCTACAACAGGCAGCCACGTGTATCGAAAATCTGGCTTCTCGCCTACTCCGACCTTCTTACCGTCTACAAACCATTCTACTTTCTCTACACCGTCCGCCGCACGCGCCTCGAAGATGACATGCTCGTACTCGTTGGGAACCATCGGATCTGTCTCATATGAATCAAACTGTTCCGGTCGGACTATCTGCAGCCATAGCTGCCTGTTGCCGATATCTGATGCCTGGCTGCACAGGGGAGAGTATGCGTCAGGTACCTGCTTCCAGCCGTTTTCACGTGCCCACTTACGAATGTCTGGCGGGAATACGGCAAAAACCTGCTTTGTTGTCGCCGAAATATCGCAGCCGCTGCCTGCGAGCAAGCCGTTGCGCTTATCTAGTACCACCTCTTTGAACATATCGTCAGGCTCCGCAGGTGTTGTCCCTGGAACAAAGTATTCGGTCACCATTTCGGGGCAGTCCGTTGTAGCCAGCTTTCCTGAAAGCCTGCAAATGACAGCCGATTCCATACCCGAAGGACGCGGAGACAGCGTGGGACGACTGCCACGTGACGCAGCCAGCATCACATCGTGGTAAATAGGGCCGGCACCCGTAATGCCGCTTGTACCGCGCATTGGCGTATTATCGGCGTTGCCGACCCATACCCCAACAATGCGATCTTGGGTAAAGCCAATAGTCCAGTTATCGCGCGAGTTTCGAGTCGTGCCTGTCTTCGCCGCAGCGGGGAAAGGCAGGTTGAGCGGGCTATCTCCTCCGAATTCATCAACACGGGCGCCGTTGTCCGAGAGGATGTCTGAAATGAGCCAGGCAACGCGCTCGTCGAGAATTGCGGATCCCACGGCAGGTTGTTCTGAAAGAAGCGATCGATGAGTCAGAGATACTCCTTTACGTGCAAAGACTCCATACGCCTCCGTAAGCTCAAGTAGACGCACTTCTGCGTCACCCAGAGCCAGCGCAAGCCCGTAGTGTTCCGGCGTCTGATCCAAAGTGGTTATTCCGGCCTTGGTTAGGAACGACATCAATGTTTGCACCCCAACTTTCTCCAATGTTCGGACTGCTGCGATATTGTACGAGTTTGCAAGTGCTTCGCGGTAGCGAACGAGTCCGTGGTAACCGTAATCGTAGTTTCTTGGAATGTACGGATTTCCCTGTTGGGTGAAAAACTGCGTTTCGACGTCGGGCACGGTGGTGGCCGCCGTATCGCCAGAGGCCATTGCCAGAGCGTAGACGAACGGTTTCAGTGCAGATCCTGGCTGCCGTTTTGCTATGGCCACATTCACGGCGCCGTCGTGTGACTCATCAAAGTAATCGGCAGAGCCAACCATGCTGAGCACATCCCCGTTTTTTGCATCAAGTACGATGACTGCTGCCGATGTCACATTGGCATCAGACAACGTCTCCAGTCGTTGCTGCACTATGCGCTCAACGTCTGTTTGCAGCCCCAAATCCAACGTTGTTGCCACATTATTTCCAGACAGAGCAAGTTCGGGATGCTGTTGCAGCACCCAAAATACAAAGTGAGGGGCGCGGATCTTGATCGGACTGCGCGAGAACTGCAACGGCTCGGCAAGTGCCTCATCCCTTTGCTGCTGTGTGATATCACCGGTATCAACCATTGCTTGCAGCACTCTCCCCTGCCTTGCTTTGGCGGCGGCATAGTTCGTTCGGGGATTGTAGGCTGAGGGTGATTGTACGAGGCCTACCAGCATTGCGCTTTCCGCCAACGACAGCTCGTGCAGCTCCTTCCCGAAGTACGTTTGGCAGGCTGCACGAATACCGTATGCCTGCTGACCGAAATACGCCGTGTTCACATACGACTCCAGGATATCTTCCTTACTCATGAATAGCTCTATACGCAGCGCCAGATAGGCTTCATAAGCCTTGGAAAGTGGGTCACGCTGCCGAAGTCCGATGATGTTTCGTACCAACTGTTGCGTTATGGTGCTGCCACCGGACACAATCTTGGCGTAGCGAATGTTCAATGCCGTCGAACGGGCGATGGCGATTGGGTCTACGCCTGGATGAAAGTAAAAACGCCTGTCTTCGGTAGCGAGAAAAGCATTGAGTACGTTCTTTGGTACTTGGGAAAGCGGCGTTTGGTGCTTGAGTCCCAGCGTCGGCTTGCGTACTTCGTAGAGCACTTCCCCGTTGCGATCGGTAAGCACCGCACTGCGGTTGTTCGCGTCGTCCAGCAGTTCGCTTGGAAGCGGCCACGCAAGAAAGATAACCGCAGCAACCGCAAGTATCGCGACGACGTGCTTCTTTCGGAGTGGAAACGGAATGTGCATGGGACGGGCCCGGGGAGGAGTACCTCCCCGGGCGGAAACGTGTTACTCGCGAATTTCCATCCAATCGCCTGCGGTCTGTCCGAATGTCTCCGGGTAGTACATTTCCCAGGCCCGAGCTGGGCGCAGATGGAACTTGCCGGGGGTAGTGGCTCGTACTAGATACTCGTACTTATAGACCCCGGGTGGCAACTCGTCTGCGAACAGGAAGACCTGATCGTCGCGGAACTCAATGTGATTGAAGCGCCAAATGCCGTTCCAGTAGTAGTCCCACGACCATCCGTCTGCCGGAGGCGTATTCACCGAGTCTGCGAGATCCTGCTGCGTCGTCTTGAGCTGGAAATCAATTGCTTCCATGCCGGCTGGCAGCGGGCTTTCCACAGCTACGAAGTTGCGCCATTCGGGCACCGTGACGGTGAGTGTCACCTTGTGCATGGTACCCGCAGCCATGCTGGCGTCTGCCTTGGTCAACGGAGTCATCTCGCGCAGGATGCCGATTCCCTCCTCAGCAGGCTCTATGCGCGCTGGCGTGTAGATGTACTTCAGCACTACATCGTAGTACAACTTTCCCTTCCCTTGTTTCCCGATTTTTACATCGGTTTCCTTGCCGGCCGCGAATTCTTCTAAGGCGGCGGAGATCTCTTTACGTTGCAGGATGTTCTTGGCATTGAATTCCTGTTCCAGTGACTTCTTACCGCGCAATTCAACCGCTGCAGTCATATTTCCATCCAATTCCTTGGTTAAATCCAAGTATTCGGCAAAGGCTAGCAGTGATATAGATGTGGATTGCGTCGTATCCCAGCGTCCGTACTGGCGTACGTCGAGCAAGTAACGAGCCATCTTCGGCAGCATGTCGTTATCGGGCTGAATGCGCACAAGGGCCTGCATGACCGTTGCAGTCGTCAGCGTGTCGGTATGCATCATCCAGCCATAGTTGTGACTGGAATCCTCCTCGAAGTGAGCGCCGCGCTTATCGACAATGACGCTGTTCATGACTTCCGTAAGTAAGTCGACAGCCTTTCGTTTTTGGCTGCTCTTTGCGTATGCCATGGCCAATTGGGCCTTGGAGAATGTAGCCAGCCCCGAACGCTTTTCATACAAGTTATTGAGCAAACTGACATCTGCGCTGCGACCGACTTCGGCAAGTACAAACAGAGCGTACGCGCGCGTGTTGTTGTCCATGTACTCCGACCTGGTGTTTCGCAGTTCGTCCTGCATGTACGAGACCGCGCGGTCGATGACTCCACCATCTACGGTGTAGCCGTTGTTCTTTGTCAGTTGCAACGCATACAAGATGTACGCGGTAAGGTACGGGTAGCTGCGTTCGGAATTCTCCCAGTACCCGAAACCGCCATCTTGCCGCTGGAATCCGTACAGGCGCTGTAATCCTGCGCTTACGTTCCGCTCAAGCGTCTTGCCGTCTACGAAGGAGAAAGCATCGAAGCCTTGCAGTCTTGAAAGCGCGACGTTGGGCAGGAAACTGGATGCCGTCTGCTCGGCACAGCCGTACGGGTAGGTGGCTAAGTACGCAAGACCCTCTGGCAGGTAGGTTGCCACCGTCGGCGAAACGCTAACAGACACACTGCCGTGCTGCGCGTCTTCTTTGGTGGGAATAAGCACACGCTCGGTTACGACATCCTGCGTTTCTCCGAAGGTCGCGTTCGCCTGAGGCACGCCGAACTTGTAGACCGGAATGCTTTCTTCCACCTCGTCCACTCCAGCTGCGTTCTCTGCATTGAAGGTAAACAACGCCCGGTCATCTGGGCCAATCTTTACCGGGAAGATCACTTTCACTTGGCCGTCCTTTGCCACAGTAATGTCTTTTTCCTGCGGACCGAGGTGCGTGAAGTTCTTTCCTGTCAGCGTTACCTTAAAGTGCTGTTCCTCGGCGGTAAAGTTATGCACGATGGCACCCAGCTTTGCCTCGTCATCAGTGAGTGCAAAGCGCGGTCTGACTGGGCGCAGTATTACCTTCTTCGTCTCAAGAATTGTCATGGCATCGGCGCCGAACGCGTGTTTTTGCGTTGCGCCAATGCTCAGCAACTGCCACGTCGTCAGGTTGTCTGGAAGCGTAAAACTGACCGTCGCGTTGCCATCGGCATTCGTGACCACTGTTGGCAGCCAGAACGCCGTGTCCTTGAAGTTACCGCGCTTCACTGTGTCCGGAGATTCGCCTCCGCCCCCACCCTTGGAACCCGGCTTAAAGCGTTCAACTAGCTGGGAAAGCATTTGAGAGGTCATAACGCCGAGACCGCGGTTGGCATAGAACATGGACACCAAGTCCGGCTTCTCGAATCCTGTAAGCGCCAGCAAGCTCAAATCAACCACACCCAGGGATAGCTCGGCCGGAACCGGTTTACCGTCTGCATCCGTCGTGTGAATGTTTACAGTCACTTTTTCACGTGGTCCATAACGCTCCTTATCGGTTTTCAGCGTAACGTTCAGCTTCTTATCCGCTGTATCGATGCGCAGTGACGCGTAACCAATTTTGAATGCCGGTACGCCAGTATCCAGGCCGAACTCGTTGAATGTTTCTCCTTCGCGCGGTTTGATGACGACAACAGATACGTACGCGTTGGGCACCATGTCTTCGGTGATCTTCACCTCGACAGGCATGGCGTTGCTGGTGATGTCGATGACTTCTTTTCGTAGGATGTTCTCGCGTTCAACGGTGACCAAGGCACGCACGCCCTTGCCCTGGAACGGGGTCTTGACGAGTAGTTTTGCAGTATCGCCCACCTTGTACTCGGGTTTGTCAGTTTCCACGTCTATGCGGTCGTTGTTGTCGTGGGACCAGTTCACATACGTCTCCGACCAGGCGTACACGTTGGTAGCAGCCTTCGCTTCTCGGCCGTCTGCATCTTTTACGATTGCTACAATGCGGTGCTCACCACCGACTGGGATGCGGACTTTTGCAAGCGTCTTGCCATCGCTGCCAGTCGTTTCTGTCCACTCTTTTTCAAGAGTGTCCTTGGGCTCGTTGTCGTAGTAGTACTGTCCGTCTACGCCTTTCTTGCGGATGGTGTTCCATTCGCGCAAGTACAGCTTGAGTGACACATTCTGTCCCGGCAACGCCTTGCCTTCGGTATCGACCGTCAGCACTCGAACAGCCGTATCTTTTCCTGGAGTGACGATGTAGTCGTCTACCCCCACACCTACGTATGCTTTTGCTTTGTGAACGATGACGGAAGACCGCGTGCTTACTACTTGGTTGTTCTGGTCGGTAATGTCGACGTCTACGCTGACGACCTGGCTGACTCCCTTGTCGTCAATAGTTACCGGGAACGACAAATCCATGGAACCTGCGGCATCCAAGCTACCTTCGCCGGATGTGAGTGACGACTCGCTCCTGGAGCAGTCGTACCAGCACCATGCATCTTCTAGCGCAAAAGAATACCAGCCATCTCCTTGGTACTTGTTAAAGAAGTAGTCGGTTGTCTGCGCGCGCCATTGCACTTTGGCATTCGTCATTGGGGCACCGAAATAGTACGAACCCAGTACGCGCGCTTTGTAGTGCTGGCCGTTGTATATGTCCTCGGCAGCGGGTGTTACCTCAACTTTGTATTCGGGTTTGCGATATGCCAGAACAGAGAAACTGGCCCCGGCATACTGCGCGGGCACATCGTCATCCGGAGTCAGCCTTGCATTCAAGTAGTAGCCTCCGAGCGAGGCGCCGGAAGCAGTGGTGAAGTCGCCGGCAAAGGTGCCGTACGCTGTTAGCTTCAATGTCTTGCTGTACACCTCGCGGCCTTCAGCGTCGTTGATGGTTACCGCCATGGATCGCGATTCCGCACTAGGAAGGTGCAATGCGCCATCCCAGTCCAGTAAGCGCACTATGCCCTTGAAATTGACGGTATCGCCTGCCTTGTAGAGCGGTCGTTCTGTATAGACGTACGACAGCATGCGGAATTTGCCGGCATCGTACCCGCGGCGCTCTTCGTAGATGTTGCCGAATTGGTACGGTCGATAGCCATCGTTCCAATCGCTGCTGACGAACGCAAAGTCATCACCGTTGGTAGCACTCACCCAGAACTGCGTATCCCACTCGTTATTGCTGGTAGCGAACTTGGCGATGTCGAATGGAACCTCCACGAAGCCTTGTGCATCCGACTTAGCCGATAGCAGCTCCTTTCCTGTTAGGGAGTGGAATGTGACCGTCGCTCCGGAGACAGGTGCGCCAGTTTGCATGTTTGTTACCCATACCATGGCTTTGTTTGCTCCATGCTTCAGCGTCAGCGCCATATCTGTAAGCGCAAAGAACTGGTACTGCACTATCGGCTTGCCGTTGCCCCAGGTCTGCACGTACTCGGGGGATTGCATCGATAGCGCGTAAATGCCGGGAGCCATCGACTGACCGGACTTTTCTTGCACGTCAAACGCAATCGACTCCCACTCGTTCGCGACGTCTTTCGGCGGGCGCACCACCCATTGTTTGTACTCTTGGCCGTCTTTTACATTGAATGTGTACTCGTAGTTGGCACGGCGGTCATTTTGTATCTTCAAGAACTGCTGCAGAGACAATTTTGACATCTCTACTTGCATGCGGTTGATATTCACCGCGTTTAAGTAAAACACCGGCGCCTTGCCCCGCTCAAAGATTCCGAATTCCCCTTTTGAGTGAATGAAGGCCTCCGGTTGCAGTGGCGGTGTCTTGAACGAGAACTCGTAGGGAGCAGCCATCATTTGTCCAAATCGGTCTTTGACTGATTTTTTTATTGTGACACGATACTCGGTACTCGGCTTTAGGAACGGGTAGAAGCTCAACTCACGGAAGTTGCTCCACTCGTAGACTTCAAAAGAATACTCCTTCCAATTCGCTGGCTCGGGAGTGATCTGAATGTTTTGCTTCAACGACTCCGAATCCATGGGATTCGAAAATGTTATTAAAAAATTTCCTTCATTGTACGTTGCGCGCTCAACCGACAGAGCCCCTACTGTTTCAAATGAGGACGTGAACTGAGTTTCTAGCCCCAAATTGCCTTCCGCACCCAGCGTTCCCTGGTTTACGGTTACGCGATAGCTGGCATTGAAGTTTAACTTAGCAGCAGGTTGCAATACGACAAGCTTTTTGTCGGTGACCTTCTGTCCCTTCTCGTTCTCGCTTTTACCGAAAACGACATTCTTGATAGAGAGCGGTGTTGTTGAACTATTTTCACCTACGACCTCCAACCGAACGTTGTTGCGAACGCTTTCCAGGCTCATTTCTTGCGAAAAGCGCAGTACAACTTCCGTCGTAGGCCCGGCCAATTTACTACCTGCAGCCGGCTCTATTCCTTCGACGGTGGGTCGCTGTGTTTCAAAGCTCCAAGAGAAGTCTTTTTCTGTTTTCTCCCCTGTCACTGTCTGTAGGCCCACGGGGACGTTAACGGCGTACTTCGTACCGAGCATCAGTCCCTTTTCGGGCTCAAATTCAGCTGTTGTGGTCCCAAGCCACCTCCAACGGCCGGCCACCGTTGGCGTAATAGTTACAGGCCACCCGGTAAATGTGTTTACGCCCTGTACTTGCGCAAGCGCGGCAATAGGCCTATCGAAAACAAGTGTAATACGAGCTTCCGCGGGAATACCCTTTGCGTCTGATGAAGGCATGAACGTGCTGAGCGCTGGTGCACCCGCAACGATGAAGCGGTATTCCAGATCACGTCCGAGCTGCCTTCCCTCAGCTGTGATTGCGCGCCTGCTTACATGAAACATGTAGGTCTTGCCTGCCTCAAGTTTTTGTGCGGGCGTATATACCAATGAATCTGCTTCCCATCGGCTTTTAGCTTGTAGTCCGACCGGCGCGATGATGTTCTCCTCAACGCTCTTCTTATCCATGATCTCCGGAAAGGTGATCCTCATTTCTGATGTGGCCGAAATCCGCTGATTTTGACTGAATTCGAATCCTTTCTGGAATCCGCCGCTGACAATCACTCCGACAATTACCGCTGCAGAAACTGCAGCTATCGCCACAATTGCCGCTATACCCTTCATCCCAAGTGGCTGAAGTATTTTCGGTAAACCTGATCCCGATGGCTGTGTCATAGAAGTGGTGTTGAAAAGTGAATGCATACTAGCGCGCTACCTACATTCTGTGTACTCAAACCAGCAGTTGCGTCATTAAGAAACGGTTAAGACGCAAGAACTTGCGGTTGCTGTCTGCAACACAGCAAGGGTAGACTTTGAAACAACACTTTCTCCCCACAATTCGCTGTATGGCACAAACTTCAGTCACATCGAACCAAAACGTTTGGTTTGGAGTCTCTATGGGACTCATGGGCCTTATCGTAGGCTTCGTCGTAGCTACATTCATGAATGGCTCCATGGTCCTGCAGCCTGCAACAGACCGACTGGCAGCTCCGAAAGCACCAAATGCCCCGGCATCTGCTCCAGCTGCGCAGCCCACTGCAAAGCAGGCAACGCAGGTCGTTCCTGTAGGACCAAATGACCACATTAAAGGTAACCCAAATGCGAAACTGGTTCTGATCGAGTACTCTGACTTCGAGTGCCCATTCTGCGCACGCGTGCACCCGACCATCAAGCAGATTATGGAGAAGTACCCGAACGACGTTGCTTGGGTATACCGCCACTTCCCACTATCGTTCCACCCCAAGGCGATGCCAGCCGCTGTTGCGTCTGAGTGTGTCGCTCAGCTTGGTGGTAACGATGCATTCTGGAAGTTTGCAGATGTCGTCTTCGACGAGAAAAACTTCGATCACGTATCCACCGCAAAAGCCCTCGGTATCAACGAAGCGAAGTTCAAGGCTTGCATCGACGACAGCGCTGCGATTGTCGAGAAGATTAACCAGCAGACCAAGGAGGGCTCTTTGGCCGGCGTAACCGGAACTCCGGGAAACATTCTGTACAACCCGAAGACCAAAGAGGCACGCCTTATTCCCGGCGCACGCCCAATAGAGATGTTCCTTCCGGACATCGAAGACATGCTTGGAAAATAGTTCCCCGTCTATTACAGAGAAAGAGCGCCGCAAGGCGCTTTTTCTTTATCTTGCTGGCAACTAGACGGTGAACATGCCGTCTTTAAAGATCACTTTCTTGCTGCCACCCGGGAGTGTGGCGGTAACGACGCGATCCTCCGTGGAAATGATGTCGGTATGCTCGGGCGAATCGTTATAGCCCCAAGCGTCCCACTCAGCCTCAGTGGGCTTGGACATATCGCCGGGGTAGCTGTCTTTGTACGCGCGGCCAAGGGCAACGTGGGTATTCCCGTATTCGCCACCAATGTTCTCGTCGAACAAGGTATTCGCCATGAACTTGGTGATACGAGAGAAACGCTTGTCCGTCAGCGAGTATTCACCGATTTTATCGGCATTCTTTCGCTCGAGCATGCTATCCAGAACGTTCTGGCCTTCCTTTGCGGTTGCCTGAGTGACAAGACCCTTGCTGAAGTGCAGCTCTACATCACGCAGGATGTTTCCGTAGCGGTACAGCGGCTGATTAAAGTAAATCTTACCCTCTGTTCCGCGCCAATCGGGCGAAATAAACAGCTCGAAGCTTGGAATGTTCCTGCCGCTGCCGCCCAACCAACGGCGGTTGGGGCCTAGCCGCACATGCAAATCGATGTTCTTGGATTCGACATGCAAGGTCTCGATAGCCAGTGCATCCAAGGCGGCCTTAATGCGCTCCTGTTCTTTGAATAACTTCTTCCAATGGGAAACGGGGTCTTGTTCACGCAAATAGCAGCCTTCGATGATTTGATCCCAATACTCCTTCAATGACATGGATGCCTCCTTCGCCATAGCTTCAGTTCCATATAAGGCAAGGGTCCATGTGAACTTGCCTTTCTGCTCTTTGGTAAACAGCCAATCGCGATACTTGCGTCTGGCATCCATAGCTTTGAACATCCTCTTTGGGTCAACGGTCTTCAATTCCGAAGGATCCGCATCGGCAATAATCGAAATCTGGTGATCGATGAGGTCTGCTTCTGCCTTCTTAAATGCCTCGGGGAAGAACGTCAGCTGATCGTCGTTGGCATTGTCAAAGAAAATTTTGTCAGTTTGCGACGGCAACAGCTGTACTTTTGGATACGCGCCAGCCTCGAGTATGGAGCGCAGTAACGCGGAATACAGCGGCTTGGCCACATCTGGAATATTCACCTGCACTACGTCTTTGGGGCGAACGCCTCCACCACCGTTGAGTGCGAATTTGACCAGGAGATCGGCGTATTTTTGTAAAATGTCTTCGGATGGAGTGAACATACTCATACTCTACAGTATTCTTTTCCGTTCACCATACGGCTGTTGTTTGTGGGACCTTGCAGACGTATACTGCACCGGTACTTCCTTCTAAAACCCATGCACCCACGCGTCCTGGCGATGTTCTTCACGGCATTTCTGCTTGTTTCTGCCTGTACGCCAGGTTCCGAAGGCCAACAGGGGTCATCCTCTTCAAGTGAAACCAGTGTTTCTAGCCAGGCATCGGATCTTCCTGAGACCATGAATGTGACGTACACGGGCACGCTTGAGGCACTAACCGCAACTCCTTCGGCCGATGCCAGTCACCAATTAGTCATGGACAGCGGCAGGAACATTTTAGTGCAATCCACGGATATCAATCTGCAACTTGGATCGTACGTCGGTAAGCGTGTCGATGTTCGTGGCTCACTGAATGTTTCTGGAAGCGCACCCGTTCTTCGTGTCACCGAAGTGACTGTTTTAGGCCAAGAAAGCAGCTCCGCTTCGCGCCAAATGTGTGGCGGAATTGCGGCCTTGCCTTGTCCAGAAGGACTTGTCTGCGTAGATGACCCTTCTGACTCATGTAATCCAGACTCTGGCGGCGCGGACTGCTCGGGTGTCTGCACACAATCTTCTGCGCCATCTAGCCCCTCTTCCGTTGATGCTTCTGCTTCTTCTTCGAGCAGCTCACTGGCAGTAAAGCCGACAGTTCCTTCCTCGTCTTCATCATCGGTTGCAAAAACCCCAGTTAGCAGCGCAAGCAGCTCGTCCTCTGCAGCTCCTGCAATCGCTCCCAGCGAGCCGGTCGTCGCTCAAATGGCCAAGCAGAGCTATGCAACTTCCGGCATTTGGACGCAGAAGTACTGCACAGGACACGTCGGTTTTTGCGTACCAGTACACAAGAATTGGTACTACAAGTCGTTCGGCGCCACGACATCTACATTGTGGCACGTTGAATTCGGCATCAGCGAAATTGACGCATTGGGACAAGGAGGTATTTCGTTAAATCTCATTTCCGGAACAGCGGAGTCAGCCGGAGGCATAGATGGCAAGACTGAAGAGAAGGCAGGCATTATTGTTGGTTATAAAAACTGGGACGGCGGAAAGCACATCCAAATCGCTGCCGACGCGCGTCTAACGGAAGCGGTTACGTATATGCTGGACCACCTGGAGCGCTACGCGCCAAACGAGTAGTCCGTGTTAAGCCAAGGCTGTGGTACCATGTGCCATGCATGCCAACGTACTCATACAAAGCCGTAGACGCAGAAGGAAAGGAAGTTAGAGGTACACTGGATGCCGATAGTGTGGAGGCTGCAACTGCTTCGTTGCAGGAGTTGAAACTGGAGCAAATCTTCGTCACCGAAGCCATGCGCTTGCGCAAGGCGCCGCCATCCAAGTCTCCCAAGTCAACTGAGAATCCGTCGGCACCAACCTCCTTCGCATTTGAGGGCACTGCAGGGGATGGCAGTGTGCGCAGAGGCACTATTCAAGCCGAGTCGAAGCGTCATGCATTCGATAGATTGCGACGCGAGCAAAAACTGAATCTGAACATGCTATCGCCTGTCGGCGTGACGCCACAGTATAAAGACCAGGATCTGCTTCGCTGGCAGAAGCCCGCGGAATCGCAACCAAATGAGCAGCCAGTCAGCGTTTCTGTTGTGAGCAAGCCTGTTGAGCGGCTAGAAGCAGAGAAAGAGGCTGTCGTAGCGTTTCGCGATATCGAGAAGCAAATCGACCAGGCTGCAAGCCCGGCAGTCGCAGTCGCGTCAAAACCGACGGATGCAAAATATGTGCCGCTTTTAGATACCGTCCGGCTTTACGCAGGCTGGCTTCTTGCGTGGTACACCATTTTCGTTGCTGCAGGGTACTACACCTTCCAACGCACACTGCCTATCGAAATCCCTTTCGTAGAAGGCTTCTTTTTCTCGCCACTCATTTTCCGCTTTGTTGTCGCAATGTTCTTGTTCTTGTCGCTCAGCACATTACATAAGCTGATACATGGAAAAACACTGGCTGGAGTTGCGCTTGCAATAGCGGGTATCGCAGCCTTTGCCACACTCGCATCGTTATCCGCGTTTTAGAGTCCGAGTTGCTTACGAATTTCGTCGGCCTGGGATTGCTCGGCCTTCTTGGCATCTTGCTGCACAAACACGGACTGCAGATCCTTCCAGTCTTCGGCGTGCTTGCGCTCCAGCTGAAGTAGGTGTCGAAGGTGCTTGGGTGACAACTGGGCAAACTTGGAACGCTCCTCCTGCAAGATTTTCTGCAGCTCATCAATTTGGAACTGGCTGAGCTTTGGAATGGCCTGAATGATGCGCCACTTCTCGTCGCGGGTCAGTGAAATAGAGCCGCGTAGCAAGGTAAGAAATACCTGCTCGTCAAACTGCGTTTCCGGATGCGTTGGAACAACAATGTTCTGATTGTTCAGCGTGCCTGTAATGGAGCCGAACCTGTAATTAGCCACCTCTGCCAGAATCTTCAAATCCTCTTCGTCGTATCCCATTTCCTTAGTTGCAACAGTGCCCACAGGCGGTGGTGGCGGACTGGTGTCCTGCACCGGCGGCGGAGGCGGATTGCCGCCAGCACCAGCTGCACCCTGTGCCGGCTGCGCAGCACGCTGTGGAGGCATTGGAGCCGCACCGAAGACCTGCGAAGGATCCAAGCCGCCGGTCGGCACTGGGTCGCCCGGACGTGGAGGTGTCGGGGGGTTCTGTCCTGCGGGGTTTTGTGCGGTCATACGAGAAAAGAGGGTTGAATAAACATAGTGTACCACAAGACGGCCTATGCACAAGCAAGACGCTAATTCCTTGGCTTTTGCAAGCCGTACATGGCGATTCCCGCAGCAACAGATACATTCAGTGATTCTTTTCTGCCATTCATTGGTATGTGTACCACCGTATCACACAGACGGAGGATCTCTTTTGGTACGCCAAGAATCTCGTGTCCAAGGACGAGGCACTGAGGTCCTTTTGGAACATACGCAGACAGTGGAACGCTGTCTTTCGTAATCTCCAGCCCGACTATGGCAAATCCATCGGCCTTCCTGCGCTGCAGCACCAATAGCGGATCCTTATCATAAGACCAGGGCACCCACTCCTCGGCACCTAGGGCGGTTTTATGTATCTCTTTTCTAGGCGGAACAGCAGTGTATCCGCAAAGATGCAGGTGAGACACACCGAACGCATCGCAGGTGCGGAAGAAGGAACCTACGTTCCACAATGACCGAATGTTGTGGGCGACAACGACAAGCTGGCAGTCTGCAGTGCTCATGCCAGGCGGTACAGAGTCGAGGCATGTGGGTTTCCGAACACCTCCAACAATGCTGGCGACTCCATGGCCTGCTCTGTGACGTTGCGACAGTCGTAACAAACTCCACTGTCACTATCGGGGCCGAATGCACCAGCACCTGGATCCGGCTCATCGATCCGCAGCAAGGAAATGCCTTTTAAGAACTTGGAGTCGCGCTTTTCCATCTGTTTTGCATCGTTGTTCCAACGATAGATTTGGCCCTTCTCACGAACGTAGGCAACTTCTTTGTTCGCATTAAATACAGACAAGTTGGACAGTGCTGCAATGCAAGATTCGCGGTCTGACATGCTCAAGTAACGGTACTGCTTGAGTGATAGCGAGTCGGACAAGCGGCGGGCGGCCTGTTCTACGGTACGCTCCTCGTTGTTGGTGATGATGGTATCAATGAACAATTCGACCGCCTTTGGCGAGCGATTGCGAACATTGAAGTGCGTTGTTGCGCCACCTGTGGGTGCAACGGTCTTCTTCCAGCGTTTGTTCTGAATCCAGCGAAACGCCGATCGGAAGTATTCGTCTCCCAGCGATGTACGCTCCGGGTGCGGCATAATTGCGACTACGTTACCAGCTGGATTGCACACTCCGGCTATGCCGCCCGTGGAGCCATTTGGAGTATACGGCAGCGTGGAAGAAACAGTCGCTTTGGCGTCGCAGTATCGGAAGGCAACCTGGCCGTTTTGTTCAAGTTCTGCAATTAGTTCCGGGTCTTTTGTAACAAAACGTCCTTCTCCGTGAGCGATGGGTATGTGCATTGCGCCTTCCCAATCCGAAGTTGCACAGCGGTCTTTCTTGCAGGCCGGAGTAATCCAGACCCACTCGTTCAAGAAACCCGGCGAAGACCACTTGTCGTCCGACCAAACCGCATTGCGAGCCAGCGACATACGCAGACCGTCACCCAGTGGCACAAGTCCGCTTTCAATCAGCACCTGGGCCCCGTTGCAGTTTCCAATGATCAACTTTCCTTTTTCCGACTCTTCGTGCATGTAGCGAAACAGCGGATCTCGTGCGGCAACCATGCCAGAGCGGCCACGATCCTCGTAGCTGAAGCCGGCACCGAAGAAATACCCGTCCACATCGTGCAACTTTTCCAGAGAGTCGTTCCAGCGAAAAACAAACGGCTCGAATCCGCAGCGCTTCAAGACGCGCATGTTGTCCACTTCTCCATTACTACCGGGAAAACTGGGAATTGCGATACGGGGCTTCTTTTTTGCTGGCATGCGAAACTAGTGAATACAAATTAGATGGTAAGCACTTCCTGTTCCTTTTTCTTGGCTGATGAAGTGATCTTCTCATTTGCGTCGTCTACAAGCTTCTGCAGCTCCTTCTGTGCGCGGTCGCGCTCGTCTTCATCGTCCATTTGCTTAATTGCGTCGTTTGCGACTTGGCGCTCCTGGCGAATGCGAATATGCGCAGCTTCTGCCAGCTGGCCAACAACCTTCACGATATGCTTCCGGCGCTCCTCGGTCATAGGCGGGAAGTTCAAGCGAATAACGACGCCGTCATTGACGGGTGAAATTCCCAGGTCGGAAACCTGCAACGCCTTCTCAACTGCTCCCAGGACGGATTTGTCCCATGGCTGAATGACAATGGATCTGGCGTCCTGAACCGAAATGCTGGCAACAGACTTCAGCTCCATGCGCTGACCATACGCCTCAATGGAAATGTGCTCGACCACAGCTGCGTTTGCGCGACCGGTCTGGAGCTTGCTGAATTCCTGGTATAAGTGATCGATAGCCGCCTTTACATGGCTTTGAAACGTCGAAATTGCTGGATGTTGCATAGTACGACGATGCTAGCACACCATTTCCTCTGCTCCAATCCCCTCCCCTACTGCTTTACTGTTGTCCCGACCTTCTTCCCAGTTGCGGCAGCAAGAAGCGCTCCTTTGTCATTGAAGTTGAATACGACAATCGGCAACTTGCCGTCTCTGCAAAGACTGAAGGCAGATTGATCCATGACCTGCAGGTTCTTCTCGATTGCCTCTTGGAATGAGACGGTGTCGTAGCGCTTTGCATCCTTGTGTTTACGAGGATCTTTGTCGTAAATGCCGTCGACGTTGGAAGCCTTTAAGAGCACGTCGCATTCCAGTTCCAAGGCACGCAGGGCCGCAGCGGAATCGGTAGTGAAGAAGGGGTTTCCCGTGCCACCGGAGCAAATGACAACACGCTTCTTCTCCAGATGACGGGCGGCACGACGACGTAGGTACGGCTCTGCAAGTTGCGGGACGTTTATCGCCGAACAAACGCGCGTATAGCAGCCGATTTTTTCAAGCGCTGACTGCAAAGCCACAGAATTCATGATGGTTGCAAGCATTCCCATGGCATCGCTCGCGGTGCGCTCTATGCCGCTCTCGGTCGTGTCTCGGTAGCGCCAAATGTTGCCTCCGCCTACGACAATAACCACCTGGACATCCTTCTCCACGTCTTGCTTGATTTGCTGGGCTATATCGTGAAGTTTCGAGTAATCGAAACCGAAATCTCCATTGGACAGTGCTTCTCCGGAGATCTTGAGGAGGATTCTTCGATAGGGGCTTGGCATCGCACTCGAGCTTACGTCTTCGGAGGCGTGTTGTCGAGCGCCTCCGCTGGCGCAGGGCTTTTTGGTTCCTGTGGTGCTTTCGGCCTGGCGAAGATTTGTTTTGCAGCGGCGAGTATGCGCATTACGTACGGACGTACGGCAAGCCAAATATCGCGCGGTGTCTTGGCGCCTGTTGCCAGGTCGCAAACGATCGGGACGCCTTCGCGCCTGCCATTTGCCGCATGGATAAAGCCAAGTAACATGCCCGACAACACAATGAACACCAGATATCTGCCTACAAATGGCAGTATCGCAACCGGAATACTGAGCATGAACAGTATCGTCGCCTGTTTGGCGTGATACTGCACAAAGGGTGAATCCCTGCGAGATGCCAGTACAACGATGGACATAATCCAAACATAGCTGAACGCAGCAACGTCCTTATTTATGCGAACGTCGCGTTGCTCGGGCGTTTCGTCGGCAACTACGGGCTGTTCTTTCGTCGGGTCCATATCGAGAAGTGTAGCAGTGTAAAGGCAATGATGGTGCCCCGGGCAGGAGTCGAACCTGCGACCTCGATCTTAGAAGGATCTTGCTCTATCCGCCTGAGCTACCGGGGCATGTCTGCAGTATGAAGCACTCACCTCAAAGTTTGAAGTGCGTGCCGTCTACCCCGGAAACCAGGCATCATGCTCACGCTTAATGAGCGAAGACAATCAGGGCGAGCATGCCGGCAAAGCCGATCATGGCCTTACAAATCTTCTCGCGGTTGAACATAGGTATATGTTGGTATGTGACAATAGTATAGCACAAATCCTCCCTTGCTTCAATTTGCACAAGCTGCCTTACAAGCGGCAAAACCGGCTTCTGACACCTGGAATTCAGCTCCGGCCTCATAGTCCCCCTTCACCAGGGTGCCACACGACTGGAAGCGGCTGGAATCTACCAAGACGCAATCCTGACCACTCTGCGGCACATTGCAGCAGTACATCGGCAAGGCAAGCATGCTCAGCTCTGCTTCGGAAGGAGAGATGTAGTCGGATTGAGAGTTCTGTGTGGCGTTACCCTGCAAATTTAGCAGACTAGCCTGTTTGCCGCGCACAAACGACCTGGCAAGGAAAAAGAGCGCCACAAAGCAAACAATGGAGGCAATAACAGTAATGCTCAAAACTGCAGTATTTCGCATATGCGTTACGAACGACGTAGTCGACGACGTGCAAACCCAACGCCGGCTGCAGCACCCGATGCCAGGAAGACAACTAGTCCCGGGCCGGTCTTGGTTTGAATCGGCGATGGGATAGGGCGGCCGTACCTGTCGTATACGGTACCTTGAATAACCTGAGTGCCGTCTGGATTCGTTGGCGTAATGCTGGCCACCGTGGGCGTAGATGGTGCACCGAATTCGCGCTCACAAATAGCTGAGCAGCCATCACCATCGTAGTTATTACCGTCGTCACACTGCTCATTGAAATCGAGCACTCTGTCACCGCAATACGGCGCAATGCAGTTCGGCCGGCAGGCGGAGGGGCCGTAACCCATGGCAGGCCCGGTGTCACACTGCTCTCTTTCGGCTTGCACCACGCCATCTCCGCATGTTAGCGGCGCCTCCAGACGGCAGTCTGGCGAGCAGCCATCCCCTGCTAACGCATTGCCGTCGTCACACTGCTCGCTGCGCGCGGTTTCCAGTCGACCATTCTGACAGGAAGCACTGTAGATTTCGTGTCGACAGAGGGTCGTGCAGCCATCGCCATTACGCAGGTTTCCATCGTCACACTCTTCTCCAGTGTTCAACGAGCCATTGCCGCAGAATGGCAGGTATTCCAACTGACAAGTAGATGAACAACCATCGCGCGAGTACAGGTTGCCGTCGTCACAAGCTTCCGCGAGATTGAGAATTCTGTCGCCACAGAAGTTTCTTGTTACCACAAGCAGTGAACTGGTGACACCGGGACTCGTTTGGTAGGTGAAATTCTGTAGGATGGTATTCGACGACGAAGAGCCTGCCCCGGAGGAAGATGAGCCTTGGCTTGTATTTGAGCTACTGGAACCTTCGCTACCCGAGGAGGAAGCAATCGACGTCGAAGAGCTGCTGCCGTCTGAGCGCGCGGATGAACTAGACGAACGCTGTGAGCTGACAGACGAAGAGCGTAAGGAGCTAGAAGCGGATGATGAACGCTGCGAGCTTGCAACAGAAGACTTCGTAGAGCTGGCGCTGGAAGATTTGCCTGAGCTGGACTTTGAAGACGCAACGGAAGAGCTTGAAGCAGAAGAGGATTTTGCTGAGCTGCTACTGGAGGACTTGGCAGAACTAGACGCCGAAGACGACTTCTGCGAGCTGGCGACGGAAGATGATTTTGCAGATGAGGATTTTGACGAGCTGGCACTGGAGGACTTTCCAGAGCTGGATTTCGATGAGCTTGCGCTGGAAGACTTGGCTGAACTGGACGCAGATGAAGACTTCTGTGAGCTGGCAACGGACGACGATTTTGCAGAACTAGATGCGGATGAAGACTTTACGGAGCTTGCAGTGGAGCTCGCCTTCGATGAGGTTGAGGAGCTGGGGGTGGGAGCGGGACTCGGGCTAGGAGAGGGAGAAGGACTGGGTGATGGCGATGGTGATGGGCTAGGACTTGGGCTCGGGCTAGGAGAAGGTGATGGAGAAGGGCTTGGGGAAGGACTGGGTGATGGCGATGGTGATGGGCTAGGACTTGGACTTGGGCTCGGGCTTGGCGAAGGAGACGGACTAGGAGAGGGCGATGGAGAAGGTGTGGTCGTAGTTGCCTGACAGTACCAATCCGACAAGCAAGCACCTTGCGTGTTGTAGGTTGCACCGTTGCAGCCGTTATTCGACGAAGATGACGAAGACGGACACATGTCCGGCAGCTGACACACCCCATCGCAGCAGACGTGGGCAGGGTCGTCGTCGCAAGTGCCATCGCAATCGGTATCGCCGCTGCAACAACCGCTTGAGGAGGACGAGCTGCTGGTGCACCAGTTAGGGTTATATGCGCAGCAGGACTCTGAATACGGCGGTCCTGGATCAATGCAGCACAGGGTGGCATTCAAATCATCTACAACAGCACAAGCATCACACGGTTGACCTAATCCTCCTGCCATGCCTCCGCAAGTATTACCCTGGTAAACAGTTGCACCGGCATCACACAAACCGGAAGATGCCAGAACACAGGTTCCACCTGGAGCGCAGCAGGACTCCGTTCCAGCTTGGCCTTTCGTGGGGCCGATGCGCATGGTCATCATGGAGTAGCCGAACATGCCGACGACAACGCCTAGGAAGACGCCGATTGTTGCCCGTAGCAAGAAGCGGGATTGCATGACTAGAGCTGATAACAGTTAGCAGGCCCTCTCGGCAGTACATGCTCGCAGCACCATTGCTGCTGACATTCGTTGTTGCACATATCGTCTGCGTAGCCGGTGTGGTTCTGGTCACAAGCATCGTTTCCGGGGTCGTTGTCCGGTGCCTGAATACAGCCACTGCCATCAAATGCACAGCAGTACGTAGGATCGGCAGACGAGGATGACGAAGACGGACACATGTCCGGCAGCTGACACACCCCATCGCAGCAGACGTGGGCAGGGTCGTCGTCGCAAGTGCCATCGCAATCGGTATCGCCGCTGCAACAACCGCTTGAGGAGGACGAGCTGCACCAGTTGGGGTTGTATGCACAACACTCAGGAGAATACGGAGGACCAGCATTAATGCAGCAATCCGTAGCATTGAGATCATCGACGAACTTACAATCGATAGATGCGGCAATGGATGACTCAAATGCGCCAAAAGCGCCTTGAGAAACTACTCCGGCGTAAATAGATGCATACTGCCTATTGGATTGTTCTACGACAACACCAAGAAGCAAACCGAGAATAATGCCGATGCTCACACGAGCAATGTCGTGACGGTTTACCATGTGTTAGCCGAAACTTTACCACGAGACTGCTGCGGAGAAGTCGTCACGACTTGCTCTTTTCCTCTCATGATTTGGAATACTACTTTCCGAACTTGAACCTCCGGCGCGCAAAGCCTACGCCAGCGGCAGCGCCGGATGCCAAGAAAATGACCAGACCCGGACCTGTGGGAGTCTTTGCCGGTGATGGCACCCTGGTGATGCCAACCTGCGTGTATCCAGGCCGCTCATCAATTTGCTGGTATGGCTGGTACGGGTTCTCTTGGTCGAATCCTTGCACATTTGGATTTCGGCCATCGATCAAGTTCGCGACAATGTTCTTGCTGATTGTCCCTGCTCCGCGCTCTAACTGACAGAGCGCATCACAGCCGTCGTTTTGCAACTTATTGCCATCATCACACTCTTCGTTGTAGTCCACAATGCGGTCGCCACAGTATGGGGCAATACAGTTGGGCCTGCATGCAGACGGAATGTAACCGTTAGCTGCACCGGCATCACATTGCTCTGTGAGACGATCTACTATGCCATCGCCACAGTTGTACGAGCGTTCCAAGAGACAGTCCGACGAACATCCATCGCCGTTCTGACGGCTACCATCATCGCACTGCTCGCCGAGTGCGGTCTCCAATCTACCGTTGCCGCATTCACCCACTTCAAAGTCGCAGAACCTGGAGCAGCCATCACCGTCGCGAGTGTTGCCATCATCACATTCTTCGCCGACATTTAGCCTTCCGTCACCACAGTAGGCAATGACCTCAAACTGACAAGTACCCGAACAGCCGTCGCCGGAGAAGGTATTGCGGTCATCACACTGCTCTCCAAGCTGGATGATGCCATCGCCGCAGAAGTAATTCGGCGGAATAACAGGCGTCGGAGTGACTGGCGTGGGCGTCACGGTTGACACAGGTGTTGGCGTGACGATAGGCGTCGGTGTAACAATCGGCACGGGTGAAGGAGCTGTACCGAAGAAGCTCGAGCTGAACGAGGAGCTCCTGGAACTGGTGCTAGATGAGCGGAAGGAAGACGATGTGCTGGAGCCGAAGCTTGAACTGAGGCTAGACGATCTAGAACTTGAAGTAGAGCTTGTGGATGAGCGTGAGCTGGAATCCGAACTGGTGCTGGATCGAACACTGGAGGCACTGCTGACACTCGACCTGCTGGAAGACACAGACGAAGTGGACGAAGCCGAAGAAGACTTTACGGAGCTAGTGCTAGAAGATCTTGTTGAGCTGGCAACGGACGAGGACCTTTGAGAGCTTGCGCTGGATGATTTTATGGAGCTGGCTACAGAGGAGGACTTTGTGGAACTGGCGCTGGAAGATTTCACGGAGCTAGCCACAGAGGAAGCCTTGGAAGAACTTGCGGAAGACGACTTGGTGGAACTTGCTGCAGAAGAAGGTGTGCTGGAACTGCTCGACTTCGAAGAGCTGGCGCTGGATGACTTTGCGGAACTGGATGCTGAAGACGACTTGGCAGAACTGGATGTTGAAGAAGATTTAGCGGAACTAGAAGCAGAGGAAGACTTCGCCGATGAGGATTTTGCAGAGCTCGATGCAGAAGATGACTTAGCCGAACTAGAAGCTGAGGAGGACTTTGCTGATGAGGATTTAGCGGAGCTAGCCGAAGAGCTTGGCGTTGGAGTGGGCGAAGGACTTGGAGACGGACTCGGGCTTGGCGAAGGAGAGGGAGAGGGGCTAGGAGACGGCGAAGGACTTGGTGAAGGTGAAGGTGATGGAGATGGTGAAGGGCTTGGACTTGGCGAAGGAGATGGAGAGGGACTAGGAGACGGCGAAGGACTTGGAGAAGGAGAAGGAGATGGACTCGGGCTTGGCGAAGGTGAGGGACTAGGAGACGGCGAAGGACTTGGTGAAGGCGAGGGCGAAGGAGAAGGACTAGGAGACGGCGAAGGACTTGGTGAAGGCGAGGGCGAAGGAGAAGGGCTTGGACTTGGAGATGGAGAGGGGGTTGGGCCAGGTGTGCAGCCGGCATTACAAGCTGCCATAGTCGAATAGGCAATCCCAGGACATTCCGTAGGGATTGAAGATGAAGATGCATCGCATTCACCTGGCTGACACTGCTCTACGCAGTACACGCAGTCACAGGCGGCATTGGTATCGCAAGGTGGTATGGAAGAAGACGAGCTCCCGCCAAGGTCTCCACGAAGTGTTTGCAGCTGCTGCCTGAAAATAACGCCAAAAAACAGGATGCAAAAAACAATGAGTGCCAGCCCGATGAGGAGATCGTGAACACGATTAGAGCGTGCCATGCGTTACGGAGCTGGTTGGAACGGGAAACAACTGCCTTCGTAGCAGCAGTACTGGTTTGGATCGGATGACGAAGACGAAGAAGACGGACATTGGTCCGGCATTTGACAGTAGCCATCGCAACACACATGTTGACTGTCGGTACAATCGCCGTCCGACACACATGATCCGTCGGAACTAGAAGAAGAATCGGATGAGGGCACTGAAGAAGAAGACGGCGAAACGCAGTACCCGTAGTCGGAAACGTTGTCACAAACCAATGGTGCGCAACAATCACCATAACCACCTTCGCAAGGAGAGCCTGCGCCGTTGCATGATGATGAAGAAGAAACCGAAGAGGACGAGCACCAGCTGGGGTTATACGCGCAACAGCCCGGGTACGCGCCAGGTCCAGCGCTCCCCATGCAGCACTCGGTTGCATTTAAGTCGTCGACTGCCGCACAGTCGATAATGAGCTTTGTCGAGGCATAGGCGGAGAAGTTCCCAAAAGCTCCTTGTGAAAGCAACGAGCTGTAGAGCTGAGATTCCCGTGTATTGGACTGATGCAGAACAACCAAAAACATCGCACCGAGTACAAAGCCAATGGCAAGCCGAGCAATGCTGACGCGTTTGATCATACGTACAAGCACTGTAGCATGCGGAGATTCCCCTACGTAGCAACGAATCCCTTGCGATCAGCAACAATTCTTATGGGATAACTATTTTAGCTTTGCCGCCCTCCTTCGGGCGATGCCAATTCCAGCCGCTGCTCCAGACGCAAGGAAGATAACTAATCCAGGGCCAGTTTTGGTCTGCACTGGCGTTGGGACGCGGTTACGCAGACGAACAAGCTCCATACGCTCTTCCGGAGTGAGTAAGTTTTCGTCTATCTCGCCTTGGATAACGTTTCCGATAATAAGATTCTTGCCAGTAATCTCGCCGGCTGCGCGCTCCAGTTCACAGGTTGCGGAGCAGGAGTCTCTGTTGAGGTTATTGCCGTCGTCGCACTCCTCGTTGAAATCCAGTACGCGGTCACCGCAGCGCGGCAACGTACAGTTTGGCCTGCACAAGGAGGGATTCATGGAATTCCTATCGCCCATGTCGCACATTTCACCTTCCTCTACTACGCCGTTGCCACACGTAGACAAGACATCGAACGCGCAGTAGGTGCAACCGTCACCGGCTACGGTATTCCCATCATCGCACTGCTCGTTGAGCGCCGTTTCAATACGACCGTTGCCGCAGCCACCAGTTTCGAATCGGCACAACTGCGAACAGCCGTCTTTTTCACGCAAGTTGCCGTCATCGCACTCTTCTCCGCCATCTAGTTGTCCATTGCCGCAATTTGGTAAGAATTCAATTTGGCATGTTGCGGCACAGCCGTCGCCGGAGATGACGTTTCCGTCGTCACACTGCTCGCCAGGTGAAATTTGGTAGTCGCCACAGTACTTACTGACTGCTACGTAGCCCGGGCTTACGCCAGGAGCAATGCCGGGAGACACTCCAGGGTATGTTCCAGGTGCTACGCCAGGATATGTCCCCGGAGTCACACCTGGGTATGTGCCGGGACTGACACCAGGGGAAACGCCGGGAGTGACTCCTGGTGAGACGCCAGGCGATACACCGGGAGTGACTCCTGGTGAGACGCCAGGCGATACACCGGGAGAGACTCCTGGTGAAACGCGAGAGCTTGAAACCGAAGACCTGACTGAGCTGGCAAGAGAGGAAGACCTGGATGAGGACGTGCTAGAGCGTGAACTGGAGTCTGAGCTGGTGCTGGAGCGCGTGCTAGAAGTGCTGCTGGTGCTGGAAGAGCGACTGGATTGCGATGATGAACGTGACGAGCTGGAGGCGGAAGAAGAACGAACAGAGCTTGTTGACGATGAACGTACCGAACTAGAGGCAGATGAAGAACGCGTGGAACTTACCGAAGATGAGCGTTGTGAGCTGGCCACAGATGATGAGCGTGTCGAGCTAGTCGACGAAGACTTTTGTGAACTTGTAGAAGAGGACTTCGTAGAACTTGTGCTGGAAGATTTTGTCGAACTCGCCACTGACGACGACTTCGTAGAGCTAGCAGAGGAAGACTTTACAGAACTGGAGGCAGAAGAAGACTTGCTGGAACTGGCGCTGGACGACTTGGTAGAACTAGATGCAGAGGATGACTTGCTGGAGCTAGCAGAAGAAGACTTGCTGGAACTGGCGCTGGACGACTTGGTAGAACTAGATGCAGAGGATGACTTGCTGGAGCTAGCGGAGGAAGACTTTACAGAACTGGAGGCAGAAGAAGACTTGGCCGAGCTGGCAACGGAGGAAGACTTGGTCGAACTTGCAACCGAAGAAGATTTGACCGAGCTAGCGGTCGAAGAATTTGTTGAGCTTGCCTTCGAGGAAGTTGAAGAGCTGGGAGTAGGCGTTGGACTCGGGGAAGGTGAGGGAGATGGGCTTGGAGACGGAGAAGGACTCGGGGAAGGTGAGGGAGATGGGCTTGGAGACGGAGAAGGACTCGGGGAAG
>CAZENR010000005.1:50605-50914 GCA_964513925.1 uncultured Candidatus Peribacteria bacterium
GTGAGGGTGAGGGGCTTGGGCTTGGACTAGGAGACGGCGAAGGTGAGGGCGTCGGCGTTGGAGTTGGCGAAGGCGTTGGTCCACCGGGTGTACATGCCGGGTTGGTTTGACACTCAGCTAATGTTGGATACGAACCTTGACAGGCTTGGAACGAAGAGGAAGATGAGGAATTTGGATACTGACAAGTATCGTCAGGTGCACAAATGAGGCCAGGGCAACAGCCAGCGCCACCTGGGCAGTAACCTTCGACATCTGAACACGAAGAGGAAATGGATGAGGACGAGGAGCAGCCGCTACCACACGCGGGGT
>CAZENR010000005.1:51014-89884 GCA_964513925.1 uncultured Candidatus Peribacteria bacterium
GAACACGAAGAGGAAATGGATGAGGACGAGGAGCAGCCGCTACCACACGCGGGGTCTGTGCCCACAGGTTGCACGCCCATATCGCATAAATCCTGGGTGTCGTTTGTCACTGTAATGCACTGTCCAGCTTGTGCGCCGTAACCGCAGCAGTACAAACACTGGGGGGTAATGTGACAGGTGGTATTCCCTACACAATAGTTACCTTCGCCAGGACACGTAGGAGTTGGTGCCATCGGGTCACCAGGGTTTGTATCGCTACAGGGTACTGGCTGACCACAGGAACCCGTATCTGCCTTAAACAAGGAAAAGGATGTCTTGGGCAGCAACCCCAGTTGATACGATGCAGCCAGAAATAGCATGAACAACGTCGCTCCAGTTGTCAGCCGAATGGCAATAGAGCGGATACGCATTAGATTGCAGGCGCGCTCGAGGAAAGCAATTCGCAGTTACCAGTTTGTACGTTACAACAGTACTCCTCGGATGAAGAGGAAGAGGAGGAAGACATACACGTACCCGCTAAAGCACAGTAACCGTCGCAGCATTCTGTGTGTGCAGGATCATCGCCTTCGCCTGGGCAATCGCCGCTGGTTGTACAGGGACATGCCCCAGAAGGACAATAGCTAGAAGAATAGGAAGAGGAAGAATCACATGTGCCTGCAAGCGCACAGTAACCATTGCAACACTGGGTGTGTGCCGGGTCATCTCCATCACCAGGACAATTGCCATCGCTGGTACAAGGACACGTGCCGCTGACACAGGCGCTGCTACTAATAGAGGAAGGAGACATGCAATTCACACATGCTCCCGCTCCGCAAACTCCTGTCTGCCCGTTTCCGCAGTCACATGCCAGTCCATCATTTATGTAACATCCGTTGCCAACCGGAGTTCCTCCAGGACAGGAGGAGCCAACCATTGCTGTGTAGCACTGATTGTTGACTGTTGCTGTAAGGCGAATGGAACTGTTCCGCGTATTCGACTCATGCAAAACAACACCCAGCACCGCACCGAGGAGTAATCCTACTGCAACGCGCGCTAGTGCTGGACGAGAAATCATGATCAGCGCGTACTCTAGCACAGCCGCTACTACAGTCTAGTGCAACAAGCGTTGCCGGGTGCATCGGGTTCGCTACACTATCGCTGATGACCACCAAGCACTCTAAAGAGAAATACGCCCTGTTTTCCGGAAACGGATGGCTGTATTTCGCTTTTATTATCGCAACATCTTTCTTTACCTATTTCTACCAATACCAGTATCCGCCGAACGTGTTCTGGGATGAGCCGTACCATATTGCGTCGGCGCAGAAGTACTTAAACGGAACGTTCTTCATGGAGCAGCACCCACCGCTGGGCAAGCTGCTTATTGCAGCTGGCGAAAAATTGCTCCACACCAATAGCGACGAAGACAACGCTAAATTCATTGATACCGACTATGCGCGCGGTTTTCCTACTGGTTTCTCGTTCGCGGGATATCGCCTGTTCCCAGCCCTGCTTGCTTGGCTAACGGCACCAATGCTGTTCGGTATTTTTCTGCTCATTACACGCAGCAGCGCCATAGCTTCGTTACTCAGCTTCCTCTACATCTTCGACAACGCGCTCATTGTGCATAGCAGAGGAGCCATGACAGAGTCGCCGATACTGTTCTTTACGGCGGCAATGATCATGATGTTCTTGTTGCTGTTGGGATCCAGGAACGAGCAACGCGTTAGCACCAAGGCATTCCTTTGGTGGTCGGTAGGCTTTGGCGCCATGTTCGCGTTTGCCCTAACAACGAAGGTCATTGGCCTTTGTCTTCTGGCACTGTTTCCTCCGGTGTTGTACCGACTCTTTCCGAACTGGAAGCGCATTGCGCAGTTTCTCCTCGTTTCGGTTGGAAGTTTTGTAATCTGCTTTGTGGCCGTTTGGCACATCCACTTCAGCTTGGCGCACACACCGAATCCACTGCTTAATAAGAGCGGATACTACAATGCATCCGAAGAGTACAAACAGCTGATTACCGAAGGAAAAACGTCATCGCTGCTGTACTTCCCGCTTATGCTGCGCGACTCGTTGCGCTACGTGACCGAATATAATAAGGGTGTACCACGCTTAGACCTGTGCAAGCCGGACGAGAACGGCAGCCCGTTCTTCTTCTGGCCGCTGGGCGCCCGCTCCATTAACTACCGCTGGGAGCAGGCTGGCGACGATGTGTATCGCTACCTCTACTTGCAGTCGAATCCCGCAGTTTGGTTCATAGCCTTCGCCTCAGTTCTGCTCGCCATCGCGTTTGCAGTGTTGCCGCTGTTGTCGCCTACAAAGGAGCGCGTTCGTCATAAATTGCTGTTGGCCACCTTCCTTGTGTTGTACTTAGGGTTCATGGGTGCTATCGCAACCCTGGACCGCGTCATGTACTTGTACCACTACTTCTTGCCGCTGCTGTTTAGCTTCGTCCTTGTTGCAATTGTTGTAGAAAACATCAATGCATTCGGTCCGTGGAAGCTCGATGAGCAGAAGAAGGTGCTAATACTTACGGCATTCGGCCTTGTCATCTTCGGCTGCTTCCAGTTCTACCGGCCGCTTTCATACTACGAACCCATTAGCAACGAAGCCATGACTAAGCGCGCCATCTTCCCGCTCTGGGAACTGCACTGTGTAAAGTGTGAAAAGAAGAGCCTGATTGCGGTCCCCAGAGGCCGTGACTAGAGCACTTTACGTGGGACTGTATTTCGGCATTCCCTGTGCTACACTGCCACGCGCCGACATTTCGTCGTCTTCTTCCCCCTTTGTATGCGTTTCACAAAAATCGTAGCAACGATCGGTCCAGCTTGCGGCACTCCCGAAGGAATCGAGGAGCTTGCCAAGTGCGGTGCCAACGTCTGCCGTCTCAACTTCTCCCACGGCTCGCACGAGTCGCACGGAAAGGTTATTAAATACGTTAAAGACATTAACAAGAAGGGTAAGTACTCCTTGGCTCTTTTGTTGGACGTCCGCGGTTCGGGTATCCGAACGGGCGACGTGAAGGAGAAAATCAATGTGAAGGAGGGCGATCTTATCGTCTTCACTCCCAAGATCACCGGCAAGGAAAAGCACATCGCACTGGAGTTGAACTACGACAAGTTCGCTCACGATGTGAAGAACGCCAAGACTGTCATCATCGACAACGGAGCAATGGAGCTTGATGTCGTAAAGATTGAAGGTAAGAACGTCATTGCCCGCGCACGCGAAGGCGGCCTTATCGGTTCCCGCCGCCACGTGAACATCCCGGGTGCGTACGTAAGTCTTCCTTCGTTTACCGACAAGGACTGGGAGGACATTAAGTTCGGTATTGACCAGGGTGTCGACTTCTTTGCTACGTCGTTCATTCGCACTGCCGACGACGTGAAGGAGGTACGCGACTACATCAAGAAGCGCAAGGCCGACACGCAGATCATCGCCAAGATCGAAACTCCGCAGGCTGTCGAGAACATCGAAGAAATCGTAGACGCCTCCGACGGCATCATGGTTGCCCGTGGAGACTTAGGCTGCGAGATTCCGTTTGAGGATGTACCCCGCGTTCAGAACGAAATCGTTCGCTTGTGCCGCGAGAAGGGCAAGTTCGTTATCGTTGCAACCCACATGTTGGAAAGCATGATCACCAACCGCGCTCCCACCCGCGCAGAAGTTACGGACGTGGCATACGCCTCGCTCATCGGCGCAGACTGCACGATGCTTTCCGGCGAAACCGCCGGCGGTATGTACCCGTTCAAGGCGCTTGCTGCCATGGCGCAGATCCTCAAAGCCAACGAGACGATGGTCGACCCCATGGATGGCTTCCTCATGGCAACCGAGGACAACGGTGCTACCGACTTAGATGAGCGCCCGCGCCGCGAAGAGGCTTTGGCTGCCAGCGTTCTTGCCTACAGTCTCCAGGCACAGGCAATCATCGTCATTACCAAGAGTGGTCTTACCGCACGTGCTGTAAGTAACTGTCGCCCGCAAATTCCAGTGTATGCATTCACCGACAGCGAAAGTGTGCAGCGCAAGCTTGCCGCTTCGTGGGGTGTGACTGCGTTCTGCTCCAAGTTCAACGAGAACCCAGAGTCAAACGTCAAAAACGCCATCGACACCGTAAAGAAGTTGTCCCTCCTCAAGAAGGGCGGCCGCTTCGTGGTGATCTCGGACATCCAGGCTGGTTCCGAGCGCGCTACCACGGTGCAGATCCGCGTTGCGTAATACCATAGAGCTGAATCGCAAACTCCGGTACGGCCAAAAGCCTGCCGGAGTTTTTTGTGCAGTGGTACCGATCCCCTCCCCTATCCCCTGCTTGACTTACCTACTTTTCGCTGGCCTGAGCAATAGAAACGTCGCTTGTGACGAACTTGGGCTTGGTAGCCTTTGTCATAGCTTGAATCTTAGAGTCTGCCTGCAGCACGGCCAATGACTGAGCCTTGGCAATTTCCATGTTCAGAATTTCTTGCTGGAGTAGCAGTTGGTTACGAACGTGCTCAAGCGAACGCAGGCGATATCCTTTTGTAGCGTTCAAGTTCTGATGAAACAGAATTAACAGCGCCAAAACGATGATCAGCGCACCGATGGTACACAGCAACAGCATCGTGCTTCCTGTAACAAGCCTGCCGAGAGAACTGCGCCTTATCAGGGCGCCGGACGAGCCGGAGACGGCGGAGGAAGCGAACGCGGACATGAAGTGATCGGACGGAAGTATACTACACCGCTCGCTGTATTGCACGCAGACGCGCGGATCGAGAGCGAGGGTTGGACAGAATTTCTTCATCGGTTGGAGTAATTCCGCCCTTACACAAATCTGTAAACGGCGCCTTGACGCTCACTGCACCCGTTACAGGATCTTTTTTTGCGCTGCAGAACTCTTTAAAAGCATGTTTCACCAGCCGGTCTTCGAGCGAGTGATACGTAAGTACTCCAATGCGTCCGCGAGGAGATAGCAACGACGGAGTGAGTGATAACAAATGCTCTAACGCGTGTAGTTCACCGTTCACAGCAATGCGAAGCGCCTGAAAGAGCTGCGGCATCATTCCTTTTGCTTTATAACCATAGATTTCCTCGGCAAGCTCCCGCAGATTCGCCACGGTTGTAATCGGCCGCTGTGAGCGCCGCTTTACGATCAGATGCGCTAACCGTGCGGATGATGGCAGCTCTCCGTAGTTCTGGAACAGTTCTTGCAAGGACTTCTCGGTTGAGTCCTGAAGAATGTCCGCCGCCGATCTGCCTGCAGATGCATTAAACCGCATGTCGAGCGCCGAGGATCCCTCATGAAACGAGAACCCCCTTGCAGCACTGTCTAAATGCGGCGAGCTTAAACCCAAGTCTGCAAAGACGATGTCGAACATCCTGCCCTGCGTTGGCAGACAATCTGGCAGTGCAACGAAATTACTATGAATGGCCACGGTCGGCGCGTGCGCGGATACTGCCTGCTGAGCGCGCGAGAGATTTTCTGCATCCGCGTCGACTATCGTTACACGCCCACTATCGCCTACGAGCGCTGCAAATGCAGATGCATGACCCCCAAGCCCGGCCGTGACATCTAAAACCGATTCACCCGCCAGAGGCGCCAGCACCTCAAGCGTTTGCTGTAACAGCACGGGTATGTGCACCGGTTTCATGACACTATTTTACGTGTATGCAGCCTGTCGTACAGCAAAGTGTATTGCGCTTATACATAACGATTGTTCCGAACACTTTTTTTATTCATTTCGAACAAATCATATCCAGACAAGCCTGCATATGCTCAGCCTGACGCTTGAATGCAAAGCGCTGGTGTGCATCTACGCTAGCCTGCCGTCCAAGCCTGCTTCGCATCTGCTCATCACGCAAGGCAAGAATAACCATAGCTGCCAGCTCTTCGGCATCGCCATTCCGAAAGACCAAACCGGTTTCTTTGTGCTTCACAATGCTGCGCAGGCCATCGCAGTCGCTAGCTACAACGCAAGCGCCGCAGGCCATTGCCTCGGCCGCCAGAAGTCCAAAACCCTCCACCAACGACGGTACCACAACCACTGCTGCCGACTGCAGCTCGCGAATAAGGTATGGTTCATGCACTCTCCCAAGCAGCGTTGTCGATCGTATAAGTCCTTCTCGGCTCAATACGGACATGAGCTTTTCTCCCAGAAGATTTTGTCCGCAGAACCGAAATTGGACACTACCGCAGGCGTTGCGAATGCTTTGCATGGCTCGAAGAAAGACCCAAATACCCTTGCGTGCCTCCATGCGCCCTGCGAACAACACCGTTTGTTGCTGCCTGCTCCCCTGTTTTGGCTGAAAGCGGGAAAGATCGACTGCGTTCTCCACAACAGTCATGCGCTGCAATGGAATGCCATAGGACCGGTGCAACGCCTGTCGTGTATCTTCGGATACGCAGGTAATGTGATCTGCCAGCAGGTACGTTCTGCGCTCCAGTTTGGACATGAGCAACTTCCAGGCGCGAGAGAGCGGCGTTGACCGGAAAACGGTGGACGCCTCCTGGACATAGGAGTGGTGGGCAGTCACCAGTAACCGGCACGGAGGCTTACGCAGTAACCACACGCCTCCAGAGCCGGAGTGCACATGCAGAACATCCAGGTTATGGGTACGGACAATACGATGCAATGACCACAGCAGAGAGAGCGAGAAGCATGGGCAACCGCCTTTCTTATTCCACAGCAAACGTGCGATTGGCGAAGTTTGTACGTCGGATTCCTTGCAGGGGCTGACTGCCAGGTATGTATGCTGCGGGTAGCACGTTCGCAGCCAGCCGCAGAGGTGGCTGGCCATTACGCCCAAACCGCCGATCGGCGGCTGAAAATCGTACGTGACAATACCTACTCGCATCAAAGCGAAGCCTAGCAGAAGCGAAGAAGTGCTCAAGGCGGGCATAGGGAACATACTTGACATATTTTCATAACAACGTAGAATATGCCGCTTGCGTCCAATAACATTCGTCATCGGCGTGTTCTTTGTATGCTGCATGGCCGCACCGGCATCAGCTGCATCTGTAGTAGACGAGAGCTGGACTCCGCGGGCAGGAGACCAGGTGTTTGTCGATACTGAAGTCAGCGTAGTCTACTTAGTTCATGCCGATGGCAGGTACATCGCCCTAGACGCGTTAACCGGTCAGCATCGCATTGTTTGGTACGACGGCATTCGCTATAACGCAGAAACTCCCGAACGGGTCTGGCAGTTAAAAAACTTCGAACGAAAAGGGAAATCCGTCACGTTTGGCAACGGCAGGTTCGGCAGGCTGTGGTGGCCCGACCACATTGATCCGCGCCGTGGTGACGAAGGCACCGCATACGGGTTCCATAGTCACTTGAGCTTCGAAAAAATGCTGGCAGACAAGCGCGATCGCACACCCTGGGATCCGGACGGCACTGGGTACCGCAGCATGGGCTGTATTTTATTGAGTGAGGATGACATTTCTCTGCTGGAGTCCACGCTGATTGTTAATGAAGGCATGCTTCGTATAGAAACAAGAAAAGGCGTGAACATTCACGCAATTAGTTCCGAGCTCTCAGAAAAGAGCAATCTGGCACCAGAATGGTTTGGATTTTCGCTCTGAACAAATACGCGTGACCGAATGGCTCTTGTCGACTAGAATTTCGCTGCGCGGAGAGGTGGCCGAGCGGTTGAAGGCACCACACTGCTAACGTGGCAGGCCCTTAAAAGCCTCGAGGGTTCGAATCCCTCCCTCTCCGCCAGACAAAACACCACATGCATCCCTAGGACTGAAGCCGAATTTGTGGTACAATACGATGATACTTTCTTCACACAAACACCCATGACTCCCGCCACTCTTGCTGCAACAGGCATCGATTCCGCAGCGCTGCAGAGCATGCTCTACGGCGATATTGACGGCTACTCGCTTTCTTCCCGAGGCCGCGAGCGCGCAGGCATCCACAGCGAAAACATGACATACGGCGAAGTGACGCCCGAAGTCATGGCGACGATCATGGAGGCAGCACATGCAAAGACCGGCGAAGCATTTTACGACCTGGGTGCAGGCACCGGCAAAGGCGTGCTGTACGCGGCGATCATGTCCGATGTTTCCAAGGCGGTAGGCATTGAGCTGCTTGCAGAGCTGCATGGCGCGTCTCAACTAGCGCACCAGCGCTATAAGGATCTGGTACTGCCTAAATTGCCCACCGAAAAGCAGTCTCAGAAGATCGACTTCATGTGCGGCGACATGCTGCAAATTGATTTTTCCGACGCCGATATCATCTTTACGCACTGCACCTGTTTCTCGCCGGCACTCATGGATGGCATTACCGCCAAGTTCAATCAGCTGAAGAAGGGCGCACGCGTGATCACGGTATCCAAAGGCATCAGCTCGCCGTACTTTACGGCAACGGGCAGTATGACCGTGCAAATGGCTTGGGGAACCGCGACAGCGTACTTCTACGAGAAGGTGATGTAGAGCGAAGTACTAGCGGTTTTTCGTGTGAATGTGCGCTGTCTTGCAGATCTCGAAGAAAATGAATCCGACAAGAGTTGCGCCCATCACGACACCCCACGCCTCCAAAGGCATTGGCACGACCTTGAACAGCATTCCCATTGGTGTGTACAACAGAACTAGGTGTAACCCCAGGGAAATACCAATAGCCCCGAGCAACCAGGGGTTGCCAAACGGCGAAGCCATGAAGACCGAACGCTTCATGCGCGTGGAGAGCGCCAGGAAGAATTGGAAAACGATCGTCGTGGTAAGCGCGCCTGTACGAGCAAGGTGAATGCTGTCGCCCAAGTGGTGCGTCAACCACCAGAACACCCAAAGAGACAGTACTGCGTTGCACAAACCTGCTACAAATAAGAGCGGAACCTCGCCGGTGAGTACGTTCTGCCCTTTCCTTCGCGGAGGACGAGTCATGATGTTCTCCTCTCCCTTTTCCGCGGCAAGCGCAAGGGCGGGCAAGCTGTCTGTGACAAGGTTCACCCACAAAATGTGTAGTGGCAACAGCGGCAAAGGGAAGTTTATCAGCATTGCCCCGGAAATAAGCAATACCTCGCCAACGTTGGATCGCAACAAGAAGACGATGAACTTACAGATATTGTCATATATGCGTCGACCCTCGGCTATAGCAGCAACAATCGTCGCATAGTTGTCATCCGTGAGCACCATTGCACCGGATTCGCGCGCCACATCGGTGCCCCGCATGCCCATTGCGACGCCAACGTGAGACCGCTTCAGGGCAGGGGCATCGTTGACGCCGTCTCCACTCATCGCAACAACTTGGCCCATGGCTTGGAACGCCTCGAGAATCTTCACCTTGTGCACCGGTTGCACACGGGCAAAGACAGACACGGTTTTTAACTCATGCTGCAACTGCTGCTGATCCAGCTGGTCTAAAGCGACCCCATCGATAACCCCAGAGGTTTCCAATCCGACTTCGTTTGCAATATAGCCGGCAGTCACAGGATTATCTCCGGTTATCATCACCGTGCGGATGCCAGCCTTCTTGGCCAGCTGGATGGCCTCCTTCACGCCTTTGCGTGCTGGATCGACCATGGCGATAAGTCCCAGCAAGCGCAGCCCCGAACCCTCGTCGCATGCGACAGCTAGCACGCGCAGTCCGCGTTTTGCCATCTTCTCGTTCTCCGTGTGCACGCGCTTGGCATCTGCAGCATCGATCATGCCTGCGATAACTTCCGCTGCACCCTTGGCAAACTTCACTTGCTTGCCGCTACGTACGTGCGAGGTAACCATGTACTTTGCCTCGGATGTGAAAGGTACATCTTCGACATCTATTGTCAGCCGTTCAGCGCTGAGTTGTTTTGCATGATCCAGCAATGCGATCTCCGTAGGGTCTCCGATGTTCGGCAGTTCAGCACGGTTGCACGAAGCAGCTGCAGTGAGTAGTAATGTCTCGTCCACCCCAGCGTTTGTCCATACTTCCACGACCTTCATCTGGTTCTCTGTCATGGTGCCGGTCTTGTCTGCACAAATGACCGTCACGTTACCGAGGGTTTCTATAGCATCAAGACGACGGATGAGTGCGTTTTTCTTGATCATGCGCTGCACGCCGATGGCCAAACAAATGGTGACAATAGCAGGCAAACCCTCCGGAACTGCTGCAACCGCCAAGCTGACCGCCGTAAAGAAGATGTCGATCGGCTGCATGCCTTTGGACAGGCCAAGGACGAAAATGACGGCGCAAAGACCCAGGACAATAGTCCCGATTTTCTCACCTACGCGCTTGAGCTCTAGCTGCAACGGAGTCGGTGGTGGCTTTAACTCCATTACCATCGATGTGATTTTGCCTATTTCGGTCTGCAATGCGATCGCAGTGACTACGGCCTCGCAAGAACCGCGTGTGATAACCGTACCTGCAAAGACCTTTCCCCTCCCCGGCTCGCCTTCGCCGTCGCGCAGCGCCCGTTTTTCCACCGGTAAGGATTCGCCAGTGAGACTGGATTCGTCTGCCTCGCAAGACGAGCTGAGGATAATTCTTCCGTCCGCGCTGACTCGGTCACCGGCCTCCAGCAACTGGATATCGCCCGGAGCCAGTTCTCTGGAAGGAATAATTTTCACCTGTCCGTCGCGACGAACCTTTACCTGCGGAGCGCTGAGTTTTTTTAGCAATGCGATTGCATTTTCTGCGCGCCTCTCCTGAAAGAATCCAAGCGCTGCGTTCAGAAGAACAATGGCCATGATCACGATTGCATTAATCATTTCATCCTCATGCACGGAGCCGTGCTGAATGTACGGAACGGCCAACGACACTGCTACCGCTACGAGCAGAATGTAGACCATGGTGTTCTGAAACTGCGCCAGAACCTGCTTCCAAACCGCCTCATGCTTCTCCGGAATCTCATTAAAGCCGTAGCGTTGCCTGGATAGCTCAATTTCTCTGTCATCTAGCCCTCGCTCGGTTGCGTGCAAGGCTTCGAGGATTGCGGTCTTTGTGGCTGTGTCGGCCATGAGTGAAATAAGGTAAGATTACACGGAGACTACCACACTGCATTCTTTCGCCAAGCGGGACCATGCCAAAAGCAAAAGACATCGCCTTCTTGTACACCACATTTGCATCTGCAGCCGAAGCGAAGAAGGTAAGCAGGAAGTTGCTGCAAGAAGGCTTCATTGCCTGCGCGAACATTCTCCCTGCAGCTGTTTCGCTTTTCTCATGGCAAGGAAAACACCAGCAGGCAAAGGAGGTGCCGACGCTGTATAAGACAACATCTCGTTTAGCCGCCAAGTCGATGAAGCGCCTGGCTGAACTGCACTCGTACGAATGCCCGTGCATTGTAGAAATTCCCGTAGGACGGAGTCACGCTGCGTACGCCAAATGGATTCAGGCCAGCGTGCAAAAATAATGCGCTATACTGCAAGTGTGGAAGGGTGGCCGAGTGGTCGATGGCGACAGTCTTGAAAACTGTTAACCCCGCAAGGGGTTCGAGGGTTCGAATCCCTCCCCTTCCGCCAGAGTATTTATGAAAGGGGCTAAAGCCCCTCTCATGAGCTCTCCTCAACTGGTATCATATTTCTATGCATGCACTTCGCTTCTTAGCCAAACCAGCCGGAATCATTCTCGGAACAATCTTGGGAATCGTGTTACTGCTTGGATTTGCCATTACCTGGAGCACGCAACACAGCGACCTGCAGCAGCAATTTCTGCAGGGCTCTATGCCGAAAACACTGCCAGATGGGCCGTATCGCGGTACCGTCCCAGGGTACGCCGGAGCCTGGGAAGGCAAGATGTTCGACGGCGCCAATGGCAGGGGTAAGAACCTGTTTCGTAGTGGTACGGCATTAGAACCCAAGTATCCATTCCTCCTGGAACGCTCAAAAGGACTGCGTGACCCGCAACTACAGGTAGTGCGACTCAATTACAATGTAGAGGGCAATCCGGCGTGGTTGCGGCTGGTCACCGATGAAATGGTACAGACCGGTTCTGGCAAGTATTTAGGTAAAGTCTATGTAACGCTGGTTCCGGGCTATCCGTTTGCACTGGGCTTCTTTGAACTGAGTAAAAACTGATACACTGCGTTTACACTCTTCCCCACATACTCCCATGATGCGCGCCCTTCCGAAGTACGCAGCCGAACTGCTCGGCACTTTCGTATTGGCTTTCGCCGTGTCGCTCTCGCTGCAGAGTGAGTGGCCGCTGGCCACCCCGATCATTGCCGCTCTGACGGTGGGTTTGTTTGTCTACTCCGTGGGAAACATCAGCGGTACGCACATCAATCCTGCAGTCACCATTGCTTTGGCCAGCATTCGTAAAATCGATGTGAAAGATGCACTGTGCTACTTGGTGGCGCAGTTCCTCGGTGGCGTGCTTGCAATGCTTGCCGCAAAGCACTACGGAAGCGGCTTTGCTCCGGCACTGCTGGTTGCAGACACTCCGCGCGTCATGGCTGCGGAAGCAATGGGAGCGTTCATACTTGTCTTTGGCATCTCGGCTGTTGTCTACGGAAAAGTGCACTCCGCTGCATCTGGACTCACTATCGGCGGATCGCTGCTGCTTGGCATTCTCATCGCATCTGTAGCCTCGAACGGCGTGCTCAACCCGGCCGTTGCCATAGGTATCGGCTCGGTATCGCTGTCGTACTTGCTGGCTCCGATTGTCGGCGCGCTTGCTGCGGCTTGGCTCTTTCGCTGGCTGGCAAAGGCCTAAGCGCTGCCATTAGAGGCAATTCTATGGTATAATGGAGTGATTTCCCTTCACTTCTATATATGCCAGGCATCGATGACGCAGCCAGGTTCGTGGGCAATGAAGTCAAACGTGCTGCAAAAGACGTGAAAGACAGTGCGAAGAACGTGGTAAATGACGCCAAGAGCGCCGGAGCAAAAAGTGCCTTCGATATTCCTGGTTCTACTGTCGCATCGATGCTGAAGAACGGAGGTACTCTTGGTATAAAGCTGCTCGTATTGCGTCCAGCCGAATGGATATTTCGTGCTAGCTCGGCCATGGCTTTAGCAGGAGTAAAAACAGGCGTGGACTTGGCAAAACTTATTCCCATTCCGCTTCCGGGTGGCAACCGAAACATCGCCCAAATGCAGGCGTCGGTAAATGATGTGAGGCAAGCTATTCAGATTGGCGCACGTGGCGACACGCGCAGCCTGGGTGCTATCATGCAGGACCTACGGACTGCCCGTACTACAACGCAACCACCTGTAACGCCCAATGCCAACCCTCCCCCCGCCGCTTAGTCCGCCGATACGTTTCTCCGCTGCGACTACTCAAGGTGCGGGAAGAGGTCGAAGGTTAAAAGTTCCAACGATCAACTTGGATATAACCGCCGCACCAGCAGCGCTAACGCACGGTATTTACGCTTGCAGGATACGGTTTGCAGGCCAGGAGTACGGTGGCAGCATGCATTTTGGGCCGCGCCCGGTGTTTCGGGATTCGGAATCGCTGGAAGTACACGTGCTCGATACGGTGGTGACGGAGTTTCCTTCGGAGGTTGAGGTTGATGTTCTTGCGCGACTGCGAGACGTAGCCATGTTTGATACAGCCCAGGAGTTGCAAGAAGCCATAGCGCATGACATTGCGCTGACGCGTGGTATTCTGGCCGCATGTCCGTCGGATCGGCGTTAAAACGCCTCATTCACAACAGGCACCCCCTCAGACTTGCTTGGCACAGGAGCAAGGGCGTACTTGCAGCGGTGCGGTATGGCATACCGGCACGCAGGCTTCAGATCATCGGCATTACCGGAACCGACGGTAAGACGACTGTCACCAGCATGGTGGCACATATCCTACACTTCGCAGGGAAAAGCGTCGGTGCCGCCTCGACAACGTTTTTTCGCGTAAAGGACTCCGTGCGCTGGAACGAGACGCACATGACATCCATTCGTCACGAACCTTTTCAGCGTTTTTTACGCGAATGCGTCGATGCTGGCTGCGAGTATTTCGTAGCTGAAGCAGCTTCTCACGGATTGGTGCAGGGAAGGCTTGGGCCGATGCGCCCCGCTGTTGCCGCTATTACGAACACATCGCTCGAACACCTGGATTACCACGGCACTATGGAGCAATACCGCAAAGACAAAGGCTTGTTGTTTTCTATGTTGGGCGGACATGGCACAAAGGTGCTGAATGTCCGCGACGATACCTTTGGATCGTACGTCCGGATTCCGAGCACGCGCACCATCGGCTACGATGGCGCGGGTGGCATTGGCCCGTTTGCAGGATGCGACAGCTCGTTATGGCTAAGCGATATTGTCGCCGAGCAAAACGCCTGCACCGCGCTTGTACACGATGACAGCGGCAACAGTGTTCCCCTGCGGCTGGGAGTACCCGGTCTCTTCAATTTGGAAAATGCACTGTGCGCCATAGGTTGCGCGATGGCGGAGGGAGTAGCGTTGCAGGCATGTATTTCTGCACTGGCTAGCTTTGGCGGGGTTCCCGGGCGGCTGGAACGCATAAACATGGGTCAACCCTTCTCGGTGTTCGTCGACTTTACCGTTACGCCACTCGCATACGAAAAAACGCTGAAGGCAGTCCGCGCCATGACTGAGCCGGGCAAGCGAGTAATGGTGCTGACAGGAGCCTGTGGAAACCGCATGCGAGAGAAGCGGCCGGTTATTGGCAAACTATGCAGTGAACTTGCCGATGTAGTTATAGTGACCACCGACGAAACACAAACGGAAAGTCCGCAGCGGATTATTGACGAGGTGTGGTCTGGCGTGGACACACAACGTACGCAGGCACACCGTATCACCGATCGTCGGGAGGCTATTGCCTTCCTGCTACGCAGTGCGCAGCCCGGCGACAGCGTTGCACTTTGCGGCATGGGAGCCTGTCAAACCATGCAAACGCAAACAGGCCTCATTCCGTGGGATGAACGCGAAGTCGCTCGCGAAGAGCTGCGGAAAGCCGGCTACGCGCGCTGAGAACGCGTACCAAAGCGCACCCATACCCAGACAATGATTCCCAGTGCCAGCACGGGGAGGGTGAGTACTTGTCCACGGCTGAAAGACCAACCAAAGAGTGGCACAAACCCGTACGGCTGGTCGCGGAAGTGCTCAACAAGAAAACGGAGAATGCCGTACAGCACCAGGAACAGCGCAGATGTCTCACCCGCGCGCTTCGGCATGCGCGCTGTGGAACGCAAATGCCAAAAACAAACGAGGGCGATGAGCAAGTCTTTGCACATGGCATAGATTTGCGTTGGATGGCGCAAGCCCTCTGCACCAGGAAAGGCCATCGCCCACGGCACCGAGGTAACGGTGCCATACAGCTCCAAATTGATGAAATTCCCGACTCGGCCCAGTGCAAGACCTATGGCCACCGGCACCATGAGCACATCCGTCAGTCGCAACAGCGGAATCCCTTGTCTGCGTGCGAATAACACCAATGCAAGTATAACGCCGACAAAGCCGCCATGCGACGCCATGCCGCCCTTCCAAACTGCAACGACATCAAGCGGGTGCTGCAAAAAGTACGGAAAATCATAAAAAAACACATACCCCAGCCTTCCGCCGAGCAAGACACCCAGGAAGACGTGCAGTACCAACGATTCTCGCTGCGCATCGGTCAGCGATACTTCGCGGTAACGCTGTAGGCGCGGCAAGAGATAGATGCCGATGAGAAACCCCAGCAAGTACATGATTCCATACCAATGAACCGAAATGGGGCCAACTGTCAGCGCAATAGCGCGCGATGGGAAGAACTGCATGCAATAATGGCGTACACTGTGCTCGATCCTACTCCGCACCTGATCGAACCGCCACCATGCGCATTCTTGGAATAGAGACATCATGCGATGAAACGTCGGCCGCCATTGTTGAAGGCGGAACCGTTGTCCGAAGCTGCGTCATCGCCAGTTCGCAGCGAGACTTCGGCGATACCGGTGGCGTAATTCCAGAGTATGCCGCCAGAAAGCAACTGGAATGCGTGCTGCCGGTTGTCGATACGGCGCTGAAGCAAGCTGGCGTGAAGTATGCAGACTTGGATGCCATTGCCGTGACGCATGCCCCCGGCTTGCTCGGCTCGCTGTTGGTTGGAACATCGACTGCCCGAACGCTCAGTGCGTTATGGAACCTGCCGCTGATCCCCGTGCACCATACGTTGGGGCATCTAAGCTCCACCTGGCTGGACTGCGCAGAAGAGCCTGTGTTCCCGGTTCTTACTCTCTCGGTTTCGGGAGGACACACGGACTTGTGGCACCGAACAACACACTGCACTGGAGCGCTTGTAGCAACCACCGTGGACGACGCTGCTGGGGAGGCGTTCGACAAAGGGGCTGTTTTACTGGGGTTAGGATACCCCGGCGGGCCGCAGCTTTCTACGCTGGCAAAAAAGGGCAAGCGTGACGCGTTCACATTCCCGCTGCCCATGGCCACGCAGGCAGGATTCAGCTTTTCCGGCTTAAAAACATCGCTCAAGTACACTCTACGAGATTTGGGCTCGCATCCGGACACTCAAACGGCAGCCGATCTTGCAGCAAGCTACCAAGAAGCCATCTGCTCGCACTTGTCGCACCAGCTTGGTCTTGCACTTGAACAGCATGGCGACTGCGCCGAAGTACACATTGTCGGTGGCGTATCGGCTAACGAGAGGTTACGAGAACGAGTGCTGGAAGTATGCGAAGAGAACGGGGTAAACATGCGTACTCCGGCCAGCCTACGATACTGCACGGATAATGCCGCCATGATTGCTGCTGCTGGCGAATTTCTCGTTGCAAGCGACGCACACTGGCTCGGCTGCGACTTTCAAACGCAGGCAACGCAGTCACTCAGCTCTCAGCTTAGAACTGGATAGCGCCCAATGCAGGCAAAATCGCGCTGGCCACTATGGCAAGGACGCCTATGAACGCAACAATCTTTACTGCTGAAGAACGCTTCATTGTGATGAGTCGTTAGAAGATGATGGGGAATCCACCGGAGTCGTATCGGAAACAGATTCTCCGGTAACGGTAATGATCGTTTCTTTGCTGCTGCGCAGGCCGTCTTTATCGGTTGCTACTAAGACGACTCGGAATTGTCCGGTTTTCAAGAACACGTGTGTAGGATCCCGTTCATTACTTTGAGAACCGTCGCCAAAGTCCCATAACCAATTCGTAAACGTGCCTGTAGAACAAGATGTATCGAACCGGACGCCAAGCGGAGCTTTACCTGACTTACGCGAGGCGATAAAGCACGCGTCGATAAGCGGCGCGCGAACAACAAGTTGCTGCTTACCCGTGTACACCGTTCCTGCAGTCGTGCGGACATTCAGCGTAATGCTGTACGTGCCCGGTTTTTCGTACAAGTGTTCGATACGAGATCCTGAGAACTTCGTCTTATCTCCCGCTCCGGTAACGAATCCGTCGCCGAAATCCCACTCGAATCCTGTGATCTCCTCGCCGGGTGCAATAAACGTGTCCGATGCATCGAATTTCACTAACGCTGGCGCTGTTGGCGTTGGCGGATCCATTGTGAACTGAACATCCGAAGACGGCGTCCGGACCGTGACACTGATACGCTTTCGCAACACGTTCTGATCTGGATCGATACCAATCAAATCCAGGAAGTACTTGCCCTCTGATCGGTAAATAGCATTGATCGTCTTATCTGTCGTCAGTACTTCGGTGGCTCCGGGAGCATCCCAAGAAAAGGAGATCAACGGTTGCGTGGTAATCGGGGTGATATTCACAGTTAACGGCACCTGGCCTTCGATGGTGAAGTTGCGGACTTCCGGCTTACCCTCAAAACCCAGGTCACGAATCTCCAACGGATTGGTGATCCGAACAATGCGCGTGAGTTTGGCAACGGCTCCGCTTTGCGAGCGAGCCAGTGCGGTCACGGTGTAGTTTCCAACCTCGTTGTACACCTTCGCAACGCGTAAACCCTCGCCAGTCTTCTGATCTCCGAAGTTCCAGGAAACATTCGCGATAGGCTCCTCAGTTTTTAAGACGAACAGAACACCGAAGGGCGGCGGACCGAGCAGCGTGGAAGGCTCGGTTTCCAGCGTGATAGGAAATGGCTGAACGGGGGGCTTTACGACCTGGACAATACGTTGCAGTGTTTGCTGTGTCTGGTTGCTGAGCGTCATCACGACGGATGAGTTGATGGATCCAAGTTTATGATACGTCCACGACGCTGTCGGCTTGTCGCTTTCGTAATCGATATTTCCATCTCCATCAAAGTCCCACTTCGCTTTCACGAGCTTAGGCGCGTTAGAGTCGTTTGTTCTCGGGAACAAGTGATCAACAGTTAATGCCGTCGGCTCGTCGATAATGGGGTACGGTGGCTCGATACCGAAGCTCGCCCGGGGAATGACAAGCTTTCTGGAAACGACTTTGCGCGTGTTGTTGGTCATGAGCACGCGGCACACGACAGTGTAAATGCCGGGCTTGGGGAACAGGAATGTTGCTTGAGGATCGAATGTTTCCTGGTCTATGAGACCATCATTGCCAATATCCCACTCATACTTCAGCGGGCGAAGCTTTTCCAGGTCAAAGATCTTCTTGGCGGTATCCATTCCAAATGTCACAGAGAGAGGTGAAACCAATTCTGAGGCAGTCTGCGGCGATACCAAGTCCAGAAGCAGCGTTGGCGGGCGCATGATCATACCGACAGTCGCAGCACTGACAATGAGCATCGGTACTTCGAACAACGCCAAGCGAATCATGGCCATGCGCTGCATTTTTGGCTTCTCTTTTATCGTGCCGATGCGCATGACACCCAGCAACCCGAGCGCCAGCCAAAAAAACAGGCCCAAGCCGTAAATGGCCATGGCGGCTGATTTCACTTCGCCCAAACTGCCGTCTGGCGTTGGGAAAATGCTCACCAGCACAAGGGCAGGCAAGGCGTACACGACAGCAATGATCGCAAATGCAATAACCGTTGGGTTCAGCACCGAGGGTTTCTTTGGCTTTGCAGCTGCGGGGACTGGAGGAGTCGCAACTGCAGCAGGTGCTGTCTCAGCTGGCTTGGTAGCCACCGGTTCGGCAGGAACAGGATTCTGAGGTACGGCCGTTGGCTGCTGAGGTTGCGGCGGTCGGATGCCATCTAGCGATGGTGGTGTTTGCGGATCGGTCATTGGGTTGGTATGCAGTATAGCTCCTTACCAGGAGAGGAAGGGAAGTAGCGCTCCTGAGAAAATAGTGGCAAATACACCATCATCAGGATACTCGATGTCGTTTGGAAGCGGCGGTGACACCGTTGCCTGGGCATAGTTATGGTCAAAAACTGAAATATCAGCCCGAATCGATAAGGTGCCCCTGTCTAGCGTCAGGTCATGGAGTTTCCAGGATGCGCGGCGTAGCACGAAGGAGTCGGCATCGATCCAAATCTCTCCTGCTAGCTGGTTGCGTAGCAACGACTTCAGACCCGCATCCTTAGCGCTGACAAGGCTATCGATTACCTCTTGTTTGAGTGCGACCGAATAATGGTACATGCGTATGCCTCCGACATTTTCAATGCCGAAATCCTGTCGTATTTCCAGGGCGGAAGCCTGCAATCCAATCCATTGTTGATCCACGCGTTGCGCTGACAACGATGGCTGCGGAGCAGGGTCGTCGTCGAACGGGAGCGAAATCCAGCGCTTACCTACGTCGCGCATGAGAAGCACTCCGCCCGATTCCGTGCTGACGCCGTCGATACGGACCATCGGCCGCTGTTGCGGAACAACGGCAAAGGCACCATCTATGCGTGAGGAAACCGCCAGCGAACCAGAAGCGTTCGTGCTTAGCGAAACTGATAATTGTCCAGTGGCAACCGAACGCTCCTTGCGCACGACTCCGGAACCATGAATTGCGCCTGACATCGTTGCGATCTGCTTGCGATACAGCATGAGGTCCACATCGAAGGTTAGCCCGAAGGAATCCAGGGTATTGCTGGCCAGCGCGCTGCGATGCAAGACTTCGGAAGAAGGCAAAGGCAGCGGCTCGGGCTGTGTACATGAAACGCAAAGAACTGCCGCTACGAAGCCGACGATGACACTGCGAAGCCGCACGCTTCGAAGAATACGCGAGCACCGCGGCAAAACAAGAGTGGGTGCGCTCGACAAACGCAGTTAGTTCCTGCTGCGATACACCGAAGCATCCAAGTCCGACTCCTGTTCCAGCATGAATTGGACTTTCCTTGTAATAGAGCCGCGAATTTCCGCCTTGAGCAGTATTACTACAGTTTGGCCCCTTTTGAGTATGTAGCTCGGCTCAAATTTGAGCGTCACTTGCTTGCCGTTTAGACGGGCAGCGGCAGACGAAAGTACTTTTTGAGAAGACGACTGCAAAGTAAGGTTCAGTAAGTCAAAATCACGTGCAGACTCGTTATTTGTCAAAGTAATTGAACGCAGCAATTGGTCGCTAGAACCGTCAGCCGTTAGCTGGAGTCGGGCAACCGTTTCGACTCTTCCGTAGCGAATGAGGCGCGGGTTCACTGGCAGAAACTTCACGGAGATAGCACCTGCAGTCGTCGGGGAAGTGGAGATTGTGATCTGGTTCCCAGTGGTGAGCTCGGTTCGTGCAGCTGTGGAAACGACATCGTAGGACATTCGTAGCTCGGCACCGTGCTCTCCGGCTGGTGAAGCAGTTCGCGAAAGGTCACCTACGATTTGCAGCGAAACAGCCTCGCACTTTGGCACTTGCAACTGCCGTAACCGCAGCCTTGCAATACCATCACTATCAAATGTTGTAGCGCGGGAAATGCGCTTGCCCTGCTCTAGAACATACACACCTGAAATATCGCGAAGATCTCCAAGGCCCACATGTCGAACTGCAAGCTCAGAAACGACAATATCCGATTCGCACGAGGCTGATAGATCGGCCTGCAGCATGGGAACGCGAGATGCACCTTGCGGTACCGAGCCGACGCGCTCGGAGCCAAAAACAGAGACAGTAAGGGTGCCGTTACCACCTGGTTGCAGCGTCTCGACGGCGCGCACTGGTTCTGTCGGCGGCTGCGGCACGGTCATGTAGTCCGTTGTGAGCCGAGCGATGAGCAGGATCGAAGCAATGGTCGTCATGGCAAAAGTGTACCCAGATCATCTGCAGGCAGACCACTATTTCTTGCAGAATATTCACCAACGCCCGCTTGCACCACCTCCGCCAAAGCCACCTCCCCCAAAACCCCCGAAACCGCCACCGCTTCCTCCCCCGCCCCATCGACCGCCGCCTCCCGGACCCCAATTGCCGCCAGCCCACCAACTTGTCGGGCCACGAGCGCGGTAGTTTCGCGATACGACAAAATCCAGGAAGAGACCGAGCACAATCAGCACCGGAATGCTTAGCCACCAACCGTAGAACAACGCCAGCGCAAGCCCGCCGAAGAAACCGAACACGCCTCCCAGCCACCACGATCTCGTGCGAGCCAGAATCGAAAGCACCCATTGGAGTGCAATAAACAACGCAAACAGAGGAAACGCCGTCATCTCATCGTTCTGCACGCTCGTTTCGGCATAGCGATCCGAGGTGTACTCGTTACCAATGTGTTTCTGTAGGGCGTCTACAGCCGCAGCAATTCCGCTCGCGTAATCACCTTGTCGAAACGCAGGTACGACGTCAGTTTCAATAATTCCCTTCGCGACAAGATCGGGCACGGCTCCTTCAAGCCCGTAGCCGACCTCGAAACGAACGGCACGATCGTCATAGGAAACAAGCATGAGAATGCCGTTGCTATGCTGCTTGTCGCCAATACCGTACTTGCGCGCAATTTGCAGTGACACATCTTCGAGCTGCTCGTAGCCGAGCGAACGAATGATGACCACTGCGATCTGATTGCTGGTCTTGGCGTAATAGTCGGCTAACGCGGCTTCGAGACTGGCTTCTTTCTGCGGTTCGATCAGTGGCGGCGTTACGCCGGAAACATCGGTTACGTATCCGTCGTTAGGCGGAACGTCGAAAGCGAGGGCGCTGGGGACAAACAATGACACCACACCCACGAAAAGCATGAGAGCGGTTCCCCGTTGGCTCCAACGCGCTTGCATTGCGATGCAGGCTTATTGATCAAAATTAACAACCGGTGCCTTTTCGCTGCCTGGAGACGCCTGGAACGGCTGCTGAGTGTCGAACCCAAAAATTCCAGCGGCAATGCTGCCGGGGAACCGCTGTACTTGGAGGTTGTACGTCATGACAGCATCGTTGAAATCTTTTCTGGCTACGGCGACGCGGTTCTCTGTGCCCTCCAGCTGGGTCATAAGATCGCGGAATGCCTGCGTAGCTTGCAGCTGCGGGTATGCCTCGACCGTTACAAGCAACCTCGACAAAGCAGAATCGAATGTCTGAGCAGCCTGGATCTGCTGACTCCTGTCTCCGACAGTTTTAGCCTGAGCCCATGCACTGCGAGCCTCGGTTACGCCGCGGAAGGTTTCCTGCTCAAAGTTTGCAGCACCTTGTACCGTGCTGACCAAATTCGGGATGAGATCCAGACGGCGTTCGTACTGTGTTTGCACCTGCGCCCACATATTGTCGACGGATGCCCTTGTTGTAACCAAGCCATTATATGAACTTATCAACCATCCAAAGAAGATGACTGCGACAACAAGCAGCGCAATCCAGGGGGAGAACTTTTTCATAAACACAGAGGGGAAGAAGCGTGCGGCAGTATAGCACAAACTCCTATAGCCCCGGGCCCGGCTTCGGAGCCGTCCAGCCGCGCAACCACTGCGCCGTGGCATCTGATGCCGTATCCAACTGCCCCGCACGAAGCCATGTGGGGTGAATATTTGCGAGCTTCAAGCCGGTAAGCACGCCGTAGGTAGTGAGTCCGCCCAGTACAACACCCTTCGTCACGGGGTTCGTAAGTAATGCACCGCCTGCCTTTTGGGCCAGCGTAGCCTTGCCTTCTTTCAAGCCTTTCTTGTACCCCTCATTCTGTAGATCAAGCTCACGCTTAAAGGCATCGAAATGTTTGCGCTGCTCCGGTGACATGTTCATTTTCTCAACATCTATGCCTTTCTCGCGGAGAACTTCGATGGGGTTCGACTGTTTCTTAGCCATGCAAATGGGGTTAAGAAGCTGAGGACATTGTTGATCGGTTTGCCTTCATGAGTGCATGCCTTGCATTCGTGATCGCTGCAATATCGAACAAGTCATCTTGGCTTTTTGCATCGCGCAACAGCAGTTCGACAAGTGCAGTCATGCCCAAAGCCCCGATACCAAACAGCAGCAGTGCAAATGCGTCGTCTGACACGCCTTCAGGGGCAAGCTCGGTCAATTTCTCGCCAAGATCGAGTTTGGCATTGATCTTCTTCACCAGTTTTTCCATCTGTGGGTTTTTACCTCTTGCAAGCAGCTTCATACGCTTATCCAACTCTTCCGGTGTTTCGCAGGCCTCCAGCTTCTCCTCTTTCAATTCCCACTTCCACTCTTGGAGCAAGTCCGACCGGAGTAACTTCTGCTCAAACTGCGTAAGGTACAGAGACGGCATAGCGTTTGGAAGAATGACGACAATATACCGACGTTTTCACAAAAGAGGCAAGCAGGCGCTACTGTTCAACAGTGGCATCTGCTCGGATATGCACAACGACTGCCGCATCTACAGGTGGGGCGTTGTCAGCCTGCGCATACAGGAAGTGAATGCGAATGCCCCCGTCAGCCAGTTGCGTAGCGCCGATGAACTGTGACTTGTTCCCGAGGGGATACCCGCCAACGTACTCGGCCGTTCCGTCGTTGTTCCTGAGTACGGCGAGTTCAACAAACGTCTGTCCGCCAATAGTGATAGAGAGCGGCAACAGCGCATCGGGCTTACGGTCTCCAGTAATGTCGGCATCCGTTCGGCGCAGCAGATCGACAGATGCCTCGGCCACTCCCCTACTCCCTGACGCTGCTTTGTAGATACCTTGCTCGTTCAATTTCAACGTAAAAGGCCTGCCTGCGCGCATGAGCGCGGAGCGTACAGAAGGATCTGCAATGATGAAGCGTGCCGCCACAATCTGCCCATCCTCTAACGGCTCGCCCATAGGCAATTCGTTGGACCCGGATGTTTGATTGCCGTCGTCTTGCGCTGCATCTGGTTGCCCCACCAGGCTGCCACGCAAGAAAGCCATGCGTGACATACTGCTCAGCACCACCACGATTGCCGTGGTAATCAGGAGCGCAATGGCGAACGGAAGGCGGCGCACCAGCGGTTGCATGAGACGAAGCATACACCGCAGGAGCATTTTCGGTATACTCATGTCCATGCACAGAATCCGCGGAAGCGCCCTCGTTCTTATTGCCATCCTTGCTGGATGCTCGTTCAGTATAAGCAACGACGATGCTAAAACGGCATTCAAGCTCGCATACGATCACGAACACGGGATCAATGTAAGCATAGACATGGAAAAAGCCGCCTTCTATTACCGGCAGGCAGCCGAGGGAGGTCTAGCAGAAGCCCAGTTCAACTTGGGTAACCTATACCTTGCCGGCAGCGGTGTGGCATTGAATCCGTCCGAAGCGGTGAACTGGTTCCGCAAGGCGGCCGAACAGGGCTTGCCCGAGGCGCAATACAATTTGGCAAACGCCTACCGCACCGGACAGGGTATTGAACAAGATTTCAAACGAGCAGTGCAGTGGTACCGCAACGCGTCCGACCGTGGCCTGCCGCAGGCACAATACAACCTGGGGGCCATGTTCGGTAACGGCGAAGGGGTGCCGCAGGATTACGCACAGGCTTACTACTGGCTGCTACTTTCAGCAAAACAAGGTTACGCGCAAGCTAATACGTACCTGAACAACTTCCGACCCGATCTCTCGCCAGAGATGCGTTCGAAAATTGAGCAAGAAGTAGACCGTGTTCGGGCTTCGTACGTGCAGGACATGCAAGGCCTGCAGCAGCAATAGCGCAACGCTAGGCACCTGCTGCCTGCGCATCGGCAAGCACCATGGCTGCATGCACGTTGCAGTCGAACCCGGTGTAGATCTTCTGAATCACTCCTGCAGGATTGATGAGAAATGACACGCGTTTGCCAAAACCCTGATCTGTGGCGCCGAACAACTCTATCAATTTGCGGTCTGCATCGACCAGCAGCGGAAATGGCAGCTTGTACTTGCCGATGAACTTCTTATGACTCTCGGTAGAATCCTTACTTGCCCCTAATACGGTAATTTTGCCGTCAAATGCGTCGAAGACATCGCGAATGCCGCAGGCTTGGATGGTACAGCCCGGGGTGTCATCCTTGGGATAAAAATACAACAGCAACCATGAACCTTTGCAGCTCTCGGAAGAATGTTGTGCTCCATCTTGGTCAAGGGCACTCCAAGCTGGGGAAGGTGAACCGGCGGAAAGCGTTGTTGGCATGCGTTCATGCTAGCGAAATTCCTTTTCAAAACGAAAGCGTAACATGAAACGCTTCGGCATTTATGCAAGTGCAGGGACCAAAAAAGCGAGTATAATCCCTTGGTCATTTTTCCCCCATCTTCATGAAGAACATGCATTCCGTTTCTGCCGTGGTCGCCGGGGCACTCGTGCTCAGCATGGCTACCGCAGCATTTGCTCAAACTAACGAGAGCAGCTCCTCGTCCTCATCGTCTTCTGCTTCGAGCACATCCGTCTCCTCCTCGCAGAGCAGCTCCGTCTCGTCTTCCGCAGCCAGCACCTCTTCTAGCTCATCCACTTCGACCTCCTCTTCATCGTCCGTTTCCTCGAGCACTGCAACCTCTTCCTCCGTATCATCGAGCGTTTCCAGCTCCACTGCGCCCCAGGGTTGCGCTGCACCCATGCTCGGCAAGCTGAAGCGCGATCAGCGCAGCAAGGCCTTGAAGGCTTGGCGCAAGTGCAAGGCCGACGAGAAGCTGGCAAAGATGAAAGCCAAGATGGAAAAGAAGGTTCAGAAAATGGAAAACAAGATGGAGCGCATGGAGGACAAGATGAAAAAGCGCGGCGAACACTCCGACGACGACTCCTCGTCCAGTAGCTCCTCTAGCAACTAAGCGAATACCTTGAAACGGACCGCTAAAACGAGCGGTCCGTTTTTTTATACTTCCTTAAACAGCTCTCGGTGTTCGCGCCTGAAGAAGAAGACAAACAATACCCATGCAAACAGCGTGCACACAGCCGCGACCAGGGTAGGCATATTTCTGTGCACCGTGACTATGCAGCCCGCGATAATAGGTGGAATGGCGATGCCAAGTGACTGGATAGATTGGTAGATACCCATTACTTCTCCCTGCGACTCTTTAGTTGCAAGATTCGAGACCACGGCAATGGACGTCGGCTGAATGAGGCCCTGGAACATCGCAATGAACGGCAGAATGAAATACATGCCGCCTGGATGCTCGGGTATGACTAGCAGCGGCAAGACCATGGCCAGACAAAGTACCGATACGGACAAAATGCCCGCCGGAGAGAACCAACGGGAAATAGGGCGCAGAATCACACCCTGCGTCAGCACGATCCATAATCCAATGTAGGCAAATAAATCCCCAATTTGCTTCTGGCTGAAGTGAAATTTTTCTATAAGGAAGACTTGAAAGAATTGCGTGAAGAAGTTAAAGCCAAACGCAAGAACGAATGACACGATAAACATGGTACGCAGATTGGGCATGTCCCAAGCCTTGCGGATGTTACGCACGCCGGTAAGCACACTCACTTTTGTATTGATGGAGGTCTTGAGCGTCTCGGGGAGCCAGAAGATGACTAGTAGCGCATTGATGGAGCAAAGCATGGCTGCAAGCCAGAATGGCGTTGCGTATGTAAACCAACTGAGTGTAGTTGGATCGGAAAGTCTGCCGCCGATATACGGCCCAAGAATGAAGCCGAGGCCAAATGCGGTGCCAATAAGCCCGAAGTTTCGAGCTTTTTCGTCCTCGTGACTGATATCCGCAATGGCGGATATGGCCACTGCGACACTGCCGCCTCCAAATCCGTCAATGACCCTGCTTAAAAACAGCAACGGCAAGCTATGCCAAATGATTCCGAGTGCAAACAAGCAGTATCCTGCGCAGCTGCCAAGTAATACGGTAATTAGGACCTTTCGGCGGCCAATATGATCGGAAATCGCCCCGAGCAGTGGCGACCCTACGAATTGCGACAGTGGATATGCTGCAATGAGTAATCCCAAGATAACCGGTCTCCATTCCAGCGATACATACGATGGCAGAAGGCCGCCGTCGTTTTCTAGCACCACGGCTGCAATCACCGGAATGACAATGCCTACACCCAACAAATCCAGAAATACCGTGAAGAAAATCGACGCGAGTGCCAGGGCGTTCTTCTTAGGCATACATGTCGGCGAAGGGACTAGGAGGGTTAAAAGCAGTGAATGCGCCCGAACCGACTGACGTGCGGGTTGGTGACATCATCCGAACGAGTTCGTAACGCTGAAGATGGAATGGTCGGAGCGACTGGACTCGTCGCCTGCGGGCTAGCGGCATGGTCCCGAACGAGTTCGTGACGCGAAAGAATGGAATGGTCGGAGCGACTGGACTCGAACCAGCGGCCTCGTGGTCCCGAACCACGCGCTCTACCAACTGAGCTACGCCCCGATACGACCAAAACCAACGCACTGCAGCATAGAGAAAAATCACTGCCAGTGCCAGAGTCTTCTCTTGCCGCAGCACCAGCGCGGACTTGACGGTTTTGCGAGCCTACCGATTTTCCTTAATGTGTTTCAGAACATTGTTTTGTTTTTGACAATAGTTGCAGTTAGGCAGAATTGTTCAATTTTTTTGTACATAGTTTTGTGTGCGCTGGCAACTGATGGTGACATTTACATCTTCTGTTAGCCAAAATTACCCAGTTATTGCTTTGTAGTTCGAAAAATGTCGGAGTAGAAAAAGTACTAGACACCAAAACCACCTTGCTTACAATGCCTCCCTTTTTTTCCGCCTTTCTATAATGAATCACGTGAAACTCACAACATATCGTGTTTCAACCCCGCTCGTGCTAACGCACGTTGCACTCATTACTGCAATGATGCTGGTGATGGTGCTCAGCCTTCCGGCGATTACGATTCCCGCGTAAGCAAAAGACTTGAACCGGGTTCAGGCAAGTAACTTCAGGGCAATAGCCCTACGTTCTACTGCGGCCTGTCGTAGCGCTTTACATCACCCTCTGCCACAACGACACCCGGCTGGCTTGGGTCTTTTGTCGTTTCCTTGGTGACTAGAATGTGCGTGTGGTTGGTAATGTTCGTCTTGGTGTCCAAGCTGACGCTGTGACGGACATCGCCAAACAAGTTGGCCAACCAGCCAAGTTTCACGGGGTTCTTGCCGGCTTCTTCCGTAAGCCAGGCTACGTAATATTCACCCTTGTCCAACTTCTTCACATTCACGTTGAGCGTGTGTAGAAACGCACCATCTTCGAAGGCATACGTGTATCCCACACCGTTGGCATTCGTGCCATTTACACCGCTGACAGCACCGTACCAGAAACCATTTTCACGACCGTGCTGCGGGTCGGTAATTGCACGCCCGTTGTTCATGAACACCTGTACCTTCTCCGTCTCCAGAATATCGCCGGTTTCAGTGCTTGGGTTCTCTACGCGAACTTCCTGGCTTGGTTTGCCGCAAGCGGCAAGTACAAGCAAAGTACCTGATACCAAGACGAGAGAAAGTTTGGACTTCATGATCAGTGGGGGGGGGAATACACACGCTGACGGATAGCGCGGGCGGATCTTACCACCGGAGCTGGAAGTTTCCAGCCGAATTGCCGTTACTGAGGTGAGGCTTTCCATAGCAGGCCGTCCGGCCTCGCCTGGAAATGGATGCGGTCATCTTCAGATTTTGTGCGAATGCGTTCTATCAGCTGCTTGTATGCATCTGCATCCTGGGGATACAACCTTGCTAGCAGTGACGCCGTCTCCATTGCACCTTCAACGTTTCGAGAGAGCGAAATGAAATGGGCGTTTTCCTCAATGGCTAATGCAAAGTCATTTAAGACTCGCTCAAGTTCGTTTCGCCAGGCATCAATTTCGGGGGTGGCGCGCACCTTCGGACCTGCAAGTTCTCGCAGCAACAAGTGCGCGATGCCGATGTCGTTGTACTTCCCGAGAGCATACGCCTTACGATACGCATCCGTGGCCTTCTGCGGTTGCTGCGCCGCAACGGCCAAGTCGCCACGCAACTTCCATAGACGCGCATCTTCTGCATTCACGCGTTGGTAATCGCTCAATGCCTGCTCGGCTTCTGCCAAGTGAGCCTCGTCCAACTTTCCTGGCTCCAGCAGTAGCGATGCTTTACTCAACAACAGATCTCGGGTGAAGAGTGCAGGTTCTGCATCGGTATACCAGACGATTGCCTGCAGCATTTTGCCTTGAGCCTCGGCATGTCTTCCACGCGATGAGATGAGCAGGTAATACCCTTCACGCAGTGCAAATGCCAGCACTAGCATTGCCAAGATACTCTCCACAACGCGCTGCGCCTTTGCGCGGGTAGGCGTGGTACGTGGCGACAATGGCACCGAAACGATACCCGTAACCAGTGTGAGTGGAAGCAGGATGCCAACAAACTGCACGTTGTAGTCCACAAGATTGTGAGCAGCTACACCGGCAATAGCTACAAGAAAGGCTAAAGTAAGGTGCGTTCCGTGTTGATAATGGCAAACACCGTGCCACCAGCGCCGCAAGCCATGGGCGTAGGCGACACCCATGAGCAGCAGCAGGAGTATCGCAGCGGGCCATCCGCGCTCCATTGCGTACTTCAGAACGATGTTGTGTGCGTGGTCGGAAGTGGCCAGTACGTCTTGCTGGAGACGGGGTTGAACGAAGCGGAAGCTGTAGGGGCCCCAACCGGTGAGCGGCCTTTCCAACGAAAGTGACAATGCCTGCTTCCAAAACTGTGCGCGTTCGGAGAAAGAAGAATTCCCTTCAGCCGAGCTGAATGTTGCCTTGCGGAGCACCGATTCCACCGGGTGGTAATGCGATCGCAGTACGTTGATGGCGGAAAACCACAGCATGGCAAAAAATATTACGGACAGTGTTGTAACGATGAGCTGATGCCAATTCACGCGCCTACGCATACCGAAGGCTAACAAGAAGAGACACAGTGCTAACTGACCAACAAAGGCCAGGAATCCGGCTCGCGAGTAACTAAGCAGAAGACATCCGACAAAGAACGCGACCACCGCCCAATGCAGCACTACACGCGACACCGAGAATTGATCGCGCTTCCAGCCTGCCTCGGGAGAAAAGACGGTCCAAGCCACCATGGGCCAGGCAAGCAGGCAGAATTGCGCCCAAGCGTTGGGCCAGTAATCGGTATGAAATCGCTGGTCGAAGAATGAGCCGACAAACCTATTAACCGGCTGGAGAACATACACCAGCACTCCGATAGCGCATGCGGCATACGCTACGACGGCAATGGTACGTGCGACCCGAAACGACAGCGAATGCGGATCTGCGCTTGAGAGCTGCTCCCGAATGACCCAGCACAGCAGCAGTGCCACCCCAGCCGACTGCAACACTTCGTCGAAGCCGTAATTCCGCGTGGAGGAATATGTAAACGACAACACCGTCCAGACGAACAACATCATTGCCGGCCACCAAAGACGCCGCGGCACTGCAATGGAAGGCGTGCTCCACAACGCCTGCAGCAGAATCAACATGCTGCCGGCAGCAGCAAAAAGCCACGTTGTCTCCAGAGACTTCCCGCCTTTCCAGAGCACTGAAAATGCAAGTAGTGTCAGCAGCAATGTTTCGCAGGTGCGGCGAAGGGCATGCGGCATATACGGTCGATTCTACCGTAGTCCGACACCCAACGTACATATACTCCGCTACTAGTTGGCTTCCGGCGTTGGAGGCACCACTGCGTTTTCCGGCACGAAGAATGCCTGCGGATAGGCCTGTTTAAGCGCTTGCGATACCTGGTTTCCTGTGAGCTGCTCGCGTGGACCTGCCGCGTTCAGTGCAGCAACGACTTGCGACATGACGTCTATGCGTTCAGTGGGATGGTCGTTGCCAAGGAGCTGGCGGAAGCGCTGAAACCTTGCACCCATGCGCTTGAAGAACGGTTGTTTGGCTATGTCGGCTTTACGCTGCGCCTTCAGCCACTCGGAGGCTTTTGTCAGCTCCTTGGAAAGGTGCTTCGTGTCAGGGCTGGCATCAATGTAGCTAAGCAGCTCAGCTACTGTATCACCTGGAATGACTGCCTCTTCTGATTTCCTGCGCTCCAAGAATGCGCGCTGCGACTTGGAAACGAATGCGTCGAACTTACTTTCGCCACCGTTGTGCTGGAACGCGTTGCGGGCAGCGGAGACATCGTTTTGGAAAGATGTTTCAAGTCCAGGCTTGTGTCGGGCTCCATACTGAGCGGGCTCACCCTCGCGCTCCCAAACGGAAATATCCTGCCTGTCGGTAAACATGTATGCACCCGAAGCGGCACGCCGATCGATTGCTTCGAGAAGCGGCTGAATTCTACTTCGTTCGTAGTCAGACAAGCCTGCTACCAACGCGCGAACCTCCGGTGACGCAGAATCCACGTGTTGCCCAAGGGCACGGTCTGCAATGTCGCGCTGGCGTGGTGAATGCATGGTACTCATAATACTATTATAAAACATTATGTTACTAAGTCAAATTTAGCTTGTTCGAACAATAGCGGTGTAAGACTACCTTCGAAAGAGGTAATAGCTACCTGCGCGCAATGGGTTCAGCAGGCCAGCCAGAGCCTGTTCTGGGGTTTGTCGCACTCGTACTCCGGCGGCATCGAGGACTTCGTCTACCAACGAAGGAGGCTCATCGTATCGAATGTAGACGATTGCATGATTGGTCTGCAGCACTTCGCGTAACTTATCTGCCAGTTCGTCATCGTAGAATGCCCCGTCTATAAGCCCGAGTCTGGCAGCCTCTTGGCCGCTCCAAACTCTGCCGGTGGCAAATGATGCCGCTTGCTTCGCAGTGAACTTCCTGCCCTCTTGTACTTCGGATAAGAATGCCTGCAGGTTCTCCTGCAAATCGGCGTCTATCATCCGCTTCTCCTCGGCTGTACGAGCGCGCAACGGGTTGTTCATATCCTTGTACGGACCGGTCTTGTACACCTCTAAATCCACACCCAGTTTTTGCTTGGCTAGCACCTGAATATTCGGAATTTCGTAGATGACGCCAATGCTGCCGACTGTTGCCAGCTTGTGAGCGAAAATACCATCGGCATTCACAGCGATATAGTATCCGCCGGAAGCAAGCAGATCGTCTGAATAGATGAAAACCGGCAAGACGTTTTTACTGTACTGCGAAACAATCCTGCCTATCTCATCCGACGCCGTCACCATACCGCCTGGGGTGGTCATGCGGATGACGACCGCGGAAAACCCGTCATCAGGATGGAAATCGGCAAGGCGAGTGCGGACGATGTCAGGTGTAATTACGGTCTGGTCGGAAAACTCGTTTGCAGCAACATCTTCACTAACGATCAATCCATGTAGATCAATCAAACCGATGGTATCGACATTCTCATCTGTCGCGACCGGGTTGCGTTCTACGAAATGCTCGTCGAATGTCACTTCGACTACTCCGGTACCAGCAAGTCCGGGCGCCTCACGCGAAATGATGAAGGCACAAAAGCCTACAGCAAGCACAACGAAAAACACCTTGAGCCAATCAGTCCAATGTTTTTCTAGGCGAACGCGAATGGGCTTGTCGGGTACGGCAGGGAGTACAGTCATCTGGTAGTGGGTGAAAACAATTCCTACTGTAGCGCAGGTTTGGCGCAGAAAGGGCATTCCAACAGCCGATTATCGGCTACCCAGCGATAGAGTATTGGGCTGAGCACTGCGGCAAACACCAGGTTTCCGAGCAAGTGGTTGATGGTGAAGGGAATCTGTCCCACAAGCGCTTCCATAAATGGCTGTCCGTAGAACAACGGACCGATGGCAAGCCCTGTAATGCCGTCGTAGACAAGCGTGCCTACGACTGCAAAGATCGCATACCCTAGCACACCGCCCTTGTTACGGCGGAGGAACAGCGTGCCCATTGCCGAAACCAGCATGTACGTTGCTGCAGTGACCCATGTCCATACCCCCACCATGCCAAGCAAGATGTCGTAGAACACGATGGATGCTCCGGCAAACACCATGCCCGCCCACACACCCATGCGCTCCGAAAACGGCATGACCGTTGCAAGGATCGGCTCTACGTTGGGAATGCGATGAGGCAGCAGGCGGAACACGAAGCAGGTCGCCCATCCCAACAGGAATTTTAGCCAATTGCGGAGCACCGGTGAATACAACATATAGTATGCAGAAAAAGCGTAGCTAACTACATATAGGGAACTAGATCTAGATTTGCAATCTGCGAAAAGGAGAAGCCCTCGACAGTGCACCGAAACATTGCGTTGCGCGGCGGCGCTACAGACCGAAGGCGTCGGCGTAGTCGCCATAGCCATCGGTGCGCAGTCGCGCGGCAGGAACAAATCGCAAGGCTGCCGAGTTGATGCAATATCGCAAACCGGTCGGTTTTGGACCATCATCAAATACGTGACCCAAATGCGAGTTAGCCAATGCACTGCGCACTTCGATTCGTTCGTACCCGAGCAACGTGTCAGTACGCGTGACGATGTTCTCTGGTGCAAGTGGTCTTACAAAACTCGGCCAGCCTGTGTGCGAATCGTACTTATCGCGTGAGCTAAACAACGCTTCACCCGACACGATGTCGACGTAAATGCCGTCTTCATGATGATCCCAGTACTCGTTCTGGAAGGGCGGTTCCGTGCCTTCTTCCTGCGTCACTTTGTACTGAATCGGCGTAAGCGCCCGGCGCAATACAGCATCGTTTGTCTGTGCTTCTCCCTGCGAGCTCTGCGAAACAGGCATACAGGAAACGAGCAGCAATGCTGATGCAACGAGTATTTTCATGCAAGCATCGTACATGCAAATACAGCACATGCGGCAAGTTAACATACAACTTCGCATGGGAGGTGATTGCGAATCGGGCTGTTAACATTGAGAATGCTTGCATGCAGCTCAATCCACTGACACCGGAAGAGGAAGATATCCTTGTGCGCAGGGGTACCGAGGCACCGTTCAGCGGTGAGTATGAGAATGAGTTCCGTACCGGCACATACATTTGCAGGCGCTGCAATGCCGAGCTGTATCGATCCGATGCGAAGTTCCATTCCGGATGCGGGTGGCCGAGTTTCGATCAAGAGATTACTGGTGCAGTGCGCCGCCTTGCAGACCCCGATGGCAGAAGAGTGGAGATCCGCTGCGCCAATTGCGACGGCCACTTGGGGCATGTATTCGAAGGCGAAGGCTTCACTGCAAAAAATACGCGACACTGCGTCAACTCGCTGTCGATGAAGTTCATTGCCACCGCGTGAGGGCCGAAGCACCCAACAGCCAGATTAGCTTTGCTTTATCCTCCTGGCGTTGTGCTTGAGCAGACGCGCCAAGCTGCGTCTCGCACTTTCCGATACAACCTCCGCACCGTTCATCATATCTTCGGCAACCAAGCGCAAATGTAGCTGGTACGCTGCCGTCGGCGTGTAGAAAGCATGGTAGCCTACTTTGGGCAGCCAATTGGATTCCAGCACGAACGCCACGTCTGCTTCGCGCGGGTCCCGGTCGAAGAGAATGCGCGTGAGTTCGCGAAGACGCTCGCTAAACAGCACGTGACTGGATTTGCCACCGACCTCCACGCCTGCCAGAGGCAGATAATCGACCTCGCGCAAATTGAACTGCTGGTAATCGATACGCTGACCCGTGTTGCTCAAGACAAACAAAGGTGTTTCTCCGGGGACTTCTTGCCCTTCCTTGAGAGTGGGACCAACTCTGATGAATGTGTCTTGGTAGTCCGCGGAGGCGAAACAGGCGTTGAACGATCTATCGTGCATGACGCAATGCACTATGACAAAGCATGCAAGTATTTGCCAGAAATATTCCAATGCACTGACGAGTTCTTGTGGATCTTCTGCGAAAAAGAGGCTGTGATGCCAGGAGAAATACGCAGGAAGATGAAGTATTGCTTGCGATGCTACGTGGTGCCCAGAAGAGGACTCGAACCTCCACATCCGTGAGGATACACGCTCCTGAAGCGTGCGCGTCTACCAATTCCGCCATCTGGGCACGGACGAGTGAAAGAGCAACGATTATCGCGCGCAGAACTGTACTGAACGGGCCTTTCTTTGACAAGCGCATCGACGCTACTACACTGCAAGAATACGCAAGCCAACCCTGCCAGACGGCTTCGAACGCACACCATCCGTTTCTGCGGCGCCGGCGGCAGGAACGTCTACCAAGAGGCGCATTGTTCTGCTTTCCGGCACGATACTGGCAGCGGTAGTCGGCTGCTGCGCGTATTTGGAATGGCGCCCGCAACACGGCAGTGAACGAAAAACGCAGGAAGTACTGAACGCAACAGTGCATACCCCCGAACCGCTGACACTGGAAGATGTCCATGCCGCGAACCTACTTAAAGTGCTCCAGCAGCGAGACGTATGCCTGGGAAAACATTGCATCGCAGTACGCCTGGACGAAGAACAGTCCGCAAGGCTGCGTGTGCGTCTGCATGGCGATGGCAAGCAGAGCGAGTTCCGGCTGGGAGGCAATTCCAGTCTCACTACCGCCGTAACCTCTTCTTTGAAGGAACCGGAAAAAAGTGCTGTGGGATTCGTGATTGTGAAAGAGAACGAGCAGTACATTCTCCGTGTTACCGCAGCAGGCCTCATTGCCCGCGTAAAGGTGAGTGATATAGACGATGCACTTGGCGACGTACTCCGTCAGCAACAAGAGCATCTGCAGCCGGCAACGCTGGTACTCCCCTACCGGTCGCGGGTACCGTTTTGCATCGATGATCAATGCGGAGTGCAATCGATCGAACTTCTACCGGTGCCAAGTACGCCCGAGTTGAACATTGCGCAAGGCAGATAACAGGCGGCTGGCACTCTTGACTGCCGTTTGCTAGCACTCTAGACTAATGAGTGCTAACTTACATTTTTCCCTCCCACAGTTGTTATGGCACAGACCAAAAATTCCACGAGTATTCCGCAGCTGGCCGTATCCATCGAGCCGCTGGGAGACCGCGTGCTTATCCTGCCCCTGGAGAAAGAGCAGGTATCGGCTTCCGGCATTGTCATCGCCGAAACCTCTTCGAAGGAAAAGCCCCAGGAGGGCGTCATTATCGCCATGGGCAAGGGTGGCATTATGAACGACAAGGGTGTTGTCAGTCCCGATCCAGCCAAGTTCCTGAAGGTCGGTGATAAGGTGCTGTTCGGCCGTTACGCAGGCGATGACCTGAAGGTAAAGGCCAAAGACGGCAAAGACGTTGAGGTAAAAGTCCTGCACTTGGACTCCGTCCTCGGCATTGTGAAGTAATCCCCACTCCCCTATCCACTTTCCTTTCTGACCATGTCTGCAAAACAACTCACCTTCGGCGACGACGCTCGCCACAAAATCATTAAGGGCATCCGCAAGTTGGCGGACGCCGTGCGTGTAACCATGGGCCCCAACGGCCGCAACGCGCTTATTGCCAAAAGCTTCGGCGGCCCCACCGTCACCAAAGACGGCGTGACTGTCGCCAAGGAAATCGAGCTGGAAGACGCCTGGGAGAATATGGGCGCCCAGCTGGTAAAAGAGGCTGCCACCAAGACCAACGATGCCGCCGGTGACGGCACCACCACTGCAACCGTGCTTGCCGAGGGCATGATTGCCGAGGGACTGAAGTTCCTGACTGCCGGCGCAAACGCCATTGCCATGAAGACCGGCATCATGAAGGCTGTTGACAGCGTCGTAGCCGAACTGGACAAGCAGAAGAAGAATATTTCCACCAAGGAGGAATTCGCCGCAGTTGCCACCATTTCCGCCCAGGACACCGAGGTTGGCAAAATTATTGCCGATGTCATGGACGAAGTCGGTTCCGACGGTGTTGTTACCGTGGAGGCCGGCCAGACCATGGGTATGGAAAAAGAGTACGTAGAGGGTATGCAATTCGACTCGGGTTACATTTCGGCGTACTTCGTCACCGACCCGAACCGCATGGAAGCCGTGTTCAAGAACGCTTCCATCCTGATTACGGACAAGAAGATTTCTAGCGTGCAGGAAATTCTGCCGCTGCTTGAAGGCCTTGCTCAGAAGGGTAAGAAAGAGCTTGTTATCATCGCCGAGAACATTGAAGGCGATGCGCTGCCGACATTAGTGCTCAACAAGTTGCGCGGCACCTTCTCCACAGTTGCGGTAAAGGCTCCTGCCTTCGGCGACCGCCGCAAGGAAATGCTCAAGGACATCGCCATTCTCACCGGCGGACGCGTGATTTCCGAGGAAGTAGGACTGAAGCTGGAGAACGCCAAGGTCGAAGATTTGGGCGAAGCCGGCAAGGTGGTGGTAACCAAGGACAACACGCTCATTGTGGACGGCGCCGGCGACAAGAAGGAGATTGAAGCCCGCACCGCCCAAATTAAGACCGAGATAGAGAACACCAAGAGCGACTTCGACCGCGAGAAGCTTGCCGAACGCATGGCTAAGCTGAGCGGCGGTGTCGCCGTCATTAAGGTCGGTGCCGCAACCGAAGTGGAGCAGAAAGAGCTGCAACACCGCGTGGAGGATGCCTTGTCCGCCACCCGCGCCGCCAGCGAAGAAGGCATCGTTGCCGGCGGAGGCGCCGCACTCATTCACGCGCTGAAGAGCTTAGAGAAACTCAAGGGCGAGAACGACGACGAGCAGATTGGCATAGACATCGTCAAGCGCGCACTGGCTTACCCGGCCCGCAACATTGCAGGGAACGCCGGATTGGACGGCTCTGTGATTGTTGAGCAGATCAAGCAGGCCAAGGACGCCAAGATGGGCTACAACGTCGTCACCAAGAAGGTAGAAGACTTGGTTGCCGCAGGCGTCATTGACCCCAAGAAGGTCACCCGCTCCGCCCTGCAAAATGCAGCTTCCGTTGCTGCCATGTTCCTCACCGTGGAAGTCGGCATTGCCGATGCTCCCAAGAAAGATTCCCCAGCTCCGGCTATGCCGGGTGGTGGAATGGGGGGCATGGGGGGAATGGGAGATTTCTAAGGAGAAATACAAAGAGGCCCCGGAAACGGGGCCTTTTGAATTGTATTATTTACTTAAGTTCACCATACTACTAATTGTGCAAAATGTGCGTATTAAATGGCACAGAATTTGTATTCCAATGATTTCAATTGGCGTGCCGACTTTTTTAGTAACTGTTTTTTGCAGCACTTTTATAGGAGCAATTGTGCTTCTTTGGCTAGCTGCACTTAATGCAGTTGCCGCCTTGTTTCTTTCAATCATGAAGGAAACAAGTGTACTAAACATCGTCCTTGAAATTGTACATAATGCGTTTCTCGTTTTGTCAGTTTTAATATTTGGCACTATTATCGGTCTCCTTCTTCAATCCATAGCAAATGAAAAAAGCTGAATTTTTTGGAGGCGTAGCAGGCATTGTTTTGTCAGTTGTTTTAGCGATTGCAGGTTCATTTGGGTTGGTTGCATATGAACATCATTTAAAGGAAGTAGATTTAAATTCTTCATTTAGCAGCGCGAGTGGCGCTGATTTACAATTCCCCCAATATCAGCCAGTTGTTAAATCTGGGTCGATTGCCCTTTATCACAATTTCGTGATGTCTCTTCCGATTACTCCAAAAAATATTGTAGCTTACTCTTATCGAGTAAAAGCGACTGGTAAATTGGCAACAGGACAATTGATTGTTAAAGCAAGTGCAACAAATTTTGGATATGACGAGACTAGAGTTCATTCTGTCTATTTTTATATCGATGATGGCAGAACGGGAGGTCACTTGGGAGCAACCAGGCGAAATTCCAAGATTACTGAAGGTGGCTTCACTCTAAAAGAAAGTCCCATCGAAAGGACATTTGATTTAACTGGAGTTCCAGTCGCGTATGGATCAGACGGGCAGCAAACATTGAGAGTTTTGCAAACGCTAAATGATAATCAGCAACACTGGATTGGAGCATTCGTTTCTACAGGAATTTTTGGATCATTAGACCTATTGGAGATTCGATATACCTGTGAGCAAGAATCAAATTGTTCGATTGATTTAGTTAAATAGCAAAAACATTTCATTGGGTGGACTTTTCTGTCCTACTTTTAGAAAAAGTCGGGAAACGTCGCGCTGAAGCGATATGTTCTTTTTCCCAAGCGGAAAAAGAACCAAAAACGCGTGCGCGCCGCGTT
>CAZENR010000006.1:0-49189 GCA_964513925.1 uncultured Candidatus Peribacteria bacterium
AGCTCATCAACTCAAAAAGCAGTGGTGATTGCGTAACAAGTAGACTAACTGACTGTGTAACGTTTCTCATGAATGCATGATAATTTATATGAGTAAAATTTTCAAATATTTTTAATTTTATAAAAATTTTATAAATTATTGACTATTAGAATCTTATATTTAAATTTTTTTGTGCTTTTTAATTAGTTTTATTAACTAATTCTTTACAGAGAATTGCGCATTTAGATTGAATATCTTTGTGCAAATGCGGAGAGGTGGATATTGCCTATTTCGTGTTACACTATTTATCATGTTTGAAGCCATTCTTCTCATTCTCCCAGTTCCGTTTATCCTGATTTGGGGATCTGGTCCATTGGTGCACTGGATTTCGTTGGCGCTGCTCCTTATCTGTCTGCCGGGATTCTTGGTGATGCGTGGAGGCGCACCATATGTGGCTACACCAAAACGCATAATGAACGCAATGTTGAAATTAGCGAATATTCACTCAGGTGAAACCGTTATTGATGCAGGTTGCGGTGATGGAAGAATGGTGCTTGCCGCTGCGAAGAAAGGTGCGAAGGCGATAGGCTTCGAGCGGTCCGTTCCTACGTACATTGTTGCCAGAATGCGATCGCTGTTTCAAAAGAATGCGAATGTGCTCTTTCGGGATTTATGGAAGCAGGATTACTCCAAAGCCGACGTAGTGTTTTGCTATTTGCTGACAGATACGATGAGAAAGTTTGAACGAGTGGTTTGGCCAACACTCAAGCCGGGCGCGAGGGTTGTTTCACACGTATTCACGTTTGAGCATGTACAACCAGATGCTAAAGAGGGCGGCGCAGTGTTATACATAAAGAAATAGCCATGCCTCAAACTCTCAAAAAGTTCCACAGGACGTTGCGATTGTTCTTCAGCGCAATGACAAGTCCGCAAACCCCTATGCTTGCAAAGTTGGTTCTGCTTGCGGGTCTGGTGTATCTGATTGTGCCCACTGATATTATCCCCGACTTCATTCCTGCTCTTGGATTCAGCGATGATGTATTGGCATTGATAGCGGCAGGAACAACGTTTCTAAGGATTGCCAATCGCGTTCGCTCGTCTGTAGTACAAACTGAGAAAAGACAGGACTAGAAAGATAAGCCAAACCGACGAATGTTTCTCGCCTGAACCCACCGAAGTACGCCGTGCACCCATGTTAAAGGGTGCCAAGTGGGCATTCGGTACAAGGATAAGTCGAACATGCGAAGCTTGGCTCCATCGTTCTCCGTTAGTATTACTCCTAGATTGAGCATGTATGCTTCGTCGCGAAGTATCCTTTTGGCATCCCAGCCCATAAAGTCGAACCAAAGCCCGGTATCTGCAGTAAGTTTTCTATTCTGGTGAAGAACGTCTGAAAGTTCGTCGTGTAATTCCGGATGTTTGTTGAAGAGATCCAAAGTGAGCGGCTTCATACTGAGTCGCTGTTGTACGATGTAAAACCTCTTTCCCTTGATCGAGCCTACCAATTCCGTAGAAACAACACGATCGCCGAAGTAGTGCAGGCAAAGCCGCGTGTGCTCCGCGACCTCATTCGGATGCTGGGTGAAGTACGGACTGACATAGAGAGAGAACGCATCTTGCCTTGTTTTGCAGCGCGGATACTTAATGACCATTGGCACAGATGCGCCCTGCATATCGTATGCCCTGACAATGCTCTGGGCACCGATGCCGACTATTCCGCCCAGGTTGCCCAAGTGCACTTCGGGAAAGTATTTCTGAAAATACTGCCGCTCGGCTACGGTAAGATGCTGCACGTGTTTATGGTAAAGCATTCCGGTAGAAAGCAACACTACGCAACGGCAACGGAATGGAGCATACGTGCATTATTGCGCTGATTGGAAACATACGCAGGAATATGCGGTATCGCTCTTGGTGAAAGCGCCGGCGTACGCATAAGTGTCAGATCGAAGATTTTCAGCACCGGCCTCTCCCCCTCCCAAATGACGGCAACGTTTGCCATGGCAATTTGGTCCAGGAGCACTCTCCAAAGATCCCAGCCCTGGAAATCGAAGAATAGCGATTGGTCTTTCTGCAGCTTTACATCTTGATCGAGCAACTGACGCAATTGATCAAGCAATGTTGGATGCTTCATGAGAATAGCCGGCGTCAGCATCTCCATATCCAGTTTGTCCTGGAGAATGCAATATGCGTCTCCGACCGTACTGCGGATGATAGTGGGTACAACGACTGCATTTCCAAAATACCTCTCGCACATATCCGCATCGCGCTGGCTCTCATCCGCTGTCGAGGTAAATGCGGGGCTCACGAACGAAGATAGGGGGTCGCGCTGCGTATCTTTACGAAGGAGCTTTAACACTTTTCCCCTAACACCATCTGCCGCCGAAGACAGAACAAGCGCAACCTTCTCAATTCCCATACCCAAACGTCCACGCACGCTGTTTGGATCGATATCCGGAAAGTGCCGCTCGATATGTTGACGCTCTAAGGTTGTTAACATAGTTTGCCAATTATCAATATTCTTTCACTTAAGTCAATTTTTTTGCTTTCTCTGCTTTGCCGACATGTACTTCTGCTTTTCCAGGCTGCCATGCTTTTCCAGGCAATACCGGAGCATGGTTCTTGGCATGTGTGCAGCATGTGCGTCCAAAAAAGAATTGATGACATGCATATCGCGTTTTGCAACTTCCCGGAGCATCCAACCGCATGCTTTGTGCATGAGATCATGATCATGCGTTAGAAAATGGGCGCAGAGAGCCATCGTGTCTGTAAAATCATTACGACGGATGAATGCCAATGTTGCGACAATGGAAATGCGTTCGCGCCAAAGGTGTTTTGAACCAGCCAGGGTATACAGAATGCCCCTGGGTCTTGTCGCCAAATATTCGCCGAGAATTGCCGCTGCCGAGGTATCGACCAAATCCCAGTTGTTCACCCGGTCGAGTTGCTGCAAATACAACTCGACTATCGATTTTTTTCCCTCATCATCGGCACGTGTAAACTGATCGACCAGTATGAGCAGCGCTGCCAACCTGCATTCATGCAATGGATCTGCAAGCAGGAGAATGATTTCATCTCCGGGTAATTCTCTGTATCGGCGCACAACGGAGCGGACTGCTGGAACACTCACTCCCAGAAAGACATCCCCTTCGGCATACTCCCCCGCTCCCGTCTTGAAGAACGAGGGATAGAATGCCGCTTTGTTCTTATCCGCTATGACTCGCAAGTCTCTGCGGACTGCTTTGGCACTAGCTTGGATCTTTGCCATACCAATCGACGTTGCGAGTGATAAACATGACCGTAGCTAAAATGACGAACAGGATTACCGAACCTAAGAGCAGTGCGTAGTCTTCTATTTGCAGCAATGCATAGAGATAGCCGTACAACACCGCCAAGAGCACACCAACGCTGGTGCCAAAGCGTTTGTGTTTTAAAACTGCAATGCTATACCCGCTTACCAATACTACTGTCGCAACTGCCGAGAGTAGGTACGCGTGCAGAAAGCCCAGGTGCTCTGAAAGCGACAACAGCAGCAGATAAAACAGGCAAAGCGCAGCGCCTACGAGAATGTACTGGAACGGGTGCACTCTTTCGGTATGCAGAACCTCGACCAAGAACAAGACCATGAACGTGAGTCCGATGAAGAGGATCGCGTACTTTATCGCACGGTCGACCAGAGTGTAAAAGTCCGTTGTCTCAAGGAGCTTCACTCCAAACCTAGCATCTGGGGTGGCGGGTGCGTACTCTTCCGCAGCCACCGTGGCTGCGGAAGAGCCGGCCCACCATGAAGAGACATCCCAACGGGCGGTGAACCCTTTCTCTGTAATTTCGTGGGTTGCGGGCAAAGAAGAGCCAACGAAACTGGGCATGGTCCATGGAGAATCCATGGAGACTGTGGATTGTTTTGCGGATGGGAGGAATTCAAGCGACTCAGTACCGCGCAGCGTGAAGCTATACGAGAACGGCGTATCTGCACCGGGTGTAAATTTCAGCGGTGCGCGAAGAGTAACCGTACCGTACTCACCGCTGGTTGGCTCGAACGTTGCAGGGGCGCTGCCGTATTGAAGCACCGGCTGCTCTATCATGCCGCGAACATCCGATATCATGATGTCCATGGTGGCACCTTCTGCAAGAGCAGTGCCGGATTTCACTGCAGCCTGCGCTGATGGCAGTACGCCCGATACCTGCACAACAGCTGTGTAGACCGGTACACGGAAAATACCGCGGTAACGCACCTCTGTCTGCACCTGGGTTTTGACATCAACCTTAGTTGCAGTGATATCGACGGAAGAAGTCTGCTGGCGCAATACACCCTTGTCGTCGCGATAGCTGCTGACAAAGGGAACGTGCACTACCGGACCGCCAATCACCTGCGCATTGCCCCACTTGCTGGCTATGTCCGCAATTGCCTCGTATTGCCTTCCTTGTCTCTCGGCAACCAAGCCGTACACCATCAAACTTGGGATGTAACACAAGATGACGAGGAAGCCGACTAAGAACATTTTAAAGCTGACACTTGCCGAGCGTTGCAGCATGGGAATGGTTGGAAGAGACACAGGCGAACATGATACCAGCGCTCACGCTGACCACAAAGCCGCAGAAACCGTATTTATGGCCTTTAGAGAGCGTAAATTTGAAGCAGTGGCGTATGAAATTTTTGAACTTCAAATACCGGAGTGCGGGTGGAAAATTTTTGCCTGTACGCCTTGGAGTAGCGAGTAAAGTAGACGATGTAAGTGGATGCCGCCGAGCATTCGAAATTCACTCCATCGGGCCAGGCGTACCAAGTCATGAGGTACTCTGCGATCGGCACGCAAATTCGATCTCCGGCTTTGAGCCGGGGAACGAGCCATTCATGCGCCTGAAGATACGTGGGCCCCAAGAACTCCAGTTCGAACGTATCGTGAATATTGCGGGGCAGCATACTGCGCACCGACTCGTTCACATACGAACCGCCAAAAGGGAAAATGCGCGTTAGTTCCAGGGCGTTCCAGGCAAACAATGCGCAAACCAGGCACAACATTGCTCGGATGTTGAAGCGAAGTATGAAGTGTTGGATGAGCGTTTCCAGTCCGACTGCCGCCAGAATACAGAGTGCCGGGACACAGAAGAGAAACTGGCGTATGCCGTCGTAACGGGGCATGCCGGGCTTGAGCGTTAGTATCAGCGGAACCCAGAACCAGCAAAGGAGTATCAATGCATCCCGCCTATGCGAGAAGCGGATGACAAAGAGCGTTCCTGCAAGCAAGCACGCAAAAGTGATGATCGGTGTCGCCAGGAAGAATTGCACCGGCATGTAATGCCACGGCAACGAGCCACCGGAGTACTCGACTCCAAAGTACAGGACTTTGCCCGGCCAGAATGGTTCGGCAAGAAAGAATTGCAACGCTCCAAGAAGCAGTGATGGCTGACGCCATAGCGTGGGCCAGGCAGCAACCATGCTACATGCGGCCGTACCAGCAATAACTGCCGACCAAGCGGCGTACCGGCGCAATGCAGATGCATCACCGGAGCGATACTCCTGCCATGCAGATACAACCGCAACAACCGCCAATGAGGGAATCAACGAAATGGCACTCAATTTCGCGGCGATACCAAGGCCGAGCGCAGCTCCCGATACGACTGCCCATCGGATTGTACGGCGTTTGATCAGCATGCTCAGTGCGGCAAAAACGCACACGGCTGCAGCAAGTACGGGAATATCCTTAGGATTGTATTGGGCATGTGCCACAAGTTGCGGATACGTAACCAAGAACGCAGTTGCAAGCCATGCCGTCCTGTTACCAAACGCTGAGCGAACATAGCAAAACAGGAATGCGCAGCATGCGGATGTGACCAAAATGCCTAGCAGGTGACTGGATGCTACCAGCGACATTCCGAATGTGTGGATACCAATCAGCGACACTGCATAGTTCAGTAGAAAGTATGCCGGACCGTAGTACATTCCGTTGCCAGGCATAGCCTGCAGATACGTCGAGTCACCACTTTCCCAATAACGTAAAAAGAGTTCGGCCCAGTTGCGGTGCAGCGGCTCATCCCATGTCACGCCGTACAGATTGATCGTACAAAGCTGAAAAACGAGTATCGTTACCGCGATAGCAACCGGCGCTAGCCAGCTTGGATACTCACGCGAAGGAGAAAGGCGAAGTTGCATGGCGTACGACAGCCATGGTACAGGACAAGCGCTCTCGTATGTATGCGCTTAATCGATGTTCTCGCTGAACTGCTCCTGATACGGATTTTTCAGTGGCAAACGAGTAGCAGCGGGATGCCCCTCGATTTCTCGACGTTGTTTTAGCATGAGTTCGCACAACTCCCTGTACCCCGGAAGCACATCGTAAGGGCAGCCGCCGATACGCAGTTGCTTGCGGAGTTCTGCCTTCTGAGTATCGGTGAGATCATCGTAGCGAAACATAGTCGGCGACAACGACGATGATTGACTCTTTTGCTTCGGCGTGGTGACGCAAGGATTCTCGGTGCTGGCAGCGGCATCGACTGAAGCAGAAGACGAAGATGCCTGCCCTGCGTCAGGGGCATAACGCTCTCGATGTGCACGGCGCAGTGCGGCTCTGTCCACGAGTCCGCTTTGGTCGGTGCGCGGAGTGTACTGTTCGTATACCGGCGTGCTGGCCCCGGTATCCGCATTTGTTCTAGCTGATGCCAATGACACCAATGGGACCGCAACGGCCAAAAGCATGGACATCATGATCGGTTGCACAAAAGATGCATGAACCGGCTGTTTCTTCTTGCGCATGTGTTGTTTTGGGTATGACAAGTATATTTTACACTACTTCAGCGGCACATTCAACGACTATCGCAGACCAACGGCCTTGTACACGCGATCCAGAGTCGTATCGGAAAGCGAACGTGCATGTTTGGCACCGGCGACAAGAACATCGTGTACGTACTCGGGCTGCTTTTCCAGCTCGCTTCGACGAGCGCGCATGGGGCCGAAATGGTCCATATACGCCTGAAACAGCAGCTTCTTCGCATCGCCATACCCCATGCCCCCGGCACGATATTTGTCTGCCAGCGTCTTTGTTTCGTCAGTGCCCAAGAACAGTTTGTGAAGTTGGTACGGAATGCACGAATCTGGATCTTTGGGATCTGCAACACCTTTTGAATCTGTCTTAATACCCATGATTGCTTTTTGAATCGCTTTCTCTTCACCGAAAAGCGGGATGGTATTGCTGTAACTCTTGCTCATTTTGCGGCCATCTACTCCCGGCACAACGGCAACCTCATCTCGAATCTGAGCTTCGGGCAAGGTGAAAAAATCTTCACCGTATTCTGCGTTGAACTTCTGGGCGATGTCGCGAGCCATTTCGATGTGCTGCTTCTGGTCTTTGCCGACCGGGACGGTGTCAGCCTGGTACATAAGAATGTCCGCCGCCTGCAGAACCGGATACGTAAACAAACCCACGTTTGATACCAAGCCCTGCTGCACCTTGTCCTTATAACTGACGGCGCGCTCCAATAAACCCATGGGCGTGACGCAACTTAAAATCCATGCCAAATCCGGATGACCAGGAACATCCGACTGGAAGAACAGCGTCCCTTTGGATGGATCAAAGCCGCAGGCGAGCAAGTCCGTTGCAACATCCATGCGGAACTGACGGAGCTTGCCGGCGTCGCGCACGGTGGTCAGCGCGTGCAAATCGGCAATCATGAGCATGACCTCGCCTTTCCCGACCAAATCCACATTGGGTTTGATGTATCCGAAGTAGTTGCCAAGGTGGGCAATGCCCGAGGGCTGGATGCCAGACAAAACACGCATGAAGAAAGTGTAGCAGTTGGGACAACGCGTCTCTACTGCTTACGCACTATCTCTTTTTGCGTGGCGTACGGCCGCCGGATGTTCGGCGTTGCTGGCCGCGCTCCTCGCTCATTTCTTCAACACGTTGCTTCATCTTCTGCAGTACATCGTTAAACTGCCGCGGTAGCGGAGCTGCTATGTGCATCTGCTTTCCTGTAACCGGATGGGGAAAGTCTATGGAGATGGCATGCAGAAAAAATTTTCTGTATGTGAAGCTTCCGGAAAACAACTTGTTAAAGCGCTTATCTCCGTGCTCATCGTCGAGTACGAGCGGATGCTTGATGGCGGCAAAGTGACGGCGAATTTGATGGAACTGCCCACGCTCGATCACGGCCTCCACATATCCCACGGGGCCGAATGAATCCAGAACGGCGTATTCGGTCTTGGCATCCACAGTCCCCTGCCCGCTGCGCGCCTGCAACGGAATGGCAATGATGCCCTTTGGTTTGCTCGGCCTGCCGACGACCAAGGCTCGGTAACGCTTGGTCCAGCCCGCGAATTTCGACTTCAGAATTTTATCGAGCACCTGGGGCGTACGGGCGAAAACCAACACGCCAGATGTCTCGAAGTCCAGCCGGTGCACCGGCTGCAATTCCGGATAATCTTTGCGCAGAAAGTCGAGCAATGGCAGGCGGTCCATGCGCCCACTCCCCGCCACGGCCAACTCACCGCAGAGCTTGTTTACTATCAATAGCCATTCATCCTTATAGAGGATGCGCTCCGCGGAAACCGTTTGAGTACGCTTCATGCAGCTACTCTAGCGTCAGGAGACTGTTTGCAGAAGTGCACTGTCGCTATTTACCTTCTTCGAAGCGTCGTCTTGGCCGGCAACTTTCGACAACCGCTCGTTGATTGTGGCGATCTTGGCCTGCAAGCTCAAGACGATGTCCATGCGACGCTCGGCTCCGAAGGAATGCTGAAGCAGTAATGCAGATGCAAGTTGATATCGGCACTCCTTCAGCGCATCTGTCGTTGGCGCAGCATTGTACGGTGCCAGCAGCTCCTTTGCGGCGTCTTCTGCCTTGCACATGACTCCGATGAGCCACATGGCGTCCTCGTGCTTCAAGCGGCCGCCGTCTGGAGACAAATCCTTTGGGAAATTTTGCATAGGCCGCCAGTATTTGCATTTTGACCACGGCGTCAAGTGATTCAAGAAAAAAAGGCCCGCTTTGGGCGGGCCTTGTACGTTGCAGAGATTACAAATCCACTTTTCCTTGCAACTTCACATCTTTCTCACCGTGACTCTGCACCTCCTGCGGCGAGATGGTGTAGAGCGAGTCTTCTATGCGAACAATGCGCTCGACATCGTTGCCGCTGGGGTACCAGGTATCACCGGATTTCAGGTATGCATCTTCGCCGTAATGGCTGATTGTACCGCGCAGGCTCATGCCCTTCAGCGAGAAGTCGTACACGTACGCACCTTGGAATGTCGGTGTGGGATACGCATATTCATCAGTGGGCTTCTTGCCTTCCGGCAATGTCATGACGGTGACAGGGAAAGCCAGCAAGTTGCGCTCTTTGTCGAACAGCAATGCATGGTGGTCGTGGAGCAAGGGGCTTTCGGTGCCACGGTCACCGATGACCGTTTTAAACATCTCCTTCGGATGTTCAACATCCGAAACATCGAACAAGGAGACCTTCATACCGAGAACGGCGGTGTAGTACACGGCATTGTCCGAATGCACCTTGTCTTTATCGATAGACTCGTCGACTTCCTTGCCAAAGCCAATAACGTGGGTTGCGTCGTAGGGGTGGAGGTAGTCGCTGTATCCCGGAATCTTCAGCTTGCCCAGGATCTTCGGCTTCCTTGGATCGGACGTGTCGATGACAAACAGCGGATCAACCTGCTTAAAGGTAACCATGTAGGTACGGTCGCCCATGAAGCGCACGGAATAGATGCTCTCGCCGGGAGCAATGTCTTCTATTTCTCCAACACGCTCCAGCGATTTGTTGAGCACGTACAGGTTGTTGCTCGAAGGCGACTGCGTGTCTCCCTTTTCATTCCAAGTCGGCTGTTTGGTGGTGGCGATGCGGAAGGTGTCACCGTACTCATCCATGGAGAACTGATTCAGAATAGTGCCGGGGACGGATCCTTCGGCCTTCAGATCCACGCCGTCACTGGTGAATTCAAAGCGGTACAGTTGCGTGGTGGACGTATTGCCTCCGCGGCCATCCCATACGTAGTTCCAACGCGGAGTAGCGACGTACAAGTTCTTCAGCGAAGCGTAAATATTCTGCGCGCTGCCCACCACGAGTTCACGCTTCACTTCCGCCTTTAAGTCCTTCAGCGGAACAACGGCAACAATCATATATTCGGGCTGCGGCACGTGCGGCAAGATGGAGATCTGACCGCAGCGGCTGACCGGCGCCTCTTTGGAGCCGGTTGCGGAGTCGCTGAATGTGGGGACGCCTACGTCTGCCTCGGTGACCGAAGTCGATGTGCGAACGTTGGCCATGGGCATTGGGCCGCCCCACCAGAGGTTGCGGTTCATGACCATGTACAGCTTGTCGTCGATACGGCGCGTACTGACGCTGTTACCGTCGAAAGCAACTGTGCGCAGCAGAGTCGGATGAGCGCGTTCGGCAATGTCGTAGATGCGCACTTCAGTCCGGTTCATGCCGTAGTATCCCGGATACCACATCATTTTGCTGGATACCGGCTCGGTTGCCGTGTCTTCAAGCAGCGGATCTCGTGGCGACGGGTTGTACCATGCATTCGCAACGACAACGAGCCTGTCTCCATCTACATACAATTCCTGCGGAGTTGCCGAACCGTTGTTGGTTGCAAGTTCGATCGTAGATACATGGCGCATGTCGTTTGCCGGGAACGCCTTTACGATCTTGATCTTGGAACCGATGGAAGGACTGGCAATGTACAAGTAGGTACCGTCGGTCTTCACGATGTCGCCCTCATCCACGCCTTCTACCTGAACATTGGTGCGCGAGTAATCCCCTCCTCCGGATGAGCCGCCCGTCGTCATGCTTCCCAGTGCCTTGGCCTCGTTAGCCATGGCGGGTGCGGCAACCGCATCTTCGGCCAAGCCTCTCTGGTAGTACATGCCGTACTCCCTTTCGGCTGCGCCATCGGACACCAAGGCCTTCAGATCGATACACGACTTGGCTACCTGCATGGAATCGGATGCGGTATTCACGGAGAGTTCCGGGTGCTTCACGTTTAGGTATCCCTTAGATGGCCTATCAGTAATGTTATCGGTCAAGCGCCACATCATTTCGGCCATTTCGCCGCGGGTGACTCGCTTCTCCAAAGCATCGATACTGTTGGGAATTGCCTTGGAGTCTTCGAGTGCACGTACGTACTGCTCGTACCATTCGCTTCCACCCTGGCCTTGCTGCTTGAATGCCAGGGAAAGAATCTTACTCGCTTCGACAAAGTTGATTTCTTGATCTGGCTTATAGGTTCCGTCTTCGTAACCCGAAACAATGCCCTCGGTTTTTGCCATGCACACCCAAGGGGCAAACCAATCATCTGCCTCAACGTCCTTAAAGCAGTTCTGTCCCTTGCCCAGCGATTGACCGCTGACGCTCAAGCGCGAACCGAGAACGATTTTCAAGAATTCAGCGCGGTTGATGCTGTTGTGTTCTCGGAACGTACCGTCGGCATACCCTTCGACCACGCCTCTCTCTTTCAGGGCGTTGATTGCGTGGGAATAGGACGCGCCGGTACCGACATCGGAAAACCCGAGTGCTGCTACCGGAACCAATGTCGCGACAAATGCTGCCAGCAAAGGAATTGCTGCCGAGCGTGCCGGGCGAAATGACTGCTGCATAGAGAATGGGAAGGAAATGAGAAAGCGAGTGTTGCGAGGGTGTTGACGCACAGCCTACGGAAAACTTTCGTACATGGGTCACGATTCGTGCTGCATGCAACTCGTTTCTTCGCACATATACTGTTTCAGCCAGTATTTGCTAATATTTAATAAATATTGTATAATAAAAAAAATACAGTATGAGCACACACAAAAACCCTTCAAGTACAAATGCCCTAAACAGCCGCGTGCAGGATGCGATTGATACCGCGCGCACTTTTTCGAATAAGGCGGAGGCATTGGCACAGCGGTTTGAAGCACTGGAAAAGCAGTATGGCCTTGTGTACCCAGCCGGAAAGATCATTCGTCAATCTGCTGAAGCGGAATCGGGTCGTGAAACCTCCGAACCAAAAGAACGTAATGAGCTACTGCAAGTGCTGGAAGGACTGCTGGAAAACTTCGACCGGACAATCAGTCGTACAGAACGGAATTCCGTTTCGGCGAGAGAGCAGCTGCCTGATGACGACCCGGTTGCCAAAGAGTTGGATGCGCTGCGATCGGAAATCAGGGATTTACAGCAAGGATCCGACAAATGGCGCCGAGAGGAGACTGCAACTCTTGGTGTCGGTCCGGAGAGTGTAGAGACACCGTCTTCATTCGAAGCCAACCGCGTCGACGGAGTGCAGAGGTTTCTCGATGCCGTATCGCGACTACTGGGAGAGGACGCCCCGAATGAGCCAAGTCCAGCAGCACCGCTTTCATCGGTGCTCAGTACAGTCAGGCCGTCGCTGGAAAGACGCATAAGCGAGCCGCGGCCAGCTCGAGCTGAACAAACTCCGATTCGCGCCCGTGATGCGCAAGCCGAGCTACAACCTGTAGACGAACAGCAGATTCGCAACGAGCCGTGGCCAACGACGCGCGAGCAGTTCCGCCAGCAATTCCGTTATGCACCGGAACGCTTTGGTACGCCGGAACGCTATGCTCGTTATCTTGCAGTGAGACTGAATACTCCGCAGCGAATAAACGAATTTTTAGAAAACATGTTCGTCTACACGACTGCACGCGACACCGGAAGCAGCCAGCGCATGATCAATAACGGACCCGGACACCGCGAGCCAGATGAGCGCTGGATCAACCCGCTGGAATTCCTGACCACGCCGAACGCACAAGGCGAACTCTGCGGCGATTGCGACGATGTAGCACTGCTGTTTGCTTACATCGCCCAACTGCAAGGCAAACAAGGATTCGCGTTTGAGACATCTACGTCTCGTTATGTATCGCCGAATAGAATTGAGGGAAGCGGCCATGCCATGGCGGCGTGGTTTGAGAACGATGGATCGCTGCGCATTGTCGACACCACTGGTATTCGCGGTCGAACAAATGCAACTATCCAGACCATTGAACGCAGACCCGGCGAAACGGACGAGCAACTGGTGGAACGCGGTTACAGAGAGAGCAGGACAAACCCTACCCCGCTGGATGCGCGCATGTTGTACACCGTCATCAGCTTGCGCAATGGAGACGGCGTAAACCTGCCCGGCAACTTGTCGCTCTGCCGAAGGCATGCGGAACTACAGCCATTGTTTGAGTCCGGGGATTACCGTGGCGTGCTGCGTATAGTAGAAGAAGAAATCAATCGCGATCCTTCTAATCTGAATCTTCGTCTGGCAAAAATACAAACGCTGCTCTTAGCAAATGCGCCACGCTCTGAGGTAACGGCTGTCACAAGCAACTTGTCGGGCGTCGGTACGCATACCAGCTACAATATGTATGCCGTGCAAATGACAAGGCGTGCACTGTTGCAACAATCACCGCAGTTTATAGAGGAAGTCGCAGCACTCACGCGGCACTGCAACGGCGGTAGAGACACAATGGCGTAGTTACCTGGTTACGTTGATTGGCTGATTTTCCGGATGCAATGCCTGAACAGTGATCCTGTTCTCGCCGCTTTTGACGATGGTGTACCAGGTGTGGCCGTCCGGAGCCTGGGGATCTGTAGGAATCGCGACGAGGTAATCCTTCGTTAGCACACGCAAATCCACACACGGCTGTACCGGGCTGTTGTTGGAACAGACTTCCTTGGCTTGTCCGGACGGGATCCCTGCAGGTAGCTCACCATTATTATCAATGGCGTACTGATACACGGCGTTGAGAATAATATTCACATCAGCACGACGCTGTGCATCGCGAGCCTTGGATACAGCTGCATTGGAAGGTGCCCCCGATCCCGCCATGACGACAAATACCAGAATCGGCGCCAATGCTTGTACGAGCGAGAACATAGAACGAGCTGACAATGGTGGACGATCTCGGAATCGAACCGAGGACCTTTCGAATGTGAATCGAACGCTCTAACCAGCTGAGCTAATCGTCCAAAGATGTAAATGATGGGTCGCGATCCCATACAACAAGGCAGGGATAACCACCCAGAGCCGAAATACGATACGTTCAACTGCACAGTATCGCAAGATGTGCGAATGTCGTGTTAGCTGCTACAATCGGATCCATGCAGCGTACGGTTACGATTATTTACGCATCGACTTCGGGACATACTGAATACGTTGTGGATGTGCTCGGCGCCGAACTGGAGGCAAAGGGGAAAGATCTTCGTGTAGTGAAACAGCGCGCTGAGCAAACAAAGCCAGAGGATCTGATAAAAAGCGACGTTACGCTTTTGGCATGCGGAAGCTGGAATACCAACAATGTGGAAGGGCAATTAAGTCCCAGCATGTACGAATTACTCCTCAAAACGGCGCCTGCACTGGATCTGAAGGGCCAAGTGTGTGCAGCGGTGGGACTAGGAGACGAACGCTATTATTTCACCGCCAAGGCTGCCGAGCATTTAACCGACTACATCCGCCAGCATAACGGCAGTCTCTTGTTGCCCACGCTCAAAATTGTCAATGAGCCCTACGGACAAGAGGAGAAGGTTCGTACGTGGGCCGGCGAACTCATCAAGCAACTTTCCAAGCCTGCTACAAAGCAGCGATAACTATGCGCACATCGCTCAAAATCGTCGGCGCGTCCGGACAAGGCATCGATTCCATCGGCGAAGTGCTCGCCAAGGCGCTCAAGCGTGCCGGATACTGCGTGTTTGGATACCGCGAATATCCTTCACTTATTAAAGGAGGGCATGCCAGCTATCAGCTGGATGTATCGGACGAATGGATCGGCAGCTCGGAAACCAATGTGAACATCGTTATTGCACTCAACCACCACGGACTGGAGCACAACCTGGCAGATTTGAAGCCAGGCGGCATTTGCATCCACAGCACCGATTACTGGAAATTTCCTCCACAGGATGAAAAGCTGATTTCGGATCGAGGGTTGACGCTGGTGAATTTGCCGATAGAGAAAATGCTCGCAACGCTCAAGGCAAAGCCGATTTTAGCCAACGTCATTTTAAGTGCATTCGTCTGGGCGATTTTGGAACAGGATAGTGACGCACTCAAAAAAATGGTCGGCGAGAAATTCGCCAAGAAAAAAGATCTGCTGGAATTGAACATGCAGTGCATCGACACAGGATATGGGTATCAGGACGAAAAGATCGGCAAACTGCGTGTTGCAATGCCGAAGCCAGAGAAGAAGTGGAAAGACCACCTGCTGATTACCGGCAGCAAGGCTATGGGCCTGGGTGCGGTGCACGCTGGCGTGCGCATGTACGCAGGCTACCCAATGACACCCAGCTCTCCCCTGCTTTCGTACATAGCAAGCATTCAAAACGCGACCGGAATGGCAATCAAGCAGGCCGAAGACGAAATCACAGCCGCGCAAATGGTATCTGGAGCGATGTTCATGGGAACGCGCGCGCTCACTGCCACATCCGGCGGCGGCTTCGACCTGATGAGCGAAACGCTTTCGTTGAATGCGATCATAGAAAATCCGACGGTATTCGTCTTGGCACAGCGGCCGGGACCAGCGACCGGATTACCAACATGGACCGGCCAAGGAGATCTGCTCATGGCGATTCATACGGCCCACGGCGAGTTTGCTCGCTGCGTGATGGCGGTAAGCGGCAGTGACGATGCATTCTCGCTCATGGCGGATGCCTTCAATATTGCAGAGGAGTATCAAATCAGCAGCATCGTGCTCACCGACAAGCAGATTGCCGAAGCCTTGTACACGCAAGCGCCATTCGAGCAGAAAAGCACCGTCATCAAGCGCGGTAAATTGATCACCGATGCCAAGCAGCTTGCAGCACTCAAGGGCACCGACCGCTACGACCCTTCCGCCAAAGACGGAGTTTCCAAACGTTGGCTGCCGGGAAGCAAAGCAGCCACCTACTGTGCGCAAGGCGATGAGCACAGCCCCGATGGCACCGTAGATGAATCCGCTGCAAACGCAGTAGCGCAAATAGACAAGCGCATGCGCAAGGCGGAGGCACTGAAGAAGTCCCTGCCGGATGCCGAGCTCTATGGCGACCCAAAGCCCGAAACACTGATCGTTGGCTGGGGTAGCACGAAAACAGCAGTCCTAGATGCACTGAAAAACACCGAGCTGAAGGACAAGAAAATCGGCTACCTGCACTACACATACCTCTGGCCATTGAAGACCGAGCGATTCACTGAGTTGGCCAGCAATGCCAAGCGGGTGATACTGGTAGAGGGTACCCATCAAGGACAGCTTGGCATGCTGATCCGACAGGAAACCGGCATTGCGATCGAGAAGAAAATTCTGAAGTACGACGGTCGTCCGTTCTTCTACGACGAGCTTGTTGAATTAATTTCCAAACATCTGAAGAGCCCATCCGCTTAAGTTATGCCCATTCCACTTTCAGTACCGAATCCGGAGATCATGAAGCAGTACCACTGCGCCACGCGCTGCACGTGGTGCGACGGCTGCGGAAACTACGGCATTTGGACGGCGGTAAAACGCGCGCTAGCGGACTTGGGGTTAGAGCCATGGCAAGTGCTGTTGTGCTACGACGTCGGTTGTCATGGCAACGGATCCGACAAGCTGCAAGGGTATCGCTTCCACGGTCTGCATGGCCGCGTCATCCCTTTTGCGGCGGGAGCAAAGCTTGCCAACCATACCCTTCCGGTCATTGCATTCGGCGGTGATGGTGCAAGTTTTTCTGAAGGAGTGGGACATATTGTCCACGGCGTGCGCAGTCATTATCCGTTCGTTTTCTGTCTGCATAACAACGCCAACTACGGACTGACGACCGGACAGGCAAGCTCGCTTACGCCGCAGGGCCAGCCGATGAACACATCGCCCAACGGGATTCCGGAATTCACGCTGAATTCCATGGACTTCATCTTCTCGCTGGAGCCCACGTTCGTTGCCCGCGGATTTACCGGAGACATCCACCAGCTCAGCTGGATTTTGAAAGAGGCACTGAGTCACCGCGGGTTTGCCTTCGTAGATATTCTGCAGGCATGCCCAACGTACAACCACTTTGCAACCCACCAGATGCTCTTGGAGAAGTGCTACAAAGTTGAGGACGAAGGGTACGTGCCAAACGATGCAAAGAAGGCCAGGGCACTTGCTATGGATACCTCTAAGCGAATTGCCACCGGCATTTTGTACCGCACCGAGGAAGTGCCGAACTTTTACGAGCGCCTAGTCCCCCGCCAGGGCAAAACCACCACGCTTACGCAGGAAGTGGAGAAGTTCGATGTAACAAAGTTGATGGCGGAGTTTGTCTAACGCTACGAGTACCGAAGAAACATCTCGTGAATGTGGCGCTCTCCGCGAACTTCCGGATGGAACGTGCCAGCCAACACCCTGCCCTGGCGCACCAGCACCGGCAGACCATCGTGCGTTGCCAGCACTTGCACGTCTTTGCATACCCGGCGAATTTTAGGCGCTCGAATGAATGCCACTGTCAGCTTGTGCGGAATGCCAAGTATCTTGACTGGCGTCTCGAAGCTGTCCAGCTGCTCGCCGTAGGCATTGCGCTCAACATCGATGTCGATGAGATTCAGCGGAGTTGGCGCGTTCTTCCCGATTGCACGACGGGCAAGCAAGATGGCGCCGGCACAGGTGCCATAGACGGACAGCGAATGCTGTTTGCTTTTTTGCAGAACGCGCTTGCGAATTTCCGTATCCAAGCCGGTTTGCTTCAGCAGCTTTGAAATCACCGTGCTCTCGCCGCCGGGGATGATAAGACGGCTGACGCGGCCCAAATCTTGCACATTACGCACCTCCATGCAGGCAACGCCCATATCCGAAAGCACCTGAAGGTGTTCCGCGAAATCTCCCTGTAATGCCAATACTCCCACGAGCACGGAGAAAGTGTATCACACCCGCATTCCTCACCAACCCCGCTGCGCCAGCTTCACTGGCAGTGTGTCGATTTCCTTGCCCGGCATAGCCTCACCCAGACCTTCTGATACCTTGGCAAGCAACGATGCGTCTTTGTAGTGCACGGTAGCCTGCACGATAGCCTTGGCGACCTTTGCCGGATTTTTCGCCTTGAAGATGCCAGATCCGACGAATACTCCTTCGGCGCCAAGTTCCATGAGCAGCGCAGCATCCGCAGGGGTGGCAACACCTCCGGCCACGAAGGTCACGACGGGTAGACGCTGATCTTTTTTCACCTTCTTTACCAACTCCAAAGGAACACGCTGTTCCTTGGCATAGGCGGATAGTTGCGCTGGAGACATGGATTTGAGCGCGGCAAGCTCGGAGCGAATGGCCTTAATGTGCCGCACAGCCTCAATAACGTTGCCAGTACCCGCCTCTCCCTTGGTACGAATCATGGCTGCACCCTCGTTGATGCGACGGAGAGCCTCGCCCAGGTTGGTAGCGCCGCAAACGAACGGCACGCGGAACTTGGACTTGTCGACATGATCGAACGGATCGGCAGGTGTGAGCACTTCGGATTCATCGATGAAATCTATCTCCAAGGCCTCCAAAATCCTGGCCTCGGCATTATGGCCGATACGCACCTTCGCCATAACCGGAATGGACACCGCCGCACGGATGGCGCGAATGAGCCTAGGGTCACTCATGCGAGCAACACCGCCCTGAGCGCGAATGTCGGCCGGAACACGCTCCAAAGCCATGACTGCACACGCTCCAGCCTGCTCGGCAATGCGTGCCTGTTGGGCGTTAACCACGTCCATAATGACGCCTCCTTTCAGCATCTTAGCCAAGTCTTCGCCGGTGACGTTGCGTGCAACCTTCTTCACGGAACCGAATTGTAGCGAAGAGAACGCAAAAACAAAATACGGGTCTCGAAAAATTCCCAGTCGACCTAAATCATCGATTGCGCAAACTCCAAATCGGTGCTGAGACGGCTTTCCTCCGGCAGCACCTGACCCTGGTACTTGCTACCCTTCTTCTTGTGATAGGGCGTTTCGGCGGCGGAAGACATCGCCTCGAATGCAATTTGGCAAACGCGCATGCCGGGGTATAGCGCAATCGGCAGGCGGTTTAAGTTGCTGATTTCGAGCGTGATGGTGCCCGAAAAGCCCGGATCCACAAATCCGGCAGTGGAGTGGACGATAATTCCTAGGCGACCCAACGAGCTTCGGCCCTCGACGCGAACCACCAAATCATCGGGAATGGAGACGGTTTCTTGCGTGACACCCAGGACGAATTCTCCGGGCTGGATGATGAACGGCTCGTTGTCGGGCACGGTGATGATGCGCATGTTCTTGGCAAACGTCATCGGGTTTTTTGGGTCCAGCAGGGCATACTTGCTGTGCTCGTACACCTTGAACACATTCCCGAGGCGCAAGTCCATGCTGCTGGCATGAATGTGCTGGAATAACTCACTCTGCGGACTGTCGACCTTTACGCGTCCGGAGATGATTGCGGCCTTTATATCGCGATCGGAGAGAATCATAGGAAAGAGGAAATCAACGGTGCTGCGGGAGACTAGCATACTTCACCTGCCTGTCAGAATAGGAAATTGCGACGAATGCAATGCGGATATTATTGAACACAAGTATACTGGCATGCCCATGGTCAGTCTCCGTGAATCCGTTGGCCACTACGAAGCAACAGAGTCATCGTATGACCCTGCGCTCGCAACGCGGTTGGGTATGGTGCACCGAAAAATGGCTGAATACCGCTCAGTCATGGAATTGGTAGGCTTAGCGAATCATTCACGTACCTCAGAAACACAAGCATGGGTAAACCGAACGAAGCTGACAGAAGACGATGCAGAAATTGATAACATCAGAACACGTGAGGAATTCTTTGATGGGTATGCACGCGATATGTTGCGATCTGCATTGGATGTACACGCAAGATTCACACAACCATTGAAGCGAGCGTTGGACCAAAGAATTATTTCAAAAGCATCGTATGACCGATGGATGACCAGGTATTTCTCGGAATCTGAATTTAAGGCCAGGGAATACTGGGTTCAACAGCAATTCCCGGCATACATCGATCGCTGGCAAAGAGCTGCAAGCGAACGCAAGGAGTTACTCAAGAATCCACAGCTGAAGCTCCTTGCAGATAATCGCGATGTTCGCATGCTCCAAGACGAAAGCATGTTCCTGAACATGCACTACGATCGACGCGTAGATTTGATGGCGAAAGTACGCGCCGCACTTGCGGTGAACGGGAAAGACAAAGGTGCCGAAGTGTTCAAGAAGCTGCATGCAAAAGCGCAAGGAATTTTACGAGGTGCGGTACAGGAAGGCATCTTGAGCGGAAACAAGATCGGCAGCTGGATGGAGCGCATCTTCAAGAGCTCGGCAACTCCAGAGATGATCGACAGGTTCTTGTCGCCTGGAAATTCCACCTCCATTTACGCACTCATGACCAAATGGCGCGCAGTACGACGCAGGTACGATGCAGTGCATCAGAAAGGTGCGCCATTGAAAAACCCAGCTGTCGGCATGTACATCATCCCGGCAGAGCGCTTCTTGATGATGCACTACACACAACGCCTGCGCTGGGTGGAGGAAGCCGAGCAGCGCATTACGGATGCAACCAATATCGACAAGGAGCGCCCTGTCTTTATACGTATCCGCCACGCGTTGGACGTAAAAGACTGGGAAGACGCCGAGCGCTACATCAATCAGGCAGCAATGGAAGATTTAAACGATTCCGACCGCTCCAGGCTGGATTCCATGCGCAGGTACCTGACGCAAATGCGGTCGGACAAGAAAAATGATGCAAAGAATGGGAGGGAAAAGCAGGACAAGCCCAACGGCGCCCAGTTGTGCAAACAAATAAGCGAAGTCGTCTCCACTTCGGTGCCCAGCTTCATGCAGGACATGGTGGTACGGCTGCTACGCAGCAACCACCCAAACCGCGGGGTGCATCAATTGCGTTGGATTACCTACAACAACAAATGGTGTCGCGACCATAACTTCCTGGACTATGAGCGCGCCAAAAAGGGCGCCAGCAAAGAAAGTGCCGAGGCAACCGCACAACGCGTAAAAGACGGCAGAGACAGCGGCCGCAGGCAGGACCACGTACTGAACGCAGCCAATTCGAGCCAGCAGCATATGCGCAACAATGAGTACGCCAAGCGCCGCGCGACATTGACGCACGTAGATACCGCCGATGGCGGATTCGGCGTGAACGCGCTGGGTGAGTGGCTGGAGAAAGAGCAGAATCCCAAGGATTTGTACTGGCGCACGCTGTGCATTCACGACAACGGAGTCCCGATGAGCGAGTCGTACCACAACGGCTTGTTCTCTGCGCTGACCCTGCTACGCAGTCTCACGGCATCGCTTGAGAAGACGCCTTTCCGCTACGGCGGCATGCACATGCCTCCGGTGTCGCTGAATTGACGGTTGCTCGTAACGGTGGTTTTTGGAAGAATATGCGGCCTATGAAACACTCTCGCGTACTCGTCCTGTTATCCGTTGCGCTGTTCGCTGGCTGCGGGCAGAAACAACTCGCTCCGGAAAACAACACGCTGCTCCAAAGCCAGCGCCTGGAAGAATTAGCCGACACTCTTGCCAACATCATCATTACCCAAGACCCGTCGAGCAAAGATGATGCTACGCGCGAGATGATCACGATGGAGATCGCAAAGGCAAAGGAGGCGCTTGCCATTGAGCAAACCGCACAGAAAAACGGTCTGAGCGGTCCGTTTCTTTCGGCCATGGAGACCGTGCAGGGAAATGTGTTATTGCAAAACGGAGCGCTGTACCTATCGTCGGATTTCTACTCGCGTCCCGGGTTGAACTTGCGCCTGTACCTCACAAGTGCGGTTGATCCTCGTGACGTCACGTTCCCGGATGTGACTGCTGTAGATCTGGGTGAAATAGTATATCCGTTCGGGCCCATGGCGTTTGCAGTGCAGGGTAAAGATCTGCAAAACATGCGCACCGCCGTGCTGTGGGATGTAAAACTCAAGCGCTTATACGGCTTTGCGCAATTGAGCGTGAGGAAATGATGCGCGAGGCTAGAGCGGAACACTCTGCTGTTTCAGCGCGGCATCAATTGCCTGCGAAATAGCTTCTACGGTGTTGCGCTCTACGTGCGCACCATTCACGAAAAACGTCGGTGTAGAGTCGACTCCTAGCTTCATGCCCTGTGCGGCATCTGCATTGACTGCATCGGTCTTAATACCGGAAGCGACGCAACGCTCGAACAGCGGCGCATCGAGCTGCAATGAGGCAGCCCACTCACGCAGCGCAGTCGAACTCAACTTCGATTGGTTGGCATATGCCACATCAATGTATTCCCAGAACTTACCCTGGTCGGCTGCACACTCGGTTGCTTGCGCCGCCTCAAAGGCAAAGCGGTGAATGCTCTTAAGCGGGAAATGCTTGAATTCAAAGCGCACCTGCTTGCCGTACTTTTCCAGCAAGGGCTTTTTAATCAATTCATTGGCGGCTTGGCACGCGGGGCACTGCAAATCCGCATACTCGTAGACGATAACGCCTGATGACGGATTGCCTGCCGGAGTGCGCCTGGACTCCGCCGACAACCCGGTCGTATCCACTCCGCAGGCACTTAAACCCAGTGCCGCGAAGGCAAAGACAGAAACTGCTACAGTGCGCTTGGAGTGCATAAATACAGGAGAAGCTGATGAAATACGAGACCATCGTACCCACATTTCATACCGAACACCACATGCGTTATACTCACCTCCTCTTCCTATGACGCTCTACTTAAAATACCGGCCCAAAAGCTTCGCCGATGTTGTAGGACAAGATCACGTCGTCACCACGTTGGAGCGCGCAGTGGAACGGGAGCAGCTCTCGCACGCGTATCTGCTCTGCGGCACGCGCGGTACCGGAAAGACATCTGTTGCACGCATTCTGGCAAAGATCATTCTGTGCACCGGCACCAAAGACGAAGCGATACGTAAGCAATTGGTGCAAGGTGTTGAAGATGGTTCGCTGGTGGATTTGATCGAAATTGACGCCGCCAGCAACCGTCGCATCGACGATGTGCGCGAATTAATCGAACGCATTAATTTTTCTCCGGTGGTAGCCAAAGCCAAGGTATACATCATCGACGAAGTTCACATGCTTACGAAGGAAGCCTTTAACGCGCTGCTGAAAACACTTGAGGAACCACCCGAGTATGCGTATTTCGTACTGGCAACAACCGAATTGCACAAAGTACCCGACACTATTCAGTCTCGCTGCCAGCGCTTCCTGTTCAAGCGCGTCAGTGACGATGACATCACGCGGCGGCTGCAGTACATCGTGGATCAGGAGCACATTAAAATCGACCGCGATGCCCTGCGTGCGGTAGCCCGGCACGCAACGGGCAGCTTCCGCGATGCCATTTCGCTCTTGGATCAATTGCGCTCGCTCGAAAAAATTACGCTGCAAGACGTGGGCGACCGTGTGGGACGCACATCCAGCTTGTTCGTAGAAGAGGTGCTGCAGTCGCTGCAGCAAAAAGATGCCCAAAAAATTCCGGCGATTATGAAGGAAGTGGAGTCTGCAAATATTCCCTTGGAACTGCTGCTTGGCGACTTGCTCAATGCCATCCGTGAACAACTGCACCAGGAGGTAGCCAAGCAGGGCGACATTGGCGCCACGCTGCGTATGAGCGAGTCGCTCATACGGGCGCTGCGTGACTTACGCACCTCTCCGGTGCCGGGCCTTGTTGCCGAAGCCGCGTTACTGAAGATTTGCTCCGAAGACGCCGCAATCCAGTTACAAAGACCTACGACTGCAGTGCAACAGCAACCCGCAGCAGCCAAATCAACACCCAAGATTGTGATGCAGGCAAAAGCAGATGCACCCGTTTCGCCTGTAACCGAAGCGCCGAAGGCGTCCAAGCCGGGCATTATTCACGCTGAAGATTTGTCGCTGCAAGGCGTGCTCAAGCACTGGACGGAAATTGTAAAGCGCACTACGCCTCCCTCTGCGCGCATGAGCTTAAAAAACGCATCTGTCACCGCGGTGGACGGCAAGACCGTCGTACTTACATTCCCATCGGCGTTTCATCGCGACAAAGTAAGCGACGTGAATTCCAGCCGCAATATCGAGCAAGTGCTTCAGGATATTTTCAAAGTGCCAGTACGCATACAGTGCAAATTAGAAGCCATCACCGGCACTGCGGTAACGGAATCCGATACGGATTTGGTCGACGCCGCCAAAGAAGTATTCGGCATGTAACTCTCACCTACCATGGATAAGAAGGAATTCCGCCTCGCGATTGTCGGCCGTCTGAAGCACATGACGCAGCGAGAGCGCGAAGTGGAAAGCCAGGTCTTGAACCGTTACCTGCAAGGAACGTTGGACGGGCAGCCTGCAACGCTGGCAGCCTTCATGCCTTACATCGATGAGCCGGACATCAAGCCGCTCCTGCTCACGCTCATGCAGCAAGGATGGCGCATCGCTATGCCCGCGGTGCAACGAAACCATTTGGTATTCCGTCATGTGACAGACTTGTCGCAAAACATTCGTAATCCGATATCAGGCATTGTGGAGGCATCGGAAGACTGCGAACCAATAGATGACGCTGACATTGCGGTTGCACTGGTACCCGGGCGCGCCTTTGCACCGGGTGGCCAAAGAATGGGCCGCGGGAACGGAGGCTACGACCGCTGGATAGAGGCCCAACGCAAACGGAGGCCGGATACGCGTTTCATTGGAATTTGCTTTGAATGTCAACTTGTCCCAGAAGTGCCTATGGAGGCCCACGATCAGCTTGTAGATATGGTTGTCACTTCCAGGGGGGTTGTCACGACAAAGCGCTTGTAGGCCACACGTTCAAACTTGTAGGATGCAAACGGGCCGTATATGCACGGTCCGCATTTCCTCTCCTCTGCCCATGCCGATCTACAATGCTCTCAAGGCCACCGACGCCGATGTATTCAACGCCCTGATGGGCGAAATGAAACGCCAGACGGACGGCGTCGAATTGATCGCTTCGGAAAACTACATTTCTCCCGCGGTCATGGAGGTCATGGGATCGGTGCTGAACAACAAGTACAGCGAGGGTTATCCGGGCAAACGCTACTACGGCGGACAGGAATTCACCGACATTATCGAAAGCTTGGCCATTGAGCGCGCCAAGAAGCTGTTCAATGCAGGGCACGCCAACGTGCAGCCGCACGCAGGCGCACCCGCCAACGTCGCTACGTACTTTGCACTCATGGAGCCGGGGGACACGGTGCTGGGCATGGACTTAAGCCATGGAGGTCACCTCACCCACGGACACCCCGTCACGTATCTCACAAAGATCTTCAAATTCGTCCGTTACAAGATGAAAAACGTTGAGACTGGCGAGATCGACTACGACGAAATGCGCGAGGTTGCCAAAAAGGAAAAGCCCAAGATTATTTTGGCAGGCTTCTCGGCGTACCCGCGCGAAGTGAACTACGCCAAGATGAAGGCAATCGCCGATGAGGTCGGCGCATACACCATGGCCGACATGGCGCACATTGCCGGATTGATCGCCGGCGGAGTGCTGCGAAATCCATTCGATGACGGTTTCGACATCATCACTTCCACCACGCACAAGAGTCTGCGCGGACCGCGCGGCGGATTGATTATGTGCCGCGATGCAGAGCTGGGCAAAAAGATCGACAAGTCGGTATTCCCGGGTTTCCAGGGCGGACCGATCATGCAAATGGTCGCAGGCAAGGCGGTTGCATTCGGCGAAGCGCTCAAGCCTGAATTCCGCGACTACGCCAAGCAGATCGTCGCCAACAGCAAGCGCATGGCCAAGTTCTTCATGGATAAGGGCGCGAAGTTGATCACCAACGGAACCGACAACCACCTCATGCTGATCGATTGCGTGGCGTCTTGGGGCCTTGGCGGTGGAGAAGTAGAGCACGTGTTGGATCGCGTCGGCATTACACTGAATAAGAACATGATCGCCAATGACACCCGCAAACCCATGGATCCCTCGGGCATTCGCCTGGGCACCCCGGCGATCACGACGCGTGGCATGAAAGAAAAAGACATGGATACCCTTGGAGCTTTCATGCTGTCCGCCATTGAGAAGCGCAAGGACGACGCGGCAATCGCAAAGCTGCACAAAGAGGTGGTGGCCTTCTGCCGCACCTTCCCTGTTCCGGGCGTCACGGCATAACCCTCACGCACATGCGACGAAGTTACCGCAGTTTCCGCTACGCCATGGAAGGCCTGACGCATGCCGTATCCACGGAGCGTAACCTGCGTCATTTCGTCATATGTTACGGCGGGGTGCTGGCGGCAGGGCTCGGCTTCGGCATTGGGCCCTGGGAATGGATGGCAATCATCGGAGCTGGTGGCACATTTATCGCGGTTGAGCTGATCAATACCGCATTCGAACGCGTGGTGAATGCCTGCGACGAACTGTACCGCAAACAGGGACGGAATCACCATGATGCACTCAAGCAAACCAAAGATGTTGCCGCCGGTGCGGCGCTTGTCACCTTGGTGGCCGCAGTGCTGGTCATTTCCATCGTCTTCTATCCGTACATGCAAACGCTGGTGCAGAACTTCCTGTATCGCGCTGCATGACGATGCTGCAAGCGATCATTTTAGGCGTTGTTGAAGGAGTTACGGAGTTTCTGCCCGTGTCGTCCACGGCGCATCTTGTCCTTGTGGCCAAGGCGCTTGGCGTGACGCAGACGGAGTTCGCAAAGACATTCGAAATCGCAGTGCAATCCGGTGCCATTTCCGCCGTAATCGTTCTCTACGGCAAAAGACTGCTCACAGACAAGCAGACAATCCTGAAAGTCATTGCGGCGTTTTTGCCTACGGCGGTCATAGGTTTACTGGCGCACAGCATCATAAAACACGTGTTCTTGGAAAGCACCGAGATCATCGTGACTGCGTTGGCTCTGGGTGGAACCGTGCTGATCGGCTTCGAACTGCTGCAGAAACGTCAACAGGTTGCGCAAATAGATCTTCGTGCAATATCGCTAAAACAAGCCGTACTGATCGGCGTTTGCCAGTCGCTGGCGGTTATTCCTGGCGTCTCGCGCGCTGCGGCAACAGTTATCGGCGGCATGCTGATGGGCATTCCACGCGCAACGATCGTGGAATTTTCGTTCCTGCTCGCGGTACCCACCATTTTGGCGGCAAGCATTCTGGACGTCGCAAAAACAGGCGCAACATTCTCTGGTGCCGAGTGGCAATTGCTCACAGTAGGCTCCATTACGGCATTCATCGTCGCAGCTGTCGTCATACGTTGGTTCGTGCGGTTTATCCAGCACCATACGTTCATCCTCTTCGGCATCGAACGTATTGCCATTGCAGCAGCTGCGTTTGCGTTGCTTCGCTGAAATTGCGCACACAAAAGAAAAGGACCGCTGTGCGCGGCCCTTTCTTTCGGCAATGCCGATGACTACTCGTTGATGGTAAGCGTTGCGTTGCTTGGGTCGCTGAGCGTAACGCCGTTGCTCGGCGAGTTCAGCTGCAAGAGCACCGTCTCTCCGCTGTCGGAAATGGAGTCGTTCACGACCGGAATGGCAAAAGTCTTGTTCGTTTCGCCAGCCAAGAAGTTGAGCGTGCCGCTGGTGACGGTGTAGTCAGTACCAGACAAGGCGCTGCCGCCGTTGGTGGTGTAGTTCACGGTTGCCGGGAATACGTTTCCAATGCGCTGCACGTTAATGTACGCCTTGCCTGCGTTTTCGGTTACTGCATAGGTAGCGGAAGAGAACTTGAACGATCCGCTGCCGGAAGCGCTCATGGACTCATCGTCATTGATGATGAGCTTTGCACTTGCAGGCGTCACGATGCTGGCACTGTTCGTAGGATTGCTAAGCGTCAGGTTCAAGCGACGGCTTCCATCGATATTCCCGTTGTTGGAAACGGAAACGACGAACGTCTTTGTTGTTTCATTTGCTGCGAAGTTCAAGGTGCCGCCTGCTGAGGTGTAGTCCACGCCGGAAGTAGCGGTGTCGTTACTTGTAGCGTATGTCACATCTGCTGCGGTGGTAGTTACGCCGCTGCGCACCACGGTAATGGTGATGCTGCCCTTGTTCTCGTACACGGTGTACTCACTGGCGCTATAGGCAAACTGAGGACCCGTTGCCGCAGCACTGGAAGAACTGGAGGAAGAGGACGATGTCGCATTGGGATCGGTGATATTGACCACCGAAGTCGATGGGCTGTCTAGCGCACCACCGCCGGTGATGTTCTTCAGCACCAAATTCACGGTCCTGGTGCCACTGGCGGAAGTGTTGTTGTAGATCTTCATCTTGATGCGCTTATCGTTTTCCTTGTTTGCAAAGGTAATCGTGCCTTTGAGCGGATCGTAATCCTTGCCCGCAATGGCAGTGCCGCCGCTGAATGCGTAATCGACGGTGACAGTACCCTTGTTTTCTCCAAGACGGACGATGCGAATTTCCACGTCGCCAGTGGCGGAATTCTTCTCCACGTTGTACTCACGCTGGCTGAAATGGACGAATCCCGCGGAAGTGTAGGAAGGAGCAGAGGAGCTCGAAGAGGAAGAAGAGCTGCTGCTGGAAGAGCTGCTGGAACTGGAGGAGGAAGACTTGCTGGAAGAACTGGAAGAAGCAACCTCAACGTTGCCAGCAAGCTTGGTGTACAGACGATCCAGGAGCACGGCTGCCTCTGCGCGAGTCAGAGTGCCGTTTGGATCGAACTGGGTAGCGCTCTTACCCTTAATGATGCCGAGCGAATACATGCGCCCGATTGCGGCATTGGCGAAGTGATCGGACGGAACGTCGGAGAAAATAGCCGAACCGCTGATAGCGGCCACGGCAATGCCGGAAACGGCTACACCGGCGACAATGCCGGAGGCAAACGCAAGCGGAACACGCTTACGAAGCAAACGGAGAACGGTACGCATACGAGATGGAAAAAGGGGGAAGACGTATTGACGACGCAGTATGCGAAAATACCTTACAAAAAAGCAATCGACAGAGGGCGCAAGCCGTGTCGTGCTTGGCAAAACGCTACTTTGCGCCCTGTTGCGGCTTCTTGGGCTTTGCGCCGGGGTTTTGGGGCTTTGGCTGGATAGGCGCCTGCGCAGCGGCAGGGGTGGCGGAAGCCGGAACTCCCGCCTTTTTTGCGGCGGCTTCCTGCATTGCCTTGCTTGGCGGAGGCACGCCGCCGCTGTTCTTCAGCTTTTGCTCCAAATCGGCCATTTTACCCTTCTCTTCCTGGCTTAGCGGTTCGGACAGGGCCTTTTTGCGGAGGGCGTTGAAGTCATTCGTCCACATTTCGCGGTCGCGCCAGGCTCGGTAGGCCTCAAGCGTCATCCCTTTTTTCTTTGCCTTGTCGCGCTCCTCAACTTCCTTCTCCTTCATTTTGGCATCGGAAACGGCCAGCTTTCTGTTCTCGTTGGCGCTTTGCAGCCAGCGACCTATCTTCTCTTCCACCACAGACCGCTTTTCGGCGTAGCGCTCGCGGGACATGCGTCGGATGATATCCACGCGCTTGGGATCCTGATCCAGCTTGGGTGGCGGCAGCGTGGAAACCGAGAACGGCTTGCTCGGCATGCCGTTGATCATGAGTCGCATGTACGCGTGATACTTGGGAAGGGACAGAATGTCCTTCGGCTCGATCATTTCCTCAAATTGCAGCGCCAGTTCTTCCGCGTCTTCGGCGCCGACCTGGAACGACACCATGGAACCGACGTTACCGAATACGGCATCGCGCAGGGCGGTGCTGTTATCGCCAATGGTGAGCTGGCCGATGTACTGGTTTGCAAGAGTCAGTGCCAGGCGGTACTTGCGGGCCTCGGACAGAATTGTTGCAAACGATTCCGTGGCGAAGTTCTGGAATTCGTCCACGTACAAGTAGAAGTCTTTGCGGTCTTTTTCGGGAATGTCGGCACGGCTCATGGCATCCAGCTGGAATTTGGTCACAAGCATGGAACCCAAGAACGCAGAGTTATCTTCGCCCAGATTTCCTTTGCTCAAGTTCACCAGCACAATTTTCCCGCTATCCATTGCCTCGCGGACATTCAGCTTGCTGTTCACCTGCCCGACGATGTTGCGAATGATGGGTACGCTCAGCAGCTGGCCGATCTTGTTTTGAATCGCGGCAATGGCTTCGGTGCGGTACTTCTCGGTCCAGCCTTCGTACTCGTCCTGCCAGAAGCTTTTCACGAGATGATCGCGTACATGCTCCACGGTCTTGCGTCGGAAGACGTCGTCGGCAAACATGCGAAGAATGCCCAGCATCGAATTCCCCTGCGTTTCGATGAGAGCAAGCAATGCATTGCGCAGAATGTGCTCCATGCGCCCGCTCCATACGTCCGGCCAGAGCTTGGTAAATACGCTCATTAACCCCGAGGCAACCAGCGGATACTGGTCGGGATTGGGGCAGGACAACATGTTGAAGGACAGCGGAAAGTCCTTATCGGCCGGACTGAACAGCACAACGTCGTTTGTACGGTTTGCCGGAATGAACTTTAGGCAAGCTTCGATCAAGTCTCCGTGCGGGTCGATAACGCCCACGCCCTTTCCGGCAAGCACGTCGGAATAAATCATGTTTTCCAGCAAGGTGGACTTACCCATGCCCGTTTTACCGATGATGTACATATGCCTGCGACGGTCATCCGGACGAATGCCGAATTGTGTGCGATGCCCGCGAAACACGGCTTCGCCAAGCACGGTAAGCGATGCGGCATCCTCGTCTTCCACCGTTGGCAAATCCACAGGGGGCTGCAGTTTCTTGCTTACCACCCAGTCGATGTTCGGCGTGCGCACCAGTAAGCTGGGCGGGTGCCAGAGCGTGGCAATTTCTTCTGCCGAGAGCAGGTATGGGTTGCGCTGGAATCCGGTCGGGAATGACTGAGAGGACTTGATCACGCCTTCTTTGAAGCCGTTTAAATGCGGTAACGAAAACTGGCGGAAACTGGATTGGATTTCGTGAAGTTTTGCCTCTGCGGAGGGGCGAGTTTCGGTTTTGGCGACAATGGAGAGGCGGACATTACCGACAAACAACAGATGATTGACCTTGTCGGCTATTGCACCTAGCGATGTCTCGCTGTCGTGGTTGCGCTTGGTGGTGTACTCCTGGGCGTAGTCTTCCGCATCGGAAGAAGCGGCGCCTCCGTCTTCGGAAAGCATGATATCCGACAGGTTAGGGACGAAAGAGAACCAGGCGCGGAAACCGCCCATAACAATGTTCAGCGGTAAGAATGCCCACCAGCGCCAGCCGCGCGCCAGGTGTACGCGGCAGAACAACTTACCGTACCAACTCCACTTTGCGGAAAAGCCCTTGGATAGAAGCGGCAGAAACTTCAGCGTACGGGTACGGAACTTCCGCTTGGTACCGTCGAACGGCTGGAACACCAGCTGAATATGTCCACGCATGTGCGCATCCGGATAGCGCAGCAAAATGGACGTCATGCTGGCTATGGGATCTATGGTCTGGCGGCTGAGCAGGTCATCGAACTGCGGATGACGCTTGATGGGATAGACTTCCGGATCGGTAAATTCCAAATCGGTGAAGAAGACGGACTCCCCCGCCTTTGGCTCGAAGATATCCGCGGGAACAGGTTCGATATCGATGTCCGGATACTGTGCATACAGCTGGCTCTCAATGAGCCCGGCGGCGGCGCGGGTGCAACGAGCAAAGAAGCAGACCTTCCCCTGGTAGAAGCCGATTTCCAGGCCCACAATGCCGTCCGCGCCCTTGAGGTAATGCATGGCAGAAATAGCGGGTTCCATGAGAATGGGCCCGCGGTTGCCCGTTTTATCCTCCGGATCCGGCAATGCCGGACGGATGCGCATCAGCACGATTTCTGTTGGGTTTGGGGACATGAAACGAAAATGAGACTGAATCCTTAGGCATCCCTCAGCATGCTCGCGACCATGTCGAGAGCGACGGTGTTGTACGCGTAGTCCATGCGCGTGGGACCGAGGATGCCAATGACGCCGTATTGATCGCGAATTTGATAGCGCGTCACCATCAGCGAACAGCTTTCGATGCTCTGTGACAAATGCTTCTCGCCAATGACATAACTGACCTTGTCCCCCACCTCGATTTTGGAAAGCAGGTCCGTAAGGCCTTGTTCCAACACTTCCACAACACCGCTCATCAGCTTGGCATCGTGCTGAAACTCCGGTTGCCGTAAGGCATTGCTCAGCCCCATGTAGTACACACGGTCACGGTGCGGCACCGTGGCGAAGCTCACGTTCTGGATCATGTGCGCAAGCAGCGCTACAGCCTCGTAGGCGCGCTCACGGTCTTTGTTCTGAAAGTACTGTTCGCGCAGCTTTTCAAAGCGACCGCGAACGGCGCGCTCCGCCTCGCCCGGCTTCATGAATTCCTGTACGTAGAGGCGATACCCCTTCACCGTGGGAATGCGTCCGGCGGAAATATGCGGCTGAGCCAGAAATCCTTCATTCTCCAAGAACGACATTTCAGCACGAATGGTGGCCGAAGATACGGGAAATTCGCTGCTTTCCAGCAACCGCTTCGAACCCACCGGCAGAGCCGTCTGAATAAATTGGTCGATGATGGCCTGCAAGAGCTTGGCTTGCCTGCTGTTCATACTCATGAGTATAGCACAAAACTCGACTTTGGGCGAACTGCTGCGCACAAGGGCGACACAGCGTATCTACCATGCGTCATATTCCGCTGCAAAAACATACGATGCATCTTTCCGCATCATTGATTGCCAAATATCCACCCCCATCGCTCGTTACAGTACGTACGACAAGAATTTCGGCAATCTACTACCCATGCCGCATTTTGCCCGCGGGCTTCAACGGCACGATCTCAACGCGCATTGCAACCGGAGGGCTACCCCTTCTTCTTGACCTTCGGACCGGTTGGCTTGGCCTTGCGAGCCTCCTCGATAGCGGCAACCTCTGCCTTCCTGCTCTTGGAAGCCTCCTGCACCTTGCGGAAGCGATCGACACGACCGGAAGACATGATGCCGCGGTACTCACCGGTGTAGACGGGGTGGCAGTTGCCACACACTTCTACTTGCTGGTCCTTTACGGTGCTTGCAATGGCGTACACGGCACTGCACGACACGCAGGTCGTCTTGGCATCCTTGTGTACCTTTGGGTGGAAATCCTTCTTCATAGCCGGTGCATTGTAGACCTTCCAAGAAAAGATGCAACCCTAGTTTTCACCATACCTGCCAGTTCAACTGCCGGTACGCAAAAGCGGCCTTTCGGCCGCCTAGCGAACATTTGCATGGATGAACTTATTTCTTCTTGGGCTTGGACTTAGGCTTGTCGTCGTCTTTCTTCTTCTCGTCCTTTGCCTTGGGCTTTTCCTCAATTTCCTCGGCATCGAAGAGTGCCGCCTCTGCCTCTGCGCCCTCTTCGCCAGCCACTTCAAGCGAGGCATTCGGATCGTCCATGATGACGCTCATGGAAGCGACCTTGTCTCCGCCATCCAAGCGCATGACGATAACGCCCTGTGTGGCACGTCCGCGTGACGGAATGTCAGAGAGCTTCATGCGGATGGTTTGGCCCTGCTTGGAGATACAAATGAGATCTCCGTTGTCAGCCTCGGTAAGGATCGCTCCACCCACGATATCGCCGGTCTTTCCGGTGAGCTGAGCTGCCTTCACTCCGGAGCCTCCGCGACCTTGCAGACGGTAGAGCGTAACTGGCGTGGACTTGCCGAGACCGTTTTCCATTACGACGAGCAGCTGGCTCTTTTCGGGGTCACCGAAGGCCGCGGCCTCCACTACCCTGTCGCCTCCACCCAAGCGAATACCGCGCACACCGGCAGCGGCACGGCCCATGGCGCGCACGTCTGCTTCAGGGAAGCGGATGGACTTGCCTTTCTTGCTCAGAATGAAGATTTCATCCTTGCCCGTCGTGGCAACGACCCACTTCAATTCGTCTCCGTCGTTAATTTTCTGCGCGATGAGTCCGGAGCGACGGATGTTCTCGAATTCACTCAACTCGGTGCGCTTCACGGTGCCTTGCAGGGTGGTCATGAACAGATGAGTTTTGCCATCCAGCTTGGCCTTGAGCATGGCGGCGACCTTCTCGCCCGGCTGCAGTTGCAGCAGGTTCACAATGGCCTGACCCTTGGCTACGCGACTGGCTTGCGGCAACTCGTAGACTGGCAGTTTGAATACGCGACCGGTGTTGGTGAAGTACAAGATATCATCGTGGTTATGAGCATTAATCATGCCCAAAATCTCGTCTTCTTCCTTTGTAGTCATACCCTTAATTCCCTTGCCGCCGCGATGCTGAGCGCGGAACTGTGCCGGGCTTAAACGCTTCACGTACCCATGGGCAGTAAGCGCCACGATCATCGGAGCGTTGGGGATGGTGTCCTTGGCAGAGAATTCGCCGACGGCATGCGGCACAACGACCGTGCGGCGCTCGTCTCCGTACTTGGCGCGCTCGTCGGTGAGCTCCTTGATCATGATGGCATCGACCTTCTTGCGGTCCTTCAAAATCGCCTCGCACTCCTTAATGAAGGCGAGCGTATCCTTCAGCTCCTGCTCGATCTTCTTGCGCTCCAGGCCCGCAAGGCGTTGCAGCTGCATTTGCAGAATAGCCTCGGACTGAATGGCGCTCAGCTTGAACTTCTTGATGAGGTTGTTCTTGGCATCCTCGCGAGTTTCGCTCTTTTTAATTGTCTCGATAACGGCATCGATGTTGTCGAGTGCAATGCTCAACCCTTCAAGGATATGCGCACGCTCCTTGGCCCTATCGCGGTCGAAGGTGACGCGGCGGGTGATGATGACGCGGCGGTGATCGATGAAGATCTGCAGGCATTCCTTCAGGTTGAGCAGTCGCGGCTGAATGCCGTCCGCCAACGCGATCATGTTGTAACCGAAGCTCGTCTGCAGGTCGGTGTGCTTGTAAAGCTGGTTGAGAATCTTCTGCGGGTAGCTGTCCTTTTTCAGCTCGATAATGACGCGAATGCCGTCGCGGTCGGATTCATCTCTGATGTCGGAAATGCCCTGCACCACCTTGTCGTTTACCAGTTGTGCAACGCGCTCAATGAGCACGGCCTTGTTCACCTGGTACGGCAACTCGCTGATGCGGATGATCTGGCGATTACCGGTACCGTCTTCTATCTCCGCCTTGCCACGAACCACGATGGACCCGCGACCAGTCAGGTAGGCCTGCTTGATCGCCTCCTTGTCATACACCATTCCGGCGGTCGGAAAGTCCGGACCCTTTACGAACTGCAGCAGGTCTTCCACGGAAGCCTCCTCGTTGTCGGTTAAGTGCAAAATGGCATCGATCAGCTCTCCTAAGTTGTGCGGCGGAATGTTGGTCGCCATACCCACGGCGATACCGACGGTGCCGTTGAGCAGCAGGTTCGGCACCTTGCTCGGGAGTACGCTCGGCTCCTTGCGGCTGCCATCGTAGTTGGGGCGGAATTCCACCGTGTTCTTGTCGATGTCCTGCAACATTTCATCCGTAATCGGGAACATCTTGGCCTCGGTGTAACGCATTGCAGCGGCGTTGTCTCCGTCGATGGAGCCGAAGTTTCCCTGACCGTTGATGAGCGGGTAGCGCATCGCGAAGTCCTGCGCCATGCGGACCATGGCCTCGTACACCGGACTGTCGCCGTGCGGGTGGTACTTACCAAGCACATCACCCACCACCAGCGCGGACTTGCGGTATTTGGCTCCGGCTCGCAGTCCGAGCTCGTTCATGGCGTACAGAATGCGGCGGTGTACCGGCTTCAGGCCATCGCGGGCGTCTGGCAATGCGCGCGAGACGATTACCGACATGGCGTAGCTTAAGTAGCTCTCCTCCATTTCGGTAACAATCGGGCGAGGCATGATGTGCCCCATTGCCTTAAGCTCGGCACTCTGTTGCTGGTCTGCGTTTGGCTTGTCGGCCATACAAAAACGGAGGGAAAATCTCTAGCGGAAGGAGCCTACCAGAAACGCAGCGAAAGGGAAGGGAGCGTTGTATACTCCCATTACTCATAGCTCTTCCGTCAATTCCACTCCCTACATGCTCTCTATTGTTTCCACGCCCATCGGTAACCTGAAAGACATCACCATACGCGCCATGGACGTCCTTCGCAGCTGCTCGGTCATCGCGTGCGAAGATACGCGCGTGACGGGGCAGTTGCTGCACCTACTGGAACTGCCAAAGAAGGAGCTGATTTCCATCCATTCATACAGCGACCCTGCGAGAGTGGATGCGCTGATCACAAGACTGAAAAAGGGAGAACATGTTTGCCTGGTATCAGATGCCGGCACGCCGTGCATTTCAGACCCCGGATATTTGCTCGTGAGCAAGGCTCGCGAAGCCAAGTTGCCCGTAGAAGTAATCCCGGGAGCATCGGCATTCATGGCCGCACTGTCGGCAAGCGGACTCCCTATCAACAAATTCCGTTATCTTGGCTTTCTTCCAATGAAAAAAGGCAGGAAATCTCTGCTGGCTTCGCTTGCAACTGAAGAGGACACCGTCGTGTTCTACGAGTCTCCGCACCGCATGGAAAAAACTCTGTCGGAGTTGCAAGAAGCACTCGGCTCCCAGCCGCAGCGCCGCATTGCGATTTGCCGAGAGCTGACAAAGTTCCACGAACAGGTGGTTGTAAGCAGCATCGCAGAACTAGAAGAAGCGAAGTCCAAGCTCATCGTTAAAGGAGAGTTTGTCCTGGTGGTGGAAGGCAATCGTAATTGAACGCACCAGCATGCCCAAGAATGCCGAGCGTGCTTTCCGGACTCCAAGGAATCAGGGAGTCTTGGTATCTCTCAAGTATCAGGGTAAGACTGCCTGCGGGTTCATGTGCTCGCCGTCTTTCATAAGCTCCAAGTGCAAGTGTGCGCCGGTCGTCATATGGCCAGCACCATTGGTGCCTGGCAAGCCGCCGGACAAGCCGATGATGGTGGAGTAGTCGACCAAATCCCCCGCCTTCACATACACCTGGGACAAGTGGCCGTAGACCGATGAGTATCCGTTTCGGTGGCCAATGAGCACGTACGTGTAACCGGTGGCACCGCCGAGTTTGACCGCAAACACCACGCCTTCCGATACCGATTTGACCGGAGTTCCCTGCGGCACGGCGATGTCGATAGCTTTGTGCGGAACGCCGAAGACCGCAACGTAGTCCGGATCGTAATACCGTGCGGTAATGTTGCCGTGCACCGGCCATTGGAAGATGGGAGGCAGTCCGTCCAGACCGCTGTCGCGATTCACGGCATCGAGCTGGGCAGAATACTCGCTCGACTTTGCTATGGTGGCAGCAATCTGTGACGCAACGGCAGTAAGCTGGGAAGCCACAGCTTCGCGGTCTTTCTTGGCACGAGACGCGGTGTCTTTGGCGCGGAAGTACGCATCGACTGCATCTTCGGTGTAACCCTGTTTCAAATATCCAATTTTCTCTTCCAGTTGCGGAATAGCAGCTGACAGCACGACAGATTCCGCAGCAAGCGCCTTGGGATCGGGACGCTCGATAGTGGCATCGGTAAAGGCAGGTTGCGGCGCTGTGCCTGCGAGAATCGCGTCGATTTCATCTTTTCGTTCGCGCTTGTCCTTCAGCGTTCGCTGTGCATCTTCTACTTTCTTGTACTGCTTCTTGTCTGAATTGCGGCTTTCCTGCATGGCCTTCCATGCCTGCTGCTCACCATCCATGATGCGCTGAAGATCTGCATCTTTCTTCTGCAGTGCTGTGCGCTGCGCAAGCTGCTCCTTGTACTTGGCATCGAACTCATCGATACGAGACTGCAACGTCCGCTGCTTCTGCTCCTTCAGCTGGATGTTGATCTTCACCAGGTTCTGCTGCATTTCCATGACTTTCGCGGTGACTTCGGCGTTTTCTTCCTGCACGTGCTCCAGCTCTTGTTCGCTCAGCTGCTTGGCGCGCCATCCTTCGTCGATGGTATCGGTGCGCTGCTGCATGCTATCCGCCAATTGCTTGTTCTGCGTTTCCAGTAATTGCATGTCTGTACGCAAAGCCTTGGCAACGATTTTCAGTCTGGCATCGACGGCATCGGTCTCCTGAGCCATGCGCAGCAACTGGCCGATGAGCTGCTCGCGCGCACGCGCCACGGCGGCCACGCCGGCGCCGACATCGATACTGTCGGCAAGCGACCCGCGCAACATGCTTCGCAACATGGAGCCGCCGGCAACCGGACCGGTTTCGGTAATCACCATATCCTGCAACATTGCAAAACGAACATACGCCACGATGCGTTTACGCTCGTATTCCGCCAGGATGATGTAACGCTCCCGTGCCTGCGCCACCTGTAGCTGCTGGCTTGCTAGCGTATCAATGAGCGCCTGCTGCTGCACTATGCGCTCCCGAATATCGCGTCGTTTTGCCGCCATGACCTCCAGATCCAATTTGGCCTTCTCTACGGAGTTCTCATACTGTGCGATATTCGTTTGCAATTGAGCCTGCCGCTTGTTTCCGTCTGCCGCGGTTTTCCATGCCTCTTCAAACTCGCTGCGAGCAGTGACAAACGCCTCATCCGTCTGAGCTTCCTGCGCATAGCCCGCGCCAACGGTGCCGCAGAGGACCGTTGCACATACTGTCACGCTGAGAAGTTTTGTGTGTATATGCCGAGGCATAATCCGTGTATTGTAGCACAAAAACACCAAAAAATGAAGGCCGCGATGGCTTGCTACAGACGAAATCCGCAGCGGAACCAAGGCGCGAAAAAGTAAAGCGATATCGACGGTGGACTTGCGGAATTTTTGGTACCATCCGCGCATGCTGTACTCGCTGACCGGAACCGTACGCCGCCTGGCATCGCCGCATGTCGCGATCGACGTCAACGGCGTGGGATACCTGGTAACCGTGACGGCACCCGTCTGGCAACATATTGTGGACGGGTCCAAGACAACCATCTTGCTCCACAGCTACATCCGTGAAGACCGCTTCGATCTGTACGGATTCCTGACCGAAGCCGACCGCACATTGTTCGTAGAGCTCCTCGGTTTCAACGGGGTTGGCCCGAAAACCGCACTGGAAATGTGCTCCATTCCAAAGCAGATTATTCTGCAAGCCGTAGCGGAGGAGGACGCGTCCGTCCTCACGCAGATCAAGGGCATAGGCAAGAAGACCGCCGAGAAGCTGCTGGTGGACCTGAAGTCACTCAAAGAACGTCGTCCGGAGCACCTGGAAACAGACAAGGGCACGCCGCTTCCCTCTTCGGGCAATGCGGACATGGATGCCGTAGAAGCGCTGACAACGCTTGGCTACGACAGGGCCACCGCACTCAAAGCTGTAAAGAAAGTCCCCGCCAACGTAAAGCGCACGGAAGACCGTGTGACCGCCGCCCTTCGCTCCCTCTAACCCACTCCCCCCTTTTCCTTCCATGCTGACGCTCGATATCAAAGGGACGCTGGCTAAAGTCATTACTCCAAGCATGGGCATACCAGATGCCGAATTCACCGCGGTGCGCAGCTCCATGCGCCGCTACACCGAAGAGTGGCTCAATGAGCGCGAGCGCGGCATGCACGGCTGGTCCATGAACCCGTACGACAAAGACCTCATCAAGCAAGTATCCGATGTCGTCACCCGCGTGAAGACCGAGAATATTCAAACGGTGGTATGGGTGGGCATCGGCGGATCCGGACTTGGACCAAAAGTGCTGCAGGAGGTATTCGAATCACCAAAGACTCCGGCATTCATCGTCGTCGACACCATAGATCCTGCGGTGCTGGGGATGCACCTGGAACTCATCGACTGGAAGAGCGCGCTGCTTGTTGTGGTCAGTAAGTCCGGCGGCACCCTGGAAACGATGTCTGCCTTCTTTGCTTGTTTCGAGCGTTTGAAAGGCGCCGTGAAAAGCAGTCCGGGCAGCCGAGTGATTGCAATTACGGATCCGGAAGGCGGGGCGCTGCACACGTTCAGCAAAGAAAATCGCATCACCATGCTGCCTATCCCCCGCAACGTGGGCGGACGGTATTCCATTTTCACCCCTGTGGGACTGCTTTCACTGGGACTGCTCAATGGCGACATCGGCGCATTTTGCCGCGGGGCTAAGGAAATGGATACTCACTGCCAAGAAACAACGCTCAGCCGCAATCCGGCTGCGTCGCTTGCGGCAATTCAGTACCTGCTCGACACGCGTCGCAATTATCCGTTACGCATCATCATGCCGTATAGCGACCGCTTGCTGTCGCTGGGGAGATGGGAGCAGCAGTTGCTTGCCGAAAGCCTCGGTAAGAACGAAGGCCACAACCCCATTCCCATGGCGTCCATCGGGACGCAAGATCAGCACTCGCTCTTGCAACAGTGGATGGCCGGCCCACGCAACCACTGGCATTTGTTCGTCCGCGAGTTGGACAAGCCGCGCCTGGAGGTGCCCAAGAATGTCCCGGAAACGTTTTCGTACATCGGCGGCAAGACCTTCGGCCAACTGCTGGACGCCTGCTACGAGGGAACCAGCCAAGCGCTCACCCAGGTCAAGCGGCCGCATGCCACCATCTCACTGCAGCGATTGGACGAGTACCACATGGGGCAATTGTTCTTCCTGTTCATGGCCGAAGTGGTGTACTTAGGCAAGCTCTACCGCATAGATCCGTACGGCCAACCTGCAGTGGAGATCGGCAAGCAGATTACCAAAGGCCTGCTCACGAAGGGGCAGCAATAACTAGCTCTTCCAACTGCAGCGCGTGTATACTCACCGCGTCGTCATTCTTCCCTCTCAACCGTATGGCCATCGCCGTCACCGACCAAGATTTTGATTCCGTAGTGATGAAGTCCGATATTCCCGTACTGGTGGACTTTTGGGCTCCCTGGTGCGGACCATGCAAAGCCATGATTCCGGTGATGGATGAAATTTCAAAGCAATACGAAGGGAAGTTGAAAGTCGTAAAAATGAACGTGGACGAGAGCACCGAGGTACCCGGCCGCTACGGAGTCATGAGCATTCCCACGTTCCTGATCGTAAACAAGGGCGAGGTAGTGGACACCTTCGTCGGCTCCAAGCCAAAAGAAGATGTTGTGGCAAAGCTGGCTCCATTCCTACCAAAGTAGACACCATGCAGTATGTACTCGGTATCTTAGGCATTATCGCAGGTTGCGCGCTCATCAAATACCGACAGCGCGTGGGTGACGAATTCGGTGATCCAGACTGGGCAATCCACGTAGGTGGGGTTTACAACGTTGTCATCATTGTAGGTGTACTGGTAATTCTATGGAGCATTTCGTATATGGTCGGCACATTAGATTTCTTCTTAAGCCCATTGCTCTACATTTTGCCGTTCAAGAAATCGACAAAGGGCGACGGCGTGCCACTGGATCTGAACCAAACCATCGAACAGGTGAAAATGATCGCCGCAGCGATTTCGCAGTACATGTAACTACTCCCTTTATCATGAAGGAGTTGTATTTTGGCGTACCTATTTTGATGTACAGAAAATGGTGGAGCTAAAGGAGAGTCGAACTCCTGACATCCTGCTTGCAAAGGCAGACACGCTCCGCGCTCGGCCCGCAACTGAGCGGTGTCCCCACATCAAAATGGTGGAGCTGAGGAGAGTCGAACTCCTGACATCCTGCTTGCAAAGCAGGCGCTCTACCAACTGAGCTACAGCCCCACTACCCAGAGCATACAGTATTTTTTTCTACGAAAAAAGAGCGATACAGAACAAGGGCGCCCATGACAGGCGCCCAGGTGCGGAGCAAGTAGCTCCGCGAGCAGGTTTACAGCAATTCTTTTATAAACGCTGTTATCACAATAATTACAGTAAACATCCCCCAGCCTGCTGCAACAAATACATCATCTCGGTGAAAACCAAATTCTCTGAGCCTCCAAAGTCGAAGGCACATGATCAATGTTATCACCGCGGGTACGAATGCATATACGAAGGTCATTGCTGACCTCCTTTCATCAACTGCCTCCCCAAGTGCGCCCGGGAGTGATGAAGGCGGCTTGCCGGATGAACGTGTATGAAGGCAAGCGCTCTACAGGCGCGAAGCATGCAGGGCGCTTGCCTCCATAGAAACCTGCCCATGCTCCAAAGGAACACAATGTGTATTTAAACATATTTTATTAATTTTGCAATATTCCATTACTCGAAATATGCCGTTTCTAAGCCTTTTGAAGCATCATCGCTCGAATCCCCCAGCCATTTACACGAATGCGGCCACCCTGACGAATGCGAAATTCGCCTTCCTCTGCATCTGCTGCCGGCACGGACGCAAACCGTACAATGCCATCCTGCACGGCATCCAAAAATGCCATGTCGTCCGAACCCGGCACGCGCGCACGCATATCGTTTAGCTTAAAATACAAACCCTCTGGAACCACCGGGGCAATGACTGCATCCACGGCAATACGCACATCGTCGCGAGATTGTGCTATGTCGTAGCCTTCACAAAAGCCAGGGCTGTTGGAGTGCTTCCGCAGCCGGGCGGCAAGCGGGGTGTCCACCAACCAGATATTGCCTCCCGGGCGCAGCGCATCCATGCCCGCTTGCAGAAGGGTGAATGTATCTTCTTCCGGTAGGTATCTCGCAATATGAGAGGCAACGAAAGACCCGGGCACGAAAGGCATGCGATCATCCAGCGTTGTCTGGGCAGACTGGCGCAGCATGGAACTCAGGCGGCTCAAATCACAATGTATTTGCGCATCGACACCTGCAGGTGGCTGCTGCGGCAATTCGCGATCTACGGTAACCACGCGAATATCACGCTCGCGTATCTGGCACGCATCCAGCCGATGTACCACTTTTCCCTCACCCACCAAATACATACCGGTTCCCCTTGGCACAGCTTCCACAATAGATCGCGTCAATCCCGAAACCTCATGCAGTATTTGGTGCAAGTACCCGTTGCGCTGCGCTCTGTTTATATGCTCGGCATGCTGCTTCAGCGTGCCGATTTCCGATGGAAATGTAGTGGGGGCTGCCATGTCGGAATGTTAAATTAACATAACATTATAGAATGTCAATTTTGTCAAAACTGTGGCGCAGTATGCGGCTATGGCTAGCGCTCACTCCGGTTTGGACGTAGTGTCGGTCCATGCCAACCAATGCACGTGCCCCATTCATCGCCGTAGGAATGATCGGCGTTCTCGCAGCGTTCGTCGTCGTTGCCCGTTTGCCGCAAAATAGCGCGCTGCGCGGGGCATTGACTGGAGATGCTCCGGCAACAACATCGTCTGCAACCGCAGTAACCGATGGCTGTGCGGTTAGCGCTGTAGGGCTGAAGTGCCGGTGCGTGGTGCGCGACGAAGCAGCCTGCAAAGAAATGGATGGTACGTTCTACGCGAAAGATGACGGCGGCATCGATGCGTGCGTACAAGCCTGCTCAGCAGAGTAACTTCACGAATCAGCGAGTCCGGAGAACACAGGTTCCGTGAAGTCGCCGTCTTTTTTGGAGTGTCTGGAATCCTAGTCAGGTCACCACTTCATCGAGCCGCTTCTCGGCAACGGCGCGCTGTAGCTCCATGCCGATGCGCTCACCGACGCTGAGCGATTCGCCGTACAGATAACCCGAATACGGCGTTGCCCTGGTGCCTGGCGAACCGGGAATGCGCAGCGATACGTCGAAGATCACAATATCCTCGCGTCCTTCTTCCGCCACCACTGCTCCCTGCAGTGCAAACGGGCCGATAATACCTTTTCCAGAGGGATCCAGCTGTTTGGGCAGCTGTTGCGTTGCACGGACGAACTTCTCGCCCAGATCGAATGCCTTTTCCAGCAGCGACTCTTTTACTGTCACGGCAATGTGGCCGGTTTCAATCATTTTTAGATCGATATGCTTGGCAACCTCGGTCTGTTGCCACGCTGGCATACGCAGATAGCCGTCCAAGTTGGTTTGTCGGCGCGTATCGGTGCCGAGCAGTTCAAGCTCGCCACTCAGCGGCGAATAGAAGAAATTGAAATTGACCGGCGCACCGACGACGAATTCTTCTATGACGGCATCTCGCCAGTTCGAAGCAATTTTGCCATCGCGCTCTAGCTCCGCGCCGCGCCGCTCGTACTCGGCAGCATCGCTAGCGACGAAGAATCCACGTTCGTATCCGCGTTTTGCTTCGGCAGCCTTCACGAGAACGGGCCTGTCGATGTCGCCTGCTTTGGAGAAAATTTTCGGAATGCGGATTCCGGCATCGTTGAGTAAGTGGTACTGGTTGTACGGCTGGTCGCGCTCCTCCAGCTTCAGCAGGGTGCGCGAACCGAAGATGGGAACATGGAAGTCATTCTCCACCCGGGAGAAATCGTCGAAATACACCCAGAAATACCGGTTATGCACGAAAATTGCATTCATGTGCTGCAGTTGCTGCTGCACATCTTTGTCCAACACGTCCTCAAACGCCTGCACCACGATGAGCTCGTCTACGCAGCCACGGGGCTTTTGCTTCGTCTTGCCCTTACCCGCGGCGGCGCGGCGCGCAAAATGTGCATAGGTGCGGTGCCTCCCCTCTTGCGCGACAACCGCAGTGCGAAAGCCATACTTGGCAGCGCCGTGCGCTACATCCAACCCACTGTGGCCGCCTAGTGCGGCAACAGTGAGCTTTTTCTGGTTATAGCCGTCGAGAAGCTTAGATACATCCATGATGGCAGTGTAGCGCAAGCTTACCCCAAAATCTCGTCCAGCCTTCCGCCTTCTATCGCCTGCTTGATATCACGCGCCATGCGGCGACCGGTGCTCATGGGAACGTCGTACTTGAGCGCGGTATACGGCGAGCCTTCGATGTACGGGTTCGTGCCGGCAACGATACGAGCACTAATCTCGAACACGAAGATCTGCAACTTTCGGGTAACGATGGTCTCGAGACAGAACGGACCGAACAAACCTTTGCCGGCACCAAGCTTCTGACTCTCATCGACTACGCGCTGACCCATGGCGAAAAACTCCGGCAGCATGGATTCGCGCACTACGATCGGCACGTTGCCCACAATGGTGTAGCTGGTGTGGATTTTAGCGGCCAGTTGGTCTTCTGCCTTAATCCGGCCGATGGAGTCTGCATTCGATTCATAACGCTTGTCGAAGCTCATGATCTCCAGCTCCTTCGTAATCGGCGAATAGAAGTAGTGGATATACAACGGCACACCGACGATGTACTCCTGAATCGTAAACTCATTCTCTTCTGGGTATTTGCGATTTTTTACCTCGTAGAACTGCTCCGGAGAACGAACGACGAAATACCCAAAACCTCCGCCTGCTCCGTGGAATTTCACAATGACCGGGCGATCGATGTCCTCGGGATTTGGGAACACGCGCGGCAACAGCAAATTGGCTTTCTCAAGCCATTGTCGTTCCATGGTGCGGTTGCTCTCCCACTCCAGAATATCCTTGGTACCGTAGTACATGGCCTTCATTTTCTTCACGCCTTCATGCCCCATGTTCGATACGAACGAACCGTGCGGAATGAGAATGGCGTTCTTCTTCATGAGCACCGGCTCAATATCCTTCCATTCGCTCCAGTCGTTAACACTGATGATTTCATCGGCAACGCCGTAACTTTGGTACGGACGCTCCGTGCCTTTCTTGCAAATGACGATGTTCGGCACCCCCTCATCGCGCGCACCTTTTAAAATTTGTAACGCAGAGTGACTGCCGATAGTGGCAATGGCGTAGTCGCGCGGATTACGTGAAGGACCGCGGGCCGTTGAAGGACGCTTGGGAGCCATGGGATTTTCCGGACTCTACTCCCTGCCACGACGGAGTGCAACGAGATTTTATGAAAAGAGGCTGACTGCATCACGATCCGACTATTGCAAACACGGCCAAGAACTAGCATTTGTCCCGAATGCGAATATGCGTATACTTGTCCGGCTCGGTGCCGTAGCCAAGCAGTAAGGCAGGGGTCTGCAAAACCCCCATGCGCGGGTGCGATTCCCGCCGGCACCTCCATCGGACTCGTGCTATTTCTTCGTCTCGGCTGCCTTGGCAGTCGGATCTACCAACGAGGCGTTCTTGAGAATGAACTCCACTTCCGCTGCCTCGGAATCCTCCACGCTTAACGGGAAAGATCCGGTAAAGGTGTATCCCATGCGGTCTTTCGCGGCGCTCGCCTGGTAGTAGCGACGAATGGGGGTATCGGGGGACGGGCGCGCGCTGAAGACATGCAACGCAGATTCCACGGCATCGATGTACACCACCGTCTTATCTATTAACCGATAATCGGGCAGTGCGGATACTGCCAGAACGTTGGCATTGCTGTACTCGGTCGTGGTCATGTCTGTGGCAAGAGGCTCCCGCGTGACGGTAACCGTGTCAAACTGGCCCGCATTCGGATCTTGAACCTGGAATGCGGCAATGGTCTCCTCGGGAACACCGAGTGTTTGCATTGTTTCCTTGGACAGCACCTTCCAGCCCTTGGGTAAGCAGGTGGCGAATGTTCCGTTCCAGAACTGCTGATCACATGCCACGGAAGAATCTCCGCTCTTCTTCGAGCCGCAGGAGACCAACAGCACCGTCATGCAAACGGCAATCATGGCACGCTTCATGGAGGCCATTCTATCACTATGAGGGCTATCACCGACGATTGACAACCCGCAAAAGTGATCGGATATCACACTCATGTGCATTGTCGTGCCTTTCCTGGCATGATAGAATGAAAAGATTATGAAATCGCCGAAAATCAACGCCGGCGCCACACTTGCATTCTTCGTGCTCACGCTTGTCCCGGCACCGCTGCTGGCGGCCGGATGCAGCGTGTCGGCCATGGACACTGTGGCTGGACTGGGCACGGAGATCGTCGTGCAAGGGTGCACCGGACAGTCGGCGGGGGCATTGCAGATTTCGGGTCCGGGAAGCGCACCTTTTAACCAAATGGTGGCGCTGGATACCAGCGGCTCAGCTTCCGTGAATATTGCCGGAAAATATACCGAAATAGCCGGTACGTACTCGGTGCAGTTCGGTGTCGCGAACACGACCTTTGCCGTATTGCCCGATGCCCCGGACGACACGCAATCCACACTCAGTGCCTCGACTCGCGCCTTGCTGCCCGGAGAACAGCTGACGGTAACCGCGGTACTGCGCGACCGCTACGAAAACCCGCTTTCCGGACGACCAGTTGCACTCTTAAGCAACCGCACCCGCGACAGCATTGCAGCACGCAGTTCTCAAACCGATGAGAACGGCCGCTTCACATGGACGGTCCGGGCGGACGAGATGGGTGCGATGACGCTGACGGCGTACGACGTACTCAGTTCACGGCAACTCAGCAGTCGGCTGGAAATTCCTGTTGGCGACGGCGTTGCCACCAACGCTTTGCGCGGGTCGGCATTCACGGCGCAAATGACCGGCGTGGGGCAAGGCAGCATCGACACCGGCGTGGTAGACCACTTTGAAGTGGAGCTGGTGAAGAAGGGAACCGTAAACGCAAACGAGCTGTTCAGCGTGATCATTACCGCGGTTGATGCCGGCGGCGACCGCGCCAAGCAAAGCGACACGGTATTTAAGGAACACATCGTGCAAGGATACAACGGCAAGGTATTCATTGAGGCAAGCGACCCTGATGCCGAATTCCCAAAGAAAGGACAAGATCGGCTGAAGCCGAACGTTGGCTGGGTGGATTTCCGCCCCATGGACCTGGGAGTACGCAGCATTCCACTTGGCTTTGTGTTCCGCGCCGGCGGCAAGCAGACACTCACGGTGTACGACGAAAAAGACGCTTCGGTTCGGGGCGAGCTCACGGTGCAAGTTGAGAAATCGCAGAGCACGTCCGACGAAGACATTACGATCGTATCCCCTGCCAACAACACGCTCATCGGCAACCGCGAAGTGCGCGTGGTCGGCAAAGGGCCAGTACTCATCAACATCAAGATCAAGGGCGGAGCCGAACCGGTATTCACCGAGACCAACGTGGACGGAACGTTCGAGGCATTGGTGCAGCTGCCTGCCGAATACAATGAGGCGACGCTGTTCGCTTCCAAGGAAGACGGCACCAACGAGTCCGATCCTGTGCGTTTGCGCATCGACCAAGTCGCTCCGAAAATCGAAACCATTTCCTTCGATCCTCCCGAGGGAAAAACCAAAGACCCAGCGGTGGTGACCGCTATCTCCGAACCAGCACTGAAGGAAGTGGTAGCACAATTCCAGGGCAAAGCCATTCCCATGACGGAGTCCCAAACTACCCCCGGTACGTACACGGGCAACATAGAAGCTGCCCCGGAAAAAGAAGGCACGTACGACCTGACGGTAGATGCAACTGACGAAGTGGGAAACAAAGGAACGCTTCTGACCAAGTGGACGGTCAACCGAAAGACATTGCCCGTGGTACAAGGTGTGACAGCAGAGGGTCAGCCTAGCGCCGTACTGGTCAAGTGGCTTCCGCTCACCGGCGTACAGGTAAGCGAGTACCGCATCTACATCGCACGTGAAGATGATCCAGAGAACTTCATCGCCAGCGTAGAGACCAACGCCCCGGTCACCTCGGCGATTTTGAAAGACTTGGATATCGGCTACACCTACCTCTTCTCGCTCACGGCCATCAACGACGAGGGCCAAGAGAGCGCGGAGCGCAGCCAGGCAGCCGCAGGCGCTCCGCTGGGATTGCTGCTGGAGGCACGCCCGGAAAACGAGAGCCTGGTATTGGAATGGAACCCGCCGTCTAGCCTGCCTCTTGCGCACTACATTCTGGAGTACGGCACCGAGCCGGGGGTGTACACCGAGCGCCGAACCATCAACTCCTCGTTGCGCTCGTACACCATCCGCGATCTCATGAACGAAGTCACCTACGAAGTACGCCTGACCCCCATTGCCGTCACCGGCAAAGCACTGTTGGATTTGAGTGCAATCGCCCGGGGTACTCCAAGCGGTGATGCCGGATTCCACGCTGGCGCCGGCGATCCGATTCCCGATGACCTGATCGGCGGCGGCGACGATCCTGGCTACACCATCGATCCTCCAATTGATGACGTCCCAGTTACCGCAGGCTCGGGGCCGGCCACCACCATGGCTGTTACGCTGTTGGTGTTATCGGTACTGCTCGGAGTAATTTGGCGCCAGCACCGAACGCAAAAACGCATGACCCAGCAGTTCCTGGAAATGATGCAGCACCGCTACCACGCCTAAGCATGTCCCCTGCTCCCCGCTCGCCACGAACGTTGTCCATCGGCGGAGCCACCTATGACGTATTCCTGAAAATGGATGCTGGCGCCGAATCGTCGGTGAACGGCAAGAAAGTCGTACAGTTTCCGGTGGGACACAAAGTAAAAGTCCGCGAGGTGGTGGAAAGTTGCGGCGGCGGAGCCAACAACACTGCTGTAGGGCTGGCGCGCCTGGGCTGCAACGCTGCATTCTGCGGGGTGGTAGGCGACGACCAATGGGGGCAGCGCATGTTGGATAATTTCAAGCGCGAAGGAGTAGATACGTCCCCGGTGACGGTAGTGGAGGCAGAGAACAGCAGCTTCTCCATCGTGCTGTCTCTGGCAAGTCGCGACCGCACTATTTTGTATACGCCAGGCGTGAACGAACACCTGCACGACGTCACGTTCGATCGCGAAGCCATGCACCGCTCGGATGCC
>CAZENR010000006.1:49289-50399 GCA_964513925.1 uncultured Candidatus Peribacteria bacterium
GCAGCGCTGCTCGATGCCGGTGTAAAACATGTCTGCATTACCGACGGCGGCAACGGCACATACGCTACGGACGGAGAGCATGCGTACTTCTGTCCGGTACGGACTGATATCAAGATAATCGATTCTACAGGCGCTGGGGACGCATTTGGCACCGGAGCAACATGGGCACTCATCACAGGCCGCTCGTTGCCAACAGCGCTCGTTGCTGGTACACTGAATGCAGCAAGTGTCATACAAGTTCTCGGGGCGCAGGGTGGCCTGCTCAAGGAGACGGAGATGCTTTCTCAGCTCAAGCAGCATCTCGTCGACGTCGAGCTACTCCCGCTGTAAACCCCCGGCACACAAGACACCGCAACACACCACCGCAACTACCCAGTTAACCCACACCCATCATGTCCGACGATAAGTTGCTCGCCATTCAGGAATTGATCGATTCTGCAATGTCTTCTTTAAAGACTGCAAACAGCCTCATGCGCGAAATGACCGGCGTTGCCGACTCTTCGCGAGAGCGTCATTCCAGTCGTGCCAACACCATGGGTATGGGTGCGTACAGCTCCGCAGCCAACAAAATCGTGGAAGGTGTGTTCGACGGACAGAACATGGTGGACAGCAACGGCCAGACGTACCCCATCCCTGCCAACTACGCCAGCAAGAGCAAGTTGGTGGAGGGCGATGGCATGAAGCTGACCATTACCGAGGAAGGCAAATTCATCTACAAGCAGATCGCCCCCATCGACCGTCGCACCATCGTCGGCGTTCTCATTCAGGAGGATGGCCAGTACAAAGTACTCGCAGAGGGCAAGGCATATCGCATCTTGCTTGCATCGGTCACGTTCTACCGCGCCGAAGTCGGCGACCAGGTGACCATTATCGTACCCAAGGGCGGCAACGCCAACTGGGGTGCAGTGGAAGCAATCATTCCCAAGCACTTGGTGGAAGCAGCTGCCAGGGCAGCGGTTGGTACCGATCTCGATGAAGAGGTCGCAGCCAAGCCAAAGTCCAAAATCACCCGCAAGAAGAAGGCTGACGACGGCGAAATGAGCCCAGAGCTGGAGTAGTACTCCGGAAGCGACTGAAACAGCTTTCGATTCCCCGGAATCCAAGGAATCT
>CAZENR010000006.1:50499-88507 GCA_964513925.1 uncultured Candidatus Peribacteria bacterium
ATGCCGGCGGACGTATCGATAAACTCCTGTACCAGTGCCGGATACGAACCGATATTGGCAGCAACACCGTCTCTCGGGCCAACATACACGCCATGCCCTCCCCAGCTATCGGTTGGCTTGGACACTATCGTATCCCCCTGTAACTCCGTAAGACCCGCCTGCAGTTCGCCAGGTGTATGCACCAGTCGCGAACGCGGAAAATACTCGGGAAATGCTTCAATCGTGCGTTGCTTATGTCGGCAGAGCGCATCGAGCGCCGGTGCATTCACCATGGTCGTCGCGTCGTCCGCCTGAAACGCCTCGCCTTTGTTGTACACAACGTCCACGGTGACAGGCTCCTCGCTAAGGTGAAATGCGCCATCGCGAAAATGCCATGCCCGAGAAAATCTTCCGCCACCCAAGAACGTCTGCTGCCCACGCACAATCACGCATGTCGCACCACGAGCTGCAAGCATGCCGGCCAAATCGTGGTACGCACGGCGATAATCGCTGTTATGAAATGGCGGATCATCGAAATTCGGACCCGAGAAGTAGATGCCGACGATGGGTTGCTTGGCAGGCATATCAGCAGCGGGCGGTAAGCAGGACTTCGACTAAAGCATCATGAAACAACCCGAAACCCGCACCACGATCCCTGGCAAACAACGCCGGACGCGCATTGAGCTCAAAGAGCTTCCAGCTGCCGTCACGAGCCAAGCCCAAATCGATGGAATACACCCTATCGGTGAACTGCGTCAGTTTGGCGTCTACCAACTCAAATGTCGTGCGCGCGGATGCCGGCACGCTGGACAGCGGCACTTCATGCGTGCTGCCACCCTGGGCGACATTGGGGAGCAGTCCGCCCGGAGGAGGCGTACGGATAAAGGCCTGGATCAAAGTGCCGCGAATGCAAATCATGCGGAAATCGTGCGAGCCGGAAACAATACCGGGTATGCCCTGTGCCGTATCAATGAATTCTTCTAAGAGATATGGAAACGATGACACGCGAGCGCGTACCTCTGCTTTGGGCCCGATGTACACGCCGGCTCCCCCCTCTCCGTCCACGGGCTTGGCCACGACCCATTCGGTGGACGCCGCTGCAAGTGCTGCATCCAACTGCTTGGCATCGGCGACGACGAAGGATCGGGGCGAGAGATCGGGAAACAGAGCACGCGTGCTCTGCTTGTCGGTACACAGCACATCAAGTTTCGAATCGTTAACCACCACCGCTTGCTCATCGGCAACAAAATGTCCTTTGTTGTACACGACATCTGCCTGTATCGGCTGCTGGTAGGCAAGAAGCTCTCCTCCTTCATACACCCATCCAGAGGAAAAGCATCCGCCACCCTGGTAGGACTGCATGCCCCTGGCAACGAACAATGTAGCCCCCTTGGAATGCAGGGCTGTAGCCAGCTGTCGGTACGAACGCCTGTATTCCTCGATGTCGAAAGGATATCCGTCTGGAGCCGGTGCGTCGAAAAACACTACGACGGAGCGCATACTACGAGGTAAGGTCACACAAGTGCGGCGCCGGACGCTGTGCGTGCCATGCGGAAAATTGATCCACAATGTCCTGGAACTGGCGGTGCAACCTGTCTATGGCGTCGTCATGCGGAACCAGCGTTTCTTCGTTCATGTACAAGGCGCGACTGAATTCTATCTGGATGCCAGGCACGCCCAAGCGGCTGCAATGCACGCCCACGGTGTAGCGCCCCATATACGGGGTATTGATGGCAACGGTGTAGCCAAGTTGCTCGAACGCATGACGGAAGAACTGCGTTGTTTCGGCGTCACAGGTGGTGTAATGGCGGTTACCCAATACGACATCCGGACGCAGCACGCCGGAATCCGCTTTGGAGCGCGGGCCGACAGACCACATGGAATGACCGTCTATGAGAAACGACGCCTGTTTCATCGCCTGCGCCAGCTCCGCATGGAACGGCGCATGAAACCTCTGCACCCACTGCTCCATGGTTTCAAGGCTCGGATCCGTCGTAAACACATCGCTGCCGTCGGTAAGTGACAGCAGCACCACACCCTCCGAACGACGCATGCCCACGGTGTACATTTCGTCGGGTGCGCGATTCACATCCGAAATGATGCGAGAATGCTTGGCCTCTACGATCACGGTTCCCTTGGCATTGTAAATGCGCTCGGTATACAAATCCGGATCGTGCATGAGCGCCTTCTCATCTTGCTTCAAGAGCGCGCGGATATCATCCGGAATATAAGTCGATGCATGCGGAATGCTCACGACGATTGGCTTCATTTTTACCATGCACCGCCATCATACCATGATGCGGCGACAGCCCGTCATAAAACACGCGATGCGCTGAATTGCACTTTCGTATAGTAAGCCACACATGCATAGTCGCCCCACTCTCTGCTACCATGGGAAACGGCATGCGCATCCCGCCCCGCGTTTACATCCCCGCCGTGTTGGCACTGGTCATCGTCGCCGGGGTCGGCGCGGTGCTTATTTGGCAAATCCGCGCCTCGGTCAACGTCATTGAAATGGCCTTCAATGGAGTAAGGCAAGCGCAGCAATCCATCTTTACGCCAAGCGCCAACCGCGATACGGGCGGGCAAAACCAATCGGAGGCATTGATGCACCTGCGCCAGGGCGAAATCTTCGAGCGTCGCGGCGAGTGGCGCCAAGCGCAAGATGCATATCTGCTCAGCGTCAACGCCGGCGGCGGCGCTCCCGCATTGCGCAAGCTCATTCGCATTCAGTTACAGCGCCGCGAATACGACGCTGCCGGTGACAGCATCGGCAAGTTACGTAAAGAAACTCGCGAAACGGACGACATCATGCTGCTCTCGGGATTGTTACAGCTGCGCACGGGGAAAATAGACGCGGCACGCTCCACCTTTTCGGCCCGCCCGGAAACACCTCAGGCGCAGTACGGCCTAGCGCTGGTGGCGCTTGCAGGCCGCGACTTAGACGGAGCACAACAACAGTTGAAGCTGGCTGCGCAGAATAGCGATGCCACCATCCGCAGTTATGCGACAACCCTCATGGCGGCATTCAAGGAATTCTCTCTCTTCGCCGAAGGACAAGAAACGCATTTGGACACCCTGCTTGCCCGCGCGCTTGCGCAGGTCGGTGAATGCGAAACGGCGCTGACCTACGTAAACAAAGTCACGGCAAAGCAAGACCGCTACCGCGACGCCTGGATTGTGAAAGGCTACTGCGAGTTCACCACAGAACGCCTGCAAGATGCGCTTGCATCCCTGGAGCGCGCGTACTCCATCGACCCAGAAAAGCCCGAGACGCAGTACTTCCTCGCCCGCACGCACGCCGCCATGGGCGACCCGCAGAACGCCGTCACCTTCTTGCAGTACGCCGTGCTCAACGGCTTTAGTCCGGCCAAAGATGCACGGGATCTTTTGGCACAGTACGCTTTGGAATTGGGCGACACCGACTTGGCACTGGAGCAGTACCGCACCATCGCCGAAGACCCAGCTAGCGAACCTGAAGATTATGAAAAGTACGTCAACCTGGCACTGCAGTTGCCTAACCGTGCCAACGAGGCATATCAAGCGGCAAAAGACGCACAAGCCAAGTGGCCTGACGATGCACTGCCGTTTGTCATGCTAGGCAAAGCCGCAGGAGCGCTTGGCGCCAAGGATGAAGCCGAAAAGGCACTGCGCGAAGCGCTGCGCATAGATCCAAAGTTTACGAAAGCAACAGAGGAGCTAAGCGCGCTGCGTACAGGGAAGTCGTCGAGTGCGACTACGAGCAGCGCAAGTTCCGCAAAATAGATAGTAAGGGAATCCATAGATTCCAAGGATTCCTTGAAATCCCCTCGCGATGATGACCGCTAGAAACATCGCAATGACTCATGCATAAACAAAAAGACCCGTGCGGGCCTTTTTGTGTTTGTGTTCGCCTCCTGAGCTATCAATGGAGTTATATGAGGGTAACTTCCACTGAGCCTAGTAACGGAGGGTACACGCGGGGGAGGAGCCCCAGAATTCTCTGCCTTGTTGCGGTCTCTTGTTTCTCCTCGTGACCAGACGAAGTCCCCGTACCGGTTCGCCACGCGGTGCACTAGGGCTCCGGGGGAACACTGGGGAGAAAGGGGTCGCACCCCGGCGCGCTCTCTCACTATGCCGGGGCGACATTACAGAGCAGAGAGGAGAACAGGCACGGTAGCCATGCCGGTTTTCCTCTCTACGGGCGTTTCCTCACGTATGCGACCTATGGTGTGAATGACCGAGTGTTTGTTTGGGAGGCTCCGGAGCCTTGGCGCGGCGGATGTCCGACCGGCCTATGTGTATTGGTGTGGCGACTTCTCTGTTTTGGAGAAATCATGCCATTGTATTCCCTAGAAATTTCTTTGCAAGGATATGTGATGGATTTTTCTCAAAAACATGATGTTGTAACTTCCGTGTATTTCGCCCATTCTCACGGTATCATCTGCAAAGCATGGTTCTGGTACGCAAAATTCTGCAGGTGTCGACCGTAGGAGCAATCGCTCTGGCCTTTTGTGCCGCAACGTTGATGTTTGTGCAGGAGCACACCGTCATTCCTCAATTGTCACTGGCAACAGCGCTCCATGCAGAAGATGTGGCGGTGTTCATGAAAGCTGTATCGGCAGATGATGTGGAGCGCTTGCTGCGCTATGTCCGTCCGGATTTGCGACAAGATGTCGTTCTGCCCCACGGTGGCAGTGGTTCATACGAAGTGGCGTTACTGGTACGCGGTGAAGATAAACGCTGGATTCTGCAGAGCACCACCCGCACCGATGCAGAGGTAAGCGGCACGGGAACCGGCTGGATGCTGGGTCGCGACGAGCCCCGGCTGCGCACCTTATTTACAGCGCCGGAATATAAAAGGATGGTACGTGAGCACGCACCAGCAGTGTGGATGCGCAGCTCTGCGCTCGCGCTAACGTCCGCCGACCCCGATACGGTACTGTCTGCCCTACTGTCTCCTTACGCTGCAATACAGTGGAGCGAGCAGGGTCGTACGTTGACACTGGTACGAAACGAACGTCGGTCCAAGCCGGGGGCCGCCGGCTGGATGCCGAGCTTCAATGCCGATACGCAGCACTTCTATCTTGCCGATGAGCAATTGGGTTCGCGCATTGCAAGCATGCAAACGGTATTACGTAACATGAATCCCGACATGGCGGAAGGATGGGCCGGCGCGCTTAGGTACCAATTGCAGCTGCTGCTGGGCGAAGAGGCGGCAAGACTTGCGGAAAAACTACCGACGGCGTTATACGCTTTGCGGGTGGAAGACAGCAGCGGCGGACTTGTGGCTGCGGCGGTGTTCCGCGGCAGCGACCCGGCTATCTATAAAGGATTGGAAGAAGGGTTCGCAGCTCTCCAGCCGCAAACGTCCCTGCGCACGTTGGAGCTACAAAAAAATGAACGCGTTGATATCGCCGTAGATACCGATGCAGTGACGCGCGAGCATGAAGAATATCAAGGCTGGGATGTCACCTCGATCCGTTCGCAGGCTGCGGGAACGGTATTGGTCGTAGCGCGCCGCGGCAGCTGGACGGCAGTGGGTACGGAGAAATCCATGGTATTGGACATGCTTTCCACCCAAGACACACCCGCTGTAGCGGGAGGCTCGGTGCGGGGCGATGCGCTTGCCTCGGCAGTTACGCGTTTTCTGCCGGCATTGCGCACGCGTGAACCATCGTTGTTGTGGTCGCTACTTGCAGAAGATATGACCTGGAAAGTAGCCGCGTTACCGGACGCCGATATCCTTACCTTCACGGGCAACAAACTGGACTAGCATCGCTCCCTGTTTCGCAGTACCCTACCCGCGCTATGGACTTCGACTTCCTCAAACCCGCTAGATACTTCTTTATTCTCTCGACGATTCTTACCGCCGTATCGGTGGTACTGCTGTTCGTCCCGGGCCCGCGCGTGAGCATTGAGTTCACGGGAGGTACCCGCATGGAGATTGCAGCAGCCAATAAAGAGGTAACTGCTGAAACGGTTGTAGCAACTCTGCAGAGCTTTTCTGCCGAAGAGTCGCTCAACCCCACGGTCAACAAGATTGGTAACGGAAATTTCGTCATCCGCATCCGCGGCATCGACAACGCCACGCACACTGAGCTGATCAAGCACTTACAAGAAAAGCTGGGCGGGGTGGAGGAAACTCAGTACACGACCATCGGACCCACCGTGGGTGAGACACTGAAGCAACGCGCAGCCATCGCTCTTGCAGTGGCATCGCTGGGCATCATTTTGTATTTGGCCCTTGTCTTCCGCAAAGTGCCGCGTCGCTACAGCCCATGGAAGTTCGGCGTCATTGCCGTGCTGACGCTGCTGCACGACGTCATGATCACCGTCGGCATCTTCGTCATCATCAGTCATTACACGGCCTTCGAAGTCGACACGCTGTTCGTCACTGCCTTGCTGACAATCCTCGGCTACTCGGTCAACGACACCATCATCGTGTTCGACCGTATCCGCGACAACATCTTCGCTCAGGAGCGCAAAGAGGAATTCCCGCAGTTGGCAAACCGTTCCGTCAACCAAACCTGGGTACGCTCATGCTTTACCAGCGGCTCCACGCTCATCATGTTGGTATCGCTGTACTTCTTGGGCAGCCCGAGCATTAAGTGGTTCGCGCTCACGCTGGTAGTGGGCATCATCCTGGGTACGTACTCCAGCATCTTCGTAGCAACTCCGCTGTTGGTGTACTGGCACAAGCGCAGCAACAAGCACTCGTAGTCCTTCATCCCCTTTCGCCATGTCCTCCAAAATCGAGCGCCTGAAGCAGGCACGCGTACAATGCACCGTACAGATTTCCGCCGAGCGCCGTGCTTTGGCCGAGGAACGTGCGCTCAAGCGCATCGGCCAACACATGAAAATCGACGGGTTCCGCGAAGGAAGGGCTCCCTTGAACGTCATTCGTGAAAGGGCAAAGCCGGAAATGGTTCTGGAGGAAACCGTACGCATGATGGCCCCTGATCTGATTACAGAGACCATGAAGGAGCACGATCTTAAGCCCATCATTTCTCCTAAGTTGGTCGTAACAAGCAAGGAGCCCCTTGCCGTGCAGCTGCTGTTCGTAGAGCGTCCGCAGGTCAAGCTGAGCAAGCCCAATGCGCTCAAGTTGGAAAAGAAGGAACCAAAGCTGCCCGATGACAAGGAAGTGGACGAATTCGTAAAGAAAGTCTTGGCGCAGGATCGCCAGGAATTACCCGTAGACCGCGCTGCTGCCAAGGGCGACCTCGTGCGTGTGCACCTTTCAGCCGTGAACTTGGATGGATCGCCCATGCAGGAACTCAACAACCTGCCCTACAGCCTGACGCTCGGTTCGGAAGACCTCATCCCCGAGCTGGACGGCGTGCTTGTTGGTGCAAAGGCAGGTGAGACGAAGGCGATTTCTCCCCGTTTCCCGAAAGACCACCCCATCCCCGCCCTCCGCGACAAAACGGTAAAGCTGGAGGCCAAAGTGACCGCGGTCGCCGAGGTAAAGCTGCCGGAACTGACTGCCGAGTTCATTAAGACCCGCATGGGCATGGATCAAACGCCCGAAGACTTCCGCAAAGGCATTCGCGAGGCACTCTCCGAGCAGGCGAAATTCCGCCATGCAAAGGAACGTGAAGAGGAATTCTTCGCCATGGTACGCAAGGCTACGACCGTAGACCTGGCACCCGAGATCGTGGAAAACGAAGTGCAAAACATGCTTGCCGACCTGCAGGAAAACCTCTCGCGCGACAAGCTCACGCTGGAAGACTGGCTGCAGCAAACAGGCAAAGAGCCCAAGCAGGTGCTGGAGGAAATGCGCGGCATTGCCACCGACCGCATTACGCTGCGCTTCGGCTTGCAGGAGTTCATTCAGGCAAAGGAAGTAAAAGTGGATGCAGCGGAAATGCAAAAGAGCCTCGAAGCCGCCAAGGCGATGGCGCAAAACGGGGGGCGAACCGTTGTCGATGCAGACACGCAGCCCGGCGGAGACTTGTACGCCCAGGTAGAGTGGGAGCTGCAAGTGCGCCAAGTCATGAAGGAGGCGCTGGGAGAGTAAGATGGATTCCAAGACTCCTAAAAACGTCCCCGGAGGGACGTTTTTTGAATCCAGGACTCCTCAAGCCCGGGTATCTTGGCATCTGTGGATCAGACACGCATTATTTCCCCCAGCTGACTGCGATCTTCCGTTGCGGATTGGCTGAGCGCACCATGCCGCAGCCATCCTTATGAATGGAGATATCGCCCGATCGGGTGATGAATCCGACGATATCGGGTTTTGGCTTTGCCAAGTGCGGGCTGCAGCATTTAGCGAATCGGTACGGCATGTTGATGGACTTGTCGCCTATGGCAACGGCATTGGTGTCGCCCAAGCGAGATTTAGATGAGGCATGCTGTTGTTTCGTCGGCACTTCCTGCAGCGGCAAATGCTGAAGGACGCTGGAGGCACGCACGGATCCCATGCCGATTTTTACGAGCAAATCTTCTCGATCGCGCATTGCCTGCGATTGGCCGTCGAACGTTCGAAGCAGAGTCAGCTCGGCGTCGAGAGACGGCAACCGACGAGACTTCAATTCCGCATTCAAAATATCGCGACCGCGAGCGAGGAATTGCGGCCTGTTATGCGAGAAGAAGTAGTTCTTCAGCTTGGAGCGGGCAGACGGCGTTGCCAGTTCCTCCAGCCAGTGCAACGCCGGACGCGGATGCTTGTGCGTAAGAATTTCCACGACGTCACCGTTCTCCAGTTTATGGGAAATTGGCGCAATGCTGCCGTTTACTCTTGCAGATTTAAACTTCAATCCCAAATCGGTGTGCACCGCGAAGGCGAAGTCCAGCGGAGTGCCTCCATCGGGAAGCTCGATAATGTCGCCGTGAGGGGTAAGTACGTAGATATGATCCACCAAGCGCGTATCGGCAACGACGGCATGCGCCCCAGACGATGAAACGGATTGCTGGCGCAACAGGACATCGTTGAGCTGCAGGCGACCCACGGCATTCTGAATGCCGCGCACTTCTTTATACATCCAATGCGCGGCAATACCGTACTCGGCTTCACGATGCATGTCCGCAGTGCGAATTTGCACCTCCACCATCAACTTCTGCGGCGCTCCGGGCAAACCGATCACCGACGTATGCAGACTTTGGTATCCGTTTGGCTTGGGAAACGAGATGTAATCCTTGAAACGATGGGAAATAGGTGTGGCCAATCGGTGCAACATGCCAAGCGCCTGGTAACAGTCCGGAAGTGTTGGAACTACGACGCGAATGGCAATGAGATCGGTGATCTTCTCTATGTCCGTAATGCTCTTTCGATGCATTTTCTGAAACAAGCTGTACGGATGCTTCTCGCGGGCCATCACTTTGCATTCGCGCATGCCCTGCTCGGCAAGATACGTGCGCAACCGGGCAACGGACGTGCGCAAGAAGTCACCATGTGACTTATGCAGCAATTGCAATTGACGTCGAATCCCCTCGGCATCGGTGGGGTAAGCTTCGGGAAACGCCTTGTCTTCCAGGCGATACTTCAGCGTGTAAATACCCAATCTGGCAGCCACGGGCGCAAAGAGTTGCAACGACTGCCTGCAATGCATGGACTTGGCTTGCGGCGTCAGACGCTCCAATGACTCGATCAAGTAACATTGGATGCAGAGCTTTAGGATAAGCACGCGCGTATCGTCAGCGACAGATACCAACATAATCTTTAAGTCGTCCACAGACTTGCGCCAATCGCCGGTGCTCATGTGGGACAGCAAGTGAATGCGGCTTACAATGTCGCGCACACCCTTTCCAAACTCCTCTTCCAGCGTTTGTACCGCATACTCACACTTTAAGACATGCTGCAGCAGACAGGCGACAAGCGCGTCTTCATCGGGACAGAATTCCGCAAAGATGCGCAGCACGCCGCATGCATGCTCCAGTAAACCCACGCCATGCATGGAACTGTGTAACCGGTCACCATACGTCTGCTGCGCCACGGCAAACGCCTTCTTGAGGCGAATGCAATCCCCCAGCGCAGGGTGCGCGGCGCAAATGTCGCGAACCACGTCCTGCGGAGAGATGATGGATGCATGTTGCACCATTCGCGCCAGTGTACCACGTTCTCAGCCCCGTCGAGAGGAATCCGCGGGTATTTTCAGGCCCATAAACGGCAGAAGAAAGCCATAAAGACAAAAAGTGTTGACAAGAGGCGGTTCCACCATTACCCTTGTGGCAAGTCCGAAGACCGGAGGTACTAGGCCCCAGGCCGAACGTAAATCCTCCCGAGGAGTACAGCAGCGCTCACCCGGCCCCGGCTTGGTGAATCGTGCCGTGTTCCTCGCTGGTCTCCCGGACGGTTAACGGGAACCAGCGTTTTTTTTGCCCTCCCGTCTGCACTTAAGACGGGCGTTTTGTGCGCCCGCTCCCCTCCCTTCCGTTATGGCTCTCTCCCGCGATCAAAAGGCGTCACAGCTCACCGAGCTGAAGGACAAGATGAAACAGGCCAAGTCGGTGATGTTCGCCCACTACATCGGGCTCACCGTTTCCGACATCAGCAAGTTCCGCGGCAAGCTCCGTGAAGGCAAGGCAGAAATGAAAGTGGCCAAGAAGACACTCATCCAGCTTGCAGCCAAGGAAACCAGCGCACCCGAGATTGCCGACAGCGTGCTGCCGGGTCCCGTTGCCTGCATCTTCAGCAATGAAGATCCCGTCTCTGGAGCCAGCATTACGTTCAAGTTCGCCAAGGAAAACGAGAAGGTAAAGCTCATCGGCGGCATTTTCGACGGCAAGCTGCTCACCGCAGCCGAAGCCAACGAGTTTGCCAAGATCCCAGGTCGCCAGGTGTTGCTTGCCACGTTCGCAGGCATGGTTCGTTCGCCGCTCACGCAGTTCGTTTCCATGTGCAACGGCCCGCTCACCAGCTTCGCACGCGCGCTCTCCGAAGTCGCCAAGAAGAAGCCTGCCGAGGCCGCCGCTCCCGCCCCCGCTACTACGCCCGCTGCTCCTGCAGCGTAAGTTCCGCACTCATTTCTTTTTCCCCAATTTTTTATGTCTGACGCAGTCACTCTCACCAAGGAGGAACAGGCTGTCATCGACGCGCTGGAGAAGCTGAACGTCATTCAGCTCAACAACGTCGTCAAATTCATGGAGAAGACCTACGGTATCTCCGCTGCCGCTCCCGTGGCAGTTGCCGCAGCTCCCGCCGCTGGCGGTGGCGCAGCAGCTGGCGCCGACGAGGAGAAGTCCAGCTTCGACGTCGAGCTGGCCGATGCTGGCGCACAGAAGATCGCCATCATCAAGGTTGTCCGCGAAATCACGCAGCTTGGCCTGGGTGAGGCCAAGGATTTGGTCGACAAGACCCCAGCTATGCTCAAGAAGGGTGTTGCTAAGGCCGAGGCCCAGGACATGAAGAAGAAGATCGAGGCCGCCGGCGGCAAGGTCAACCTGAAGTAATTCGGAAGACCTCATCCAAGAACTCCAAAGCCCGGCTTCTGCCGGGCTTTTTTGGCTTCAGGAAGTCTGTGGAATCTTGGAATCTCCGTGCCATTGCATTTCCTCCCTCGCCCCCCGACAATGCACCTATGACTGTCCTCCGTTCCTACCCGTTCCTTATTCCGCTTGTCGTCGCGCTGTTATCTGAAATAGTGAAAATGACGGTGGAGGGAATGCGAACCGGTGCGTGGCACGCGGGCATCTTCCGTTCGGGCGGCATGCCAAGCAGCCACTCGGCCTTTGTGACTTCGCTGGTTATCGTGGTGGCGAAGAAATCCGGACTGCATTCGATCGAATTTGCCATCGCATTCGTGTTTGCCTGCATCATCTGGTACGACGCCACCAGCTCCCGCCGCGCTATCGGCGAGCAAGCAAAGGTATTGAATCGCCTCCAGCATTGGCAGCACCTGTCCGAACGCCTTGGTCATTCACTGCTGGAAGTACTCTGCGGCATCGTCTTTGGCGCTATTGTAACGATGCTTGGTATTTTGATTAGTTAAGAAATAATGGTCTAAAGCACTTGCAAAACGCAAAATGTACAGTACACTATACCTTGCAAACGCCTTCGTATCAGTCTCTCGGATACACAGCCGGAACTAGAAAAGAAGGAACGTGCACATTACTCTCTTTTTCTTTTTTTCTATCATGGCTGATCAACAGATCACCTGCCGCGACTGCGGTGCCGCTTTCACCTTCTCTGATGGTGAGCAGGCTTTCTACCAGGAGCGCGGTCTCGCCGCTCCGCAGCGTTGCAAGGACTGCCGCAACAAGCGCAAGAACGAGCGCATGCAGAACCGGCAGATGTTCCCCGCTACGTGCGCCAAGTGCGGTGCACAGTGCGAGGTTCCGTTCAAGCCGCGCCCAGAGTCCGAAGGCGGACGCCCGGTGTTGTGCTTAAACTGCTTCAAGGCCGACAAGGCCGCTGCATAACCGGTGTGATTCACATCGACTGTAGAACAAGAGGGGCCGCAAGGCCCCTTTTGCGTGGAATCACTACCCAAATATGTGAAGAATTTTTGTCTTCCAAAAGCCAAAAAGCACGCATATCAATCGGACTATTTCATCCGTGACTGCGCCGGCATATTGCGGTAGAATTTGTCCGATGTCTTTCAGTATTCGGCCCATTCGCGAGAAACCCGCATCTCCCCCACTCGCGAAACGGGCGCTCGTTACCTTGGAGAAAATCATCACGCCGGTTTGGAGCCTGTCGCAATTGGTACGCAGGAAACACGACGTAGAGCGTGAACAACGTGAGAACCATGCTGGGATCTTGAAGCGCGTATTGGCTGTGCTGGTTGGAGTCCTGTTTGCTGGACTGCTGCTCATCGGCACGCTGAGGGTGCTGCTGGCGCTGCGGGTTGTTTCCTTGTCGCAGTTGTTCAGCGCAGCTGGCGAACAGTTGCCGGTCGACGCGCATGGACACACCAACCTGCTGCTGCTTGGCGAAGGCGACAGCGACCACGAAGGTACGGATTTAACGGACACATTGATCGTGGCCAGCATCGATGCCACGCGAAAGCAGGGAGTAGTGCTGCTATCGCTGCCGCGCGACCTGTACGTGCTACAGACCGAAGAAATGGGCAAAGGCAGGATCAACAGTCTCTACCGCAACTACAAGGGCGCTCTCATGGCCAAAGGCATAGAGCAATCCGCCGCCGAATCCCAGTCACTTGCGCAGCTGGGTAAAGAGATAGGGACATTGCTTGGGCAAGATATTCACGGCGTGCTGAAGATAGATTTCAGCGGATTTGTCGAGGCTGTGGATGCCATAGGAGGTATAGACGTAGTGGTACCGCAAGACCTGGTAGACACCGAATATCCTGGACCCAATTACAGCTACGAGACATTCTCCATCAGTGCCGGCCCGCAACACTTAGATGGCGCCACTGCACTCAAGTATGCCCGCACACGCCACTCCACTAGCGATTTCTCACGGTCGGGACGTCAGCAGCAGATTCTTTCGGCAGCCCTGGAGCGGGCGCAATCCACCGGTGTCATCTCGAACCCGGGAAAGTTGATGGAGTTGTTTGGTATCGTTTCAACAAATTTCCGCACCACTCTCAGTAGTCGCCAGCTGCTCGGCTTGGCCGCCTTAGGGAAGTCATTGCGCGGTGGTTCTTTCATTAGCATCCAGTTAAACGATCAAAACGGTCTGTACGGCTCGCTCATTGAACCTGGCGGATTCCTGTACTCCCCGCCACGAGAGGAGTTCGAAGGCGCCGCCGTGTTGCTCCCGGTGTCTATTCCCGAGTTCCCCGTCACCTGGAAGCAAATTCGCGCCTTGACCAACATCACATTTGGCCACAGGGAATTATTCGCAAATGCACCAGCTATCGCCGTGTTGAATGCGGGGGCCAAAGAAGGCGTTGCGCGCAAATTGGGCGGCGAACTCTATCGCTATTTGTTCAATGTCGTCACGACAAGAAACTACGATAAGCAATCCACGCCCTCCAGCGAGCGGTCGTACATCACTGTGCGCACAGCCTTGGCTGCCGATGCTACGCCGGAGCAGCGCGAGCGCATGGAACGCGCAAAGGCAGCGGCAGCCTACCTTTCAACGCTGCTGCAAATTCCTGTAGCCGAACAGACTGATGCGGCAGCACTCATTGAAGGCGCCGACATTGCGATCGTTCTGACCAAGGAATTCTCCTACCAAGCGCTGCAAGATCTTCAATTGCCCCAGTAGTTCCGCCCTGTTTTCCGCATGCTCGCTCCCCGCGACATCATCGCAGAGGCTTGGCACATTACTATAACCGAACGCCAGTTGCGCATGTGGGGCTTCCTGCGGACATTCTTTGTACTGCTCTTGGATTTGAAGCTGTTTGGATACCAAATGTACTTCCTCTACTCGTACATTTCCGGACACGAAGTCGGTCTGTTGGATGACTGGATTCTCCTCTACGAACACACGCCGATGTGGATGTTCGTCACGGTGTTGGTGCTCTTCTTCCTTCTGCTGTTCATCGAATTATTCCTACCCAGCTTATGCGACGGTGCCATCATCGGCCTGGCTGCAAAAGCCAGAAACAAAGAAAAGATGGAGGGAGGATTCATTCTGGGGTTGTACAACTACTTCCCCATTCTCACCCTGCATGAAGTATTCGTATTCAGCGGCGTAAGTATTTTCGTCACTGCATCGTCGCTCATTCTTCGCTATACCTCCGGCCTGCGTTTTCCGTTGCTGGTCATTGCCATCATCCTTTGGATTATCTCAAGTATTCTGCGGTTTTTTGCCAGCTTCAGCGAGGAAGGTGTGGTGATTAACAAGCTCGGCGTATTCGAGGCCGCAGGTCGCAGCATTAAGTTGACGGTAAGCTACCTGGGGCATGTCGTATTCCTGTTCCTGCTTATGGTTGTCATTGGCATCCGCGTGATTATTAACGCGGCAGTCATCGTACTGTTGCCGAGTATTTTGTTCAGCTTGGGCACAGTGCTGACATGGTTCCTGGCTCCCGGCATCGCGTGGGGCATTATTGCAGTCATCGGACTGATCATGATCTTCGTGCTGGCCTACGGACTCACCTACTTAAACGTCTTCCGCCAGACGGTGTGGACGATTATGTACATGGAGATGAACAAGCAAAAAGACTTGGATGCGATTGGCTGAGTACATTTTCAGAAAAATATCGGATACTGTGTTGACAGTGGACAATCGTTCACCTATTCTGGTGTACGTTCGTTCCCACACGCCGCATGGCACTCACCCCACACCAGCGCACCGTCCTGAACTACATCACCGAATTCCAAGGCAAGCGCGGCTACTCCCCTTCTTTAGCGGATCTTGCCGTGGCGTTCGGGGTGCGAAGCAAAAACTCCATCGCCAAGGTGATCAACACTCTCGTTGCCGAGCGACAAATTGAAAAAGACCCTCGCGGACGCATTAAGATCGTTGCCGGAGCTATGCAACAGGACGAAGCACCGGTTGCCATGGTGTTGCCACTATTCGGCCCTATTGCCGCAGGCTTCGCCGCTCCGGTGGAAGAGCACGCACAGGAGCAAATTTCGCTGGAAAGCTATTTGATCCAAGATCGCTCCTCTACGTTCTTGCTGCGTGTAAAGGGCGACAGCATGATCAATGCCGGCATTCACGAGGGTGACTTGGTTGTAGTAAACCGCAGCAAGGCACCCAAGGTGAACGACATCGTCGTAGGTATTCTGGATGGTGAATTTACACTGAAGCGCCTAAAGAAGGACAAGGGCAAATTCTACCTGCAAGCGGAGAATCCGGATTACCCAGATTTGTACGCACTGGAAGAGCTGCAGGTAGCCGGCGTAGTAGCGGGCAGTATCCGCAGGTACTAAACGCCCTGAAACATCGTTGCCCTTGCGTGCATGCCGACCATTCCGGCTTGTCCTTCACCGGCCCCTGCTTCGGCAATAGCACACATCGATGCCGACAGTTTCTTTGCATCGGTCTTGGTGCGCAAACATCCGCATTTGAAGGGCAAGCCGCTGCTTGCCATTGGCATGGGCGGAGGCTGCGTCATTGCCGCTACGTACGAGGCCAAGGCAAAAGGCGTAAAAACGGGTATGCCATTATTTGAAGCACGAAAGCTGGTACCCGGCGCCGTGGAAATGGCGTCGGACTTTGCCGAAACCGGCCTGGCATCGCAGCAAATAGAGGACGTACTCAGAAACTACTGTCCGATCGTGGAGCAAATGTCCATCGACGAATGGTTTGTAGACCTCTCCGCCATGCAAGGAGGCGTCCCCAAAAATACCGCTGCATGGTCCTGCGGCGTGCAACGAGATGTTCTGCGGAAAACAGCCCTCTCCGTATCGGTAGGCGTGGCACCCAGCAAGACGCTGGCAAAAATGGCCAGTGAGTATCGTAAGCCCGCCGGCGTCACTGCAGTGCATATGCATGACATCGAACGCTTTCTGCGCGACAGGTCTGCGGCGGCTATTCCCGGTATCGGTAAAAACAGAAAGCAGCATGCAGATATGTACGGATGGCTCACTGCATGGGACTTTGCCAATGCCGACAGCGAGCTTGTACGCAAGGTGTGCGGTCGTCCAGGATGGGACCTGCAACGCGAGCTAAAAGGTGAACGTGTGTATTTTCTGGTATCCGAGCCGACTGCGCCGAAATCCATTTCCCGTTGCCGGACGTTTAGCGCAACGGCCGATATGTATGAACTGCGTGCTCACATGCTAAGACACCTGGAATACACGGTATTAAAAATGCGCAGACAAGGACTGGGGTGCGCAATCGTCTGCGTATCGCTGCGAGATAAGGATTTCTACCGCAGCGGAACATGTCGGCGCCTGCAGCGGCAGTGCGTAACTGAAGCGGATATTCTGCCGGAGGCGTTGCGCTGCCTAGACGCAGCTGTGCAGCCCGGCAAGCGCTATAACCAGGTAAGCCTGGGGTTATACGAGCTTACTCCGGCCGGAGAGCGTCAGTATTCGCTGTTCGAAGACCCAAACGATGAGGAGCGAGACGAAAGCGTGCAGCAGGCATTGGATAGCATCCATGAGCGATTCGGTCGCGATGCGGTCACGCGGGCCACGGCATTACGCGTTGCCAGTGGAACGACGCGCGGGTTGGACTTGCCGACAGCGGAAGTCCGTTGACGAAGCGGCAGAAAAGCAACAATGATGAGTGCATGCATTCTCCCAAGCACCAATGGTCGGTGCTGTCACACCAGCGGCATGCATGGGATAGATGGTATGAAATGAAGGGATTACGCAAAATTGGGAGATGGATTTCCAGTAACCCTGCCAATCTGATTGCACAACGTCGGTGGCTGTACTGGGCGCCGCCGCCGGAAGTGATACATTTTCCGTCCATGCTTTTAACCCAAGAACGGCATTTGCTGTATTGGTTGGCGCTACATTACTACACGGGATCGGGTGCGCTGGTAGACGCGGGCAGTTTTCTGGGGGGATCATTTTATACGCTTGCAGCGGGCATTCACCGCAGTCTGTTGCCTCCGGAACGCAGGAAAGTGGAATGCTATGACACATTCATAGCCAACGATTACATGTGCAAGGCTTTTCCAGGCCATTTTCAGGGTATTGCGGCTGGGGAATCGTTTCGGCATAGGTTCGAGTCTCTCACCCAGAAATACGCCAAGTACCGCAGCGTACACGCGGGCAGCATCGAGACGGAAGGATGGAGCGGGGGGCCCATTGAGATAGCGGTATTGGATGTTCTGAAATCCTGGAAAACGAACGACAGTGTCTGTCGACAGTTCTTTCCTTCGGTATTGCCCGGAAGAGGGCTGATTATTCACCAGGACTACGTGCACGAGTGGTGCCCATGGATTCTTATCACCATGGAATACCTGCGCGAATACGTCACGCTTGCCGATGTTGTTGTGACATCTGCCGTCTTCGTAGTTCGCAAGCAAATTCCGGTGCAGGCTACAAAGCAATGTAGCGAACGGATGCTGTCGCACGCGGACCAGCGTGAATTACTGCGACGTGCAAGCGCGCGTTTCCGAGGAACTGAGCGTGGCGTACTGGAATGCTGCCGAGCGCGCCTGCTGTTGTGGCAGGGCGACAACGATGGCGCGGCGGCGGCACTGGAAAAAGTACGGCGCGCATACGCTAACGACAGGCATGTGCAGTGGTGCGCGTTGGCCGTGCGCCGCTTCGCAGAAAGCGGTACGGGGTACGTTGGCAAAGGTGCGGTGTAGGGATTAACCGATGTGCTTCAGGGCGTCTGCGATGCTGCGCAACTTTCCTTCGGCGTCGAGCAACTTCTGCTTCTCCGCTTTAACCAGATCTGCAGGAGCTTTGGCAACAAAGTGCTCATTCTCCAATTTGGCCTTCAGCCCCCGGACATACCCCTCCAAATTCTTCTGCTCTTTCAGTAGTCCATCCTTGGCTTTGCCGGCATCCACCAGGCCCGCAAGCGGCATATGCACTTCGGCGGCAGTAAGGAACGCACTTGCGACATCCTGGTGTTTTGCGGGCTTGGCATCGATATCCAGGCTTTCCAATTTCGCCAAACGCATGATGTGTTCACGCTGTGTTTGCAACATATCAGCATGCTTACGGCTGTGCACGATTGCCGAAACCTTTTTGCCAGGCTCGACACCCTGATCGTTGCGCAGCTTGCGGATGGCGGTCACCACTTCGATCACTACGCTGAATGCCTCGAATGCAGCCAGGTCGCGGCGTTCACGTTTGGCCTCGGGCCAAGCCTCCTTCAGCAAGATTCCCGACTTGGCCGGCTTGATGTGGGCCCACAGCTCCTCAGTGACGAATGGGCAGTACGGATGCAACAACTTCAGCACCCTGCGCAACACATGCACCAAGACAGCATGGTTGGCGCTGCCCTTGGAAAGCTCCAAGTACCAGTCGCAGAAGAAGTCCCACACGAACGAATAGAGCCGCTCGCCCACTTCGCTTAAGCGGTACTGACTCAGTCCGTCGCCCACGTCTTGCATGAGCAATTCCAGGCCGTGAAGCAACGCGCGGTCTGCAAGTGAGAGCGATGACATGTCCGGCAGCTTCTCAATGGAGCGCGGGTCGATGTTGGCGGCCTCGCACTGCATCAACACGAAGCGTGATGCATTCCACAGCTTGTTGATGAAATTGCGGTAGCCGGCGATTTTCTCCTCGTATAAACGAGAGTCTGCACCTGGGCTTTGACCCACGATCATGGAGAGGCGCAGCGCATCTGCGCCGTACTTGGCGATCATGTCGAGCGGATCGATCATGGTTTCCGGGTCGCTCTTGCTCATCTTGCGGCCATCGCGCGTGCGCACCAGACCATGCAGGTACACTGTCTCGAACGGAATTTGTCCGGTGGCGTAGGTGGTCATGAGGATCATGCGCGCCACCCAGAAGAACAAGATGTCATAACCCGTTTCCATGACCTGTGTGGGATGGAATGCCTGGAAATCCGGGCTCATCTTCAGTATGTCCGCGAGCGTGAGGTCGTAGTTGTCGTGCAACTTGGGGTCGACGAGCGTGCTCCAAGTCCACAATGCCGAGCTGAACCAGGTGTCCAGCGTATCTGGATCCTGCTCCCAGCCTTCGCCTTCCGGAGGACGAACTCCTACATACGTCTGCTCTCCTTTGTACCAAACCGGCACGCGATGTCCCCACCAGATCTGGCGGCTGATACACCAGTCGCGCAGGTTGTCTATCCAGTGGAAGTACGTCTTGTTGAAACGCTCCGGGATGATGGTAATGGACCCGCCGTGCACGACTTCATGCATGATTTCCTTCAGGCTCATTTTCTGCTTCTTCCATGTCACAGCCTTGCGGTTGACGTCTATGAACCACTGTAATTTGATCTGCGGCTCTATGGTGCCGCCTCCGCGGCTGTTGGTAGCCTTGTTGTGAACGTACTTCGGGTCCACCTTTACCAGCAGCCCCTTCTTTTCCAGCTTTTCTATGATGAGCGGACGCGCCTTTTCAATGTGCATGCCCTCAAACTCACCGGCGATGGGCAGCAATTTTCCCTGCGAATCGATAACCTGTTCTTTGTCTAGGCCGTGACGCTCGGCGATTTCGAAGTCGATCTGCGTATGCCAAGGCGTAATAGTCATGACGCCGGTACCGAATTCCGGGTCTACGGCGGTGTCTTTAATGATCGTTGCCCGGATGGGACCGTTGATCCATTCAAGCTCGATGGTTTGCCCGTGCTTGTACTTGCTGTAGCGCTTGTCATCCGGATGCATGACCACATACTTGTCGCCGAATTTGGTCTCCGGACGCACGGTGCCTATTTGAAACGGTCCGTACTGGAATGTGTAGAACGGCGATGCTTCCTCCACCCAGGAGATCTCATCGTCGGAAACGGTGGTTTGCAATTTCGGATCCCAGTTGACGATGCGGTGTCCACGGTAAATAAGCCCGTCGTCGTACATACTCTTAAATACCTCGTTCACGCAGCGGTTGAGCATGGGGTCCATGGTATAGCGCTCGCGGGTCCAGTCGCACGAGGAGCCCATTTTGCGCACCTGCGAACGGATGGTTCCCCGACTCTGCTCGACGAACTGTGCAATCTTGGCGACCAGTTTTTCGCGCCCCAATTCCTTACGCGGATCTTTCATGCCGCCGTTCTTGAGCTGCTTAATGACCACATTCTCGGTCGCGATGGCCGCATGGTCTGTCCCGGGAACCCACAATGCTTCGCGCCCCTGCATGCGCGCGAAGCGAATGAAAATATCCTCCAGCGCCAACATGACCGCATGGCCAAGGTGCAACTGGCCAGTGGCGTTGGGCGGGGGCATGCCGATGGTGAACGGCTTCTTCTTCGTATTGACGTCGGCAACGAACGCACCGCTGTCTTCCCACATCTTGTAGATGCGGTCTTCGGTCGACTTTGGATCGTAGGCTTTTTCGAGCATGGACGAAGTGTAGCGCCCGCCGGAAAAAACGTGAAGGAATTCGAACCGATCGAATCGTGTCCGAACCCAATCCCTTAGCCCAAGTAACGCGGTATCCGAAGTGAAAAAATGTAAGGAATTTTCTTATCGTACGTCTAGAAGAGGAGTAGAATATGACTCCAATGCATCATGTCGCATGCTCCGCATCGGCCACACGCGAGGCGCGCCAGCTCTCGTTGTTTAAGGAAGTAGGCAGTAACGTACGCACATGGGGTGCAGACGTGGTGCAGGCAGACATCAAAGACCCCATCGACAAAGGCAACTACCCGCGGGCGGTTGCCGGCGCCGGCATTGCCGTAGCCAGCACGGTATTCGAATTAAGCGACTACCTCATTGCCGGAGTTGTAGACAAGAAGCTGGAGGCACCTGGTGCCGGGATTATGCCTCGCATGCGCCGCGATACTGCAGAGCTGCTGGGCGATGCAGTACGACTACGTCCATTCAAGACGGTAGCCAACCTACTGCGCTTGCCGGGCAGCCTGATTATGGACACGGCGGAAACAGTTACCGGAATCGAACATAGGCCCCAAGGCATCGCAAGCGCAGTACGTAGCCAATCCGAAGCCGTATTACGCAACTAATGAACGTATTCTCCATTTCGCAGGAACAACGTCTACTACGTCTGAATACGCCTGCCGAGGGTATTGCAGCCCTGCCCGAGCCTGTTTCGGCGGTGGTTGCTGGCATCAACTGGACCAATGTCTTACTTGTTGGCGGGGTGGTGGTGCTGGGCATAGGAGCCGCCAGGTATGCTATGCGGAAGTTGCTTGGAAACGCGTGAAAGGATTTTGAGAAAAATGAGAAATATGATATACTGGCTTGATGTCCCCGAACCTGCCACCAGCACCTTCGCTACCGCAAGCCCCAAACGGGCTCCCGGCTTCGCCGAATGCGCTGCCGTTGCCCAATGCAATGAGTGGCACGCCGGACTTGCTGCAAGCCAGCGGCGCACGGGTAGATGGCATCGCCGGTGCGCTGAAAGCAACGGGTAACGGACTCCTCTCGCTGCTCGGCCCGGTGGCCGTACTGGGCCTGACATGGCTTGGCTTAAAAACCATCGTGCTGGGAAAGAATCCCCTAAAGTCTTAAGCTAGAATACATCTATGCCTACGTTCCACTTTGCCTGCCTGGGATGCAAAGCCGAGTTCGATATGAAGCTGCCATTCGGCAGCAAAGACATGCCTGCATGTCCGACCTGCTTGAAAAAAGATGTGCAGAAAATCATCAAGCCGCCTGTCATCAGCTTTAAAGGAACGGGATTCTATAAGACCGATAGCAGGCAACAACCCGCAGCGACAAAGAATGCATCTCCCGCAGCCGATGCTGCAACCAAGCCCGCAAGCGCGTCCACGCCACCCTCCCCCACCAAGAATGCCTAAGCCTAAACTCTCCGTCGTCACCACCGCCGTCGATAACTTGGTGCAAATGTCGTACGTGCAGCTGTTCATGGTCTACGGATGCGGCATTTTGGCATGCGCGGTGGGATACTGGTCTTTGTACAGCTACTTTCCGGGGCACGGCCCCACCATTCCCGCAGGCGAACCATGGGAAACGGCGCTGAATGCAATCTACTTCAGTCTGGTAACGGCGCTTTCCATAGGTTATGGAGATATTGTGCCCATGGGTGCATCTAAGATTCTGGCGATGGCCGAAGCGATGGGAGCGTTGTTCGTGTTCGGCATTTTGGTAAGCAAACCCATTTCCTACCGCCAAGAAGTAGCCTTGTCGCAGGTGCACATGCTCACCTTTAACCAGGCGGTGAAGAGCGTTCGCGAGACACTCTTCGTGCTGAGGAGGGATTTGCAAACCATTTCCGAGCACGCCAAGGAACACGGCACATTGACCAAGCGAGACTGGAGAAATTTGGTGGCCGCATACCGCCAGTACTGCATCACCGTAGAGTCGATCCAAGAGTTCTACTCGAAGGGGAAAAGCAATATTTACGAAATCTCTGCAAAACGAGAGCTTATGCTGATCGATGCGGTACAGCGAACGGTGGAGCGCATCGGCGAAACGCTGCAGGCGCTCAAAGCAGCCGGCATCGCCCACCAGGAACACAAAGAGGCACATGAAGAACTGCAATGGATGCGCAAAATCAATGCGGCTTCACTGCCGCGCTGGCAACGCAAGTCTCCGCACAGAAACGGTGCCAAGCTGGAAAAACTGCTGTCGACCGCAGACAAGCTGTCGGATTTGATGAAAGAGTAAGACACGCAAAAAACGGCGACCGTTTCTACTTGGTCGCCGTCTTGTGTCGTGATTTAGCGACGGAATCCGCCTGCGCGCGGAGGGCCGCTACGGCCGCTGCCGCCGCGGAACCCACCTGTGCGTGGTGGCGGAGGAGTCCAGCCGGCCGGAGGCGCGGACATCTGCTTGAGTGAGAGACGCGTCTTGCCTTCCACGGCATCGTACTCGACGCACTTCACCTTGAGCATGTCGCCCACCTTGACCACATCCTCCACCTTCTCGGTGCGCTGCCACTGCAGCTCGGAAATGTGGACCATGCCGTCCTTGCCATGGCCGAATTCCAAAATAGCTCCGACGCCGTCGATAATGCGCGTGACCTTGCCCTCGTAGACCTTGCCGACTTCCGGCTTTTCCACGATGCCAAGAATCCAATCTTTGGCCTTTTGCATGGTCTCGCCATTGAGCGCGGTAACGAAGACCAAACCGCTGTCTTCGATGTCGATTTCCACGCCCAGATCCTTGGTGATCTTCTGGATGGTTTCGCCGCCCTTGCCGATGACCAAGCGAATATCTTCGGGATTGATGGTAATCGTCTCGATGCGCGGGGCATACGGACTTAAGTCGGCGCGAGGCTGGGCAATTGCCTTGAGCATGGTCTCCAGAATGGCCAAACGGCCGGTATGCGCACGCTCCAATGCCTGCTTGAAGACTTCGTCGGGCAGTCCTTTGATCTTAATATCCATCTGGATAGCGGTAATACCCTTGGCGGTACCGGCTACCTTAAAGTCCATATCTCCACCGAAGTCCTCTTCGTCCTGCAGATCAGACAAAATGACGTACTTTCCCTTGGCTTCGTCGGACATGAGACCGAGGGCAATACCCGATACCGGAGCGGTAAGCGGTACGCCGGCAGCCATGAGCGCCAACGTGGAACCACAGGTTGCAGCCATGGAAGACGAGCCGTTGGATTCCAGAATTTCGGTAACGGTGCGGATGGTGTACGGGAATTTCTCGGCGTCCGGCAGAACCGGCTCCAGAGCGCGCTGCGCCAAGTTTCCGTGGCCAATCTCGCGATTGCCCACGAAGAGACGGTTGCTGGTCTCGCCTACGGAAAACGGTGGGAAGTTGTAGTGGTGCATGTAACGGTCCTCACGCTCCCCTTCCATGCCTTCGACCAATTGCTTGGTGCCGGGAGATCCCAGCGTGCAGGTGGTAAGAGCCTGCGTCTCGCCGCGCTGGAACAAGCCCGAACCGTGTACGCGCTTGGGCAGAATGTCTACCAAGCAGGAAATGGAACGAATCTGCTCCACCTTGCGGCTACTCATGCGAGTACCCTCTTCCAGGATCATGCGGCGGACTTCGGCCTTGATGATCTTATCCATGGAAGCTGCGGCATTGGCGTACATTTCCTCCAGCTTCTCGTTACCCTCAGCCTTGCCGTGCTTCTCTTCAAGCTTGAGTGCGGCCTTTTCCATAAGGTCGTTAAAGACGCGGCGGCGCTCCAGCTTTGGAAGCGCGTCCTTAATTGCCTTGTTGACAATAGGAAGTGCCCACTGCTCCAAAAGCTTGTAGTCCTCTTCGTGCAGGTAGTACGGCGGAGTTACTTCGAACTTGGGCTTGCCGACCTGCGACTGCACGTCTGCAAAGAACTTGGCAACCTTCTGGGCCCACTTCTTGCCGAAGTCGATGGCGCGCAGAATATCTGCCTCGGGCAACTGGTTTGCGCCAGCCTCGATCATCACAATGCGCTGCTGCGAAGCGGTAACGTACATGTTCAAGTCGGACTTCTTGCTAGCCTCTACTGACGGGTTGAGGACCAGCTCTCCGCCGATGATACCCACGCACACGGTGCCCAGGGGCCCATCGCACGGACAGTCGGACAGCGCTACTGCAAGGTTTGCAGCATTGGCAGACACAATGTCGTGATGGTGCTCGAAGTCGTAGCTGAGCACGGTAGCAAACACCTGGATATCGTTGCGGATGTACTTCGGGAACATGGGACGCAAGCCGCGGTCGATGACACGTGCCAACAGCACAAAGTCATCGGAAGGGCGACCTTCGCGCTTCCGGAAGCGCGAGCCGGCAATCTTGCCTCCGGCGTAGTACTTTTCTTGGTACACAACCTGCAACGGCAGAAAGTCCACGCCTTCGCGTGCTTTTGCCGAAACGGTGCAGTTACCCAGCGACACGGTATCGCCGATTTGGCATACCACGGATGCGTTGGCCTGGGTTGCCAACTGGCCGGTACGAACGATCATCTTCTGATCGCCCAGCTCCAGCGTGAATTCCTTTTGCATAGGAAGGATGGGGAAAGAAACGCATCCTTCCGTCACGGATCTGTTTGCCGTGGACTTACATACCAGATCCCGGCGTCATCGGAAGCTTGTACGTAAATCCTTAAGGCAAAACGGAAACGGTGGCGGAAGGAGCTGCCTCCAGCATACCAAAATCGAGCAGAAGCGACCAGATCAATCGGTCCTTCTGCGGTTTGCGACGCGTTCCCAGGTTTGCACCACGGCATCGGTAAGGCTGTCTGCGAAAACTTCACCGCCTTGTTGCTGCACGCATTGGACCACTACTTCCACAGAACCATCGACGATATGCGCCCCGACTTGCGGACTTGTACCTGCAAGCGCCATGCCTGCAACCACGTTTGCGAACCGCTTGCGAAAGCGGCTGATCATCTTGCGAGCAGCTGCTTCCATGAACAGGCACAGCAGCTTTCCTTCTTCATGATGTAAATCTTCGCGCTCGGCATCCGTGAGCAAATCGCCCTCCGGAGGTGTATAGCGGACGATGAACGTGTGTCGGTCTTGTTGGAAAACCATGGAAAATTAAAAACGGGCGGCGATACTGCCACCCGCTTGGATGCGATGCAAGAAAATGGATCTACTTCTTGAGATCCAGATTGTCGATAACCGTCTGGTAATCCTGCGGCTTGTTCATGCGCAGGTAGTTCAGCAGCTTGCGGCGCTTGGCAACCTTGGCAAGCAGTCCGCGGCGTGCGGAGTTGTCCTTCTTGTGGTCCTTTAAGTGCTTGGTAACCTCGGTGATTTCCTTGGTGAGGATTGCAATCTGCACCGACGGGGAACCCGTGTCCTTGGCGTGGGTGCGGTGCTTGGTAATAAGGTTCTTCTTGGCAGTGCGCTTGAGAGCCATGATAGAGAGTGAGAAGGAAGGAGGGCTGCCGCGCAAAGAAAAGCGTGTTCGGGCCTCGCCGTGCTGCAAGAGCGACGGTAAAGCGCGACAGTGGAGGCAATCCTACTCATAGGAGTGGTTCGTGTCAATCTTGTTTGCTATAACAAGCCAAGAAAGCTGACATCTAGCCAGAGATACACATGGGAACCCAGCCGCACGAGAACGTGCGGCCGGGGAACCCTTGAGAGCAACAACTTCGGCAACCGGCTATTCGGCGCGGATTTGGAACCGCAGCAGGGCGCTGCGGGTGCCCCACTCAAGCGTCAGCGCGTTCTCCGACTTGATCTCGACATCGAAGTCGTGCTGACCGCCACCCGGGACGGGAACCGGGTCATCTTCGGCCAGCAGCGACGCGTTGACCGTGTCGGTCGTGGTGTTGACGAAGCGCACCGTCACCACGCCCAGCTTGACAGTGAGGGTGTAGTCGTAGCCGCCGTGGCCGGCACGAACGCCGGTCACTTCGTCTTCGCCTTGGAACACCGTCACTTGCGCAGTTCGAGACTGAAACAGCATGGGACCCTCCTCGAGTCCAGTGAGTGCCGGCGCGGGATGAATGTGTGTTGCGCCGGTGGTCTGGCGACAGGATCGCCACAGCACCGACGCAAGCGCTCTCAAGGATCAATGGCCAAAGCAATGCTCTGGCAAATACAATTATAAAATATTAATAAAATTATGCAAATATTCGGACCCAGAAAGTCGCTCGTGAGGAGAAAATGCGTGGACAAGCGTACACCCTTTCGAATACAGTTTCGCAGCCAGTATCTGTGCTACCATCCCCTCCTATGACTATTACCAATGCCCTCCTCGGTCTTACGCTCGTTGCCGTATGCGTCGCCATTTATAAGGTAAGCACTCTGAAGAGTACGGATACGGCCGAAGAGGCCAAAGTGCTGCGAGAAATGATGGAGAACGTCCGCCGTGATCTAGCCGATACCAAGGACAAGCTAAAGGACGGCATGGGAAAGAACGCGCAGAACATTCAGGAACGCTTGGAGAAGACGATGGAATTGGTAAACAAGCAGCTAGGCAGCATGGATTCGCGCATCGATAAGCGCGTCATCGATATTAATAACCGCCTGGATGCCGCAGCCAAGATGATGGGCCAGGTGCAGAAGCAGTACGGCAACGTGGAACAGATAAGCGCTGCCATTCAGCAGTTGCAAGAAACCTTCAAGTCACCCAAGCCGAGAGGCGGTTTTGGAGAGAAGGCAGTGGTGGATTTAGTGGCACAAGTACTGCCGGTAAAATCGTACGAAGCGCAGCACCGCTTCCGCGGCGGCGACATTGTGGACCTGCTTGTGAAGACGAGTAACGGCGATATTCCCATCGATGCAAAATTTCCGCTGGAAAACTACATGCGCATTGTGGAATCCCCCGAAGATGAAGAGTTGAAAAAGGCATTCCGCAACGACGTGAAGAAGCACATTCGCGATATTGCCAAGAAGTACATTCTCCCCGACGAAGGAACGCTGGAGTTCGCATTGATGTACGTACCTTCGGATGCGGTGATGTACGAGATTCTGACCGACGCCGAACTGTCGGACTTGGCCGAATCGCTGCACGTATTCATTCTGTCACCGCATTCGTTCTACTACTTCCTGAATGTCATTCGCTTGGCATACCAAAGCCAGAAGTTTGAAGAGAATGCCAAGCAGGTACTGGGGCTGATCCGCGGTATCCAGCAGCAGAGCGGCAAATTAGGAGAGGACTTGGCCGTGTTGCAAAAGCACATGGGGAACGCAGCTGCGAAAATGGGCGAAGTGCAAACGGGGTACGGCAAGCTGGACATGCAGATTAAGCAGGCCGGAACGCTGGATGATCCTGCAAGTAAGCGCGTGTTGGAATCGGCAACACAGGCCGCCGCCAGCAAAGTGCGCGAGCGGCGCACGGCCCAAGTATCTTTGATGGGTGAGGAGTAAAGATAGCGCGCCCTTCATGCCAGTGAGGATTGCTGATGTATTGTTATGAATATTCCACTTTTTAAAAAAGCGGGAAACAATTGCTTCGCACAAAGAAGTGACACTCCTCATGTGCTTTTCTTTTCGCTCGGACAACAGCACGCCGTTCGAGCAAAAAATCTCATCGAGAAAAATTTTACAAGAGTGTTATGATCCACGCCGATGCTCGAGCAAGACGTCATCCTCGGCCACTTAAACGACCTGCAAAAACAAGCCGTGGAAACGCTGGAAGGCCCCGTGCTTATTCTGGCAGGTGCCGGCTCCGGCAAAACCCGGGCGCTTACACATCGGATTGCGAATTTGATGGCGCAAGGCGTGCCGCCATGGAGCATTTTGGCAGTGACATTCACGAACAAGGCAGCAAATGAAATGAAGGCGCGCATTCGCAAGCTGCTCAAAATCGCAGATGAGGTCGGCAGCGACCCCACGCACCTACCGCTCATGGGAACGTTCCACTCAATTTGCGTGCGCATGCTGCGCCGGGACATCGAAGCGATTGGCAGGGACCGCAACTTCGTCATTTACGACGGCGATGATCAGGAGAAGGTAATGGCACAAGCGCTGAAAGACTTGAAGATTGCACCAGAGGAGCTAAAGCCGCGCGCCGCACTCGGTGGCATAGGACGCTTCAAGTGTGAAGCAATCTCACCGAGCACGGTGAAGTCGCAGGCAACCACGTGGCAAACGCAGCGCCTTGCCGAGGTCTATGCACGCTACCAAACGCTCCTGCGCGAGAGTAACGCGCTTGATTTCGATGACCTGCTCAGCGAGACGGTGAGGCTGCTGCAAGAACGCCCGGAAGTACTGAAGAGATACCAGCAGCAATGGCAGTACCTGCACGTGGATGAGTACCAGGACACCAACCACGTACAGTACCTGCTCGTGAACCTGCTGGCCCAGGAACACCGTAACCTGTGCGTCATCGGTGACCCAGACCAATCCATTTATGCGTTCCGCGGCGCAGACATCCGCAACATTCTGGAATTTAAAAACGACTACAAAGATGCCATGACCATAAAGCTCGAACAGAACTATCGATCCACACAAATTATTCTGGATGGTGCGGATGCGGTTATTGCCGCAAACCCAAATCGGCCGCAGAAGAAAATGTGGACCGAGCGCAAAGACGGACCCAAGATCGTAGTGGAAGAGGTGAACGACGAGCGCATGGAAGCCGAACGCGCCATCCGCACGGTGCAAGAGCGCCAAAAGGACGGTGTACCACTCTCAGACCAAGTGATTCTGTACCGGACCAACGCGCAATCGCGCCTGTTCGAAGAGGCCTGCTTACGGTTGGGAGTGGCCTACAGGATCATTGGTGGAGTGAAATTCTACGCCCGCCGTGAAGTGAAAGATGTTCTTGCGTATCTTCACACCGTTCTCAATCCAAGCGATATCGTCTCGCTGCTGCGCATTATCAACGTGCCGGCACGCAAAATCGGCAATACGACGCTGGCGCGACTGCAGCAGTACTGCAATGAGCGCAGCCTAAGCTTGTGGCAGGCCATAAAGCACATTGAGATGGTGGACGGACTGAACGAACCGACAAAGAAGCGTCTGTCCGATTTTGGTTCCATTATTACCAAATTGCAGGGGCGTGCCGAAGAGGTGCCGGTAAGTGCGCTGACCACCGAGCTGTTGAGTGCCACGGGCATGGAAAAGTGGGTGCGAGATGGTACCGACGAAGGCGAGACGCGCTGGCAGAACATTTTGGAATTGCAGTCGGTCATGCATAAATACGATGCACTGGAACCGCGCGTGTCGCTCACCAGCTTCTTGGAGGAGGCCGCGCTGATTTCCGAAGTGGACAAACTCGATACCCAACAGGGGGACGCCCTCACGCTCATGACACTGCACCTGTGCAAAGGATTGGAATTCCGCTCGGTAATTGTGTCGGGCTGCGAAGAAGGCATTTTCCCGCACAGCATGTCGCATATGGATAAAGACCAGCTGGAAGAGGAGCGCCGCCTTATGTACGTGGGCATGACGCGAGCAAAGGAGCACCTGCAACTGATGCACGCACGCAGTCGCATGCTGTGGGGAGACATGCAAAGCAATGCTCGCAGCCGTTTTTTGGATGACATCCCGCAGCAAGTGCTGGAGGTGAAGAGCGACGCAATGGGCAGTAAATTCGGTTGGCTGAGCAATGCCCGTGGCAACTACTCCGGAGTGAAAAGTTCTCCAAAACGCGGAGACGACTTCAACCAAGATGTATCGGATATTTTTGAGAACGACTCGCAAGACGGCGACGACGGCTATGCAGCTGCCGATGCCATTGCCGAAGGCAGCCGCGTTCTGCACAAGGTCTTCGGCCTTGGAACGGTAGAACGCAGGCTTGGCGACATTGTGGAAATTGCATTTGATTCAGGCAACCGCAAGAAGCTGGCCCTGAGCATTGCGCCACTCACGCTGCTCGAAAACGCAGAAGCCGCATAAAAGGACCCCGGACATGCCGGAGTCCCTTGGTACTTCGCTATCTAGAATTTGTACAGCGTTCCAGCGGCGATGGGGCCGCTACCGGCTGGCAGCCAGGTAAACGCAGTTGTGCCATCGGTCCAGCTGACGGCTCCGGCAGTAGCAATCGAGCCTCCGTTGTTGAGCGTGAGGCGCAAGCTCCCGTTCTGCAGTCCTACCGGAATGGAAATATCGGCGTAGAGATGGAACGTTTTGGAGTCGTCGATGACCCCGATATCCGCAAGCGTAGAACACGTGACGGTATCGGTTGCGGTACTGCACGAGTAACGAGTGGAGTCGCCATCCACGCCTATGCGGGCATTGGACAGTGTGATGCCGCCCGCCTGTTCAATGGTGAACTGCAGCTGCGTCAGCTTCACTTCTGCAATGCCGTCGTTCTTCCTTGCAGAAAAGGCATACGAGCCAATTTTTCGGTCGGTTCCGGACACCAAGAACTCCTGGGGCAAGCCGGCGTTGCGTACGGATGCAATGATGCCGCGCGCAGTTTGGAAGTCGACAAAGCTATCGGTGCTGGTTTGCGTGTAGGCGCGGTTGCTCCAGTACCCGTTGCCCTCGAAGGTGGCGTTCTGAATACGGGCGACAAGGCCGCTGGTGCCGCCGGCATCACGACGCATGAGCACTGGCCGTACGTAGAAACTTCGCTCAACGCGCTGCGGAATGGTAAGAGATCCGTTGCGCAACTCCAGACGATACGTGCGTTGAGTAGACGTGGAGGCAGTGGATGTGGCGCGACCCAGGTACACCCTGTTTTCGTCGTACACCAACAACGAGTCGATTGCACTGCCGGTAATGTTCACATTCACTTGAATAGCGGTCACGTTGAATGGCTCTTCGTACAGGAACACCTTGAATCCGCCCAACACCGGCCCGGTTTCTCCGAGCAACAAGAACTGCGAGCGGACATCGGTATCCGGGAGTGTATCCGTTTGAGTAGCGGAGGACGCACTGGATGATATGACGGAGCTGGAAACCGACGATACGCTGCTCGGGGCGGATGAACTTCGAGAAGAAGACGTCTTACTGGAAGAAGCGATCGAGGGCGGAGTGCAACGAGCCTTCAGTCCAGCACGAATGAGGCGTTTCGCTTGGCGGATTTGCGCGGCTGTCTTGCATCGCACGACCGTACCAGAGGCAGCTGCCAGCGCAGTTCCATCGTCACCTGGAGCCATTTGCACCGCTAAGGTAAGCGACAAAACTACTGTGAGGAATGAGGCAACGATACGCATGGGGTGAATGAGGGGAACGAGTGGGGCATACTGTGTGCATGCTCGCCGACGAAGTTCGACAGTTTTTGGCTCAGAGAAAGATTTTTCTCAATACCGATTTGGGGCAACATTTTCTCATTGCCGAGGAAGTGCTGGATGTCATTCTAGCAGCCGGGGACGTTGGAGAAGACGATACCGTGGTGGAAATAGGCCCAGGCATCGGCATTCTCACCAGAGAGCTTGTCAGCCGCGCCAAGACGGTACGCGCAGTGGAGATAGACCCGCGCATGAGTATGTTGCTGCCGCAATTCGTCGGCGATGAACACAAAGACCGGTTGCATGTGGTGACGGAAAACGCCCTCCAGACTGTCTTGCCGTCCACGCCGTACAAGGTTGTGGCCAATATTCCATATCACATCACCTCTCCCCTGCTGCGCCACCTGCTGTTGGAGTCGCCGCGCAGACCCGCGTCCATGACGCTGCTCATTCAGCGCGAGGTTGCTGAGAATATTTGCGGCGAAGGCAGCGACGGGCTTCTGACCATACTGGTGAACTTGTTCGGCACCCCAAGCCTGCTGGCGATAGTGCCGCCTGAAGCATTCTTACCTCCGCCGAAAGTCGATTCGGCAATCCTGCAAATCGACTGTTTCCCGAAGCCAAAGGCCGACCCCGATACCGTGCAACGGGTGCTATCGCTTGCCAAACATGCCTTCAGTCAAAAACGCAAAATGTTGAGCAACACCGTCGGTAAGTTGCCCGGCGGACCCAAGGCTATGGAAGCCTGCGGCATCGCCCCCACGCGCAGACCGCAAACGTTGACAACAGATGAGTGGATAGCGCTTGCAAATGCGGTTTCCGCGCATGCATGAAGGCTTCACACATCAGTTACGGCCTACTTTCGTCGTACCTTGGGACGCTAACGTTGCTCAGGTTCTGGCAGCAACCCGCCTACCCGCACCGACTGTGGTTTGGCGGGTGGACTGCTCTGGCGATACTCGCTGTCGCCACGTGCATCCCCTGGCGCGGGCGCAGAATTACAGGAATTGCCGGAGCAATGGTGCTGGGAACGCTGCTGGCGCTGTGGAGCGTATCGCGAACGACGCATGTGGCAGACGCTTGGCACATCGCCTCTCATGCGAATGAACGAATGTACACCATATTGGGAACGGTGGCCGATGCGCCCGACAGAAGGCAAATGACGACCAAGCTCACGGTACGTGCAGACACCCTGGTGACGGCAACGGGAGCACGCATGCCGATACATGGGCTGGTACTGGCAACGGACCGCGAGGGTTGGCCCACGGTGCGCTACGGTGACCGCATTCGCATTCGCGGCAAATTGAAGCGGCCAGGCGTGATAGATACGTTTTCGTACGACGACTATTTGAGCCTGAAAAACATCTACGCAGTCATGCCCACGGCATCGGTGCGCCTGGAGCAGCCCTTCGACGCAACGCGCGGGGCACCGTTGGACTGGCTGCCCTGGAACATCTTCAACGTGCGCGACAGGTTCGAGCTGTACATAGCCCGCATGCAACCCGAGCCGCATGCATCGTTGCTGACCGGACTGTTAACCGGCTCGCGCGGCGGCATGCCGGAGCAGTTACTGGATGCCTTTCGCATAGCGGGGCTGAGCCACATTGTCGCCATTAGCGGGTACAACATCACCATTATCATTTCGCTATGCAGCGGTATGTTGTTCTGGCTGCCATTGAAGCGCAGGTTTCCGTTGTTGGTGCTGGGCATCGCCTTATTCACCATATTCGTGGGTGCCAGCGCATCGGTGGTGCGTGCGGCCGTCATGGGCGTACTGGGCCTATGCGCCATACAAGCCAACCGCAAAGCGGACATACGACTGCTGGTGCTATGGACGGCATTCTTCATGCTGCTCTTCAATCCCAAGCAACTATGGTTCGATGCCGGATTTCAGCTCTCGTTCCTTGCGGTCATCGGCCTTGCGGAGTTATCCGGGCCAATAAGCAAGCTGACCCAGTGGCTGCCGGAAACGCTAGGCATACGCGAATCCATGACCGCAACGCTGGCAGCGCAAGCTGCAACACTGCCGCTTTCCATGCTGGTATTCCGTCAGGTATCGCTGGTGGCACCCTTTGCCAACCTACTGGTCGCCCCGCTCATTCCGCTGGCGATGTTGTTCGGGTTTACTGGAACGGTCATCGGCATTGGATGGCAGGCGCTGGGTCTGGTGCCGTCGTACATTGCGTGGGGGCTGCTGAACGTCATCATCGCCGTGGCACAGGCGTGTGCCGCACTCCCCTACGCAGCGCTTACGTGGTGATGCCTACCAAACGTACGTGTAAATTTTCTGTTGGCCCCAGAATCGTACGTCGACAACATCCATGCTCTGCGGCTTGCGATGAGGAAACTGGAAACAGTGCGATACGATACGCGTGCCCGGGCGCAGCTCTGCCTGGAATTTCTTCTCTAGCATTGCCATGAACGATGGCGAAAGATACAGCAAGATGACATTTGCATCCGACAGATTCTGCTTCATGAAATTTTGAAAGCGAATCTCTACGGACGAGCGGGTGACAAACCGGCGCACAAGGGCCAATAGCCATACGCCCACGGCGATCTCGAAGCCTATCGCCCGGATGCCGGGGCAGGAGCGCTTGGCCAGAATAAGCATGCGGGCATCGCCGCAACCCAAGTCATAGACCGTCTCCCCATCTTTGCACTGCGCCCGTAAGAGCATCTGCTTAGTAACGCTGTCAGGCGTAGGCACGAACGGCATATGCCACCAGGCATTGGCTCCCGCTGTCAGCAACAGGATGGAGATAGACACCAGAAGTACGCCGACTACGACCCAGCCCAGCAAGATCATTCCTGCGAAGATGAAAGCGAATGGCGCATTACATGAGCACCAGGCCCAAGTACGTGAACAGGGCGCCAAAGAACACCATAGCCAAACCCGAAACAGTCTGCATGGTGGGGGTAGCAAGCATGCGCTCCTCGATGCTGCCCTTCATAGTCGTAATTTGATCCGGCCACCAGGCAAGCAACAAAGACTTTGCCAAACCCACCCAGGCAACAACGACCAACAAGCCTTCGGCATCCCACGTTATGTGCCACTGACGCTTGAGTGCCAGCACGCACAGGACGGCAAAAACCGTGCCCAGAAACCGCATGGATGTTTCGTCCTTTAGGAGCTTCTTGCGCCAGGAAATGGTTTCCTTGTCGCCGAAGATGAGCGGGAAGCCGAAAATGTAGGCAACCACACCGAGGATGAGGGCAAAGCTGGACAAAGCCATGGCAGAGCGGGAAAGTGGCAGCAACTATAGCAACGGGCGGCAGCATTGTCACTTGCGCGAAACAGGCAAGCAACGCAGTTTGCGCATGCCCGGTATTTGCTTATACTGCCAAGCAGTTGCGGGTATACTGTGCTACCTGCAATCAGATCTTTCCGTCCACGGCCCCATCGTCTAATGGTTAGGACAGCGGGTTTTCAATCCGTTAACGGGGGTTCAATTCCCCCTGGGGCTGCCAATGTTTATTGCAGAAAATATGCCATATCCTCTCACAAGCTCGTTTTCGTCATAGAACAAATAAGATATCTGCAGCAGTCTTTTGTCTTGGACGAAAGAGACTGAAGGCTTGAGAAACACCTACTTCTTCTCTCTGGCCTTCTTCATGGTATCCACGTATGCCGTCTCGGCTTTGCGCAGTGCTTTGGCATCGAATGCACGGGGATCTACGCCTTTCATGAGATCGTGCGGTACGTACACTCCCTTGTCGTCCGGCAGCGGATTCAACGGGTAGAACGTTTTGGTCATGGGACCGCCTTCAACCGTTTGGTGGTACGAGTACGTGGTGAAAATACGCGCCTCGTCTCCAAACACCACCCGCATGACGTTCACCTTGGTGCGCATGCGAGCAAGTACAAGGCGCAGCTGATGATCGGTATCGATGGGGTTCTCCAGTTCGATGTTGATGTGCGCAAGGGGGTAGTGGCCCGGCTTGCGATGTCCGTAGACCTCCTGCAGAACGTCTGCACCTATGGCTATGGCACGGCGATCGTCGAAGCTGCCGGGCTTAATAAGCACCACCTCGTTGCGGCGCAGAGTATCGAATCCGCTGTTGCCAAGCGCCAAAATACGCTCATTGTGGTTGATGTCTTGCTCGTACGCATCTTTGCTTTTTGCCTTCAGGGCCTCCAGGTAGCGCTCGCGATACAAGGCATGTGCGGTATTCCAGCTGAGCATATGAGCCAAAAACGCCCTGGTGGATGCGGGCACCTCCTTCCCCATTGCCTTGTCTATATGGCCCTGGACGTAATCGCTGAGAATGGGCTGCTTTTTCAACGAACCGTCCTTCATGCCCAGCGTGAATTTCTCCAGTAGATAGGTTTCCAGCGCGATGGTTTCCTTGCCGTGGGCGAACGCAATCGGATCATCTCCACCGAGAAGTTCGGCGAGTGTCTTGCCTTGAATGGAGGCATGTGCGAAGTCTTCGTCTATTTTCCGACGCAGGAAATCCGTATCGAACACACTGGCGGGCTTTTTTAAACTGCCACCTTCCATGACCGCCTGGGCATCGTAGAACTTACTGCCATCGGAACGGTACAAGGTCATGCCTAAGTTGTTGGTGTCGGTAAGCGCGGCATACGCAAGCAGGCGTTTCTGCGTGCCCGCTTTGCGCATGGCAAGCGTGACATCGTGCACTTGGTCTTGCACGGTGAGCAGTGCGCGCTTGTTTGTTTGTCCGATTGGTTCATCGGTCTTCTTGTGTGCGGAGCAACCGGTATGGCCCGATGCAATGAAGAGCGAAGGATGCTCGTCGTCGGCGCCAACCATGCTGAGCTGAATGGGGTTCCACAGTTCGTAGTTATCCAAGCGTGCATCTGCAATGGCTCCATGCGTACGACCGAAATAAATGATGGTTTCCGGACATCCTTTTGCATTCGGCCCTTGTAAGCGGCCATCCATGCATTTGCGCAGCACGAACTTGGGGGCCATACCGCGAAACCGCTCGATGGTCTTTTGCATGTCGGCAAGCAGCAGAGCGCGGTCGACATTGTTGCTCAGGTACTCCTCAATAAGCTTGCGAGACAGTGTTTCTGCTTTTTCTGCATTCTCCACGGGAAAGCGCACTTCTGCTGCCTTGCTGTGTTTTTCCACGGGCGGCTGGGCAAGCGCGGCGCCTTCCGGCATGCACAGCATCAAACCGCCGACTACAAGCGTTCTTCCGATAAGCGTTCGCATACCGTCCATGAGCCCGGACAATAGTGCACTGTTTCTGGATGAGCGTTCTGCGCCAGTGGGTGCGACTGTATTTACGGACTGCTTCAAGGCCGGAAGACGCATAGAAAGGAGAAAAAGGGAGCCATCGAATCAGATCCACGGTTAAAACACAAGAATGTGGAAGGCAGAAAGAAGGCCTAGAACAAAGAATGGCTTTGCGATCAGACGTATTGCTAGAACGATTTGTCGGTAGCGCGCTGCTCACGATGGCTGGAGCGAGACAGTAGCAATTGGCTGGCGCGTTGGTAGAACACCCCTTGCAACTTGTTCACACGACGTTCGACTGCAGGATACTCACCACTCTCCACCTGTGACTGGGCTTCGAGCCAATCCACAAATTCAGCATCACCCATACCGTCGTAACGACTTGGCTTGGGCTGGGCCGCGGGGCCTTTTTTACGAAACTGCATGTCTGCAGTGTAGGCAAACCATCTTCTTGCACAAGTTTTTCACAATAAAATGGCCCCGCTGCCGAGTGGTCAGCGGGGCGCAAGGAGGGGTTGTCTAGATCTGGTAATGTGACGCAGTTGCTACGTCATGTGACTGATCACCCATAATTAGGCCGAGATAGTGATCGATGTCGACATAGAATTTGTATCGACCTCTCAGCCAGCCGATGCAAACATACCCGCCATCATGCCACTGCTCAGAGCAGCGAATGATCTGCCTATTGAGTGGGTCTATGCCCACTGCATCTAGACACAGCAGTGCCGCAAGTATCAGCAAGCCGGAAGGAAGCCCTTGTACCAGGTTAGCTTGTTGCAGTGCTGAGAGGTTGCGAGACCGGGGATGTGGCACGCGAATGGCGTAGCAGCCAGGCAGTATCGGATGCCACCGGATGATGTCGACCAGTTCTCCGCGGCAGAATAGTCGTTCGCGCCAGGAATCAGGAAAAACTGAAATTCCTTCTGGCGGAATACGCAGCACTATTTCTCTCTCGTTTCGTGCAGGCGGGAGAGGTGCGCTGTTGGGCGTGCCGAGAC
>CAZENR010000007.1:0-85468 GCA_964513925.1 uncultured Candidatus Peribacteria bacterium
CGAACGAGACGTACAAAAAAATCATCGAGGTGGCAAAGAAGTTGGAAGGAAAATCTCGCCACGTCTCGGTGCACGCCTGCGGAGTGGTTATTACCCCAGAGGCAGCCACCAAATACACCGCGCTGCAGCGTGCCCCCAAAGACGACCAGACCATCATCACTCAGTACGACGCCAAGCCGTTGGAATCCCTGGGATTGCTGAAAATGGACTTCTTGGGACTGAAAAACCTCACCATCATCCAAACGGCGCTGCTCATCATCGAGCGCATGCATAAGGTAAAAATCGACATTCGAACCATTCCGCTGGATGACAAGGCGACGTTCGAACTGCTGTCGCGAGGCGAAACCACCGGCGTGTTCCAGCTTGAATCCGGTGGCATGCGACGATACTTAAAGCAGCTCAAGCCCAGCGCGTTCGATGACATTACGGCTATGGTGTCCTTGTACCGTCCGGGTCCTATGGAAAAGATTCCGGACTACATCAAATGCAAGCATGGCGTAAAAGAAGTGAAATACCTGCACAAAGATCTGGAGCCAATTCTCAAGCCCACCTACGGTGTCGGTATTTACCAGGAGCAGATTTTAGAAATGGCACGGGTATTCGCGGGTTTCTCGCTCGGAGAAGCAGACTTGCTGCGCCGCGCCATCGGCAAGAAAATCAAAAAGGAGCTGGACGCACAGCGCGATTTGTTCATTAAGGGCGCCGTGGCCAAGGGCTACCAGAAGTCATTGGCAGTGGAACTGTTCGACGACGTCATTACGCCGTTCGCCGGATACGGCTTCAACAAGTCTCATGGCGCCTGCTACGCACGCGTGGCATACGAAACCGCGTATTTGAAGGCGCATTACCCGACTGAATTCATGGCCGCGCTCTTAAGCAGCGAGAACGGCGACACCGAGCGTATTAGCATTGAAATTGAAGAAGCACGGGCTATGGGATTGGAAGTGCTGCCTCCGGATGTCAACGAATCGCTGGCGCACTTCACAGCGCTTGCAGACGGGAAAATCCGCTTTGGACTGGCTGCCATTAAGGGCATTGGCGAGAGCTCGGTGCGCCAGATCATCGCCATTCGCGATGAAGGTGGAAAATTCTCTTCGCTGGAGGATTTTGCCAAGCGGGTACCGAGCAAGATCTTAAACAAGAAGTTCTTGGAGTCTCTGGCGAAGTCCGGGGCACTGGACTCGTTATGCGAGCGCGGAACGCTGGTGGCCCAGTACGCTAAGGTGGTGGAATTCAGTAAATCTGTAGGGGACGCCGGAGCATCGCAAACCGACATGTTTGCTATGGCGGGAGGGGATAGCGGCGTAGGGATTGCATTCGATGCCATGGATCCTGCCTCCTCGCAGCAAAAGCTCGCCTGGGAAAAAGAGACGCTCGGCCTGTACGTCAGCAGCCATCCGTTGGCAGGTTTACGCAAGTACATCGGCAAGAAGGCCCGCTTGATCGATTCGCTGAACCAAGACGACGTGGGGCGCAAAATCACTATTGCCGGTATTGTCGAAAGCGTGAAAGTCCTGCGCACCAAGAAGGGCGAATCCATGGCAATTCTGTCTTTGGAAGACCCCACTGGGAAAATGGAAATCACCTTGTTCCCTCGCACGTACGCACAAGCCCAAGAAGCATTGGAGCGTCCCGATACGGTGCTGGTGCTGGCAGGAACCATGGAAATGCGTATGGGGCTTCCGCAGTTGCGTGCAGATGTTGTGAAACGAGCATCGCTCAGCACTATGATAGAAAAAGCGCGCGAGGCGGGTATGTACGACGAAGAGGGGGCGCGTTCATGGCGACCGCGGGCCAAGGCCAACGAGGAACAGGTGGAAACGCTTACTGAAGAGGGCGAAGTGGTGGTGGAAAAGGTAAGTACGGAAAGCGAGCCTGCGGTCACCAGCAGTGAGTTTTTGGGGCCGGTAAGTATGTGGATTATGCAGGGCATGGACACGAAGGAACCAGCATCGCGCGTGGGATTGGAATTAAGCGGACCGGCTCCGACATCGGTTACACAGATATCCGTGCACACCATCGAGCTGCCCGAACGAGCATCCAAGCAATTACTCATGGAGTTGAAGGCCATCTTTGAAACGTTTCCAGGTCGCGAAAAAGTGCAGCTGAAGATCGGAGAGAAGGTAGTCCCCGTAAGCTTGACCATTGCCATGTCACCCATTTTGGAAAAACGCATTGCCGATGCGGTCACCAAATTCGCCGGGACTTCCGCCAGCGCATGAAACAGGTTCCCGCCACAACCGCCTCCATAGACGCTGCGATCCAGGCGCTGACAAACGGCGGAGTGGTTATGCACGCAACCGAAACGTGCTACGGGCTTTGCTGCGACCTTACCAACGAATCTGCCGTACGACGGCTGTTTGCGATCAAGCAGCGCCCACTGCACCAGCCGGTGAGTGCGCTATTTACTTCCATCGAGGCTTCTGAGCAGTTTGTCGTTTGGCATGACAAGGCGCGCCTGCTTGCAGCTCAGTACCTACCCGGCCCACTGACACTGCTGCTACCGCGACGAAAGGGCTCTCCACGCTTGTGGCTGGCCCCAGAAGGTGAAATCGATGTTGTAGGCGTGCGCATTTCGTCCCACCCGATTGCCATGGCAATCGCGCAGCTGTATCCGCATCCGGTCAGCACCACATCCGCCAACGTCCATGGGCAGCCGGAAGCATACGAAACACTGGATGCACTGCGGCAGTTCGAGGGCATGTTCCCCGATCTTCTGCTCGAGAGTGGCGACCTCCCCGCAACACCTCCGTCTACCATCGTGCGAGTGGATGAAAGCGGGATACTTGTCGTCAGGCAGGGCTCGATTACGGTGTAGTACGCTTCCTGGGCGCGCCCGGGCAATGTATTATCTCACCATGCGCTGCCCACGTTGCAAGCATGAGGACACGTCGGTGATCGACTCCCGCCTGACGGAAGAAGGGCGCGCCGTGCGTCGACGTCGCGAATGTCCCAAATGCGACCACCGCTTCACCACGTTCGAACGTCAGGAGCTCTCCACACTCATCGTCATTAAACGAGACGGCACGCGCGAGCCGTACAGTCGGACAAAGCTGGAACGCGGCATTTGGGTTGCCTGCACCAAAAGGCCGGTAAGTCAGAAAGCCATAGACGACATGCTGAATTCCCTGGAAGAAAAATGGGCGAAGAACAAAGCTGAGGTAGAAAGCTCGACCATTGGTAAAGATGTCATGCAAGCATTGGCTCGCATCGATAAAGTTGCCTACATCCGCTTTGCCTCTGTGCACCGGGAATTCAAGGACGTGGAAGAGTTTAAAAATGAGCTGGGGAAGCTGTTTAAGTAGCATCCCAAGTTGTCGTTTCCCGCCAGCCGCTGTACCCTGCAAGCCACGTTTCGCGATTCCTCTCCTCTCCATGCTCCGTACCAACACCTGCGGCGAACTCTCTGCCTCCCATGTCGGAAACACCGTCACACTGTGCGGTTGGGTGAACGTGCGCCGCGACCACGGCGGACTGATCTTTATCGACCTCCGCGACCGCTACGGCCTGACACAGGTGGTATTCCATCCTGAGAAGAACAAAGAGGCATTCGCCCAGGCCGAAGCCATTCGTCCTGAGTGGGTACTCAAGATCACCGGAGTGGTGGAGAAGCGCCAGCCGGGAACCGAAAACCCAAAAATGCCCACCGGAGCCATTGAAATTACCGCATCGGAGTGCGTCGTTCTCAACAAGGCGAAAACCCCGCCGTTCGAAATTGATTCCGACGTGCAGGTAAACGAGGAATTGCGCTTGCAGTACCGCTACTTGGACATGCGCACGCCGCGCATGCGCCGCAATGTGGAGCTGCGCTCGAAGGTGTTTCAAATCATCCGCGAATACTTCACCAACGAAGGATGTCTGGAAATTGACACTCCATGCCTCATAAAAGGCACTCCGGAAGGCGCCCGAGAATACGTAGTGCCTTCCCGCGTGTATCCCGGCCAGTTCTTCGTGCTGCCGCAAAGCCCGCAACAGCTGAAGCAGTTGTGCATGGTGGGCGGATTGGACAGGTATTTTCAAATCGCCAGGTGTTTCCGCGACGAAGATCTGCGCGGGGACCGGCAGCCGGAATTCCTGCAGCTGGACTTTGAAATGAGCTTCGGCGACCAGTTCGATGTGCAACGCATTATCGAGGGATCGCTCTTGGAAATCCTCAGGCAGTGCAGCCAGAAGAAGCTGCGAAACGGCAAGGTAGAGCGCTACACCTGGAAGCAGGTTATGGACACCTATGGTTCAGACAAGCCTGATTTGCGCTACGAACTGCCGATCACCGACGTCACGTCTATTGTGCCAGGATGTGGATTTAAAGTGTTTGAAGACGCGTTGAAGCTGAAGGACGGCACCGTACGCGCCATCCGGGTACCGGGCGGGGCCGAGTTGAGCCGCAAAGAAATTGACGCCTGGACCGAGTTGGCCAAGGAGATGAAGGCTAAGGGCTTGGCATACATTCTGTTTAAAGAGGATGGCCCCTCTTCGCCGCTGCTGAAGTTCTTCAAGGATGGTTTCTTGGAACAGTTGCAAAACCTGACCGGAGCCAAAAAGGGCGATGCACTGTTCTTCGGCGCGGATCGTTACAAAATTGTGTGTGCCAGCTTGGCTAAAGTCCGCAGCGAGGCCGCAAAGCGCTTCAAGTTGATTGATGAAAGCATCCACGCCATGTTCTGGGTGACCGACTTCCCAATGTTCGAGGAACAGGATGATGGCACCTTCACGTTCTCGCACCACCCGTTCACTACGCCCAATCCCGAGCAATGGAAGCAGCGCAAAGAGAACCCTGCAGCCGTGCATGCCGTCTGCTATGACTTGGTGCTGGATGGCTACGAGCTTGGCAGCGGTTCTATTCGTATCCATGATCCGGTGCTGCAGAGCGAGGTATTCGACATGCTTGGCATCGGCCCTGAAGATCAGCAAAAGCGCTTCGGGCACATGCTGAAGGCGTTTGAGTACGGTGCTCCGCCCCACGGCGGCTTTGCATACGGCATAGACCGCGTGGTGATGATTCTTGCTGGTGAGCCAAACATCAGAGAGGTCACCCCGTTCCCCAAGGATCAAAAGGCCAAGGATTTGTTGCTGGGAGCCCCAGCAGCTGTACCTGACACACAGCTGGAAGAGCTGCGCTTGCGCCTGGAAACCGAGTAACGCTGACGGCCATCTTGTGGTATACTGGTAAGATGTAGCTAAAGCCAAAAATCGCGCTTTGGCACATCGTCCTACCATGGACGATCCTGTAACCCCAACACCGCCGGATGCACCCTCGCCACCACCTGAGTCGCAGGATGTGAGCGCGTTTACGCAGGCGCGTCTTTCCAAGCAGACGGCGCAGCGCGAGGACGAGATGCGGAAAGTGGCCGAGCTTGGACGCAAACGCTCGGAGCGTGAGCGTGCCATTAAGCAAAAGATAGTCTCTGACCAGGAATCCCGCTTGAAGCGAGCGCAGGAAGGGGCAAAGGCACGAGATGAACAACGAGAAGAGCGAAAAGAGGGCGCAAAAGATTTTCGCCGGAGCTACCGCCAGCGCGAGAAGGAGATTTTGGAGGACAAGAAGCGAAAAGAGAAATTCCGCCTGGAAATGGAAGCAAAGCAGAAGGCACAAAAAGAGGTCCGAAAGAAGCGGCAGATATACATGAAAGACTTGCACCAACAAGCGCAGTTCAAGCGCGAGCAGGAACTACGAAAGCTGCGGGCGGAAGAAGAGCACGAGCGACGCATACGGGAGGCGGAGCGCAAATTTCGTGCGCGCATCGAGCAGCTGGAGCACGAGTACACTAAAACTACTGAGGCTGCCTTTGTGGAGACACAAGCGCGTAAAGCCGTCATTGACACGAATGCGCATCAAAAACACTACACAATCGAGGGCTGGCACCGCATGCGAATTGCCGCACTGGACTCCGAGCTTCGTAATAAAATGTCTGCCGCAAGCTTTGGTGTTTCGGCGGCGATGGCGGAGCAGCGTCGCAATGAGCTGCAGGCCCAGTACCGCGTACGTGCGAAGGCTGTGGAAAAGGAGTTTGCCGAAAAAAATGCGGGGCTGGAGATGGAAACCAGAGTGCAGAAATTGAATGCGGACAACGATCTGAAAACCGCTAAACTGCGTGCCGAGGAGACGCTGCGCATACAGAAGCACAAGGCGGAACTGGAGCACGCGCGCTTACTGGAAGACATTGCGCGGGGTATCCACTAATTGTCTTCGCAAGAATCCGCCAACATGACACACTACCACCGTGCCGGGGTGGCGAAATGGCAGACGCATCAGCCTTAGGAGCTGACGGGAGCAATCCCATGGAGGTTCAAGTCCTCTCCCCGGCACCACAGCGTTTGTTACGTTGCGGTGAGCTCGGCGCGCTGCCTGCGAGCGGTGGCAATGGACTTTTGCAGTGCCTCCGTGCGTGCATAGGTAGGTGCATACGTATCCTGCAAGAACACAATTTCATTGCGGTATGCGGTAATCATTGCATCCAGACGGCGCAGCTTTGCGGGGTTATCGGTTTGCGGCAGCGCCTCGGCCTCGTCGGATACCGCGCGGAGCTGGCGTGCCTGCTCATTACCCTTCTGATTACGCAACTCGTTGATATTCTTTGCCAGCTGAGCCATGCGGGCGTTAATAGGCCCATCTGGTGATTGGTATTCACGCAGGTGCAGCAGTTCTGCCTCGTTGGCTGTGATTGCGGCATCAAACGCACGCAGTGTGCCAGGCTTATCGGTACCGCTGGCTAAAGCATTATTCAGTGTTTTTGTTGCAGCCTCCGTCTCCTTGGTAAGTTTGTCGCGCGTTTCCGGAGTATGCGGCATGCGCGGCTCGATATCTGCACGGCGTTGAATGGTGTCGGATAACGCTGCGGCAAGTGGAAGCAGGCGCGGATGATTGGTGTAATGCTTCTGGAGGAATTCGATTTGTGTTCGCAGAGCGGCTGCCAAGGCGTCGAATCGGCGCAGCTTTGCGGGGTTATCGGTTTCGGGTAAGGCACGCGCGCGATCTATTTCCTGCTCGTTCTTCTTCCAAATGGGGCCGTCGACGGACGTGCGTTGGTCGCGCAATTCGGCAACGCGCTTCACTATGGCGCCCAAGCGGCCGGGGGCAACAGCCTCGGGGTTTGCATACTCCTGCAAGTGTGCAATTTCGTTTTCCAGCGCCTGAATGGCACCTTCGTAACATTTGACGGTTGCATCGTGATTGGTGCCGCTGGCCTCCGCATTAGTAAGTGCTTTCTGCGCCTCATCACTGGCTTTTTGCAGAGCCTCGCGATTCTCCACGGTGTGCGGCAAGCGCGGGCCTTCCCCCGGCCCGCCGGGAGGCGTGTTGCCTTGCTTCTGCAATTTTTCACGCTCTTCGGTGAGTTTCTTCTTCTCTTCTTCCAAGGTCTTATTGCGATTTTCCAGTTCTTTGCGGCGACCTTCGGTAGGAGCCGGCGTGCGATTAAGCTCGTCGGTGTTTTGTTTTATTTCTTTGTCGATGGATTCAATTCGCTTGTTGATTTCCTCGATGCGCTTCTTGTTCACGTCCGGAGAGTTGGGCGGATTCTGCCCCTCGGAAATTTCCTTCTGCAGCCTGTCTCGCTCTTGCGTCAGCTTTTTCTTCTCCTCTTCCAGCTTTGTCTTGCGCTCGGTTAACTCCTTGCGACGGTTCTCGTTGGGCGGCGGGGTGCGACCGAGTTCGGCATTGATGTCGCCAAGCTCCTTGTCGATTGCAGTAATGCGCTCATTCACCGCCTTGAGCCGCTTTTGGCGTTCGGCGTTGGTTTTGGCGTTGGGGTCTGCATTCAGCTTCGGGTTGTCTTTGCTGAACTTCTTCAGGAAGCCGGCCACAAACGACAGTGCGCCCATAAGCTGCGCACTCTGCAGCTCGTGCAAGGGCACGGTCTTGAGCACCAAGCGCCCGGCCGCAGGGTCTAGCTGGCTCGCCGCAATGTCTGCGCCCATCATCTGAAGCTTGGCAATTTCCATCTCCTTGTCGGCCTCGGTTGCGTTGGGGCCGGACGTGCGCTCAATGTAAATTTGGAGTGCGTTGCGGAAGTTGGCCTTGATGGTCTCCGGGTTGGCTCCCCGCGGCAGCTCGCGAATTTGAATGTCGGCATTTGCAACTGGGCCGTTGGAGGGAATGTTTCGGGCTTGTTCGCCGGAGTTTCCGGCGCCAGAGCTGTTGTAACGCTCGATATACGACATGGCACGCTGCGTGATGGCACGCATGCGCGGATCTGCCTTATTTACATACTGAATAAAGTTAAGGGCCTCGCGCGCATCTTCGGGGGACACACGAAATTGCTTCACCACTGCCTCTGGCGAATTTGGTACCAGCGCCGGATTCAGAATGCCCATGTACGCCACGCTGCGCGCTCCGGGTGGAACGGCATTCATACGGGTAATGAAGTCCTGCATTACAGGGTGCAATTCATTTAAGTCGCGTTCGGATAATCCTGCGTACATCTCCGCAAGTAACCTGGCAAATTCCGGGGGACGGGTATTGCGAATCTCATTTTGATACCTAGGTGAAAGTCGGCTGATTGCTTTATCTATGTTCTCCGGCCCTGCAACGCCCGTCACGCGCGTGAAAGAAATGCGCCCATCGGGTGTTTTTGTAATGCGAAAGAGTGGATATCCGCGATCGCGATGCAGCGTTTCAAGCAGCAATTGGTTTGCCCGGGCTACCTGTTCATCAATAGTCTTATTCATTTGCTCCCGCAGCTTCTTGGCCTCCTCTGGATTACCGCCGTCCTGTGCGGCTTTTATGGCTTTTTCGGACGTTTCTTTGAAGCGATTGATTCCCAACTCAAAGCGGCTGTAGGCATCAGTCAGCTGCTTGGTTCGCGCCTGAACGGAATCCGTATTCGCCCTGTCGACCGCATCCCGGGTGCCAGCCTCCGGATTCTCGATATCGAACGGCGGCAATGCCTCACGCGAATCTGGCGACGGCTCCCCTTCGGGTGGCCTGCCGCCGCTCTCAGGTGGCGGCATCAGGAACATTAGGCGATGCTCTGCAAATGAGGGTGACCATCGCATGGGACGCAGGGGGAAGTATGGGTGTTGCATATGGGTATTAGGCGGAAAGCATTTGCACCTCGAGCGAGGCCATGTCTTTGTTGTCTTGGGCTTTCTCCTGGTCTTCCAGCGACTTCAGCGCTTCGGCCTTTACCCTGACTAACGTTCCGTTTCGCTGGCTTAAGTACTGCGCAAACTGGCGCTCGTATTCTGCGAATGCCTTGGCGTAGCGCGCGCGGCGCTCTTCTTTCTGCTCTGGCGTCTCTGCGGCGTACTTCACCTTCAATCCCGCCACTTCTTTCGTTGTTAATTCGGGTTCAATGGCCGCCATAAGCTTGTCGTACACCTCTTCGCCGTCTGGAATGGGCTGCACATTGAAAAAGTCCGCTACATTCAATGTCGGCAAACCGCCGGTTGCACCGCCTGTGGGGTCGAGGGCGAACATTGGTATTTGTTGAAATCCCTTTATTGTAGCACAAAACGCCTTTTTTCTCAATTGCCGACTACTTCTTTGCCTGTTTCTTGGCGAGTGCCGATACCTCGGCGGTAAGGCGGGGGAGCCACTCGGCACCATCGCGCAGGTACACCTGCTCGTCCAAGCGCAGTGTTTGGCTGCTAATGCGCCACTGCGTATTTTTGGAAAGCAGCTGCATGATTTCGTTTGCCGTCACGCGCGGATGCAGCGTCAAAACAATCTCCCTGCCCGCACGGGTGCCTTCTGTCTTCACCCGCAGAACGCCGGCACGTCGGCACGCCATTTTAAGCCGCAGAACATCGAGCAGGTTCGACACCTGTTTCGGCAGCGGTCCGTACTCCTCCTGCAGATCGTCAGCGAATTCCTGCAGCATGGCCTCATCCTCGCTTCCGGCCAGCTTTTGATACACGGAGATCTTTTCCTCGTCATCCGGAATGTAGTAAGGCGGAATGAGCGCCTCGAACGGCAGGGTGATTTCGGCGCTTCCGCCGGCATCGTCTTCCTCGCGGTGACCGCCTGCCTTCAATTCCTCGACGGCGTTTTTAAGCAAACGAAGATAGTGGCTGACGCCCACGGTCTGCATGTTTCCCGACTGGCTGGCACCCAGAATTTCGCCGGCGCCGCGAATTTCCAGGTCGCGCATGGCGATTTGGAAGCCGCTGCCTAGCTCGCTGGCCTCCACAATTGCTTTCAGGCGCTTCTTGGCATCATCCTTCAGCCGCTGCGAATGGTAGAGGAAGTACGAGTACGCCTGGATGGAGCTGCGACCTACGCGTCCGCGGAGCTGGTACAGCTGGGACAAGCCAAACTTCTCGGCCTCGTTGACAATCAGTGTGTTGGCGCGCGGAAGGTCGATACCGTTTTCGATGATGGTGGAGCTGACGAGCACTTGGAATTCGCCACTCTTGAATTTGAGAATGCGCTCTTCGAGCACTTCTGGCTTTAATTGCCCGTGGGTGACCACGAACGTGGCGGAGGGAACTATTGCCTTGAGTTTGGCGGCAAAGGCATCGATGGTCTCCACTCGGTTGTGCAGTACGTACACCTGCCCGCCCCGAGACGTTTCTTTCATGATCGCATCGCGAATCAGTCCGTCGGAATACTTGCGAACCTCGCTGATAATAGGCAAGCGGCCTGGGGGAGGCGTGGTGATGGTGGTAATGTCCCGCAACTTGTGGAGCCCTAAATTGAGCGTGCGCGGAATGGGAGTGGCGGTAAGCGTGAGAATATCGACGGACGCGCGCAGTTGCTTCATTCTCTCTTTTTGCTTCACGCCGAAGCGCTGTTCTTCGTCGATAATGAGTAAGCCCAGGTTGTGGAACTGCACATCTTCTTGCAACAACCGGTGGGTGCCCACCACAATGTCCACCTTGCCACTGGCTAGCCGCTTAAGCGTCTCTTTCTGCTCGGCTGCGGTGCGGAAGCGGGAGAGCATTTCTATGCGCACGTTAAAGCCCTCCATACGCTTAATAAGACTGCGGTAGTGCTGGTCGGCAAGAATGGTGATTGGCGATAAAAATGCTACCTGGCGCCCACCTTGCACAGCCTTGAATGCGGCACGCATGGCCACTTCCGTCTTTCCGAATCCCACGTCTCCGCAAACCAGGCGATCCATGGGGTGGGGGCCCTCCATATCCCGCTTAATATCCTCAATGGCCTTCATCTGGCCCGGGGTTTCGGTGTAGGGGAAGGCTTGGTCGAATTTGTGCTGATCCCCGGTGTCGCCAGGGAATGAGTGACCCTTGGCTTTGGAGCGCTTGGCGTAAATATCCAGGAGCTCTCGCGCTACTTTTTGCGCTTCCTCCGACACCTTCTTGGTCACCTTCTTCCACTCAGATGAACCAAGCCTGGTGAGCACGGGCTCGTCGCCTTCCTCGTGGACGAACTTACTCAACTTATCCGCCTGATCGACGGGAACGAAGAGCTTGTCTCCTTCGGCGTAGGTGATTTCCAGATATTCGCGCGCCAAGCCATCAACCTCTTTTTGCGTCATACCCTCAAACCTGCCGATGCCGTGCTCCATGTGCACCACGTAATCCCCAGCCTGCAACGAGGTGATGAAATCCAGCGCCAGGCGCTGCACAGAGCGCTGCTTCGCCTCCTTGCGCAACGAGAAAATTTCACGATCTGTGATCAGTGCGCACTTTAAGTCCGGGTTCTGAAGAGAGTGCGGCAGTAGCGCGTCGGACGCTGCGGCAACCACAGTCAGCAGTCCGGGCTTACTCTCCGCCTCCGTGGTGTGCGTGATGTTTTCCTCACTCAAAATACCCACCAGTTCCTCGGTGCGCTTTGTCACCACCACCAGAGACCAGCCTTGGTTCAGCTTATCTTTCACGTCGTTAATGAAATCCGACAACGTGTAGAACTTCAGCACCGATAAATACCGCAGGTGTACGTGCTGCGCCTCAGATTCAGGAAAACTGGTAAGAGCCAAGACTTCGGCGCCGGTTTTTACGATCACACCCTCTTGGTCATCGAGAATCAGCAGTGTTTCCTTTGGAACTTGCGCCTGCATGGACGCAGCCTTCTCCCAAGTAAGCGGATACAGCACTAAAGACGCTTGTGTGGCTTTCTTTTGCGAATCAGTAATGCTTTCCACCTTGCCGAATCCGAAGGAAATGCGCACCGGCTCCTGTTGCCCCACCGGAAAAACGTCGAGGATGTCGCCGGTACGGCGATATTCGCCGGGGGTAAGCTCGTTGTGATCACTGTGGCTGTAGCCATTATCAATAAGCGTCGAGAAAAATTTCGTGAAATCCACCTCATCTCCCACGCGTACCTCTATGCACGCGTCGGCCAATTCGCGAAACAGCGGTAATTCACGCTCCCACGTCGCACGGTCAATAATGGCAATACCATCGCCGCGCAGCGCGCGAATAACCGTACCCAAATCATGTGATGTGCATTCCTCTTCGGGGAAGTGAACCAAAAACGCATCTCGCTCGAAAAACTGCAGCCAGTGCAGTAGACCCTCTGCGCGCGAAGCATCTTCTGTGAGTACAATCGCCGGCTTTTCCCGGAACCCTAAAATGTGGGCGATGATCATCGCCCTGGCGGTTTCATTACTTAAACCCGAAACAGTGAGATAGTGTTTCGCTGCGAGTAAGTCGGCCAACTCTCGGTGCGTGGCCGAGCCGATGAATAACGCGGGAATCATACGCGACTGCAAGTACCCAACTCTCCACACAGCGTGCGGAAAGGGGATATTGTTGAACCAAAACGATCGCAAACACTTCTTGTTTGCTCCTACGTACTGTACATCATTCTTCCGTCATGCGCAACGGCATGATGAGGTGGAGGTAGTTTTTATCTTCAGGGAGTTTGAAGACGGCCGGATGCATTTTATCCGATACCTCGATGTGCAGCTGATCGTCGGAAATACGTGAAAGGAAGTCGATCATGTAGTTCGAGCTGATGGCAATTTTATTCTCCTTACCCTCCACCTGGGCGTCGATGGTGGATTCATCTTTCCCAAGTTGGGTCTGCTTCGTGGTGAGGTGCACCGCACTCTTTTCTATAGTGAAAGTGATATTGTTATTTACCTCCTTGGCAAAGTAGTGCATGCGCTTTGCAGAGGTAAGTAGTTCGCGAGTGGAAAGGGTGACTGTGGTTGCCTTTTCTTTGGGAAGAACCTGAATGTAGTCCGGGAACTTGCCGTCAATTAACCGGCTGGTGAGTTTTGTATGGTGATACTGCGCCTCTATTTGTTGTGCGCTAAGGTTTATTTCCAGAACGTCGTCTTTCTTCTCCTTTGATTTATCGCCGTCATCTTGTTTATTGGAAATAATGCCCTTTAATTCTTCTAAGAAGCGTGCTGGAACAATACAAGTAACGTCCCCACTAAGACCATCTACGGGGATTTTATACTCCGACAGGCGATAGCTATCTGTACCAACTAAAATTAATTTTCCTTTTTCCAGGCGCATATACACACCGGAAATCACGGGCCTTGATGTGGTTTTAGCGCAAGCAAAGGTAACGAGGTTCAATGCACGTAGGAGTGGTGTAACTGGAATATGTAATGCTGTTTCTTTTTGAATAGAGGTAATGACTGGGTATCCACTCGTTGCCTCGCCAGCAATAACCGCTTTGGCGTGTTTTGATTGTAGTTTCACCTGCGTTCCTTCACTAGTTTCCAAGAGAACTTTTTCGTCGCGGTTGTATTGTATGAAGTTGAGAATTGCTTTTGCGGGAATAGTGATTCCACCCTCATTCTCAATATCCACCTCAATACTGGTCACAACGGATAACTCCAAATTCGTGGCACTGAGTGTGCAGCGCTTTCCCTCTGCTTGTAGAAGAACATTTTGGAGAATAGGAAGAGTTTGATCACTTCCTATCGCCCTACTTACTAAATGTAATGCATTTAGTAATTCCTGTGTTTTGCATGAGAACTTCATGAATTCATTCAAGTAGAATTTCCTTACTCAATCAAGGGCAGATTTTGGCTTTTTATTGAAGAAAAGTTAAAAAAGTAATTATCAAAAATTCGTAGTAATCATAGGGGATTGAGCTTGAGAGGGGTTTCTGGTGTAACCCATAGGAAACCCCCGGAAGAGTAGGAATTGTACTCTGTAAGAATTTGGCTTATGAAAGCCATTTACTATGTCAATGTGGACAACTTTTGTGTGAGGAATGAGTGTGGATATGATGTGGAAAACTCATCCATGTTTGGCTTCAAATCGTCATTCCCTGGCGTTCATTCCCCATAGCGAAATATCCTTTGGGGATGTGGAATGCATCCGAGTCTTCGGGGAAGGCCACGAAAGGCGCTTTCCACATTTCCTACATTTTTTTCTTGAATTTCTCACGGTCCATCGGAGCACTGGATGCACTTTTATTTGGTCGGACATCCAATAATGCCGTCGCTTTTACAAATGAATTATCGGGTATGTCCTGAGCGACCAGTAAATTCGATCCGATAAAACTGGAGGCGCCAATCTTCATACCAGGACTGATGCAGGTGTGGATGCCCGTGCGCACATTGCGGCCGATTGCCGTACCGAACTTATCCAAGCCTGTGGCAACAGGCTCCCCCTTTACAACGGAAGAGATTTCCCCCTCATCCAGCCGCAAGTTGCCGGTAGTCGTGCCGGCGCCAAAGGAAACGTTGCTATCGATAACCGAGTCACCTACGTAGCTGCTGTGCGTCCATACATCGTCTCCTAAAACCGACCGAACCACTTCCGTGTTGTAGCCAATGACGCAACGCCTACCTATCGAGCTGCCGCGCACCAGCGCATTGTTACCGATAATGGTTCCAGCGCCGATATAGCACGGACCAATCACGCTGGCGTGCGGCAGAATCCGCACACCTTCCTCCAGTACGACCTTTCCCTCCACGACCGCGGTTTTATGCACCTTGGCGCGGCGATGGCTCTTCTTGCGCATATCTGCAAGCAATAGTGGCAGCAACGCCAACATATGCCATGGGTATTTGACCGCCTGCCAAGAGCCTTCGTATGCAACAGCCTCATACACACCCTCGGCGCATAACTCATTCAGCGCCACTTCATATCCATCATCTTTCGTGTGCTTTACCCGCGACAAGGCGTCGAACAACACGCCGGCGTTTCGGTGCACATGTGCAACCAAATTCACCAAATCACTGGGTTCATTGCCTGCCCCGGGCTTTTCGACAATGCCGCGAATACGCCCCTCGCTTACAGTCAAATATCCTCCAGGGAAATATCGCTGCACCTTGCGTGCCAGAAGAAGCCCGTCGCAGCGCTTGCTCTTGGTAAAACGCTTGAGTAAAGAGCGGTAGGCCTTTGGCTCCACGACATCGTTCCCGCTGACAATCATTACCGGTTCGGCGCCGCAGAACGGCAGTGCCGACAGCAAGGCTCCGCGCATACCCAAGGACAAATCCGCTTGTTCGATGATTTTATATTCAGGGAACATGCCGCGCAGCGCGTCCATATTGTGCGCGCCACCTACAAGCACGATATCCGAACAGCCTCCTTCCAACAGGCGCTCTACCTGGTGTTGCAACAAGGCCTGGCCGGCAACACGCCATTGGTTTTTATCGCTCAGCGGCCAAAAACGAGTGGATCTGCCGGCGACAATAAGGAGGGCTCGCATAGAAAGTCACATAGACTATACCGGAAACCGTCCAAGCGCGAGGCCTAGTTCAGTACCAATGAAATCGTGCCTAGCGTGTCGGTACGCAATACCCGCGCTTCCATAGACGCTAACCTGGCGAGAGTTTCTGAATGTGGGTGACCATAGGTATTCCCTGTTCCCGAAGAAATGATTACGGTTTTCGCCCCTACCGCAGCCAAGAATGCAGGCGTCGAAGAATCTCTGCTGCCGTGGTGCCCCACCTTCAGCACCTCGGCTCGCAGGTCTGCGCCTGCGGCCAGCAAGGCGCGTTCGGCGGTTTTTTCAGCATCACCCGTAAACAGCACCGCATGTCCCCGCACTCGCAACTTCGCAACAACCGATGCGGCGTTGACATCTTTTACCGCAAGTCCGACGGCTCCGGGCGGAGGCCACAGCACATCCAATACAGCGCCACTTTCCAGTTGGATGTGGCGTTGGCGGATATCTGTCACCGGCACTCCCCGCTCCTGCAGCGCGTTTGCGAACGCGGCGTAGCGTCCAGATGCGTACGGCGTGCGCGCAAGCAGCACCATGCCGACGTCGTACCGCTTCACCAGCTCGGGGAGGCTGGCCACGTGGTCTAAGTGCGGGTGCGTTAGCACCAACAGGTCGATGCGCCTGCGAAAGAACGGCGTGTGACTGCCGATCGCCGATAGTGCGGACCAATCTGGGCCACCGTCGATCACGATCGTGGTGCCAAACGGCAGCACTACCAGAGCCGCATCGCCTTGTCCGACATCCAAGAAATGGAGGTGTAAACGGCCATCTGGCTGCAGCGACCACTCCCTCCACCCCAGCAGCAACGCAAACGCTATGGCACATGCCGCCAATACGATGCGTCCGCAAAAACGAGGAAGATGCTTGCCCGTGGTCATGCCCAAACACTACACCGTGCGCTTGCGGCGCAAGCGGCGAGCTGCCGCCACACCGGAGACCGCGGCAATACCCAAAAGACCCAGTCCGGATTCGGGCAACGTTACGACATTCTGAATTCCTGTAGAGCGGTTACCCGCGCGGTCGAAGGCACTGACGCGAACGCCGAATATGCCTGGCTCTAAGCGGGAATACTGCACGGAACGCTGGTTCGCGTCGGTCGTGGAACTTGGCACGTACGAAGAGCCGTCCTGGCTGATCGCGACCATATATCCCTGTAAGTCGCGGGCGGTATCCGGGCTTCCGCGCCACTCGGCGGTGACGTTGTAGGTTCCATCGGAGCGGAGAACGGGTTGCAAGCGCAAGCTGGCCGGGTTTTCCGGTGCCACGGTGTCTCCATATTGCGCCTGTTGTCCGCCCATAACATTTCCCTGACTGCGGTTGCGCAGCAAATCCAAAAACGTAGCCGTCCCCGCAACAGCTGTGTTGGTGGCCAGGTACGGGTTGCGACCGTACACCTCGGCTGCGGCGGTGCTTACCGAGCTGCTGGATGCTTCTTGTGACGAAGACGATGCGCTCGATTCCACCGCTTGCTCAGTTGCGACACCGGTGAACCGTGCCTGCGGAGCGGAACCGTCGATGTATGCGCCATCTTGTCCGGTAATGCGCTGCAGTACGCCCAGGATGTACGTACGTCCGCTCGTTTGGTCGGCTGTGGTAAGGGTGACCGCGGCTCCGTCCTTTGCATAGTCCTTTACCTCAAGAATGCCGCCGTTTTCATCGACGACAATAAAGAAGCCCGGGCCGAACTCCTGCGAGTCCGCAATGGGCTGCGAGAATGTGACAGTCACCTTATTAGCTTCGCGCGCCTCTACAGACGCGATGGTCATGCTCTTCTGAGCGGCTGCCTCCGCCTCAGGATTGGCGGGCTCCGTTTCGGTCGGCTGCTGGGTAACAGCGGGCGCGTCTTCCGAAGGCAGTTCCACGCGAGCCTCTACTTCGAACGCCTCGCTCTCAATACCCGAAGTATTCACTGCCAATACCGACACATACAGCGCCTGTCCCGGGTAGGGGAAGCGAGGGAATTCGTAACGGGTACCCTCGTCCGACGTCTGCTCAAAATCGTCGTAGTTTCCATCGTTTTCGAGAATCGATTCTCGGCTGTAGTACACGCGGTACGAGGCAATGCCAGCTTCATCCGAAGCGGCGTCCCACTCCACAACCAATTTGCCGTTTTCCACCTTGGCATCCACCCGCGTAACGTTGGACGGCATCCCTGCAGCGAATACAGAACCTGCGGCAAGTACGCCGAGGGCTACCAAACCGATGCGCATATGTGTGTTGAACATTTCTCCCCAGTGTACCACAAAATGCGTTTTCAGACAAGCAGCTAGCCTTCCAGGCAACTGCGTCGCAGGCCCGTTATTTGCAGCAAGGCAACCAGTACAACCCCCATTCCCACAAGCGCCAATGCCGTAGCAAGTCCGTCGGAAAGCATGGGGCGCAACGCAGCGAGCATGACCCCAAGCAACAGCGTAAACAGGCCTAATTGCAGCCAGTACCGCAGCGGGAACCGTGCAGGCAGTCGGCGCAGGGCCTGCGGCAGCAACAAACAGGCCAGTACTACATGCACGACGACCGACGTTGTCGCAGCACCGATAAAGCCCCACTGCGGGATAAGCACCACGTTCATCCCCAGTGCCAGCACCACGCCGCAGCACATGCTGGCGACTAGCGGCTTCCAGGCGTGCTTGGTAAGCATGGAGTAGAACCCAAACAAGATGAGCCCGTTGCAGAACATGGGCACGCTCAAGATGAGCAGTGCGGTGTCGGACCCGGCGCGCCCGCCTTGCGAAAGGTACGCTTCCGTTGTTAGTAAGTCGGTAAGCGGCCGCGACCATAATGCGGCGAACAAGAGCGAAATGATGCCGATAATAAGCACGATGAGCAGCGTCTTTCCAAGCAGGGCACGAGTGTCTTCCCCCTGCGCATCACGCTCGCTGAGCATGGGTAATGTCGAGTTTAGCAAGAACGTCGGAAGCAGGTACGCCATGTCCATCATGCGCTGTACGAAGCCGTAGTATGCGTTCTGTAGCTCGTAGTCCTGACGGAGTAGTGCGATAAGCGCGACGTCGAATTGGCGGTAGAGCGCCACGCACAAAAACGCGATGCCGTACGGCGCTGCTTTTCTGAGTAGCGAGCGCAACAACACGGGGTCCCAACAGGGTCGAACGCACGCGATGTCACGGCTGAACGCCAGCGACAACACCAGCAGCACCAATGCGCCAAAACCGCCAATACCCAAAAATGCGAAACATACGCGTACATCGGACGTCTGGCGCACGCCCATGAAGATAAATGAGCCAATCAACGAGACGGTGATCACGCGCTGCGTCACCTCCGCAATAAATACGTATTGCATGCGGTAGTGCACCTGGAACACCGTGCGGATAACACCTGCCAACAGCGTGAATCCCGGTACGAACGCAGCGATGCCCACCGCAAGAGGCAGCGCGTCTCCACGCCACATCGGCACCAGCCATGCAATCACAACCGCACTGCCAAGCGATAGCGCCAAAATAAGCACACGCAATACAATCAGTGCACCAAGCACATGATCCTTGTCCCGGGCACGACTCACTTCGCGTACGGCGACCGCGTACAGGCCAAAATCCGCAAGGATCCCGAAAATCTGCAGGTAGCCGTATGCCGAGTTGTATGTTCCCGCCAACTCCTTCGTCAGTCCTATCGCCACGAACTTCACGGTGATAATGGAGAGGCCTGCCATGACGATTTGGCTGGCGAATTGCCACAACGTGGAACTTGCTATGGCGCGGGTCTGGCCGCCTGCGGGTGCTGTGCGCGAAGACATCGCACAGCAGTGTAGCGGAAGCGCGATCCAGAAAAGCGACCCCGTTGTTTGACTTTCCCCTTCGGGCTTCGTATCTTCCGGTATAGAAACATATGCCATTCAACTTCAACCACCTTACGTCCACCAAGCAGCTCACCAGAGCCGACACGGACGCAGTTTTGTCAGTTGCCGAGCGCATGGCCAAAATTCGCGACAGCGGGAAGCCATGCGATTTGCTCAAGGGTAAAATTCTTGCGGCATTGTTTTACGAGCCATCCACGCGCACCCGCTTAAGCTTTGAGTCGGCCATGCAGCGACTTGGTGGTGCAGTCATTTCCGCAGAAGGAGTGCAATTCAGCTCGCTGTACAAAGGGGAAACAATCGAAGACACCATCCGCATGGCCAGTGCGTACGCCGACATTATCGCCATGCGCCACCCGCAGCAGGGCAGTGCCGACCAAGCTGCAGCCGTGGCCACCGTGCCGTTCATCAATGCCGGAGACGGGCCGGGCCAACATCCTACACAAGCGCTCCTCGACCTTTTCACCATCCAGCGCGAACGCGGCAAGTTGGATGGCATCCACATCACCATGGTAGGAGACCTGCGCTACGGCCGCACCGTTCATTCCCTGAGCTACGTGCTGGGCTTGTACAAGAACGTCACGTTTACGCTCGTGTCGCCCAAAGAGCTCACCATGCCGGAGAAGGTCACGAGCTTCCTGCGCGAAAAGAACATCGCGTTCACGGAGACCGACGACATTCACCAGGGAACCAAGGCCGACATCATTTACATGACGCGCGTTCAACAAGAGCGCTTCTCGGACAAGAGCGAGTACGAGCGCCTGAAGCTGAAATACATTCTTACAGCCGACATGCTGAAAGGCAGTAAAGCAACGGTCATGCACCCGCTGCCACGCGTCGGAGAAATAGCAACCGACGTGGATGCTCTGCCGAATGCAGGCTACTTCCGTCAGGCGGCCAATGGCGTGCCCGTACGCATGGCCCTGCTGGCCATGCTCTTAAAAGCTGCATGACGCTCCCCCCGATTTTTCTGGCGCTTCCGATCCTCGCGGTTGGCGGCGTATTTTCCGCGGTGGCCGGAGGAGGTCTAAGTATCATTGCCACCATCGTTTTCGATGTGCTGGGGTTTTCCATTCATCAATCCGTTGCGCTCGCCGCTTTACTAATGACTGCCATGCAGCTGGCGAAGCTGTTTCATTTTCGCGGTAGCGCCAGGTGGTCCATTGCGCTGTGGTACTGCGTGCTTGGCGTACCTGCAAGTTACGCCGGAGGGCTGTTGCTGTTTTGGGTTCCAGGACGCACCTTGGAGCTGATCATTGGCACGATCATTGGGCTGCTTGGCGCGCACGAACTCCTTCCATTTCGTGGCGTCACCCTTCGCACAAAACCTACTCCGGGCGTGTTGCTGCCGCTTGGTGCGTTAAACGGCGTCGTCGGAGGCATTGTCGGTAATTCAGCATTGGTACGCGCACCCGCGCTCTTGAGCATGGGCCTTCGCAAAGAAGAATTCATTGGCACCTCTACGGTTATCGCGCTGCCCATGAACTTAGCCAAAGCCGTACCCTATGCTTACGGCGTGCAGTGGTCGACCGATATTGTATGGTTATTTGTAAGTCTGGTGCCCACATTGTTCATAAGCGTTTGGATCGGCAAGCGCCTCTTGGCACATTGCTCACACAGGCTGTTCGAAATCTTGCAGGGCGGCATTTTGCTTGCGGGTGCCATAAAGCTGTTGGCGTTTCCTTAGCGGCGCTTCCAAAATTGCCACCAGTGACGGTCTTCATGCGCGCAGAATGCATCGAACGACCAACCGCCCGGGCCAACCGCGGCAATGGCCATCGTTGCAGCAAAGAGTAAGAACTCAAATTCCCAAGCATTTTTTCCAATAAACCCTCCGCCCTGCCCAAACTTTGTGGCAATGGCACCCAGCATGACCACTGCAAGTCCTATGGCTGCCACATCCACTGCCATGCCAATAATCAGCATTGCGCCCGCAAGCGGCTCCAGAATTGCCAGGGCCTTTAACACCATATCCATCATAGATGCCGGCGGCACCTCGAACGTCGCCCACTTCATCATGCCATGAACGATGAAGGTCGCCCCCACTGATAGGCGCAGCAACAAGAGTGCGGAATCGGTGTGGCGTGCGAGCATGGGCTTCGGCATCATAAGACGGCAGGGAATGTGCTGACATTCTCGCTTCCCCTTCCTTCATGCGCAACATCCTCATTCGTGGCGGCACAGTTGTTCAGCCTTCCGGTCAAGGCATTGCCGATGTACTGGTGCAACAAGGCAAGATTGTTTCCATCGGACAGAACATTGGAGCGCCGAAGGATGTTTCGCTTATCGATGCTGCGGGAATGTGGGTGTTGCCGGGCCTGATCGACTGCCACGTACATTTCCGCGAACCGGGCTTTGAGTATAAGGCAACCATGGCAACCGAGGCGGCATCGGCAGTGGCCGGAGGCGTGACCACCGTCTGCGAAATGCCGAACACCAATCCGCCGACGGTTACCGTTGCGGCGCTGGCAGACAAAATCCGTCGTGCAAGCGCCATCGATGATTGCGATTTACGATTTTATTTTGGCATCACCGCAGAGGCGCACCTGTTTGCTTTGCGAGAGCTGTGGACAGCGGAGTCCGCGGAACTGGTACGGCTGAAGGGGGGCTGCTGCGGAGTGAAGTTGTACTTGGATCACTCCACCGGCAACCAAAAAGTAGACGGCGGCATTGTGGAAGACATTTTCCGCACCTGTTTCGAACTTGGTGTCCCGCTTATTGCGCACTGCGAAGATCCGGACATGAATACGGCTGCAGCCAAGCAAAACACATCTACAGACGTTGCCACGCACTCTTCCATGCGCCCACCCGAATCGGAAGCTGCATCCATTACCTATGCTATTGGTCTTAGCCGCAAGATTGGCACACCCCTGCATATTGCCCACCTTTCCACCAAGCAAGGCATTGCACTTGTAGCTGCGGCAAAAAAAGACGGTTTACCCATCACCTGCGAGGTGGCGCCACACCATCTATTCCTTACCGTCGACGACTACGCTTCGCTCCAAGCCAAGGCGAAAATGAATCCCCCCATTCGCACTGCCGAGCACCGCGATGCGCTCTGGGCTGGCATTGCCGACGGTACGGTGGATTGCATCGCCACCGATCATGCTCCTCATACTCTTGAGGAAAAAACAAAGGGCCTGCAATCCGCAAGCGGCGTCCCCGGCGTAGAGACTATGCTGCCGCTGTTACTCACGGTTGCCTCGGGGAAATGGCCGCACCCAACATCGAGCAAGCCTGCAACGCTGCCTGCGCTTACAGCAGCGGATATTGCTCGGCTCTGCCATACCAATCCCAATCGCATTTTCAAGCTCGGCAAGCAGGGGATCGTTGCAGGGGCGGCTGCCGACATCATTGTGGTAGACCCGAAAAAAACATGGCAAATTCATGCTGCTGCACTGCACTCGAAATGTGCCTGGACTCCGTTCGAGGGATGGAATGTCATCGGCGCGGTTCTCAGCGACGTCGGCTAGGTCGGCCGAGGCCTTTCAGGACTGGCTATGCTCGCGGGAGCAGCTACGGGCGCACCTGGCATACCGCCGAGTAGCCCTGGCGGCAGTCCTGGCATGCCGCTTGGGACACCCGCTGGCGGCGACAAAGGCCCCGCAGATGCTTTTGTCTGTGCCTCGACGCCCGCTTTTGTTTCGGCGGCAGTTTTAGCTTTCGTATCGGCTTCTTGTTTTCCTTTCGTTTCGGACTCCAGTGGGGCCTGGCTTCCCAAACGCTGGGTGCACTCTGCCGCAAGCCGCGAAAGCGATTCCTCATCGCGTAGTAAGTGGCTGGCGTGCGCCGTACCGCGGCGCTCCGGGAATAGTCGCAAGAAGAACCGTCGTTTGGCAGCAGTACCTACATTGACGATTGCGGCATTGATCTCCGAGCCCATCGGACGCCTGCGCATGGATGGCAATTCGAATCCAAACATCGAAAACTTAGGCTTAGGCGGCAGGACGCTGGGCGAGATAAACACGCGAAAACCCCGAGGCTGCACACGCGAGACGGATACATCGGCGTCTTGCAATGTGCGGCCGAATGCCTGGCTCAAAGCGGTTTTTATGCGCGCCTGCGCGTCACTCATTTCTTTTTGCGCTTCCGCGTTACGCTCCGCAGTTTGCCTTGCCGCTGTATCGGAGCGACCGCCGAGAATATCGAACATAGAAAGAAGGGTATCGCATCAGTATACCACGTTTTCACCAGCTAGAGAACGTTAAGCCGACAAGCGCTGATGTAGTTCCGGCAGCGACCGCACCACGAAGTCCGCCTCGGCAATGGCTTGCTTCGGCGTATGGCCGGTGACAATGCAGCAACTGGTCATGCCGGCAGCTTTTGCCGCGCCGACATCGAACATCTGGTCCCCGACGTACAGACACCGGGAAGGTTCCACCTGCAGGCTGTCGGCAGCCAACAGCAACCCATGGGGGTGCGGTTTGTGGAAATCCCCCAAATCGTCTGCGGTTACCAATCTGTCGACGTGGGCGGTGACGTCCAGCAATTCGTCGATAGCATCCACGTATCGCTTCCATGAACCGGTCACAATTGCGGAGGGGCGGTCCTGAATGGAGCGCAGCAGCTCCGTCGCGCCGGCATAGAACACCGTATGCTGCCGCAGCAGTTCGCAGTATGCGTCATCGCGCTTCGTGCGCAGTGCAGGTACCTGCTTTTCCGTTCCTCCAACCCGTAAAATCCATTCATTGAACGATGTCCCCATGGGGTATAGACGGTCAAAATCCTGCTCCGAAAACTTCAGCCCGCCATGTTCTATGGCCTGAATGCAGGCGCGCTTGTAGAGGTTGATGGTATCAACCAGGGTGCCGTCGAGATCAAAGAGAATGGCATCGTAAGTCATGGGTGCAAAAGCCTAGCACAGAGACGAGAAGAGGCGGAGGGTTTTCCCGAAAAAGATTCCGCGGGTCCCAAAGACTCCACGACCCCCTTTCAGGAATCCATGGAGTCAGGGAGTCTCGCAGTCTTCGTTACACCTCGATGATGATCGGCATGATCATGGGTTCGCGATCAAGCTTGCGGCGGAACATATGGAACAATGCGCCGTTCACTTCGCGTTTTAAAGCGCTGATGTTCTTTTCGCCGCGACCTACGGCCTCTTCGTATGCTTTGCGGATGCACGCAGTTGCTTCTTTTTGAATACTCAACTGTTCGGAGCCGTAAATGAGTCCGCGCGAGAGTAGCAGCGGGTCGGACACCAGGCGCATGGATTCGGCGTAGACCTTTAACACCACCACGAACATGCCGGCGTTACTCATAATGCGCCGGTCGTCCAAAATGCGCTGGCCGTCGCCGCCGGTACCGCGGCCATCAATAATGATGTCGTTGGCAGGCAGCTTGGTCTTGGACTTGCGAGCATTGCCTTGCTGGTCGAATTCCAAAATTTCGCCGTTGACCATCAAGTGGATTTGGTTGTCCGAATACCCAATGGAACGAGCCAAATCGCCGTGAGCGGCGCGCATGTATGGCTCGCCGTGCTCCGGGATAACGTGCTTGGCGCGCACCAAGCGGTGCATGAGCAGAATGTCGTTTTGGTAGCCGTGCCCAGTGGTGTGCAATGCCAACTCCTGGTTGGTAAGCACCCTGGCGCCGAGCAGGTTTAAGTTGTTGACGACTTTTGCCACCGCGCGCTCGTTGCCCAAGATGGGGTTGGAGGAGAGGATGACGGTGTCACCCTTCTTCACGCGGACGTGCTGGTGGATACCCAGGCCCATGCGTGCCAAGCTGGCGCGCTCTTCGCCTTGCGATCCGGTGGTAAGAATAACCACTTCGCGGTCGGGGATTTTATCCATGCCCGGGCCGACTTTGCGAATAAGCCCGCGCGGTACCTGGATGTATCCCAAATTCTGAGCGATCTCGATGTTCTGCTCCATGGAGCGGCCCGAGACGTAGATTTTGCGGTTTAAGGTTTTTGCATGCTCGATCACCTGTGCCAGGCGGTTGAGCAGCGAGCTGAACGTGGAAATGATGAGGCGCCCCTTTGCGTCGCGCATCAGGTTGTAGAGCGTCTCGGAAATCACCTTTTCGCTCAGCGAGTTGCCCGGCTTTGTTGCGTTCGTCGAGTCGGCGATGATGGCAAGCACGCCCTTCTCGCCCAGTTCGGCCAACCGCTGAAAGTCTGCGGGCGGCTCGTTCATGGGCGTTAAGTCGAATTTAAAGTCGCCGGTGTGCACGATGGTTCCGTACGGCGTGTGAATGGCGATGGCGGCCGAGTCGGGAATCGAGTGCGTCACGCGCAAGAATTCGATGGAGACCTTGCCCAGCTGAATCTGCTTGCCGAATTCCGCAACGTGCATGCGGGTTTTGGACGTCAGTTTTTCTTCGTCCAGGCGCTTACGCACGAAGCCCATGGTGAGCTTAGTGCCGTAGCACGGCGGAAAGTGCAGCGTAGGTAACAGGTGTTGCACGGCACCAATGTGGTCCAAGTGACCGTGGGTGAAGAGCACCGCCTTAATGCGGTTCTCTTTGCCGCGCAGACAGGAGACGTCCGGAATCAGGTAGTCGATACCCGGCATATCCTCTTCTGGGAACTGTAATCCCAAATCAATGATGTACAGATCGCCGTCGACATCGACGACGAAGCAGTTGCGGCCCACTTCCTCGAACCCGCCGAGCGGATAGAGTCGAAGGCCTTTTCCTGTCCCCGGGCCGCGTTGCGGCTGCGAAGACTGGCGGGGCTGGTGACCCCCTTGGCGCGAGTGGTTTCCCTGTCGCGGTTGGTGCGGAGCGCGCTGGCTCTGCGAATGTTTTTGCACCGGGCTTGGTTGACGTGGAGCGGCAGACGGATCTGGCGCGGGTTGCTGTTGAGGTACGACCGGTGTGTCGTTCTCCCCACCTGCAATCTTCTTCATCCACTCATGAACTGTTTTCACTGTGTTTGAATAATGGTAGAAAATTAGAACTGTCTCCATCGTACTCTTGCAAAGCATTCTTGGCAATGCCATTTTGTCGCATAGTTATTTTTTTGGCTTATTTACAACAAAAAATTAGCAATAAAAATTTGTTGTGCTTCTCCAATCGGCGAGACAGTGCCTGGTTGTGGCCCTGCATAGGCGTGCAATCTGCGATGCCGGAAAGATTCCACTTGTCGAGTTGGCCTTCTTGCTCCAAGCGCCCTGCGCGTGTAGCCTCCTTGCCTGTATGAAACTGGAAGTTTCTACAGGACAGACCAAGGCTCCGTCCGACACAGTTCTTGTGCCGGTCGTACTCGGTGACGGCAAGGACGATCGCGTGTTCCTTTTGCTGCACACCGAAGGCAAATCCGATGGTACGGATCATCTGCGCCAAGAATGTCTGAACGTATTAAAGCATGGCGTGATGGAGGGAGAAGGCGATGCGTATACCCGCCTGGAGAGCGCTCTCAAGGAGTTAAACGGCTTACTGAAGGGCTTTTTGCTGAGCAACGCGGTCAGCGACGTCCACGCCATTGTCGGCGTGCTCGAGCAAAACGGGAATTTGCACTTGTCGCACATCGGACGCAGCGAGGCATACCTGGTACGCGATGGATCCGCTGCGCAAATTACCGAGTATTCGCGCGGCAAGCCGCCACAGGCCTTCATGCACATTGTCAGCGGACCGGTGCAGGAGCGTGATCACATTATTCTCAGTACGCAGCGTGTACTGCGCGCAATTACCCCGGCTCAACTGGCCCAAATCGTTGCGAGAGGAGGGGATGTCGTGAAGGCGATTGCAGCCCAGCTGGAAGCAGAACGCGAGGTAGCATGCGTCGCACATCTTGCCATTCATGGACAGGGTGCTGCCGCAACGACGTCCAAAGCTGCTTCCCGTGCAAGAATGCCCGTGCAACGCGAGCGATCTCGCCGCAATGCCACACCCGTCAGTGCCGTGCTGAGCAAGCTTCGGGGTTTGCCGCTGCCTTCCATTAAGGCTCCGGCCGGTCTGCATGCCGCTGTAAAAGGAAGGGCCAAGCAGGCGCGTTCCCAGCTCAACTCGCTCGTGAGTAAGTTTGCCGCCGATTTACATGATCCGGCACGCAAGCGCCGCGCGCACCTCTTGCTGCTTGCGGGAGCGGCCGCGGTGTTCCTGATTGTCTGGATGACTATCCAGCTTTCGCTTTCCAGCCAAAAGAGCCAGAACCGCGGAGAGCTGGCCTCGCTGGTGCAGCAGATCAACGCCGATATCGCCACTGCCGACAACAGGCAACTTGCCGGAGACACCGACAGCGCAAACGCCATTTTGCAGCGCGCAGAAGATCGCGCCCGCCAAGTCATGAGCAACGAGAGCGGCCTGTTCCGCAGCGAGGCGCTGGAGCTACTCGACCGCATTAAATCCAAGCGCGAGGAAATGAATAAAGTTGTCCGCGTGGTGCCGCCGCGCGTTATGGCGAACCTCAGCGCGAAAAAGGCGGATATTGTCGCACAGGGTTTCATGGGCCTGCCGAACGGCGAGTTCATTGTCTACGACAGGCAGGACTTGTACCGGGTTTCGCTGAACACCGTCGAGCCCAGCGATCGCATTTCCACGGAAGAACTCCTGCTGGAAGGCGTGGTGTTCCCGCGCTTCCAGAGTCGCGTGTTCCTTACGACGGGCAACAGCATCATCGAGCTCATTAACGGTCAGCCGATCACCATGAAGACCGAAGATCCCGCCGGCTGGGTAACCGGCGTGGATATGAAGACATACCTGCGCTATCTCTACATCTTGGCCCCGGAGCGCAAACAAATTTACAAGTACGAGCGCCTCTCCAGCCGCTACGGACCGCCTGCGGAGTACAACGTGAACGGCGATCTCTCCGGCGCGCTGGATATGACCATCGTCGGTCCCGTATACGTTCTGAAGGACGTGTCGGTAGGCAAGAACCCCGGCGAGCCGGGCACGCGAGAGGTGCTGAAGCTGCTGCGTGGAGAAAAGCAGCCGTTTGCCATTCGAAACCTGCCGCCAGGTGCTTTGGACGGAGTGACCAAGATCTTCAAATCTTCGACAAACGGTAACTTCTACTTCATGGACCCGGACAACCGCCGTGTCGTGGTAACCACCAACGATGGCGACTTGGGTGACTCGCTGTACCTGAAGCAGTTTGTTCTCGAGTCCGATCAAGTGGGTAAGCTGAAGGATATCTTCGTGGATGATAATGACACCCGCCTGTACGTACTGGATGAGAAGAAGGTGTACGTGATTGATTTGCAGGCCAACTAAGAAGAGATTCCGGGGACTCCCTGGATTCCATGAGTCCAAGGCATGCCAGATGCGGTATCCTGCGTGCATGCGAGTCATGATTTTCGGCACGTTCGACAAGTTTCACCCCGGACACGAGTTTGTGTTGCGGCAGGCGCTTAGCCGAGGGGAAACGATTGTGATCGTTGCCCGCGACGCCAATGTGCAGCGAATTAAGGGGAAGTTGCCAAAGTACGATGAGCGCGTGCGTTCAGCGGCCATTCGCACCGCGTTCCCCGATGCCACCGTGCGACTGGGCGACGAATCCGGCGACTTTCTCGCGCCCATTCGCAAGTTTTCTCCCGATATCATTCTGCTGGGGTACGACCAGCAATTGCCGCCGGGGGTACAAGCAAAAGATTTTCCGTGCGCTGTTGAGCGCCTAGAGGCCTTTGAGCCACAGAAATACAAAAGCAGCTTGCTTGACAACTAAGGCTTGCAGAAGCCGTTTCCTTGCGAATTTTGCGTGGTTTTGGTACAATAGTAGAAATACTTTCCCCCATTCGTTCCATGGCTGCAAAAGCTGCAACGAAGGTTCTGCTTACCAAAGAGGAGCAGGCTCTTCTGAAGAAGTTGGCGCCCAATGTTCAGGCGCTGTTTAAGGACCGTGTTGAGGCAGAAAGCCTCACCTCTTTCGAGACCGAAGAGGAGCTTGTAGAACGTATGAGCAAAGCATCGTACGAGCAGTATCCGGAAGTAAAAACGATGATGGAAAAGCTGGTGCAGAGCGGCGATATGACCGATCTGAACTTAGAAAAACTTTCCGATGGAGCGCTGGATGTACTGCTATTCACCATTGGTGCCTGCGGTATTTCTGCGTTGATCGAACTTTCGCTGCAAGATTCTGTCGGCAAAGATGATGTTGAGGCTCTTGCAACCCTTTCCCTGGCCCGTCACCGCGTTCTTACGGTCAATTCTTCCAAGTAGTCGGGCTTTTCCTTTCATTCGATTCCTCCCCCACAACATGGCTCACACCATTGAAGTTCTCCAAGACGCACCGGCAGAAAACCGCAACACCACCAAGAGTTTTTTGAACAAGCACAAAGGAAAGATCCTTCTCGCGCTTGGCTTGATCGGCGGCACAGCCGGTTTATATGGCTTGGGTAAAGCCGGAATGGCCGGCTCCTTGGTTACTGGCGCCAACAACATCTTCATGAGAAATTCTCCTGAATGGCTAACGAAAGCCACGCGCCAAGTTTCCAGCGTCGCAGGCACTCGCGTTGTAAGTGCTATCGATCGATTGCGTGGACTTCCTGCAAATGGCGGCTTCGGCAATCCAGCCGAAATCGTTCGCAAAAATATTGCCGAGGGCAGGCACCCTACCGAAGATTAATTTGCATGACTCACCCCGCCGCTGGCGGGGTTTTTTATGCGTTTCTGCGCCCGGCCAATGCCTCGCGCAGGGTGATCTGGTCGGCGAATTCAATGTCTGCACCCATAGGCAATCCATGAGCCAGCCGCGTTACCTTCTGCACAGTTGTGCCCAACTGCTGCTTGATGAATGTTGCGGTGGCCTCGCCTTCCACATCCAAATTTGTAGCAATGATTACCTCATTTACGCTTCCAGATGCACAGCGGTCGACCAGCTCGCGCAGCTTTAGCTGCTCCGGCCCCATGCCGTCGATGGGGGACAGCACGCCATGCAGTACGTGATACAGGCCTTTGTACCCGGATTTTTCAAAGGCGATGACTTCCAGCGGCTCTTCCACGACCAGAATGGTCGAAGCATCTCGCGATGCATCCATGCATGTCGTGCAACGTTCATCGAGCGTGATCATTTGGCACTGCCTGCAGTAGCGAATATCGCTCTTCAGTGCCAACAGGGCGTTGCCCAAAGCCTCCGGCGATGCCTTGGATGACCGCAGGAGGTGGAAGGTCAGTCGTTCGGCAGATTTGGGGCCGATGCCCGGCAGCTTGCTGAATTCCTCCACGGCCTTGCGTATTTGCGGCGGCAATAAACTCATGCCGCTGCATGGTAAGGCCGAATGCAAAAATACACACCCTGAAATCAAGTCGTATTAGTATTCCTTCCCCATGCGCTGCCTACGGTCCATTTCGCGCTCCTTGATCTTCTGTCGTTTATCGAGGCGCTTTCGGCCACGGCCGACGCCGAGCAGTACTTTTATAAACCTGCCCGCGCGGATTTCCAGCGGAATGATCGTGGCGCCTTTTTCTGCGGCGGCTTGCTCTAAGCGCGCGGACTCGGATTTCTTCAGCAGTAACTGCCGATCGCGTCCTGGATCGTAGGCTTCCAATCCGCTTGCGAATTTATATGGCGTAATCTTGGCGTGCTTCAGTAGTGGCTTGCCGCCATGGAATGAAACGTACGCACCCGCCAAGCTGGCCTGGCCCAATCGGCAGGACTTTACCTCCTGGCCGGAGAGCATCATTCCCGCCTCCACGGTCTCGCCGATGTCATAATCGAACCGCGCCCGACGGTTCTGGGCCACTGTCTTCATGGTGTTATGGTACAGGGGACGGCTCTTTTCGGCATTAGGACGCCTAAATATTGCATTAGAATCAATTTGACAAGATTGTAGAATGTATTGTATTATTCACATTGCCAACACTCAAGATTTCCTCCCCTTCAAGGGAGGGGCATCCTCCTCGTGAGCCATGCAGCAATCTCGTTGGCGTTACGAGGCTCCGCTTCTCTGGGGACTTTCCGCAAAGATCACTTCGATCGTCTGCAGGGAAGCGGAGCCTCTCTCTTTGTGTTATGCCAAAAGTCCGCGATACCACTCGGCGACACCCAAAAATGTCAGTAGCGTGCCTGCTGCCAAAAACGGCGCAAAGCCGATGCGCGTGCCGCGCAGCTTTGTCTTTGTGGTGATAAGCAGCAGCAGTACCCACACCGCTCCGCAACCGTATGCCAATACCAGCATTGCCACTGTAGGCCAGGAACCCAGCCATAGTCCCAGTGCCCCAGCAAGCAACATGTCCCCGCTTCCCACCCATTGCCCCCGACTAACAAGCCACTGCCAACCAAACCATGCGGCTCCAATGAGTGCGCCAAGACATGCATCGAGCAATGATCCAAACAACAATGAGGAAACCATGCCGATAATCGCTATGCCCAGTGACAGAATGTCGGGTAACTGGCGGTGACGCGCATCGATGAGTGCCGCAATGAACACTAAGTACAGTACGCCTCCGGAAAGAGCTGCCAGTAACGGCGCATCCGGGAGGCGATGTAATGCCAGCAGGAATATGCCGGCACACGCCAGCTCCACCAGTGGGTACTGCGCAGAAATATGACACTTGCACGAACGGCATTTGCCGCCCAAGAACACGTAACTGGCAACCGGCACCAAGTCGTACCAATGCAAGGCAGACTTACATGCAGGGCATTTGGATCTGCCGGCGACCCATTTTACTTGGCCAAACCGGAAAATCAGCACGTTCCCGAAGCTACCCAACACCGCGCCGATGACGGCGAAGAGCACCACGAGCAACGAAGCGGATTGCATGGGGACCATGCTACCTCGCCTACATCAAAAATGCATGCTTACTATGCGCCTGCCAACATGCGCTGCAATGCCATGCGGCGCGAGGGGTCTGACAATGCCATTCCGGCGCAGCCTGCCAGAGCGAGAACCAGTAGCAACTGCTCGCGAGCTCCGGAATTCGTAAGGCGCTTGGCTTTCGGCATCGGCTCGTCGGGTACCAACTGCGCACCTTCATGCATAATGGTATCGGTTGCAGCCGCGTGCACTTGCGTATCAGCTGCGCGTTCCTGGGGCTGTGCCGAAGAAGATGTTGCAGCCTCCGCAAGCGCGGCCAAATCTACCGGTGCGGGCCCATCCATTTCCGCGCGCACGGAAGATTCCGTCTGCTCTCGCATCTTACGGGCGTTCTCGGCGCGCTGTGCAAGCCGCTCAATTTGGCTGACAGGCGCGACGCTGGTGTTTCCGGGGTAGGTAGGTGCCGCTGCGTGCTGGGTTTGCTGGCCCGTGAATGCAGCCAACTGCTCCTGTCGCTGAGCCAAACGCTGCGCAGCATGAACCGTGATCTCCGCCTTGGATACAGGCGTAGGCTGCACGGTATTTGCATACTGCTTCATTTGCTCCGCTACAGTTTGTGCGCGCTGCTCCAGGCGGCGCTGCGTGTCTTCGTCCACTTCCTTATGTGCAGTCGTTACCTGGTCGGCATTTTCGCTGACGGTGGCGCCCGGTTGCACCAACATGCCGGTGAGCTGCATGCTCCCCAACTGCTCGAAACCGACGTACAAACCGCCGGCAATTGCCATCCCGGCAGTAGCCCCCACCAATTGGCGGACGGTACTGGATTTCCAGAATGCAGAGATGTTTGTCTTGATGGACATCATTTCATTGTAGCACAAAGTCGTTTTTCCGACAAGTATGTGCATGCACCCTCGCAGCTATGCTGCTTGCCATGGAGGCACCCGTCATCATTGGCATTGCAGGCGCAACACTGCTGCTTGTTGCCTTTAGCTTGAACCAGACCCACGTATGGAAGGATGAGTATTTAATTTATGATTTGTGCAACCTGTTTGGTGGCGCATTGATGGTTTGGTACGCGCTCCTGCTCGCGGCATATCCGTTTGCAGCCCTGAATGCAGTGTGGGCTTTAGTGTCTTTCCGAGACGTATGTACTGACGCACTGCGAAACAGCCGACGCAGAGACAGGGGATTTTTTCGGAAATGGATGCAGTAAACCTTTTACTGCGCTTCTTCGTCCGGTTCTGCCGTGAGTGTGCCAGTCTGGAATTCCTCTGAAGAAGACGAGCTATCAGCGATATCCGGAACCACAATCGGCTCAACGGTTTCCACTTCTTCTTCGGTAGATTCAGCAGGTGCATCGATCTCCTTTAGCCATTCGAAAGTACTGCCGCTGTCGCCGGGCGTCGTAAAAACGATCATCCGCACCGCCTGCTCTCCAATTGGCATAAGCTTGAATGGCACACCGGCAGGAATGGCGATGACATGTCCTGCGCGGACTTCTTCGGATGACCCATCCAGAACGATTTCTGCGCGGCCGCTTAAGATATATGCGACGCGATTTTGATTCGGATACCGGTGCAGCTTCCATCCAGTCGTTACTAAGTACAGTTGGGCGCCTGTTTTGGCGCCCGATACGATTGCCTCAGCGTCAAAACCTGCTGGCTGCTCGCGCAATTTCTCCTGGAATATTTTCAAGATATCGATCACCTCCGTCTTGTAATCACGTCGCTCGACGGAGGATGAGGAAGAGCTGTGGTTCGAGGACGATGCACTGCCAGCAGATACTGCGCTACCCCGCTCGTCATCTGGGGCCTTCTGCCGCGCCGAAGTTCCTCCAAATATTAAGCTCCTGCAACCTGTAAGAACCAGGACAGACAGGCACAGTGTCAGACGAATGCGTCGAGCGAGCATGTAGCTACTGTAGTTCGTAGGTCAGGGTGACTTGCGCGGTAATGTCCTGCTCGCCGCTGGGCACCGGCATGGGGGCCTGTTCGGCCATTCCATCTTTCATCATAGCCATATCACTGCGCATCAGCATGGGAGGCTGCGGACTGCCCGAGTACCCCTCGGAGAACCCTTGCAGCTTTCCAAGCGATACACCCAGGCTGGCTGCAAGCTGAGCGGCTTTCTGCTTTGCTTCCGCAATGGCCATGGTGCGGGCCTTGGCTTGCAACTCGTCCGTATTGTCGAAGGAGAACGTAACGTCTCCGGCTTGGTTAGCGCCCGCATCTGTGGCGGCGGTGAGCACCGCGCCGACATTCTCTAAATTGCGCACCTTTACTCGCAGTGACTGCCCCGCAGAGTATCCGCGCAGCGTCTGCCTGCCATCCGGATAGTCGTAGCTTGGGCTCAGCCAAAAATTCTCAGTAGTGATGTCCTTTTCTTCCACGCCGGCGTTTTTCACTGCGGCGATGATGGTGGTCATGTTCTTGCGTACGCCTTCAATTGCTCCTTTGGCAGAGTTTTGACGCTCCACCGTAATGCCGAAGCTGGCATATGCCACGTCTGGCAATGCGGAAACACGCGCATCCGCAGAAACCGATATGGTCGCCATTGCACGCGAAGTTGCGGCTACATGTTGGCCTGCAACGTAAAACAACCCACCGATGACGACGGCGAGCAAGACGGCCCACGTAGCGGGGCGAGTGGTGATGGTGTCGGGCATGGATCCAATTGTATCGCTCTGTCGCTGTTACATGCAACACGCTATACCTCTAAACGGAGCCTTGCAGACGCTTTCCCCACAAAGCGTTCGTACCCCTCACGCTCCAGTGTGCGTGCAAAATCCGCCCCACCGCTTTCGGCAATATTCCCTCGTACCATGACATGGACGCGGTCCGGGACGATGTATTCCAAAATGCGTGCGTAGTGCGTTACGAGTATCGCCGAGAATGTGCCCGAACGCTGCTGGTTCACGCCATCGGCCACGATGCGCAATGCATCGACGTCTAGCCCCGAATCGGTTTCGTCCAGCAGAGCAAGGCTCGGTTTCAAGATATGCAACTGAAGGATTTCCGCTTTTTTCTTTTCGCCGCCGCTGAAGCCATGATTCACGCTGCGGTCGGCAAATACTGGGTCCATGTGCAATTGGCGCATGGTCTGCTGCAACATGGTGCGAAACTGCACCGGTGACGTTCGCTTATGTTTTGGGTTGCGGGCGCGCATTTGCGCCTCGTAGGCTGCGAGCAAGAATTGCCGTACCGTCACCCCGGCGATTTCCTTTGGGTACTGAAATGCCAGGAACATGCCCGCGTGCGCCCGTTGATCCGGCGAAAGTTCCGAAAGCTCCTTCCCAAAGAAGAGTGCGGATCCTTCCGTGCGGTACTTCGGGTGTCCCATGAGGGCATTGACCAATGTGGATTTCCCCGAGCCGTTCGGCCCCATGATCGCATGCACCTCCCCGGCACGGATATCGAGATCTATACCATGCACGATTGGCGTGTCTCCGATGAACACTTTGAACTTACGTAAGGTAAGAACGGTATCTATGGGCGATGTGCGCTTGCGAGGCATGGAGGCTGACGTGCGGAAACTTACAGATGCAAGTACGGGTGTTCCGTATACACTCTCACTATGCACCGATACTGGAAGCATGTCACTGCCCCTTTGCTGGACGCCATTGGCGCCCGTTCGATTGTAGAAATCGGCGCCGGACGCGGCGAGCACGCGGAGCTGCTCCTTGAGTATTGTGCTGCACACAATGGGACCCTCACCATTATCGACCCGTCTCCGTCCTTGGATATAGCGGCATGGAGACGGCGTTGGGGCCAGCGACTTACACTGCTTTTAGAGCCGAGTTTGACCGCGTTGCCCAAGCTGCCATCTGCGGATGTGGTGTTTGTAGACGGGGATCATAATTGGTACACGGTTACCGAGGAGCTGCGCCTGCTGCATGCACATCGCAGCACAGCGGGATTGCCGCCGCTGCTGGTGTTGCACGATACCGATTGGCCCTATGCGCACCGCGATATGTACTACGCTCCGGAGCGCATTCCGAAAGAGCATTGCCGCCCATATTCCCGCTCCGGCATGGTTCCCGGACAGACCGGGCTCGACTCAGCTGGCGTGCATGCGACGTACCTGAATGCGAACGAAGCAGGGGGTACACACAACGGCGTGATGGCTGCAATCCAGGATTTTCTTGCAGTGCACGCAGAAGAGTATCGCTGGCATGCGCTTCCCGGGCTCTATGGCTATGGCATTCTTGCACATCGCGCTCTAGAGGAGCGGCATCCAGCGTTGCAAAAGCTACTCGATGCCATGCGTCTTACCCCCTTCGCCGCTGCGCACGTACACGCGGTTGATGTCGGCCAGTGGCACGAGCGCGTGTCGCTCTCGCGTCATGCTGCCAGGCAGATGCAGCACCTGGTTGGTGTGCAGGCCGAAACAGCGGAGCTTTGCAAGAAGGTGCTTTTGCTCGAGCAATGGGTGCGCGATTTGGAGTCACATGCTTCCGAGCTGCGGGCGCATGGTGTCCGCATGGATTCGCATATCCACAATGTTCGTGCGCATGCCGAGCGCGTGGAGCGCCATGCCCAAGAAGTACAAACGTCACTCGATAGGATTACAAAAAGTAAAAGCTGGCGATATACCGCGGCACTCCGGCAACTCTTTCCCGCCGCTCAATTTATCAAAATCTTCCCCCGTCCCACGCGCAGCTTTCCGGCGGCGCTGTACCGCCTCTGGCTCGCGTGCGGACAGCCGTTCCCTGGCGCGGCGCGCTTCGTGCGGTACCGATTATTGGGGCGCATATGGCCAGTCCGGACAGCGCCTGTCGTTACGGGTGGCGGCACCCTTGCCACTGTTGCATGGGAACCAACCCATACCACTGTTGCAGGAAAACATGCCGTGAACGTTGCCGTGGTGATTCCTTGTCATAATTACGGGAACTATCTACGCGAGGCGATTGAAAGCGTCTTCGCGCAAACATGCATCCCTTCGGAAATTCTGGTCGTAGATGACGCGTCCGATGACGACACCGCCGCGGTGGCCGCAAGTTATGCAGCAAGGGGAGTGAAATACAAACGCGGTGAATGGAAGAGCGTAGCCGCAGCCCGAAACGCGGGAGCCATGGCCACCACGGCTCCGTACCTGGTGTTCTTAGATGCAGACGATCGCCTGTGTCCGAATTATTTGGATGCCTGTCTCGCACAAATGTCAGATTCCCGCGTTGCGATCGCATACGGTGACATGCAGGAATTCGGCGATCGCTCTACGCGCATCTGCATGCCGGAATTCGATCGAAATGTACTCGAGCGCCGCAACTACATTTCAGCGCATGCCATGATCCGCCGGCAGGCGCTGGAGGTAGTGGGGGGATATCGTGAGCTACGCAACGCGCACCAGGATTGGGATCTCTACAAGCGCATCACATCCATGACGTGGATCGCGAAAAAAGCGCCAACAGCCGTGGAGTACCGAGTGCATGGCGACAGCATGCTGCAATCATACTCTCGTACGCAGCCTTCATACGCACATCGGGCGGGCCTTAGCTCCGTACCCGTGACAATCTTCACGCCATTTGCTGGGCGTACGGCGGTGTTCGACCGTTACGTGCACGCATTGCGCTCCTTGGAATACGATCCTTCGCTGATACGGTTGCACTGGCTGGACACCAGCGGGAAAGAGTCATTTGAACACCTCTTGCGTTCCACTGCCGCCACCATGCCATTTGCCGCCGTAACCTACGAAAAACGGCCGCTGCCACCTTTATGGAACCAAACGCCGGAGAAGCTGATCGCCAATCGCGTGTCCGGCGCCGAGAATGCGCGGCACTTTTACCAAATGGCAGTGATCTATGCCTATAACCACATGCTTACCGCCTGCACTACGGAGTTCCTGTTCACGCTTGAAGATGATATCGCCCCCGAACCTTCCGCGCTGCGCCGACTCCTGGAAACGTTTCAAGAAGACACCGTTGCCGCAGTTGCCTCGTACCCCTGTCGGTTCCGGAATTGTGTCATTGTGTGGTCCAAAGAAGGATCCAAGCGCATTCAGTATCCCAAGGCGCGCACAGGTATAGAGCCGGTTGCGGGCTCCGGATTCGGTTGTTCCTTGTTCCGCACCAATGTGCTGCGCAGTGAACCTATTCATTACAACGGTGACAGGCCGGACGGTTGGTACGACGACGTCGCATTTGCACACATGCGTAACAACGGCACCGTACTGTGCAACTGGGACATCCGCGTGGAGCATATGGAATCCTAGGTGCGATCTCGCACCCGATGCTCACGAACGATGCGGCCTTTTTCCACGTACAGAATGCGGTGGCAGAGCCGCTCCAGGTGTCCATGTTCATGACTGACGATGATTGCAGACGCGCCGCTCTCGCGCATGGCATCAAGTTTTTGCCAGCACTGTTTCCGGAATTCTTCATCACCTACGGCAAGGATTTCGTCGAACAAATACATGTCCGCATCGATATGCGACGCGGCTGCAAACCCAAGACGCATTTGCATGCCAAGACTGAAGCATTTCAGCGGCAAATCCCTGTGCGATTGCACGCCGGCGTATGCGATGATCTCATCGATGCGCGAGCGTATGACCGCCGGAGGCAATCCGTGCAGCAGTCCGTGCATGTAAATATTCTCGGCAGCCGTGCGCTCTGGATGGAATCCAACACCCAACTCAAAAAAGCACGCGCTCGTACCCTTGCGTTCCACCGTGCCCTCGTCTGCTTCCAGCAGCCCAGCCAGTATTTTCATCAATGTCGTTTTGCCGCTGCCGTTGGGGCCGTAGATTCCCACCCATTCTCCCCGATTTACAGTGAGCGACACACCGTCAACTGCCGTGTGCTCCCACATTTTGCGATGACGCCTCCAGCGCAACAGGCGCTCCTGCAGCATGACTGACGGAATAGTGGAGTAGCGGTACCTCTTGCGAATGCCGGTGCAGGATATGACGTGTGGCATTAGTACTCTTGGACGAATGAGCGGCTTCTGTGGCGAAACACCAGCATGCCTGCCAGGAATACGCCCATGCACAACGCGGTCGTGGATGCCACGTGCATGACGCTAGGCATGCCGAGCGTTTGGGCGTAGAGCACCGATCGCCGCAGGTCGTACAACAGCAGCGATAACGGCTGGAAATGGATGATGGCATCGAGCACCGATGACAAAGACAACGTGAATCCGCTGAAGAAGCGCTGCGCCGCCAATCGAAACGGCCCCTCAATATCGTGCGGATATGCAATCGGCGTAAGCCAGAACAACACTTGCAGCGCTACTGCCCACAAGTGGGGAATGTCGCGGAATTTCAGCGAGAACGAACTGAGAAGCATGCCGATTCCCAGCGCAAGCAACGTTGCTTGTATGGCAGTGACCAATACATACGCTGCGCCAATATCCAGGCGCATGCCGAACAAGGATCCCACGACAAAGAAAATACCCAGGTAGGTACCAAGAATAATCATGTGCAGCCAGCCCGTACTCAACATAAGCACGATTCTCGGAAAGGCCACTTTTTGTACCAGCGATGCTTTTTCCACCAATGTGGACATGCATGCGGTGGTAGTCAGGGAGAAATGCTCCCACATCACAATGCCCAGGAACAAGTACAGGGGATACGACGGAATGGATTCCGACACGAACGGTCGGAACACATGGAGGATCACGACGAACTTGGTAAGAGGCAGGGCCAGCGACCAGCAGTACCCCAATACCGAACCGCGGTACTTGAGTGCAAAGTCGCTCCACCCCATCGCCAAGACAATACGTAGCGTCTGCAAGGGGCCGAAACGGCGTTTCGCGCACATGCAAGCATGCTAGCACACAAGATCCCTTGAGCTACGGACGCAGCAGCTCTACCCTCGTGCGTGCATGCCGGAAGTCACCTTCGTCCAATCCAATGGCCAAGTCACCAAAGTTCAGGCGAACAACGGGGACACCTTGCTAAAAGTTGCGCTGGATAACGGGATTCCGGTGGAGCATGCCTGTGGCGGCAACGGTTTTTGCACCACATGCATGTGTAATGTGAAGGACGGAATGGCGAATCTTTCGCCAAGAAACGACCGGGAAGAAAACATGGGTGTGGCAGATGACCCCAAGCGCTTAAGCTGCCAAGCGCAGGTGCAAGGCGATGTGACTGTGGAGGTGGTCGACTACTAATGCCGAGACTTATTTTGACGAGAGGGCGGTGATTTTCTGCTTTACGCCTTCGTTGTACGGCTCGATGCGGTTGATGCGGCGGTAAACCTCCTCCGCCTTTTCCGGTTGGTTGAGCTGTAAGTAACACTCTGCCAGAAGATTAAGCAATTCGGTGTCGCGCGCAAGGCGCAGCACTGCTTTTTCCAGAAGCGGAGCCGCATCCGCAAAACGCTTGGCAGCGATGCATGCGCGCCCCAGGGCGGCCGAGCGTTCCGGTGTTTGAGGGTCGCGATTTAGAGCTTCTTGGTAGGCATAGCAAGCATCAACGAACTTGCCCTGTTTGTAGTAGGCGAGTCCCAAGTTTGCATAAAACGAGACATCCTCGCGCTTGGTAATCAGCTCCTTGTACAGAGCTTCAGCCTTCGCTTCGCGTCCGGTGGTCAGGTACAACTTTGCCAAATGTGCCTGCACGTCCGGAGCTTCGGGTTGAATGGTCAGAGCCTGGATGAACAGGTGTTCCGCCTTATCCACGTTTTGCAGCGCAATTTCTTTCTCGGCGGAACGCAATAGCGAGCGCACCTTTTGCAGCTCGATAGCGGATGTGCGGGGGTTCTTGCGAGGCTTGGAGATAACTTGTTCGTCAACCAATTTGGCGCCGCGCTCTTCTATGGACTGAAATTTGCCTTTCATGGAGCGTACCAAGCGCCGCACCATGCGGTGACGCAGCAAGATGCGCAGCAGCAGCAAGGCTGCAATGCCAAAAAGCGATGCGCAGAAGACAACAAGGTAAATCATGTGGCAAATCAGACTACCACTATTCCCCGTCCAATGCCAGTGCGAAGCGCTCTAGGAGCAATCCGCGGTGGGCATTGGTATGCAGTCCGTTTACCAGTTCCACGTATGCGGACGTAGACCGTACCCGGGTAGGGGAAGCCGGCGTCTCGCGCAGCGTTAATCCCAAGTGCAGTAGCATGGCATCTGCGAGCTCCGGGTGTTCCAAGAACGATGTGATCCAGGGCAGGCGCTCGTATGCGTTGTGCGAGCGCCAAAATTGCCGCGCCTGCATATGCAGCTGCTTCTCCTGTCGCAGCGTGTCCGGGTCCTGCAGTAATCGTATTGCCTTGCCGGGTGCGCCTTGGCACAGGTGCAGCACGAATGCCGCATCGTCCGGATCGGCATTGGCAACCAGCGGGCGCAATTCCTTTGGATTGGGGGTATGGAACTTCATGACCCGGGTTCGCGAGAGAACGGTGCTTAATACCCTGGCGTCGGATTCTGCAGTGAGTATGAACACGACGCGTGGCGGAGGCTCTTCCAATACCTTCAGCAGTGCATTTGCCGCCGCTGGTTGCATGCGTTCCACCGAACGCACGAGACAGGCGAAGTACTTGCTGCTGCCCGTGTCGTACAGCCGCTCCTGCATGGCGCGCACTTCGTCGATGCCGATGGAATCGGTACGGGCCTTTGGCGGCTTGGAACGGTGTTGTTGCGAAATATTGGAGTACTTGCTTATCAGTGCCCAATCATCGCAGATATCTTCAATCCAAAGCTGATCTACACAAAGGAAGTCCGGGTGAATAAGGCGCTCCATCTGGTCGCGGACGCCGGGCTTCCGTTCCGGTGGCAGCCCTTCCGCCAACAATTGCCAGGCGAACCAGCGTGCAACGGAAAACTTGCCAATGTGCTTCGGTCCGGTGAACAAGTACGCATGCGATACGTTGTCCTTGGCAATATCCTGCAGCAACTGGCCGCACTGCTTGCCGTGGCCGATGATCTGTGAGGGGATGGGTGCCATGGAAACGGCATTCTACTGGAACATCGCCCCTTAGCTCCACGGAGTTTTATTACTCCTCCTGGCCGTGGCATTTCTTATACTTCTTGCCGCTTCCGCACGGACAGGGGTCGTTGCGGCCCACTTTGGGAGCGGCGATTTTTGCAGCTCGGCTGCCTTCGCCACGGGTGACCGGACGGATGGGGTTCACACCAAGCGTGGACTGTAAATTGTCTTGGATTTGATCCTCGTTGGTCTGCAACGACTCCTCCTCGGGCTGGCGCGCGGCTTGTTGTGCGAACTGGTTGAAGTCTGCCTGCAGCAACACGCGCACCATGGTGGATGAGATGTTGTTGAGCAGCTTCTGGAACAGCTGGAAACCGCGGTCTTGATATTCGATGAGCGGATCGCGCTGCGCATACCCCGAGAACGCAACCTGCTCGCGCAAATGCGCCATGGTGTCGATGTGGTCCATCCAGTGCGTATCGATTGACTGCAGCACGATGATGCGCTCGGCGCGGCGGACCGTGTCCGCAGGATAGAATTCGGATTTCTTCGCGTAAAAAGACACGACCAGCGCAGTCAGCACCTCGGTCAGCTTTTCGCGCTCGAGACACCGCCTCAATTCTTCCACACTGATTGCAGACCCCAATTGCGGGTGCAGCGCGCCAACTGCCTCCAGCATTTCCGCAAACTTCCACTGAGAATCATCATCACCCATGGTGTGCGTTTCCACGATTGCCGCAACTTCCTTGCGCATGGCTTCCAGAGCCTCCTCATGCAGGAAATCTTTGCCCTGCTCGGCAACAGTTGCACCTTCCGCAATCTTCACCAAAATCTTCTGGCGCCGCTTGTACATGATTTCGCGATGCTTGTTCATGACGTCGTCGTACTGCACAACGTGGCGGCGGATATCGAAGTTGCGTCCCTCCACCTTCTTCTGCGCGCTTTCAATGGAACGACTGACAAGGGGGTTCTCCAGCGGTACGTCATCCGGCACTTTCAGGCGCTCCATCATTGCCTTCAGGCGGTCACCGCCGAACAAGCGCATGAGCTCGTCTTCCATGGAGACGAAGAACTGACTTTCTCCCGGGTCGCCCTGGCGCCCCGAGCGTCCGCGCAGCTGGTTGTCTATGCGTCGAGCTTCGTGGCGCTCCGTACCTAAAATTGCCAGACCGCCCAATTCCTGTACGCCGGATGCGAGCTTGATGTCGGTACCGCGACCGGCCATGTTCGTGGCAATGGTGACGGCGCCGCGCTCACCCGCCTTCGCTACGATGTCGGCCTCTTTTTCATGGTGCTTGGCGTTCAGCACCGTGTGCGGAATGTTCATGTCCGTAAGTAGGCTGCTCATTGCTTCGGATTTCTCAATGCTGGTCGTACCGATCAGCACAGGTTGCCCCTTTACGTGCTTTTCCTGCGCGATCTTCGCTACCGCAGTGAACTTGGCCTTCACGGTGCGGTACACCGCGTCAGACCTGTCCTGCCGGATCATGGGACGGTGCGTGGGGATGACGATGGTGTTCAGCTTATAAATTGACTGGAACTCTTCTTCCTCGGTCTTGGCGGTACCGGTCATGCCGGCAAGCTTGGAGTACAAGCGGAAGTAGTTCTGGAAGGTGATGGTTGCCAGCGTCTTGCTCTCACGCTGCACCGGCACGTTCTCCTTGGCCTCTATGGCCTGGTGCAAGCCGTGGCTGTAGCGGCGGCCCGGCATAAGGCGCCCGGTGAATTCGTCGACAATAATCACTTCGCCGTCCTTGACCACGTAATCGACATCGCGCTGGTAAATGGCATGCGCGCGCAATGCCTGCTCTATGTGGTGCACTTCCTCGAAGCCCTTTTCGGTGTAAATGTTCTCCACGCCGAGAAGCTGCTCCATCTTTTTAATTCCTTCCTCGGTGAGCGTGGCGGCACGCTGCTTCTCGTCTTTGAGGAAATGCGTGTGTTCCGCCAGCTGCAACACGTGCTTGGCGTACACGCCGTACTTCAGCGTGGACTCTGCTGCAGGCTGACTGATGATGAGCGGAGTGCGTGCTTCGTCGATGAGGATGGAGTCTACTTCGTCCACGATGGCGTAGTTCAACCCGCGTTGTACCTGGCGATCCAGCGTCCCCGCCATGTTGTCGCGCAGGTAGTCGAAGCCGTATTCGTTATTGGTGCCATACGTAACGTCGCTTGCGTACGCCTCTTTGCGCTGGTCTTGGTTGAGGCCATGCACGATGGTGCCAACACTCAATCCAAGGGTCTTGTACAACACTCCCATCCAGTGGCTGTCGCGTTTGGCCAAGTAGTCGTTTACGGTGACAACGTGCACGCCCTTCCCCGAGAGTGCGTTTAGATACACGGGCAACGTGCATACCAGCGTCTTGCCTTCACCCGTTTTCATTTCGGCGATGTTGCCACGGTGCAATGCTGCGCCGCCGATGATCTGCACATCGAAGGGGATCATGTTCCATTCAAATGTCTGCGCGCCAATCTGCTCCTTGTGTCCTACCAGGAGTTCGCACGCCCGGATTGCCGTGGCAAAGGCCTCCGGCAACAAGGCATCCAGCGACTCGCCTTTGGCAATGCGGTCTTTGAATTCCGCGGTTTTGCCCGGCAGTTGCTCCTTGGTCAAATGCTTGATCTTGTCGTTACGTCCGGCCTCGCGCACTTGCTGCACGATGGGCTGAAGCTTTTTCAGCTCCTTTTTGTTGGGGTCGCCAAGCAGTTTGTTGAGAGTGTCGATGACGGACATAAGAAGTGAGGGGTGCTCAAGGATACCAGCCCTTGCCCGACCAGGCTACGCTCCCCGCCCGTACCAGGGAAGGAGTGTTTTTTTGTCGTACGAGAGTTGTTCCACCACATCGGGCAAGACGGCTTCCACGGGGCGGGGGTTTGCGATCAACTGCATGCCTATTAGCAACGCCGCGTGTTCGGGTATCAATTCCCCGGCCCAGGCCGCCTGCTTCGGCAAGTGCGCAGCCTCCTCTACGGATAGGAGCACAGGCTCTGGCCAACGAGCGGCGTACGCGCCCATCCCGCGGGCAAACATGTGCGTTTTCTTCGTGGAATGCAGCCACATCCAGTCCCGTTCTTGTATGCGGTGTTTCCATACATCGCTGGCGTGCACGGCAGCGGCTGGCACGTTCAAGCCGTAGGCCAATGCATTCACAATGCTCATTTGCACACGAAGCGTCATGAAGCCGCCGGGTCCGGCGATGGTGGCTATGCGCTCTATGTCCTGGAGCGTACACCCTGCATCACGCACAAATGCTTCCAGCTGAGGCAGGAACGCAGCTTCGTCACGACTGTCTTCTACGCGCGACATGCCTATAACAGCTTTTTCGCCGACGAGGGCAAGCAGCTTCTCCGCACCGGCCAGATCTACGTACAAGGTTCTCACTCACACACACTACCAGAGCAGGTATGATACGTATCCATGGCGTTACTCTCCGTTGTCATTCCCACCCACCGGCGCGCCGATATCTTGGTGCAATGCCTGGAGTGCCTTGAGCGGCAAACCATTGCAGCCGACCTGGATGTGATCGTGGTAAGCGACGGACACGATGACAAGACGGCAGCACTGTTTGTAAGCCCTGCTTGGCGATTTGCGCTGCGCTTCATCGAGGTGCCAAAAAGCCAGCAGGGCGTTGCCCGCAATGCGGGCGTGGCGTTAGCGACTGCCCCGCGTACCTTGTTTATTGGTGATGACATTTTGCTGGATGCCAATGCATGTGCCGTCCATGCCAAGCCGCTGCGTGCGGATGCTGCAGTGCTGGGGTTTTCCACGTGGGATCCGGCGTGCGGCATTACGCCGGTGATGCGCTGGCTGGAGGCGTCTGGCTGGCAGTTTGGGTATCCGCAACTTGCGCGCTATGCGCATGCCGCACTTCCCACAGAGCGCCAACATCTTTTTACGTACACCAGCCATATCAGCTTGCCCACTCCGACCGCCAAGGCGCATGCCTTCCGCGAGGACATCCGCATGTACGGCTGGGAAGATGTGGAGTGGGGCATGCGACTCTGCGCATCGGGTGTGCCCTTATTCTACGAGCCCTCCGCCCGCGCATTGCACCACCACCACATCGAGCTGCCCCAGTCGCTGGAGCGCATGCGTACGCTGGGAAGGTCTGCAGTGGAGCTCAAGAAGAGCGTGCCACACTTCGATCGCGTGCCATCGGGGGCAAAGCTGCTGGCGTATCAGTTGCTAGGGATGTTTCCTACGATGGCGGGCAAACATCGGCGAGCGTTCCTGGAGGGATGCCTGTCTCTTTAGGGCAAGAACAAGCCAATGGTAGACCTTGGGGGCATATGTTTTTTGCCGTGAGAAACCTCCTTCACTAGCATCGCGGTCTTCATGAAACATTCTTTGCTCAAACCCCGGCCAGAGAGCGTAGAAGAAGATTTTGAAGCAATTTGCTCCTACGTACATGACAAATATCGCGGAAACGCGTTGCGGCGTCTGCATGCCATCGAGCGAGATGCGCTCACAACACCCATGCACCCTCAGTGCAACGTGTTCATTACTATTCCCGCCCGTCATAACGAGCAGGGATTGCGACACACTCTGGAATTGTACGCGCAGCAGCATGCAGCGAAGCAGAGCCCCCATTTCGAAGTAGATGTGTTGATTAACGGTCCGCAAGGCGTCGATTTGTTTGACTCTCCGGCATTCACAGATGCATTTCATGCGTACGAACAACTGAGTATCCCGGTCAACGTGTTCTTGGCGACATACTCCGCACAAGAGCGTCAAATCGGCCGCATTCGTCGCGATCTTGCGGTACTCACCTTGCGTCGCATGCTCAATAGCGGACATGCAGACCCGGGAGATGCCGTGCTGGTAACCAACGATGCCGATGCGCGAGACATCGCACCCGAGTACGTTTCCACCCTCGCACAACGCTTTGCATCGAATCCTTCGATTGCCGGGGCTACGGGATTCATCGATTTGCCGGACGAGGACTTTCGGCAGGATCACGTGTTGTTTGCGGCACACCGCATGTCGCAAATGATCGAGTCCATCTATCGCGCAAAGCATCCGTTTCACCCGCTCACCATGCGCGGTGGCAGCTCTGCGTTCCGCGTGCGGGATTACGTACGCGCAGGCGGCCATGCCAGCTCTCGCATCAGCGAGCATCGACATCTGTACCGCTCGCTCGCCAAAGATCCGACTGTTTGCATCGAGCGTCTGCCGCGGGCCGGCGCAACGATCATTACCGATGCCCGCCGTCAGGTTGCCACGCTTGCCAGCGGAAGACCGGTGACTAACTCTTACCAGAATTTCGGACTTCCGGGGGACGTTGCGGAGCAGTATCAAACAGAAGTTCCCCAATCACCGGGCAGGTTGCTGGATAGCGGGAAATTCTTGCATGACTTGCAGGAAGAAGTACGCGCGATGTTCGGGAAATTCGTGTCACTTCACCAAACATTTGGCGAAGATGCGGCAAGACAGCTCTTTCATCGTGCTGCGTTTTTTGCCGGAATGAAGCTCACCTTCGACGAGCAGGGCAGGGTTTGCATCGATAACATCGATGCGCTTTCTGCGGGCATACGTGGTCGTTGGAATGCCGCCCTGGCAATACCTGTCACAGAGGCCTGGGCCGACGAAACACCGCCGCGCATAGCGGTGTCTTCATATGCCTAATTCATTGTGCGAACGGCGCTTTGTTCTTGCGTAAAGCCAACTGGACGCGTACAATTGTCCCAGATTCGAGTTTGCTCACTAGTCCGTTTCTACGGAGTGGTGGCTTCCCCGCATCACCCGTTACCCCCTCCATCCATGAAAGCGTCATTCATCGCAGCCATTAACCAAATCTGCGCCGAGAAGAACGTAAAGCCAGAAGACGTGCTGGAAGCAGTCAAATTGGCCATTGCTACCGCGTACCGCAAGGACTACGGCAACAAAGAACAGGAAATTCGCATTGTCCTGCGCGAAGACCAAGACATGCCAAGCGTGCTTCTGGTGAAGGAGGTCGTAGAAGAGGTGTTGAACGAGAACTTCGAAATTTCCGTCAAGGATGCCAAGAAAGTAAAACCCGATGCCGAGGAGGGAGATGAAATTGAGATCGATGTCACGCCGGTAGGCTACGGCCGCATTGCCGCCCAGGCCGCAAAGCAGGTCATTATCCAGAAGCTGCAAGAAGTGGAGAAGAAGAGCTTGTTCGAAATGTTCAAAGACCGTGAGAACGAGCTGCTTACCGCAAGCGTGACCAAGGTGGAGCCGAACTGGGTGACGCTGGAGGTGGAAGGCATGACCGTTTCGCTGCCGTGGCGCGAGCAAATTCCGGGCGAGCACTACTACACCGGCAAGCGCATTCGCGTGTATTTGGACAAGGTGGAACTCACCGGTAAGGGTCCTCAGCTGCGCATTTCTCGCACCCATGCCAACTTGGTGCGCAAGTTGCTTGAGCTGGAAATTCCGGAAATCCGCAACGGCGATGTGCAGATTATGGCCATCGCTCGCGATGCCGGCATGCGCAGCAAGGTTGCAGTGAAGAGCGCCGACGCTCGCATCGACCCCATTGGCGCCTGCGTGGGCCAGAAGGGCGTGCGCATCCAGGCGGTAATGGAGGAAATCAACGGCGAGCGCGTAGATATGATCGAGTGGTCCGATGATCCGATTAAGCTCATTTCCACCGCATTGCAGCCTGCATCCATTTCCGCAGTCATCATCGTTAATGCCCAAGAGCACAAAGACGAGGAAGGTCGTGCAATCAAGAAGCGTGCAGCCGTCTTCGTAGAGGAGGCGCAGCGTCCCATGGCGATTGGCAAGAAGGGGCAGAACATCCGCCTCGCGACCCAGCTCACCGGCTTCGAGTTGGACATGTACAACTACGAAGAGTTGCCTGCATTCAAGGCCAAGCTTGCCGAGCTGAAGGGCGAAGATGTGGCTGTTGCCATCATCAACCCGCCGGCAGCAGAGGGTGTCGAAGGTGCCGCAGCGGAAGCTCCTGCCGCTGCCGAGGAGCCGAAGACCGAGGAGAAGAAGGCGGAGTAGTGCATCACTCGTGCGCAAAAGAAGCCGCATCCGTCGTGGGTGCGGTTTTTTGTTTGCTGCGCTATGCTCCTTTGGTGAAACTGCCCGCACTCCCCATCGTTGTTCTAGACACCGAGACAACCGGTTTCGTGCCGCGCACGCACCGTGTCATTGAGTATGCCTGCGTCGCGCTGAGCGAAGGCAAGCCGGTTTCCGAGTATGAGCAGCTGCTCTCCATTCCAGCAGACATTCCGCCGCACGTGCAGGTTATTACGAATATTCGCAATGAAGATCTTGTAGGCAAGCCGGCGTTTGCCGACATTCACGCAAAGATCGCGGCCATGGTCACCCCCGAGACCCTGGTGGTGGGGCAGAACGTCCGTTTCGACATCGGCATGCTGAAGGGCGAAGGTTGGGATCTTTCGGCACAACCATGGATCGATACATCCATGCTGGCGTCACTCGTGTTCCCGGAGCTTGCCAGCTACTCGCTTGGCTACTTAAGCGAGGTGCTGAAACTCAATCACGAACCCAAACACCGTGCTCTTGGCGATGTACATGCCACCGTGGAACTGTTGGCGAAATGCTGGGAACGACTTTGCCAACTACCGGCGGCATCTCGTGCCCAACTGCAATCCATTGCCATGCGTTCGCCAGCCGGGTACCGCATGCTCTTTGCGGCACTTGAGGGTGAAGCCACAGGAAAGGCGAAGCCGACATGGCTGAAGCGCGGCATTACGCGCGATACGGCAACACGTCCGGCGGACGCCGTGCCTTCGGAGGCGGAAAAGGGCAGCGTGTGCTTGCTGGAAGAAGATCTCGACCCGCACTTTGTGTTGCGTTGCTTGCAACCAGCAAAAGGGAAGCGGCGCTGGGTTGCAGTCAAGAATTTGGAAGCATGGGTACGGCGCTTTGGCACTCCAAGCGGTTCTTGCGTGCTCTTTCCCCCGGAGCTGGTGCTGCGCCCCGATGCCGGCAAGCAATTCCTTGCACAGGAGACGTTCACGGAGGATGAGTGCACCCTGGCAATGAAACTGGAGCTATACGCGCCTACCGTACGTGCGGATGTTCCAGTCCACGGCGATGAGCACGCAGTTTGGACCGGCAAATTGGCGTGCGCCCGCGGCGATGCGGCTTACATCGCCCAGGTACAAGCCGATGCGCAGACGGTCATTATCGATCATCAAGAGCTTCTGAAGCTGGCTCAAGACAGCTCTTTGTTGCTTGAGGGTGCCACCGAAGTCGTAATAGACGATGCTTCCATGCTGGAAGACACCGCCACCGCGGCGTACGGCTGGCATTGCGCCGTAGCGCCGCTACGAGCAGCGGCATCCGGCGATGCGCTGCTGACAAAATTCGTCGACTTGCTGGAGCTGTGGATAGAGAAGACGCGGGGCGGAACGGATGTGCGCTACGTAGTCGGGGCGGACATTGGCAGCCGCGAGGCCGAAGGATTGCGAGAGATCGTGCAGCAAGTGCTCAAATCCGCCTCTGCCCCTCGCGTACAACAGTACCTGGAGTCCGTTGCCGCGATTTTGGACCCCACGAATTTGGCGGGCCGCATTACGTGGATGGAAGTCTTCCAAGACGGCAGCCGACATTTGCGTTCGGTGCCCGAAGACATTGCTTCGGTGCTCAAGCAGCGGCTGTTCGATGCGTACCCTACATCGCTCATTGTGCCGCCAAAGTCGGCCCTGCTGCTCAAAAGCATTCTGCCGACAGGCATGAAGACGCGTGTCACGACGCTTGCACTGCCGCCGCCCAGTGCGCCAAACATTCGCTTTCCGGAACCATCCGGGTTACAGCAAATCTTCGCCGGTACGCACACCGGCAAGACCGTGTTGCTGGTTGGAAGCAAGCGCATTATAGAAGATGTGTTCGTGCGGCACTCACTGCGATTGGAAAAAGAAGGCGTGACGCTCATCTGTCAGGGGTTCAACGGGGGACAGGGCCGCATGCAGGCGGAGTTCGCCGCCGCGGTAGGCCCCGCGATATTGGTGGTAACGCCTTGGACGTACGAAACCTTCGAGCTCCCGCCAAATACCGTCGACCGGTTACTGGTGCAAACGTTGCCCTTCGACCACCCTTCCCATGCCGTCGTCGGCCGTCGGTCGGAGCGATTCCGCGATCCGTTCAACGAGTACTCTTTGCCGCGCGTGCTGCATCGCCTGTTTAGACTGCTGCGCACCTTCTGCAAGCACCGCACTACGGATGCGGCGGCGGAGTTCATAGATGAACGACTGCGTACCAAGGCTTACGGCAAAGTCATTCGTGCCATGCTGGAGCAGCTAAGCGCCACAGCCGGAGCACCGCTGCCGTCGGGGTTTGCGCGCACGACAGTGACAGAAGCGCCCAAGCGCACCAAGACCGCCAAGAAAAAGCCGGAAAGCGGGCAGATGTCATTGCTGTAACAAAAGGATTCCAGGGACTCCGCGGAATCCTCTTTTAATCTGCGCCTTTGCCAAACAGCACCACAAAGACCGTGCGCCACAGAATCCATACATCCAGGAACAGCGACCACTCTTCAATGTACTGCATGTCGTAACGCACTTCGTCCTCGAAGCGCAGGTTCGATCTGCCCGATACCTGAGCAAGTCCAGTCACGCCCGGACGCACCGCGAACACGCGTCGCTGGCTATCTCTGTATCGCTGCACTTCGTCCGGCAAGTGCGGTCGTGGCCCAACCAACGCAAGTTGTCCGGCCAAGACATTCAGCAGTTGTGGCAGCTCGTCTATGCTCCAGCGGCGCAGCAGGCGGCCAAACGGCGTGACTCGCGGGTCATTGTGCATTTTAAACAACGGGCCGTCGCTTCTGTGACTGAGTGCCGCGAGCGTGGCTTTTTGTGCATCCGCATCGCGGACCATGGTGCGAAATTTCAGTACGGGAATAAGCCGTTTCCCGTGCTGGCCCACGCGCCTGCTGACATAGAACACCGGAAAACCGCTCGTAAGCACAATGCCGATTGCCACTATGACCATCAAGGGGCTGAGCAGCAGTAGCAATGCGGCGGAGCCGACGATGTCGGCAATGCGCTTCCATACTCGGCCCCAGCCATCCAGTGGCGTCGGTTCGAACTTGAGCAGCGGCACCATGCCCAGTCTGTCCATGGAAAGTTGCTGCGGAGCATCGGCGAAGACCGGTGGCAAAAACGCGTAGCCAATGTGATGGCTTCGGCAGTAGTCGATAATATGCACGGTATCGTCGCTGCTGGGCGCCGGATCGGTGTGCAGCACCAAATCCACATGTCGCTCATGCTCAAAACGGTGCACGCCCTCCATGTCCATGAGGTGACCCACATACCGAAAGCGCACGTCGCCGCGCAATGCTTCGCGAATGGCATCTGGTAGATCGCGGCCACCCAGCGATATTACCGTGCGTACTCCTATGCCGCGTCGCAGGCATGCGCGTTGCAAGAGCACCATGGATGCGCGGCATGCCACCGCAAACAGCGTCAGCAGCAGCGTTGCTTGCAGCAGCAGGGCGCGTGAGAAGAAGAGCTGCTTCTGCACCAAGAAGAACCATGCAATCACCAGCGTAAGCCACAAGCCAGATGCCAGTACCGTTCGCCCAAGTTCGCGCCACGGTCCCAGCGTTACTCGCAACGTGTACAAGCGCAGGGCTGCCACTACGCCGATGTATACGGCTGCCCATGGCAGCACGAATGTTTGAACGTAGTAGCGGAATTCCGGCAGGTTGGATGGCTGGGTAATAACCTGCAGTCCGGGCAGCAGATCGATATTCGCCTCGCGGAGGCGGTAGGCAAGCAGCAATGCAGCCAGTGTTGCCAGCGCATCGAGCGGCACGCGCAGGACGCCGAAGAGGATCTCGGAATACTTCACAGGGGGTGAGTATAGCGGAAGGATGCCAAAGAATCCCTGGAGTCCATGCATTCCCAACATACAAAAAACACCCGAATGGAATCGGATGTCGTTTGTCCTGCTCTTCTATACGCCGGATTCTGTCTGTCCCGCTTTGGGCGGGAGAGGCGACCATCTCTCTAGGCCAATCATTGCTGAAGGGCTCAAGCGGAGGGGTAGCTGGCGCGACGGAACCATCGCGAATTCCTGCCACCCAATTCCTCCTTGCACCACCAAGAGTTTACCGATCCGCCTACTTTCGCAGGCGAGATGCCCCGTAGGGCCGTTTCACTCCCATCGTTTGGTCCCCGGAGACCGGAGATGTACGTGACGGGACTCGTCTCTGTGGCACTGGTCCTCACACGCGTTTTGGATATATCGCGCGTGGGTGGGCGTTACCCACATGGCGTTCCATTGGTGTCCGGACGTTCCTCTCGTCCCGCCGAAGCGGGGCCAGCGGTCGCCCAAAGAGCAGGACTCTCATTATCCTCCATTCTAAGCCAACCTTCAAGCTATCGATGGAGTTTTTTGCGAGAGCTTGTACACTGGTTCCCGGAATAAGCCGCCTTAGCTCAGCTGGTAGAGCAACGCACTTGTAATGCGTGGGTCATCGGTTCAAATCCGATAGGCGGCTCCATATTTCTGTACACAAAAGACTGGGCCGGTAGATTGCTCCACCGGCCCCGGTTCAGTGATCCATCACTGACCTGCGTCTTTGGCTGCGGTTGTCACGTTATCGACTTGGACTGGTCACTTGGAGGTCTTCCAGGTGGTCAGCCCGAGCACGATCCCCACCTTCGCAGTGGTGGTCGGCTGTGGCACAGCGGATATGAAGAATCCGCGGGTGCCCTCCGCGGTGTTCAGGTCGTCCTTGTAGCGCGGGCTGACGTAGAAGAGCGGTCCGCCGGCCGCCTTCTCGCCGTAGTTGCCCATGCTACTCCACATGTTGCGGACCTTGCCGTCCGCCGGCTCGTCGCCACCGTCGTCCTTGCCGGTGTAGACGTTGGCCCCGTAGTCGGTGTCCTTGTCCGTGGTCAGGGCCATCTGCTCGATCATGGGCGCAAGCTTCTTGAACATGATCGACGCGTTGTCTCGGTCGGGTCGGTCGTAGCGCAGGACGAGCGCCGCGACCTTCTTGCCGCCGTTGTCGAACTCTTCCAACGACCACTGGATGCTGCCGCCCTTGCCGACCTGTGCCATGGCGGGGTACTTCTTCTCGCCGATGAACAGGTCGATGTCGATGCGGCCGGAGTCATCCGCCTTGATGGTGACCTTGTCGCCCGCCTTGGCTAGCTTCTTCATCACGTCGGTGGCGGGGGTCATCTTGGCGGGGGTGTCCTTGTCCTGTGCGGACGCGGACGGGGTTTGCGTGGTGGCCAAGATCGCGAGGATCAGGCCGAGGAACATGCCGGTGGAGACCGCCGGCGCGGTTCGCATGTATTGGTGCATGCGTCACCTCCATTTCTTCTGTAACTAGGGTTTGTGAATTGCCAAGCGCGTGCATCGTGCAGCGCCAGGCGCGGTCTCTGTGCAGCCAAAGAACGTACTATAATTATATCACAGAAAATATAAGAAGTAATTGTCAATTATTTGAAATTTTCAAGAATAAAGCCATTATTTATTGGTATATTCAATGTAGACAAAAAATATTAAACATTTTAAAATAAACTTGCTGCGCGTCGCAGCATGCCTGCACGAAGCGGGCAGTTCGCCGCTCATTCACACACCGTTTTCACACGTAGAAAGGTTCCCATGAACGCGATTCTGTTCCTGGCGCTGGCAATGATGCCCAGCGCCCCCGCCGACGACGTGCGGGTTACGTACGTCGATCAAGGCTTCGCCTACCCCGCCACCACCGTCATTTCCTCGGCGGCGGACGGCAAGCAACTGACCACCAACGAGTGCCTCGGCTTCAAGAAGGACGCCGCGGCCCCGAGCTTCACGGTGAAGCCCGGGACGTTCCGCTTCCTCACCCGTCACTCTCGATTCGGCTTTCCACAGCCGGTCGAGTACGCCCTCAAGGACGACAAGGGCGTGCTGTTGTGGGAGTCGGGAGCGACCGTCGATGACAAGCAGGTGGCCCTGAAGGCCGGGCAGACGCTGGAGATTCGTATCCAGCGTCCCTTCGTGAGCTACAACTCTCACAAGGTGCGACTGAAGGACATCGACACGCCGGTCATGATCGTGGGGGCCAGGCCCTACTGGTTCTACTTCGCCCAGAAGGGAGAGTTTCCGTTGGATGCGCCCGAGGCGTACCCCAACGGTATTTTCTTCCTCGCGGACCCGAAGTGGGGCGTCAGCGGCGTGGCCAAGGAGCTGGCTTCCAAGGTGCACGCCGACCTCCAACAGGCCGACAATCAGACGTCCGACCACCGCGGCGGCTGCCACTGGTCTTTGCTCCACGGGGTCACTCCCGAGGGCAAAGTGCCGGAGGCGCTGCGCAAGGTGACCAAGGATGCGTGGGCCACGGCCATCGAAGAGGCCTTCGGGTCCATGCTGGAGCGCAACTGCTATCGGCCCTTCGACCAGCAGACCGTCCGGCAACTGAAGGCCATCGAGTTCCTGCCCAAGGACACGCCGGACCAGCAGATGATCGTCACCCTCGGGCAGGGGGTGGAGTACGGCCGCCTCTACCGCCAGCGCTGGCTCGATCAGCGCGAGGCGGAGAAGAAGGCCGTCGAGAAGAAGTAAGCAACGTAGACGCGATTTGTGTGTGACGAGCGGTGATTGGGAGGTGGCACGATGCCGCCTCCCTTTCGCTGTGTCTTTTTTTCTCAAAACCAGCGATACTTCCTTCGAGATGAAAATCCTCCTGTACAACCTGGCATACTGCACCGGCGTGGACGGATCCACCCACAAGTATATTTCCCACGGGTTACGGCACTTTGTGGGCTCGTTGCGTAGACGTAAGACGCACATCAACGACCTGCACACCATCATCGAGCGTGAGCAGCCCGATGTGTGCTGTTTTGTGGAAGTGGACTCCGACTCGCCGCTCATCGATCGCCTGCTGCATAAGTACAAGTACACCGATATTTCCAATAAGTACCGCGCGGGTAGCCTTTTCAGCAAAGCGCCTTTCTACAAGAAGAAATCGCTGTGCATTCTTTCCAAATTCCCGTTCGGCGTGCAGCGGCACTACTTCACCCATGGGTTTAAGCGCCTGCTTACCGAGGCAAAGTTCCACAACGGCTTTTCATTGTTCTTAAGCCATAACTCGCTGCGTCCTTGGGTGCGTAAGCGCCAGTTCCACCTCATTTCGCTGCTGGCGGGAGACGGCCGCAAGAAGGTCATTACCTGCGGCGACTACAATATTCTCGCCGGCACTCACGAACTGGAGCCACTGCGCAAGCGTGGCATGAAGCTGGCAAACAACCCCACTGACTTCACGTTCCCGGCGCACAGACCGCGCAAGACGCTGGATGTCTTTTTGTGCTCCGACGATATTCGCGTCAAACGCATTCGAGCCCTCAAGGATGTTCGCCTGTCGGATCATTTGCCCGTGGTGCTGGAAGTCGAAAGCGGACACGAGTAGGGGGTATACTTTAGCCTATGAATCTTGCCACATACGTTACCGTTCTGCGCTTAGCACTTATTCCCGTGGGAGTAATGCTGCTGTTTACCACTGGTGTTCCAGGGAATTACCTGCTTGCGCTGGGAGTGTTTGTTTTCGCGTTGCTTACCGACTGCCTGGATGGCTACCTGGCTCGCAGGTACAAGATGGTGACGGCGTTCGGCGGGTACTTAGACGGTGTTGCCGACAAGCTGCTGACGCTCTTGTACTTCGTCTACCTGCAGAACGCAGGTTTGTATCCGCTGTGGCTGCTCGAAATCGCCATCGCCCGCATGTTCATTGTGACAAGTCTGCGCAGCTACTTAATTAGCCAAGTTGCCAGTGTGGGCGAGCTGAAGACGGGGAAGTGGCAGGGAATACTCATCGGACTTTCGTTGATACTGGGCATCCTTGCGTTGGCCGCCAAGGCCGGCCAGGCAATGCCGCAACATGCCGAAACACTTGCTGCGTGGGCCGCATACACCATGTACGCAGGAGTCCTGGTGAGCCTGCTCTTCTCGCCGCGAGCCGCAGTTGCGTACGCGCGACAAGCCATGGCGGGCCTGAAGAAGCCCAAGAACGCGTAAGCCGTGTTTGCAATGCCCAGAACGTTTGGATAAGGTTTGCCCGTGCGCATACACCCGCTCCTGTCGCCGAACGCATTCACCGTGCTGCGGCTGCTGCTGACGCCGGTGGCGTTGTGGTTGCTGCTAGATCCGGCAGTACCCCATCATTTCCGCTGGGCAACGGTTGTGTTTGTGGTTGCCATGACAACCGATGTCATCGACGGATGCATTGCCAGGCGTTACAACCTCATCACCAGACTTGGAAATTATCTGGATCCGCTTGCGGATAAATTACTCATCAATCTCATGCTGTTTGCATTCGTTGCGCTCGGCCTGGTCCCGTATTGGCTGGCAGCCGTACTCTTTGCGCGCGATATGCTTTCCAGCGACTTCAAAAGCTTTGCGGCGATGCAGAAGGTGCATGTGTCTTTTGCCCCAGTTGCCGGCAAAGTGAAGGCATTGCTGCAAACCGTGGGTATTACCTGCTTTCTCGTCGCTCTCTCCGGCCACGAATCTGCGGCACTGCCTCCCGTTGCAATAGAGGCACTGCTGAATGCGGGTCTGGGCTGCCTGATTGTTGCGCTCTGCGTAGGCTTGTACGGTCTGGCTCGACTGTTGTCCAAAAGCGCTCGCCTCGTATTCCATGTCGCCCAATGAATACGTTTCAGTACTTTCTGCCCACGCGGATCATCTTCGGCCGCGGCACAGTTGCATCGCTTCCCGAATACGTGCGCAGCGAATTTCCTTCGGCGCGCAAAATCTTGCTGGTGACGGGGCGAACATTCCTGCGCTCCCACGCCATTACGGACAAAATCGCCACGCTGCTCAGCGCGTATGACGTTCTTATGTTCGATCAGGTGGAATCCGGCCCCACCCGCCAAACACTGGATGCCGCTCTTGCCGAAGAGAAGCGATTCCGCCCGGATGTAGTGCTTGGCATTGGCGGCGGCAGCGCCATGGATTTAGCCAAGGCAGTAGCCATTCTGGCTCGTAACTCTGGTACGCTCGATGAATATCAGCAGGGCAAGAAAATGGCGCACGATGCCATTCCGTACGTGGCTGTGCCTACAACAACAGGAACTGCATCCGAGATGACCGTGTGGTCGGTCATCATTAATAACGCTGGAATGTACGCCGGCAAGCGCAAGAGCTTCTCAGACGAGCGTATGTATCCCAAACTGGCGGTGATTGATCCGGATTTAACGGCAACGCTGTCGCCGGAGGCAACCATGGGTACTGCGCTGGATATTCTGTCGGCATCCATAGAATCCCTGTGGTCCAAGAAGCGCAATCCCGTCTCTACGTGCTTTGCGGTGCAGGCCATTACATTGGCGCTCAAGCATATCCCTCGCGTGTACGCCGATCCGCACAACCTACAGGAGCGCGAGCAACTATGTCTTGCCTCTCTTTTCTGCGGCTTTGCCGTCTCCAATTCCCGAACCGGTGCGCCGCATAAGGTGTCGTATCCTCTAAGTTCGCATTACAAAGTGCCTCACGGCGCGGCTTGTATGCTCTCCTTGCCTTATTTTCTGGAATTCTTCGGCGAGCGAGAACCGGCATTATTGCAAGATGTTCTGGTTGCCACACAGTGCCATTCGCCCAAGCAGGCGGCGGATCTGCTGCGGACGTTGGTGCACTCCGTCGGTTTCCCCAACTGCCTGAAAGATGCCGGTGTGGCGCCGGAAGATATAGAGTTCATTGCACGCAACAGCTACGTGCCGCCGCAGCAGCAAGAGGATCCGGTGCCCATGAGTTACAAAGAGTTCGTGGCGATTCTGGAGCGAGCGTATTCCGCAGATCGCTGATCCGTTTGTGAAGCGACTCGGGGGGGTGCATACTCGTAGTGCATGAGTATCCCGGAGGTGCTGTACCTCTTCTTGCCGGCATTCGTGGCCAATGGCGCTCCCGTGGTAGCGCGCAAAATTCCTGGCATAACGTCTTGGACAACGCCGATTTGCGTTCGCGCCTTCGGCGCCAATAAAACGTATCGCGGTTTCGCCGTTGGCGTAGCGTCCGCAATTGTGACAGCTCTGGTGCAATTCTCCTTGCGCAACCAATGGATCTTTAAGGAGCTTACCGAGCTGCATAACTCCTTGGGGCAAAGTGCGCTGGTCGGGTTTTTATTGGGTTTTGGCGCACTTTTCGGAGACTTGGTGAAAAGCTTCGTAAAGCGACGCATCGGCATTGCGCCGGGGCAAGCATGGCCAGTGCTCGATGGCATCGATTACATTCTTGGAGCCGCACTCTTCATCCTGCCGCTGTACAAGGCTTCGCTGATGGATATTGTGGTGCTCATCGTCGCCGCGCCGCTGCTGAGCTTGCTTGCAAACAGCGTCTCGTTCGTCCTTGGCTGGAAGGATGTTTGGTATTAATCCCATGCGGCAATCGCCATTCCAATGCGCAGGCAGGCTGCTCTTAAGCCTTGGTGGCATCGGCTTTCTGCCGCGGCTTTCACCCACCATAGCCACCGCGGTGTCGGCACTGTTGCTGTGGCTGGTTTCCATCGCACTTCCCGCAGATCCACAACAACGACTTGCCCTGCTTCTTGCCCTTTTTATTGGCTTTGCCGCCGCAGCATTCATTGCTCTTGCGCGATGTGTTCCGGCACAGCATTACGACCAGCGCTATGTGGTCATTGACGAATTTCTAGGCCTGTTTGCTGCATTGTTTCCATCATTACTAGCAGGCGTGCCAGCTCCCGCATTGCTGCTTGTCGCTTTTGTTGTCTTTCGGGTCATCGACCACACCAAGCCCCTATTCATTCGCAGCATAGACAAGTGTAATTCGCCTGCGAGCGTACTTCTCGATGATGTCATCGCCGGCATCTACACCGCTTTTGTCCTGGCGGTCATGCTGGAATTTTTCCCTCTTGCGGCCCTGCATGCTGCTCCATTGGCGGCAATGTAAGCGTAAATACGGTCACGCCTTTTTCGCTCTGGAACGCGAGAGTGCCACCTATGGCTTCTGCGGCAATTTGCGAAATGTACAAGCCCAGTCCGTTGCCATCGGTATTCGTGGATTGCGCGTTTTTCGCTCGGAACAGCTTACTGAAGACCTTGTGTTGCTCTTCCGGTGGAATGCCAATACCCGTATCGCGCACCTGCAATACTAATGCTCTGGCAGCTTGCGTCAGCGAAACCCTAACCGTACTGGCTTGGTTGCCGTACTTGAGTGCGTTGGCCAGCAAGTTTTCTATCACCAGCCGCAGCAGCACCTCATCGGTGTGGATGGCTGCCGGCACTCCGGCGTTGGCCGTAAGATCGATGCGAATTTGCCGCTTAGCGGCATCAACCTGGGCTGCTTTTACCACATCTTGAGCCAGCGCAATCGGGTTTACCGTATCCGTGGCCGCTGAGAGCGTACCAAGTTCAATGCGCGACACGTTAAGCAGCGCGTTCACCAATCGCACCATTCGCTCATTGGATGTAGATACCTGCTGCACATAACTTTGCTGGTCTTCGTTCAGCGGGCCGACATCTTTACTCAGCAGCATTTCCAAATACCACCGCATGGACGACAGCGGCGTGCGCAGCTGGTGCGACACCAAGGAAATAAACTCCGATTTCATGCGATCGATCCGGCGGTCTTCCGTCGTATCGCGGAAAATTGCCACTGCCCCAGAGCAGTGCCAGCCGCGCAATACCGGCGTAATGCGCAGCGCCAGCGGCATCTTGCTGCCATCCTTACGTTTGAGCGTCAATTGCGGGTCTTGCGTGGGGGCGAATTTCTGCTTCGATGCCAGCACTTGTGTGATGGGGTGTGAATCGCGCGGGAGCGCCGCTGCTGAGGCATCTTCTATACCGAGTACCGCTTCGCAACGCTTGCCCACCGCCTCTTCCTGGCTCCACCCGGTCAACAGACATGCCGCATCATTCAGTAATTCAACGTTGCCCTCGGCATCGGTTACCAACAGCCCGTACTCGATACTCCGTAAAATCGCATCATCTTGGGCGTGTTGCTCCATGAGCGCCTTGGTGCGCACGCGAACAAGTTCTTCCAGGTGATCGTGCGATTGTCTCAGCCGGCCGGTTAAGTCGAACGCTGCCGCGTCCAGCCGCTCTATTTCGTTTCCGGTATGAATGGAGCGCGCAAATAACCAACGCTTGGATTCCAGGCCTTCCAACTTTCTGGTCAAATCTTGCAGCGGTTCGGTAATGCGCTGCGCAAGGCAGTACATGGTCAGTGCCAACAGGAGAATGAGCACGATGCCCGCAATCAGCAGCTTGGCTGCCAGCATCGCAAGCGGCAGGTCGATTTCGTGCGTGTCGATTTGCACTACAATGCCCCAGCCCATGGCAGGCAGAGAGCGGTACGCAGCCAGCACCCGGATACCTGCGTAGTCGTATGTCTCCTCAATGCCCTCGTACCCGGTCACTGCCAATGCCAGTGGCATCTTGCTGCTTAGGCGTGACTCGAATCCGCCCAAATCCAACATTGCCGTCTCGTGTACCCCTTTAGGCTTGTGGAGCAGCAGCAACTGGCCATCGTTTCTAGCTGACAGCAGAATGTCCGTCGTTTTTCCAAGTTCGTCGGTACTGAGTACCTGGTCCAAAATCGGTTTGGCGCGGAATATCGCAACCATACGTCCGTTTGCTGTCGGCGTTGCAATTGCATACAAGTCCCAGCCGCGCTCGGTAAGTAGGGTGATCAGCTGTGTCGATGTACCCCGCAGACCACGCAGGGCTTGAAGCATGTCATTGGTTGGCTGTTGCCCGGCCAACACTTGCACTGCTCCGGATCTGGAAAGCGTAAACAATCCCTGGAATCCAATCAGCTGCGTAAGCTGCGGAATATTTTCCAGACGCTGTTCTTTCGCAAGCGCTGCTACCTGCTCTCGCCGTGCAGAAAGAACGCTTTCGAGCAATTCCTCTTTGGCATGAATGATGGATTGCAACTGCGTCGTTGCGCGCGAATACATTTCACTTCGCGCCAATACCAGCGCCGCAACGATTGTTGCGGTAATGGCGAATGCCGCCAGTACAGACGTCTCGATAAACAGCGTTTTTCGCAATGAGCCGTTGGCGGATTCAATGTGGGTGTTCACGTAGTGACGTAATCTTTGAATTATAGCAGAAATATGCGGTTTTTTCCACTGGTCTGCGGCTGATATCGACATACGAAAAACCCTCCTAGAAAGGAGGGTTTTTGGCTTTTAGAAGACGAAACTAGCGAGTGACACTGATGGTCACGCTGTTCTCGGCACCAGGCGAGGAAACCGTGATGCGACTGGTCGTGGCGTTCTTGGAGATGATGTAGTTCGTGCCGGTGGCAGTTGCGCTCTGCGGGTCAGAGGGCAAGGCGACGATGTACGAACCGGTCAACATGTTCAGGTTAATGCCGTTGTTGCAGCTGACGTTCACGCCGCTCTTACATACCTTGGTGGCAACGGTCGTAATGGTGGTCGGGATGTTGCCGTTGTTATCCAGCGCGTACTGATACACGGCGTTGAGGATGGTGTTTACGTCGGTGCGGCGCTGTGCATTGCGGGCATCTGCGAGCTGCTTAGTGGGGTTGATGGCCACGATCACCACGGAGGCGAGAATGGCGATGATACCGATGACGAGCAGAAGCTCGATGAGGGTGAAACCCTTGCGGGAAGAAAAAGTGGCCATGGGAGCAGAAAAGTGAGGAAAGATGGCGCCGCGCAGATGACCGCGCCAGCAAGTGGGGAATAGTGTATCACCCGTTCAGTTACGTCTCTAGCAGATGCCGAATCCAATGCAGGTGTTTGTAAAGGCTTTCCAGACATGAAAAAGGCCCCCGCTCCGGAGGCCTTTTTTCACGAAATGAACGACTAGCGAGTAACGCTGATCGATGCACTCTGCTCTGCACCTGGGGCGGCGACCGTTACGCGGTTGCCAGCCTTGATGACAGTGTAGTTCGTACCAGTGGCGGTTGCGCTCTGTGGGTCGAACGGCATACCGACGATGTACGAGCCGGTAAGCATGTTCAGGCTGATACCGTCGCTGTCACAGTCTACGTTCACACCGCTCTTACAAATGAGCTTGGTGGTCGTGGTGATCGTGGACGGCAGGTTACCGTTGTTGTCGATCGAGTACTGGTAGATCGCGTTCAGGATGGTGTTCACGTCGCTGCGGCGCTGCGCATTGCGTGCGTCACCAAGCTGCTTGGTGGGGTTGATGGCCACGATAACGATGGCGGCCAAAATGGCGATGATACCGATAACGAGCAGAAGCTCGATGAGGGTGAAACCCCCGCGGGTGGAACGAGTGGTCATTGAAGATTGGGAGAAGGGATATGAATGAGGGCACGACGAGCCCTCCTACTAGGAACTAGGAGAGTAGTATACGCCTTTCGGTGCTTGTCGATAGCGAGAAGTATTGCGTAGCAAAACAGGTTATGAGCTGGTGACATCTCGTCAGCACACAGCGGTATTCCGCTATTTCATCACATTTTCTTTACCGCGTCACGGATAGGTACTCGCCTTGCTCTGCGCCTGGCGCGTCTACGGTTACGCGGTTGCCAATCCGCACGATTGTGTAAAACGTGGTTGTGGCTGTGGCAGATTGCGGGTCGTACGGAAGCTGTGCGATGTACGAACCTGTCAGTATGTTCAGGTTCACCAACCCGCTGCAGTCTATGTTCACGCCGCTGCGACAAATGGCGGTGGGGGTGAGCGGAACTGTGGGCGGGAAGTTGCCGTTATGATCCACCGAGTACTGGTACACCGCATCCACAATGACCCGCAGGTCGGACTCGCGCTTGGCGTTACGCGCTTCGGCTAGCTGTTTATTGGGGTTAATGGATACAATAACAACGCCCGACAACACGCCTAAAATACCAATAACGATCAGAAGCTCTATGAGCGTAAACCCGGCATGTGCTCTTCGTACATTCATGCGTTAGCAGGAAACAGCATCAACGGATTGCTCGCAGGTATCGTTGCTGCAGAAATACCAGAAGTACTTTCCGGAGCCACAGGTGACTGCTGGGCAAGTCCCGCAACCGCCCGATTCGCTTTTGTCGTCAGGGAAGAGCGTCACATTTCCTTGGAAATGCCGGGTGTAGTCTTTTGGAACCGGTAATTTCAATCGTGCAGTGAGGTCGAAAGAAACCGTGGCGCTCACGCCGCCCACATTACGGAAGGCGAGATTGCTCATGGTGATGTCGTCACCCAACTCATACGATACGTCTTGCTTTTCTATCATCATCAAGTCGCCGCCGCTTTGGGCGAACATAGTGGGGTGCTCGCCGTTGATTGCCATTTGCAGCACGATGATTGTTCCGCTGGCATTCGATGCGGGATATAAAATTGTCTCTGCCCGTCGCATGCGTCTGGTCATCGACTGCAATACCTGCGTTCCGCGCTGTTCTAACGCAGCAATGCCCTGTTGGCGAACGCGTGCTTCCTGCGTGGAAAGGATGACCCCAACAATCACGGTGCCCATTATTGATAAAATCCCCAGGAACAATAGTGTTTCCACCATAGTGAAGCCGCTTCTGATGTATCGATTCGTCATGAGCAAAGCGAAAAAATGGAAACCTCCTGCCATGAGTAAATCTTTGTTTGCGGAAGCACTTCTTGGACGATGATTTCCAGCCGGCGGTAGTTTTGTCCTACGCGACCCTCTGCGCAGAGCAGGCGGTTCGTGTTTCCGGTGCCGCCTATAGTAAGCACTTCGCACTGGCCGTTGCCCAGCGTTACGGTTTCCCCGCCGATATACGATGGATTCTCGCGTAATTTTTGCAGGGCGTATTCAGAGCATCCCTGAGCCAAGGCCATGGCCTCGGTAGATTGCTGCACCGACAAGCTGATGTCGCTGGAAGTACTTCCTAGGAACAGGAGCGATGCCACGATAGCCGTAGCGACAGTGCCAATGATCAGAATGGTCATCAGCAGAATGTAGCCGTCGCGCTGGCGAAGGGCCGAGGTTGGCAGGCAAGGCATCATCCTGGTCGGAAGATGAGGAAGGTGGAAGAGGTGACGGCGAATAATCTGTCGAAGTGCCAATCGTACGACAGGCCACGAATCGTTGCAGAAGCGTTGTATGTAGCCACGGTCGGCGCTTGCCCGGACGAGAACTTGGGTACATCCAGTACGCGCAGCTCATTCGGGTCGCCGCTGCTGCCGATAAAGGCATACTTCCCGCCGTAGACGCTGGCGATATCGTTGGCATCTCCGGCAATTTCCTGCGTCCAAGGTCCGGGCGGGGGAGTGGGCACCGGAGATTCGCCGATGACGTACAACACCACTTCGGAAATCGATGTTCCGGAAATTCGACCGAGCAATGCCGATGTGCCAAATGTACTCATGGCGATGCCATCCTCGGTGCTGTCTAAGTCCATGCCCACCCCTGGTGCGTACACCAATTCTGCGGGGTCGAAAATATCGACCACCAGGAATTCGCCGGAGTTTTTTGCATCGGCTATGTAGGCATATCCATCACTGAGGCTGATTGCCATCACGCTCCCCGTCGTCGTGAGCGAATCCAAATACGACAGCGCTCCGGTACCGCTAATTGCCAAAGAAAAGAATTCCGGGTTCCCGGGGTCTTCTGTCGCGCCGATGTACGCCGTGTCGCCATACAGCGCTACCGACCTAGCCCTACCGGACCCCGGCAAATTGTACGTACCGATGAGATTGGCGCTGGTGAGTGCGGTAGGCGATTCTATATCGTACAGCTGCACTTCCTGCGTTGCGCTGCCGGTTGCAAGCAGCAGTCCCGTACCGGAGATAGCCAGTCCGTATACCGGGCTGCCTATGCTCAGCGAGCTGGAAACACGTACCGGCGAGGACAAATTACTGATGTCGTACACGTACAGGCCGTCGCCAGCGGATGCCGAAACATACGCGTAATTGCCCGACACGACGACTTTCTGGAACGAGGGCGATCCGCTTTGTGATACCGTGCTCTGCAGCGAAGGACTAGCCCAGTTGCCGATGGTATACGGCTTGCGCCAGTTGGTGACGTACGTCTGCAGCGTCAACGAGCCCGAGCGCGTTTGTCCGAAATTCCATGTGACCGTGGCAGCAACTTGTTTCCAATCTGCTGACTGGTTGGTGATCGTGACGTTCGATCGATAGCCGTCGGTGCTGACAACGGAAGATCCCGTCAGCGCCCAGGCGTTGTTTACAAGTTTGACGCCGTAGGTTCCTGCCGTGAGCGAACTAAACGACACGTTGCGCATTTGGCGCACTGCTTCCAACGATTGCTCGGCAACGAATCCGGCTCGCACCCGGTCGCCTCCGGCCATGGTACTGCGTTCTCCCAGTACCAGCGAAACGCCTATACCGGCCAAGAACAACGCGAATATACCAATGGAAACAATCGCTTCCAGTAGCAAACTTCCACGCCGCGAACGCAAACGCCATGGCAGTGCCATGGATAGTATTGTAACGCTTCCATGTATTTTGCTCCATAACCGGTTTATGCGTTGTACAACAAAAAACCCCCGGTGCTTCCGGGGGTTTTTGTAGCCGGCGTCAGCCTGGACTAATCATCGTCATCGTCGTGCCCATGGTCACGGTCGTCTTTTACGTCGTCTGCCATCATTTTCATCAACGACTTGGCACAGCCGAATCGGCGAGAGTTATCGACGTAGAAGGAGAACAAGTTACGCATTTGCGACCAGAGTGCCGGGCGGTTGCGGAAGTTGTGCACGCCGCGATCCTGAATGGCGCTGAGCAACTGCTCACAGCTGCAACCGCGCGTATCGGCAATGGTAAAGCTACTCACCTGTGCGCGTGGGCCATAACGGAACACCGGCAAGGTGTTACCGCGACCGCGGGCGGCGGTGAGGGCATAGCGATCGAATGACATGTACTCGGTCGGCACGCCTTCCGGGATAGCCGTTGCCGGGCAGAAGTCGTCGGAGTTCAGAACGCCGTCGCCATCGGAGTCGCCATTGGCAGGCGCGCTGGACGAGGAACTGCTGGAGCTGGAAGACGAGCTGGAGCTGCTGGAGCTGCTAGATGAGCCGCTGCAGCTACCGGGCTTATCGATGGTCATACGGATGACTGCATCCTGGTAGTCGGCGTCGTCATTCAATTCACCCAGTTCTACCAAGTACGCAATTTGCCTGTTGCCCAACGACATCCTGCTGCCTTTGTCGAGCATCTTGTACAGGAACGAGCGCAAGCCGGTGCGACGAATAATGGGGCGCACGCGTGGAGCGTACTCGCCATTCTTGAGTACCTTTATGCGCGCATCGCCGCGGCCGGACTGCACGCTCTCGCGGAATACCCACGAGTAGCGACCATTAATTTCCAGCATGATCTTGCTGCCGGAAGGAACGTTGCGGAATACGGAAACCTCGCCGCCGCGGAAGCTGCGCGACTGCAAGATGTCCTGCCAGTTCACGCCGTTGTCGAAGCTGATGCGGCCGCGCACGGCGACCTTGGGTCCGCGCTCACCATATGTGCTCTCGGAACCTTCTACACGCAGCGTGATGTCAGCCTTTTCATTCAGCGTCACCAAGCCGTCGTCACCGACGGTGTAGCTGACGGCGCATGCATCCACGGAGGAGCTACTGGAAGAAGAGGAGCTGCTGGATGAGCTGCTGGAGCTGGATTGGCTTGGCTCGCCAGTCGTCCAGTTGTAGTACACGCCGTCATCGGCACTGGTTACACGGGTGTAGTAGTACGCACTCTTGGCGTTGGGGCCAGCGACAAATTCATCACCCTCGGATGTGTCGCTAATAATCCCGTCAGTTGGGTTCTCCGTTTTGTTCTGATCGGTGTCGTTCACCGTGGAGGTGATGTAAGCGTGATTGAAGAGAATGCGCAGGTTCATAATTTCCTTGCCGCTTAGGTGTGAACCGTGGTTGAGCAGGCGGACCCAGCCTGGGCCGCGCTGTACGGCCAGACCTTGGACATCTTCCTTGATGCCGCCATCAACAATAACGTTACCGTTGCTGTCTACCAGCGGAATCCACTGCTCTTCGGAGAAGGCAAGCGCGTTCGGGCCGACGTACACCTTGTTCTTCGCATCGCCGGTGCCAGTGTTCTCCAGGCGCTTGAAGCTGATTTTAAAGCGAGCCTTGCTGCTGCCTTCGTTACAGGTCATCGGCTTCTCAGCGAATGTCACCAAGACAATTGCGTCCTGGAAATCTGCGCTGGAATCCAACGAACCCAATTCCACCAGGAGCAATACATCTTTCTCGCCAATGCTGATTTTCCCATTCGTACCGATCAGATTGCGGATGTAGGTTTGCAGATTCTGCTGGTTTGCGAATGCCGCATAGTTGGGAACGTTGTCTCCGTTGCGCAGAATCAGTACGTGACCATCGTTCACATCTGAACGGTAGGTCTTGTTAAACAGCCACGAGTAGCGACCGTTGAACTTGAGAGAAACCGGCGTGTTGTGCGTAATGTTCGCGAACGTCTGCTGCTCGCCGCCGGTGACGTTGCGGCCGTCGTACAAATCCGTCCACTCGACACCGCTGTCAAAGCTGGCAGATACACGTACCGGAATGCGAGGACCGCCTGCGCCGTACGTGATTTCGGAGCCGAGGACCTTGATGTTTACATCGTTTGTCCCAGCAGAAACCAGGCTGCTTTTCCCATGTAACTCGTAGCGGGTTGCGCAGGAATAGCCGTCGCCACCGCTGCCGCCATGGTCGTTTTCGTTGTGATCGTCATCGTCACCGTCGTTATGAGAATCGCCATCGTGATCCTCGTCTTCATCGTCGCCGTACTCATCGTCACCGTCGTCGTTATCATCGTCATCTTCGCCTCCGGAGGTGCCGCCGCCAGTAGTGCCGGAAACGGTGCCACCAGTCGTGCCTCCGGTGGTGCCAGAGGTTGTGCCACCTGTGGTGCCAGAGGTTGTGCCACCTGTGGTGCCCGAGGTCGTGCCTCCGGTGGTGCCAGAGGTGTCTCCACCCGTTGTTCCGGATGTATCACCGCCTGTGGTGCCAGAGGTTGTACCACCCGTGGTACCCGAAGTTGTTCCGCCGGTTGTACCGCCGGAACTGCCGGCGACAACGGTCTTAGGTGCGCTTACGGTAATGACACCGTTGGCATCCACGGAAATTTCGCGATAGCGACTTGTTGCGGAAGAGAGAACCGTAATCGTGCCGGCTTCACTCGGGAAGCCATCGATGCGCGAGAATACGATTTCATCCAGCCCCGATGTGTCGATCGTGGGAGGCATCGGGAAGACCACATCGTTGTCGCTGTTGCGCGTAACGTATGCATCTCCAGCAAAGACCGTGGCCTCCGGTACGTAGACGCCCCACTGCGCATCCAGTTTTCCGGCTTGCGACAAGGTTTGCGCTGCGCGGAGAGCTTGCACCAAATGCTCGGTGGCAATGTCCAAATCGGCATCGGCCTGAGACTGCTGGAGCAGCGGAATCGTAATGCCGGCTGTCAGAGCCATGAGGCCCAGCGACATCAGCAACTCGATCGCGGTGAACGCGAAACGCGGGCGGAGCAGCCTGCGCGCGGTGCGTTGCGATACGGTACGCATAAGGGAAAAGGGGAAAGAGAGAAAGTTATCGTCCCACCGATCCGACGAGGGAATAGATAGGGACAATAATAGCAAAAGCAATCGTGCCTACGAGACCACCAATGAAAATCAGCAACATGGGTTCCAACACCACGGGCAATTTCTGCGCCCACTCCTCGGCCTTCTTTTCGTAAATATCCGCTATGCGAAGCAACATTTCGGCCATCTTGCCGGATTTTTCTCCGGTGCCGACCAGCTGCTGGACAGACATGGGAAGCAGTGAGCTGGTACCTTTTATCTTCTTAAATGCTCCCACAAACGACTCGCCGATTTCGATCTGATCGGCCAGTTGGTAGTAGAAGCGTTTGTAGTAGACGGTGTCGGTGACGTCGGCCATGGATCGGATGGATTCCACCAACGGTACGCCGGCTTTCAGCAAGCTCCCCAAGATCACGCCGAAGCGCGCGATGGTCGCGGACCTGGCAAGCGGTCCGATGCCGGGAATCATGAAAATGAATTGCTCGGTAGGGCCGCGCAATGCGGTGTAGCGGCAGACCAAGAAGAGCAGGAAGCCGAGTGCCACGATCATGGGTACGGCAACCGAGCCGTGGTCGCGGAAGAAGTTCGCAACCCAAATAACGATTTTGGTCACCAATGGCAATTCCGCGTTCAGTGTCGTAAGAATGCCTACCAGCTGCGGCAGCACGAACCAGGCCAAGCCCAGCGTAATGATGGCGGTCAGCACAAGCACGATGGCCGGATAAATCATTGCCATTTGCACCTTGGATTTCAGCGAACGGTCCTTCTCCTGCTGCACCGCCAAGTACTCCATGTTCTTGGAGAGCGATCCGGCCTCTTCTCCAATGCGAATAAGCGCCAGTGCGTAGGGCGAGAAGAAGTTCTGGTTGTCCATCGCGCACCACAGCGCAATGCCGCTTTCCACCTCGTCAATCACCTTGCGCACGATTTTTTTCATCGGCTTGTTTCGCAGCTCAAGTTCGATGGTTTTGAGTGCATCGATGACGGTGAGTCCGGAGTTGAGCAAGATAGCCAAGTTCTCTACGAACTCGGAGCGCAACTTGCCCATGCCGATGTTATTCAGCGCCTCCAAAGTGGCCATGAGGCTCTTTTTCTTCTGGCCAAACTTCCCTTTTCCGGGCTGTCCGCCTGCGGCTGCCTTCTCCTTATTCTGTATGGCCGCTTTTTTGGCAGGTGCAGCAGCTGGTTTTTGGACCGGCTTGGCGCCGAAAATTGACCAACCTTTCTTGGCAGGTGCTGGCGCGGATTCGGCTGGCTTTGCAGTCGCAACCGGGCTTGTCGGCATCGCTGCTGTCACTGGGGATGCAGGCGGTTCGACAGCAGGAGTGCTGGGAACGACATCCTTCGCAGCTTGGTCTGCAATCGCCTCGGAAGTCTGCGGCAAATTTCCCGTAATCGGCACCGCCACCAATGCCGGTGCCGCAATCGGGGCCGGCGTTACGGCAGAATCCTGCGGTGTCATAGCTGCTGGAGCCGGAGACTGGGCTTCGGCTGTGGCCTGTGCTGCTGCAGCCTCGGCTTCTGCGTGCTTAGCTTCGTCATTCTTCTTTTTTGCCGCCAGCTTGAATATGGTCGATGCACGCTTTTTCGCAACGGCGGCGGGCACCTTGTGCTCGTCGGGCTGTTCGGTGCCGTCTGCAGCTTTGTTACGCTTTGGCATGCTTGGCGGGAGGAGGCGTGTCTTTGAAGAAAATTGGTTCCGGCGGGGCAGCCATGCGCATCAATTCTTCCAGTGTTGTCAGTCCCTCCTTCACCTTTTCTAGGCCGTCTTCAAATAGGAAGTTCATGCCGTTCTCGCGCGCCTTCAGCAGAATGTCCGTGCTGCCAGCGCGTGCGCTGATCAATTCCTCGATCTCCTTGTTCACTTCCAAAATTTCGTAAATACCCACACGGCCGCGGTATCCGGTATTGCCGCAGGCCTCGCAGCCTTTACCCCGGTAGAAGTGTACGTCTTCACCCTCGTCGAAATAGTGCTCTGCTCCTTTAAAGAGCGAGCGTGCTTCCTTTGCGGATACCGTGAAGCTGAATCGGCAGTGCGGGCAAATGCGACGGATAAGACGCTGTGCCACAACCACTTCTAGCGTGGAGGCCAGCACGAACGGCTCCACCTCCATTTCGATCAAACGGGGGATGGCTGTTGCCGAGTCGTTGGCGTGCAGCGTGGAGAACAGCAAGTGTCCGGTCAGCGCCGCGTTTACGGCAATGCCCGCCGTTTCTGCGTCACGAATTTCTCCCACCAGCACCACGTCGGGGTCCTGACGCATGAGCGCACGCAAGCCCTTGCCGAATGTCAGTCCGGTTTGAATGTTTACCTGGATGTGGTTGATCCCCGGAATTTTGTACTCGACCGGGTCTTCGATGGTCGACACGTTCACGTCCGGCCGGTTGAGCATTTTGATAAGCCCGTAGAGCGTTGTGGATTTACCTGCTCCGGTTGGCCCCACCGTAATGATCATGCCGAACGGCTTGTGCGCGGCGCTCTCGAGAATGCTGCGATGCTTATCCGAGAAGCCGAGGTCCGCCAGCGTCAGGTTGCGTACGTATTCCGAGAGCAGACGCATAACCACCTTTTCGCCGTCCACGATGGGAATTACCGATACGCGCACGTCCATGGTGCCGGCGCGCGATTTGTAGCGGATGGCTCCGTCTTGGGCGGCGTAGTGTTCGTCGATACGCAGGTTCGCTTCGATCTTGATGCGGTTGACGATGCCTTCGTAGAACTGGCGCGGCAGACGGCCGGCCTCGTGCATGCAGCCGTCGACACGGAAACGCACGACCACGTCTTTTTCCTGCGGCTCGAAGTGAATGTCGGATGCCTTCAAACTCATGGCGTCTGCGAAGATTTCCTCCAGAATTTCCGGAGCGACCTTCTGCTGCTTTTCGATGATCGACTGGAAGCGCGTAGCCAGCGGCTTGCGGTATAACTTAAATGCCGCATCGATGCCGGCCTTGGGTGCGTACACAAACTTGATCGCGCCCGAAAAGGGTGCGGCCTTCGGCTCTTTCTTGGCACCCCACAGCGATTTCGTCTTCTTCTCAGTCTTGCTCTCCCCACCGATCATTTTGGCCTTGTTCAAGTTGTCACGTACGGACTTTTCCAGGCCTTCGCGCTGCGGATCGGATGTTGCCACGGTCATTTCCGCGTCGGTTGAGGCAACGACCACCGCCGAGTACGTGCGTGCAAATTCCTCTGGAAGTTTCAGTACAACGTCGCGTGGAGGCGGATTGTTGGGAATGTCGTAGAACGGCAGCTTGTAGTGTTCTGCCAAAGCGTTCTCCAGCAGATCGCTGGTCATGAGTCGGCGCTCGAACAACACCACGCGCAATTCTACGTTGCGCTCCTCGGCCTCTTGCAGCACTTCCTTCAGCTCCTCTTGCGAGAGGTAGCTCTGCTCCACGAGGATGTTGCCAAGATCGGCGTTGGTTAATTGCATGTGAGTTTTTGTATGGGTGGAGACTGATTAGAGAACGCTTTTCACGCGTTGCACGATGATGGCAATCGGCGTGTTTGATTTGACGAAATAATCCACTGCACCCAGTTGCTTAGTCTTTGCGCGGTCTTCGTCTTGGCCCAAGTTGCTGAGCACAATGGCAGGGATATTGTATTTGCGCTGTTGCATTTCCGTAAGCACGCCGAAGCCGTCCATGACCGGCATGATGAGATCCAGCAACACTAAGCCGTAGCCGCCTTTATCCAATTCGGCCAGAGCGTCAGTGCCGTTCATGCAGGTGTGCGTGGTATAACCCTCGTTCTTCAGTTTCATCTCCAGCGCATGCGCGAGCGGGCGCTCATCCTCCACGATGAGCACCATCTTCTTGCCGTTTGCACTCGGACTTCCGGCCGCGGCCTTGTCCGTTGGCGTCGCGGCTGCCTGTTGTGTTGGCTCGGTCGAAGAAGGCATAAATCCCTTTATTGTAGCAGAAAACCCGTTTTTTTGCCAGACCTGACTAACTACCAATCTGCAACAGCTGTTTTTACCGGATTCTGTCCAGTTTTACGCCGCTTTGGCGCGTTGCATTCCGGCTGATACACTTCGGATTGCTATGCACCGCACCACGCACCGTAAGCGCGCGCTCATTTCCGTGTCCGACAAGACAGGTGTAGAACACCTTGCCACCGAACTGCGCAAGCTGGGATACGAAATTGTTTCCACCGGAGGTACCGCTGCACTGCTATCCAAGGCTGGCATTACGGTGACGTCTATCGAGCACATTACGCAGTTTCCAGAGTGCTTTGGCGGACGTGTGAAGACCATGCACCCGCTTGTGATGGGAGGCATTTTGTACAAGCGCGACGATGCGGCGCAACTGGAAGAGGCGCGCATTCTGGGTATAGAGCCGGTCGATATTGTTGTGGTGAATTTGTATCCGTTCGGCCAAACACTCAAGAAAGCATCTGGCGGTACATGGTCCATTGCCACCGCGGGCAACCCGGCATTTGACGAGCATCATGCCGCTATCGTGGAGCAAATCGACATTGGTGGCCCCACGCTGTTGCGCAGCGCCGCAAAAAATCATTCGGGCGTACTATCCGTGTGCGATCCCTACGACTACGACCGCGTGATAGACGCGCTCCGTTCCGGAAAGGCGGATGCCGCTTTTCTGCGTGAGCTTGCCGCAAAGGTGTTCTTGCACACCGCCGCGTACGACGCACTCATTGCCGAGTATCTTTCCAAGGGCACGCACACCGGCGTCATGCTGACGTCCGGTCGTACGCTGCGCTACGGGGAAAACCCGCACCAGTGGGGCAAGTTCTACGCACAGCTGGACGCTCGCAGCACGACCGATCGCGGCGAGCACCGCTGGAAATTAGTGCAAGGAAAAGAGTTGAGCTACCTCAACATTTTCGACTCTGATGCCGCCTGGCGCATGGTGCAAGACTTCGATCGTCCTGCGGCGGTGCTGGTGAAGCATGCAAACCCCAGTGGCATTGCCGAACACGACAGTTTGGAAGAGGCCTTCCAGCGTGCATACGACAGTGACCGGCTTTCGGCTTTCGGCGTGATCATCGCGCTCAACCGGCCATGCAGCGCGGGAGTGGTGCGGCGCATGATCGACCAGAAAATCTTCACCGAAATCCTGCTGGCTCCGGGCTTTGAGCCAGAAGCGCTGCAGCTACTGACCCAAAAGCCGAACCTGCGCGTTATCGACATGACCGGCGTCACGTTTGCACACGACACCGTCTACCGCAGCGCATTCGGCGGCATGTTGGCCCAGAATGATGACCTGAAAGACGTGACGGAATCCATGCTGAATTGCGTGACGAAACAGCGTCCCACGCCTCAGCAAATTTCGGATCTGCTGTTTGCCTGGAAAGTAGTCAAACATGCCAAGTCCAATGCCATCGTCTTTGCGCATGACGGCGTGACGGTTGGCATTGGCTGCGGTCAAACCAGCCGCGTGGACTCCACCTGGATTGCCGCCAAGCGTGCAGGCGCAAAGGCCAAAGGCGCAGTCATGGCCAGCGATGCCTTTTTCCCGTTTCCGGACGCCGTAGAAGAGGCTGCCAAGAACGGTATTGTCGCCATCATTCAACCGGGCGGCTCGGTGCGCGATGCAGACGTCATCAAGCGTGCCGACGAGCTGGGCCTAGCGATGGTAACGACGGGTATCCGCGGTTTCCGTCACTAAGAAATTTCATCTCCATGCGGGCGCTTCTTGACCCTGGAGCGAGATGTTCGGCCTCTCTGCATTTGCTGAGCGATTTTACTGAGCGCGGCGTATGGCTCGCCGCCCCGTTCGTCGGGTGCAGTGCGCGTGGTTGAGAGCAGTTCGGCGACCACTGCCTGCACTGCAGTCAGCGGATCTCTGCGGGCGGCCATCAGCCTCGTTGCCCGTGCAATGAGCTCCTCGCGCCGTTGAAACAGCACGCCGCGCTCGGCGTCGTCGTTCATGCCGGTTTCAATTATGCGCATCACCGTATATCGGACAATACTTTCCATGCGCTCAGCCTGCTTATCGGGTCCGGCCAGGATTGTGCATGCTCCCCGGAACGCATCTGCAGATCCGCCAAAGTGGATGTGGGTGTTGGCGACGCGTACTTCCGAATCAACCGCCTTACAAAGCGTCTGCAAAGTTGGCAGCGCGCGTACTTGGAGCAATGCCTGCCGTAGGCGTACTCGTACACCACCTTCGATCATGGCAAGATTGCGCACGGATTCCAGGGCATAGTCCATTGCTTCCCCGTGCAATGAGACGGCTCTTTGATCTGCGATCTCCGGTCGGAGCAGTGTTACAATCGGCATTTGTAAGTATATAATCAACTTATTCTAATATTTGTCAAATATTCTCACCTGCACTTTGGGGATACCGCTACACTGGCATTATGCATATTCGTTTTCCAGATGCCGAGCAGCGCCGCCGCAGCGAAGAAGACATGACACTGCAGCCTGGCTGCAAATTCGTCATGTTTTCGCAAAACGATGACTACGTCGTGACACTTTTTTCGCGTTCGTGCACTCATGCCGACATTGCCGACGTCGAGCGAAGGCGACTGGCATCGGGGGACTTTGTCGGCGCGGGTTTTGTAATGGGCGGCACTCCGCGCTGGGGGTCCGAGTCCTGTGAAAAACGGTACGGTTACGACAGGCCGCAAGATGTGCAGGCGCAGAAACGGCTCTTGGCAAGCATGCAATCAGCGATTGCTGCGCTGTAGTTATTCTCGGACGGCAAGCAGCTGCAGTGCATCGAAGAGAGGGATCGGCAACGGCGGCAAGCGACCGACAGTAAACGGACGCTTGGCGAAGCGTGCCAATACGTATTCTGGACTGAACCAGCGCAGGTACTGTCCGGCATGCACCACGCGGAATCCGTGTTGCGTTACCAATTGTGACAATGAAGCGAGGGTGAAGTAGTGCAGGTGTGCAGGATGAATGCAGTACCAGCGCTTTCCAAGGATGCGGGCAACGGCGCTGCCGATATTCGGCGTGGCAATAGCCAGCACGCCTCCATGTTTCAGGATGGCTGCGCAGTTACGAATGAGCGCATGCGGGTGACGCACATGTTCAATGACATCGATGAGCGTTATGGCATCTGCACTGCCGGGCGGCACTGCAGACAAGGCATCTACGGTCGCGCGTGTCACCGCTGCTGCAACGCCAAGTTTTCCAGCAGCAGTTATGGCCCATGCAGAAGGCTCTACTCCCGCCACGCTCCACCCGCGCTTGCGCGCCTCGGCAAGCAGTAATCCGGGGCCGCAGCCAACATCCAGCAGCATGCCGGGCTTGCGGTATTTTTCTATGGCGCGCAGCACGCCTATTGCCGCCCGTCGCCGTCCCTGACTTTCCGCAAGATATGCCGTATCCGGCGGCGCGGATGCGTACCATGCTTCAATGTCCACCGTATCCGCGACAGGGCTCCATCCATGCCTGCACCGCTGGCATCGCAGTACGTCCAGCGTGACGGTATCGTGATTGGCTATCCGATACCCCTGTGTACGAAAGTAGTCCGCGGCATCGACCGTCCCCGCAACGGAGTGTCGCGTAGTGCCGCCGCAGATGGGGCAAGGTGGCCATGACATACCTATAGCCTACAGGTACCATCGGGCTTATGCGCGTGATAGCGGTGCTTCCGGCTTACAATGCGGCTGCGACTGTGGAAAAGACATGTGCCGCCATTCCGGCTGGCTCTGTGTCCGATGTGATACTTGTCGATGACTGCAGCAGCGACGACACCGTGAAGGTGGCGCAGGGGATCCCCGGAGTGACGGTAATTCGGCATCCAAAGAACCGCGGTTACGGCGGCAATCAAAAAACGTGTTACACGACGGCTCTGGAGCGCGGCGCGGACATTGTCATCATGATCCACCCGGATTTTCAGTACGATCCGTCACGCGTTCCGCAAATGATAGCACCGCTGGTTGCAGGCAAAGCCGACATGATTCTTGGGTCGCGGTTTTTGGAGGGAGACCCTCGAAAGGGCGGCATGGTGTGGTGGCGGTTTTTTGCCAACAGGTTCCTGACGGTCGTCCAAAATATATTCCTGCATACCAACTTGTCCGAATGCCATTCGGGTTATCGCGCTTACACCGCAGAATTACTCCGTCGCGTGCCATTCCAATCGTTTTCGGATGATTTCGTATTTGACTCTCAGATGATTGCCGCTGTGGCCCGGCGCGGGCTGCGCATAGGCGAGGTTGCCATACCCGTGCGCTATCTCTCGGACTCTTCTTCCATCTCTTTTCGGCGGTCGGTGCGTTACGGCCTGGCAACGCTAGGCACACTCATGCCCTGGAAGCGTGTATAGTACGTGCCGTGCTCGATACTGCGGTGGTCATTGCCGGAGTGCTGATGTTTCTGCCCAGCATGGGAATTCCAGGCGCAATGCAGCTTGTCATTTGGCTGCTTGTGTTTGCATATGCTGCGGTTGGATTTTTCCATGTTGTTCCCGCAAAGAAAGAGCACGCCATAAAACTAGCGCTGCTCTGTGCGTTGCTTTGCTGCACATTAGGGTATCGCACGGTGCAGCAAATCGGTGCGCGACTTGAGGGGAAGCAGCCTATTTACTCCGTTATCCATGATCATCCGCTGCAGAACGAGGCGGCCACCGCAATGCTGCTGTACGGCCGCAATCCGTATCGCGCAGATTTTCGCTCCACGCAACTTGCGCTGTGGATGGGACCGGGGAATCCTTCCATTACGCATGTCATAGCCCTGCCGGTCACCATCTATAAATCCGTGCCGTTCCTGGTGTTCTGGCAATGGGCATTTGGATGGTACGACGACAGAATTTCGCACTTGGTACTCCTCACGTTGTTCTGCCTGGGGCTGTATGCACTGCCCAACAAAAAGGAGCTAAAACTTGCTCTCTTGGCTGCGGCGGTACTACATCCGCTGTTCGCTCCATTTTTCATAGAAGGGCGAAGCGACATTGTGTTCTTATCGTTTCTCGTGCTTTCTTTTGCACAACTGCGGCTTGGCAAGACGGAAGAGTCACTGATGCTGTTGGTACTTGCTGTCGGCAGCAAGCACACGGCCGTGCTGGCGGTTCCATTTTTTCTGCTGTATTTGCTGCGTCATGGGTGGTTTGGCCGCAACCGTCGTCATGTCTTCCTTCTGCCGGCAGTATTGCTGTTGCTTATTTTTGTGCCGTTCCTGCTCTGGGATGCCCCGGCCTTCATGGAAGACGTGCTGTCCTATCCAGCCGGCACCATTCCGACGTCGTATCCCATCAATGGCTATGGTCTAAGCCGTATTCTGGTAACCCTGCGCGTTGTTCGGAACATTGGCGCACCATTTCCATTAGCCCCATTTGCCATCGTCTTACTGCCGCTGCTTGGCGCGCTGCTGTATCGGCTCTGGCGCAAGCCGACTATCGGCAACCTTGTTGCGTCCTATGTCGCTTTCTTGTGTCCGTTTTGGTTTTTTTCAAGGTTTTTCAATAACAACTACCTCGGCGTTGTGGTTACCCTGGCAATGATCGCAGCGGTATTGCTGCACGAGGAGCGCGACACGCGTCAGCGCAGACCCCAGGCATAAAGCTCCTGCATCGCGTCCAGTCCATTACGCCCGCCCGCAATGTACAAGTCGCGGACATACATGTTTCGGTATTGCCAAAGCGAGGTCACGATGTGGTGTGCCACCAAGTCGTGGTCAAACACCTCGCCGATCGCAAAGCCTTCATTCGTAAGAGCGTCCAGGGACTCCAGGGCGAACTGCCAGGCATCCACTTCCTGTGCCGACCGGTGAGCGTGCAACCGCTGCAGGGCCCAGATCGGCTGTCCTTCCCAGCCCGAAACACTGCGTAGTCCCTTGCACTCCCGGCGTCTGCGGTTTTGCGACGTTATTTCCCACGATTGCAATCGCGCAACCCAGGTTTGTGGCCAGCGCAAGAGTGCTTCCACTTCCTGGCGCGCATGCCCTATTTCGTGCAGCAGCGGTAGCAGTGTGGTTGCGTTTACTTCCTCGGTGCGATCCACCAGGATTCCCTTCCTTCCCATATGCGCGTGCTGCCCGCCCCAACGCAGCGGAAGGTTGCGCTGTTTGGTTGGCAGTAAATCCCGCAACGACACGTCTCGATCGCCTTGTCGCAGGAGGCAGTCCTGGATTTCGGCTCCCTGGCTGAAGATTTCCAGCCTGCAATCCTGTGCGATATGAGCGATATGTATTTCGTCATGCTCGCCTAACTGCGTCTCTGTCTCAGGTTGCCTTTCTGTCGGCACAGAAGAGAGTAGCTCGCCTATGCCCGTCAGTCGGACTTGCCGTCCGCGCGCCGTCCGCATCTCCGCGCCCAGCGATCGTTCTATCATATCGATTCTTGTTTGCCAGTGGATGTCGTGCACTTCCCGGTACACGCTCTCGTGCACATGGTCTATGCGAGCCAGTGGGTCTTTTTGCAGTAATGCCGATCGCAAACATGGGAGCGCTTCCACGAGTGGCGCATTCTAGGGGAGGAGTAGGGGATGTAAAGTTTTTGAAAGCGGTATACTACATGCAATGTCCAAGCCCATCTTTGCCGGTTTAAACCGTACGACCTTCGACGAGGCGAACCCAGCACCGTACCTGAAAGGCACGCGCAAGGGGGTGGACGAGGCGTTGGTGCGGCAAATTTCCCAGGATAAAAACGAACCCAAATGGATGTTGGATCTACGCCTGGAATCACTCAAGATTTTTCGTGAAAAGCCCATGCCAAGCTGGGGGGCGGATTTATCCAAGCTCGATTTGGACGACATCATCTACTATGCGCGTCCCGGAACGCAGGAAACCGACAAATGGGAAGAAGTACCGGCAGAGATTCGCAAGGTTTACGACCGCCTTGGCATTCCCGAGGCAGAACGGCGCATGCTTGCCGGCGTTGGGGCGCAGTACGAAAGCGAGATGGTGTACCACAAGTTAAAAAAGGAGTGGGAGGAGCTGGGCGTTATTTTTTTAGACATGGATGATGCCGTGCAACAGCACCCCCAACTGGTGCGGGAGTACTTCATGAAGTGCGTGCCGGCAACCGACCATAAATTTGCAGCGTTGCATGGAGCGGTATGGAGCGGGGGAACATTCTTGTACGTTCCAAAAGGCGTGCACGTGCGCGATCCGCTTCAAGCGTATTTCCGCATGAATGCCAAAAACATGGGCCAGTTCGAGCACACGCTCATCATTGTGGAAGAGGGGGCAAACGTGCATTACATCGAAGGTTGCAGTGCGCCCAAGTACGGCAGTCAGGGTCTGCACGCAGGCTTGGTGGAGGTCTTTGTCGCCCAAGGTGCAAAGGCGCGCTACAGCTCGGTGGAGAACTGGAGTCGCGATACGTATAACCTCAACACCAAGCGCGCCATTGTGCAGAAAGACGGCGTTATGGAGTGGATCGGCGGCAACATGGGCAGCGGCGTAACCATGTTGTATCCCTGCTCGGTGCTGGCTGGCGAGGGCGCGCGCTGCGATCACATGGCAATCGCCTTTGCTAATAAAGGACAGTGGCAAGACACGGGCGCCAAAGTCCTGCACATGGCCCCCCATACCAGCAGCAAGGTGGTCAGCAAATCCGTCAGTAAAGACGGGGGCGTAAGCGTGTACCGCGGCCAACTGAAAATTGCTCCGCATGCGCACGATTGCATTGCCAACGTGGAGTGTGACGCATTGCTCCTAGACGAAATCAGTCGTACGGATACCGTGCCGGATATTCAGGTGCGTAACAACGATGTGACCATCGCCCATGAGGCGACGGTAGGGAAGCTATCCGAAGAAGATTTGTTCTACCTCATGTCGCGCGGCATTGCGGAAGAAGAAGCGCGCGCCATGATCGTCAACGGCTTCATAGAGCCCATTGTCCGGCTGCTACCGCTTGAGTACGCGGTGGAAATGAACCGCCTGATAGAACTGGAAATGGAAGGCAGCGTGGGTTAATCCTCCTTCTTTTCCGTCGAGGCCGGAGGCTCATCTCCGGTTTTTCCTTGTTGTTGCAGACGCAGGGCTATTTCCAGCAAGAGGCGATCTTGGCCTAATTGTTGGTCTACAGTTGCCTGCGCAGCACCAGTTGGCGGAGATACGGTGGTCACTTGCTTTGCAAATTCAGCCAGAAGACGCTGCATGCCTGCTTCGTGCTGACGGGCCTCCATGTCTGCGCGAACGGCTTCGCGGCGTCCCGCTTCCCACGATGCAATAATGCTCATTGCCAATACCAGCTGCGCATCGTTGTAACCAAGCATGCATCCAATCAATTCGGCAGAACTGCGTTCGGGCTTGATGGCTTCGCGAATGTCCTTCTCCATAGCAACAGCCAACATGTCGCTAAATGCTGGAGAGCCGACAGCAGCTTTCGGCTGTATGCGTCCTGGTTCGGGAGTTTCTCCGCTGGGGCCTACGGAACCGATGCGATCAATAGCCATACGCGTATGTAGGGAATGAAGTGGTTGCGCACCCTGCCGACCGATCGGCCGACAGGGTGCTGGGTACGAGGGTTAGAGGTTACCCGGCTGTTGAGGCCGGGGCAGCGGTTGCTGCGGTTGCTTGTCGCTCTTCTCTTTTTTCTGCATCGGCGGCTTTGGCGGGAATGGGTTGAATGCCTCCTTGGAAGCCTCGACGAGGCCCCAGATCAGCGCCACTGCCACTACTACCGCGACTGCAATTAGCATCACGCCCTCGCGCGTGAGCCAGATGGAACGGCTCCCCATGACGGGGTTACCTCCGGCAGAAAGAACAGGCGACGCCTGGTGACATGACACCGCCTTTCGGCGCACGAATGTCGCACCAGACTAAGATATTTTACAATAAAAAAATATTTACGCAATAATCAACTTCTCCGCAGATAAAAGCCTTTTATTGCACAGGAATAACTCCGTCGTTATTGGCACGCACCGAGCTTGTTGCCTGCGGCTGGGCCTGGCGCGCAGTCGGTTGCGTCATGTAGGCGATGATCGTGGTGACAATCATGACCACTACGAGAATGGCTGCAAGGACATTCTGATTCATGCACTAGTCGTACTCTTGGTCACAGGCAAAAACAACTGACGACACTCTGCAATTGTTCCGCCTTACGCTCGAATATCTATGCCCTTTGGCGTCTCGTTATCCGGCCGATGTGGCTGTCTTGTTTCACCGAATACATGCCCCATTGCCGCCTGCCACCATGAAGTAAGCGTCTCAACATGTTCCGCAGGATCGGAAGCTACTTCTTTTGCTCGATCCGCTTGCCTCCCTTTCGGCTTTTCTTTGCGCTGAGGCATGTCCTTAGGCTTTTGGGTCGCGCTTCCGGTTTTGGCAATCGGTTGTATGGGCTCTACGCGATACGAAGATGTGTTTCCGATTCTCATAGAGAACTGTGTATGTGTCATTCGGTTGAGTGCAGCATTGCCCCCTGGAGTGAACCAGGGGGCGTGCCGCTCCTTTTGAAGAGAGCTGTGGCTGTTATTTTCGCGGCGCGGCAAGCGCGCTTGAAACCGGCTCAGCGCCGGCGCGAACGATGGGAGCGACGACGACTTGGAACACGGCAATGGCGGTAACCACGCCTAGTGCCAAGAACATCATTCGCTCAATCCACGTTTTTTTGACGAACCAGTCCCACATGGGTAGCCCCTTCTGAAAAGAGCAGCGCAGCCTGGTGTCCCGGACCAGGTGCTGCTCGGAACCGAGTAGCCTCCTGGTGTTCAACCAGGCCTAATTATATTATACAATAAAATTACACTTTTAACAAATATTTTCCAGAAGCGCTAGCGGCTCTCAGCGTTAGCTTTTCTTCTTTTTCAGCCTGCTTGCCAATCCACGGGCCAATTGCACGCCTGCCTTGGGCGCCTTGCGCAATCCGCGGCCCACAATGCCCGCAGTTTTGCGCAGCGCTGGCCCTGCCTTGGTGCCAATGCGACGGCGCAGGTTTCCAAGCGCTTCCTTGGCGCGGGAGCGCGGTCGTTCACGAGGGGCTTCTGGTACTGCGGGTCGCATACTGTCAGGGAGGAAATAGCTAAACGTCTCCATGCTACTGGAGTACCATGCACCCAGCAAAATTTACCGTGACACCACTACATCGCTCGTCCTCGGCGTATCGTTTACCTGCAGCACTCCGTGCGAAAGGCGTTACATTGCAGTGCAAGAACGACCGAGTGATCGTGCGCGTGCCAGATGGCGCAACCTGCGATGCTCCGTTGGTGCTGCGCGCCACATCTTCAATGCTGCATATCGATGTGGCGGTAGGGAAGAGGGCATTATTCCATGTCGTGCTTGTTGTGCCTCAAGGCACGCAGACTGTCGTGGAGCAAACCGCGACCGTTGCAGATGCCGGCGCAATGCATTGGCACACCTTGTTGCTTGGCAGTGACGTGCGGCATACGGGGGTGTCTACGCTGCAGGGGCCGCGCGCCAGCGCCAGCGCAGATGTACTGTGTTACGCGCATGCCAAAGAACGTCAGCAAACCGACGTACACAACCGATTCCGTGCAGCGGATGGGGGTGGGACAATCACCATAACCGGTGTTGCCGAACAGCAGGCGCATGTGCGGTGCAACGGCATGATCGACATAGGCTTGGCAGGGCGGGGGACAGACACCTTCCTGACCGAAGAAGTGCTCATGCTCGATCCCTCTGCTTGCGTCGATGCCGTCCCAGGCTTGGAAATTCGCACCAATGACGTAAAGGCAAGCCACTCTGCAACCGTATCGCGCGTCAGCGGTGAAGATCTCTTCTATTTTGCCAGTCGTGGCATAGATGAGCGTGCAGCTCGCCAGATGTTTGTAGAAGGCTTCCTTCGGCATGCATTGCAACGCATCCCCGGCACAACCCTGCAGCAGGAATTAGCAGAAATGATCGTGGCAAAGTACCGCAATGTGAAGAAGATCTGACAGTCTTTTCTACTTTAGCTAGATCGTTTTTTTCATAGGAAGAAGCCGTGTAACACGCTAGGTGACACTTCGCATGCCTCGTGCATTTGTCTCCAGTGGTCGCATTCGTATCATGCGGCATCTTTTTCCCCCAATTATGCGTAAACACCTTGGTGATATAGAGGTCACCGCCACGTCAGAGCAGGCAAATGGCACTCCAAACGTCGCACGTCCAGAATCTCTGGTGCGTGTAGAGCGCGCGCAAGCCCCTCTTCTTGAGCGCTACTTCGATCTACTTGCCAGCGAGGATGATGTCGATCCTGCAGTGCCACAGATGTATCCACATATTCAGAAGGCGAAGGACTTGCTAGATGCTGCGGCACCGCGGCCTCAAACTCCTGCCATCAAGCAACTTATGGCGGATATCCGCACACTCGATCCCATCGTTCAGGCTCAGGCGATGCGAGATGCCCTTGCGCGTCTCGAGCGAGAACTGCAGAAAACAGACTCGCAGCTACACGACGATATAGAAGCCGACGAAGAGATGTGGTTTGCCACTCATATTGGCACCAGATACGACTCTGTTATCGGCTAATTCCCCCATTTCACATGCACCCCACACTTGCACCACGTTTTTCGGACGAAGTTGTAACCCAGCAGGAATCGCCAGAGATCGCCACTTTACGCCAAGAACTACAGGAAGTACTGGCACTAGCAGAGCGCTTTCGCAGAGAAATGGGTAGCAACTTTTACCTTACCATCCAGCACACGGCCCATGCCGATCGCTTGCGCAAGGAGCTCTACTTGGCCACCGAAACTCCGCAACAACGAGAATCACGCCTAGATGCCGAAGCAGATGCGGCGATGGATGCCATCGAAGCGCGTTTTTTTGGCCCAGAACAACTGCAAACACAAGACGCATTAGAGCCCGACGAAGACGATCCACAACTTCTTGCGTCACTTGCAAAGTTCGATTCTCCGATTGGTTAAGTCAATACATCGGCCTTACAACATTGTAGGGCCGATCTACCCTTGTTGCATGCACTGTGCGTATTCGTCGTAGCCTTGCCATTAGCGTGTCCAGCGCGCATGTGCACTCACGCCAAAAAGCCCCGGGTCACCCCATCGTGTAACAGAGAAAGAGAAAAGAGACGTTCCGAGCCTCACTCTTTGCAGAATCCAGCATCCCCGAGAGGGGAGAGACTGAATTCCGAAAAGAGGAGGGTGCCCTCGGCCAATTTGGCATTTTGTCCCGCGAATGCGGGATCAAGCATCATAGTACTTGGCACGGACTAGAGGATGCGCCAGGAAATGACTCCCTGGTAAGGAGATGTTCCATCCGCAGGTTCTCCTACGGATACCTTGTTACGACTTAGTCCCAATCAGTAGTTTCACCGTGGTACCCCCCATTGCTGGTAAAGGTCCTTCAGGTGCTTCTACCTTTCATGACTTGACGGGCGGTGAGTACAAGACCCAGGAACATATTCACC